>JAWVFT010000119.1:0-126450 GCA_033855775.1 Blastocatellia bacterium | reverse complement strand
GCGCGTTCGTTCTTCGCTCAATTACAAGAGCAACATACATGCCGCAGAGACGCGCCGCTGCCAGCCCTGGCTGAACGCCCGTCAAACACAGGCGAATAAATGTTTGTTGCGAAATTCTTGTCGCGAGCGTGTGAACTTGAATAATGCAGCGAAGAGCAATCGGGCGCGAACAGTTCGTACGATTGTGAAACGTTAAGCCGCAAGAACCGGAAAGCATCAATCATGAGCCGTCATCAAAAGCGGGAGCCGGAAGCAAGATGAGGAAGAAGCGGCGCCAACCGTTTCTTCCTCATCTCTTTTCTTCCGGCTCAAGACTCTTGCGCTGTTTGGTTCCAGCTGTTAGCCGAAGATGTCTCGCACCTTGTCCATGAGTCCCTTGTCTTCCAGGTCTTTGCTTTCGACTTCGGCGAGTTGCTCAAGCAGGCGGCGTTGGTCGCGCGTGAGCGTGGTCGGCGTGATGACCGTGACGGAGACGAAGAGGTCGCCGCGCCCGCGCCCGCCGAGCATCGGAATGCCCTGCCCCTTCAAACGAAAGACAGAGCCGGTCTGCGTCCCCGCAGGAATTTTCACTTGCTGCTGCCCGTCCAGCGTCGGCACGGTCGCTTCCGCGCCGAGCGCTGCCTGCGCGAAGGTGATGGGCACGGAGCAATAAAGGTTGTTGCCCTGTCGTTCAAACTGCTCGTGCTCTTTGACGTGGATGACGACGTAGAGGTCGCCGGTCGCGCCGCCCTGCATGCCCGCTTCGCCTTCACCGGCAATCCGCAGCCGCGAGCCCGTCTCGACACCCGCCGGAATCTTCACCTCCATCGTCTTCTCTTTTTCGATGCGGCCAGCCCCACGGCAACCGTCGCAGGGCGACTTGATAACGCGCCCCGTGCCGCGACACGCAGCGCACGTGCGAGCCACGGAGAAGAAGCCCTGTTGATAACGAACCTGCCCCGCGCCCGCGCACGTCTGGCAGTTTTCCGGCTGCGTGCCTTCCGCAGCCCCGCTGCCCTTGCACTTCTCGCACGCCTCAAGGCGCGGAATCCGCAACTGCGCGGTCATCCCGGCGGCGGCTTCTTCCAAAGCTATCTCAAGGTCATAACGCAGGTCTGCGCCCCTTTGTGCGGCGCTGCGGCGGGAGCCGGAACGCCCGCCGCCAAAGACATCGCCGAACCCGAAGAGGTCGCCGAGGATGTCTTCGATGCCGCCGAATCCCTGCGCGCCCCAGCTTGCGCCCGCGCCGCTGCTCGACACGCCCGCGTGGCCGAAGTTGTCATAACGACGACGCTGCTCGGCATCGGAGAGAATCGAATAAGACTCCGCGGCCTCCTTAAACTTTTCTTCGGCCTCGGCATCGCCCGGATTTTTGTCCGGGTGATAACGCACGGCGAGGCGGCGATAAGCGCTCTTAATCTCCGCTTCGTTCGCTGTGCGGCTGACGCCCAGCACTTCATAGTAATCACGTTTGCTCATTGCTCGTTGATAATAACCTTTCGCGTTATTTGAATTTTATAAGTTTACGAAAAACAGTCAACAGCCGTCAGCATCCGGCTCTGGAAGCGCGAAAGTCTGACGGCCAGTTGTCGCTCAATCAGTGTGAACCCTCAATCTCGTTGACGGGCGAAGGGTTCGTGCCGAGCATCAAGTTGGTGAGTTGCATCGCCACTCGTTCGACCGCCGAGAGAGCTTGATTAATCTCTTCAGGGTTGTCGGAATGCGTCGCCTTCTCGCCCTCGGCGAGCGTCGCCTGAGCTTCGTGGCGCTCGTCGGCTGAGAGCGCGCCGCCAAACTCCGCCAGCGCCAGTTGCGTGTTGCGCACGAGGCCGTCGAGCTTGTTGCGTATGCCGATGACCTCTATGACGCGGCGGTCGCTTTCGACCGAAGCCTGCGCTTCCAACATCAAACGGTTAATCTCGTCGGGCGACAAACCCGAAGACGGAGTGATGCGCATCTGCTGCTCGCGCCCGGTCGTCTTATCCTTGGCCGAGACGGAGACGATGCCGTTGGCGTCCACCTCAAACGAGACTTCAATCTGCGGCACGCCGCGCGGGCTTTGCGGAATCCCGACCAACTCGAATTTGCCGAGGCTGCGATTGCCCTGCGCAATCTCGCGCTCGCCCTGCAAGATATGTATCTCGACCGTCGATTGATTATCAACGACGGTCGTGAAGGTCAAGCTGTTGCGCAGCGGAATGGTCGAGTTGCGCTCGATGATTTTGGTGAACAAGCCGCCGCGCGTTTCCAGTCCGAGGCTCAAAGGGAGCACGTCTAAGAGCACGATGTCCTTCACGTCGCCCGCCAGCACGCCGCCCTGAATCGCCGCGCCCATCGCCACTACTTCATCAGGATTGATTTCCGCCGAAGGCTCCTTGCCGAAAATCTCCTGCACGGTTCTGAGCACAATCGGCGAGCGCGTCTGCCCGCCCACTAAGATAACTTTGTCAATATCGCCCGGCTGAAGCTTGGCATCCCAGAGAGCTTTCTGGCAGGGTTCGATGGTTTGCTCAACAAGGTCCGCGACCAATCCTTCAAACTCGTCGCGCGAGAGCGTCTTGTTGAAATGCTTGGGGCCGGAAGCGTCCGCCGCGATGAACGGCAGGTTGATGGTCGTCTCGCTGACGGAAGAGAGGTCGCACTTGGCGCGCTCGGCGGCTTCCTTCAAGCGTTGCAGGGCGAGCCTGTCATGCCGCAAATCCATGCCCGTCTCGGAGCGAAACTGCTCGGTCATCCAGTTGATGATGCGCTCGTCAAAATCCTCGCCGCCGAGAAAAGTGTTGCCCGAAGTCGAGAGGACTTCAAACACGCCGTCGTTCATCTCAAGGATAGATACGTCGAACGTGCCGCCGCCGAGGTCATAGACGGCGATGCGTTCGGCTTCCGTCTTGCCGAGGCCGTAAGCCAGGGCGGCGGCGGTCGGCTCGTTGATGATGCGCTCGACCTTGAGCCCGGCAATCTTGCCAGCGTCCTTCGTCGCCTGCCGCTGCGTGTCGTCGAAGTAAGCGGGGACCGTGACGATGGCTTCGACGACCGTCTCGCCTAGAAAATCTTCGGCCGCGGCTTTCAGGCGTTGAAGGACGATGCCGGAGATTTCCGGCGGGCTGTAGGTGCGGCCCTGCACGCGGATGCGCGCGTCGCCGTTGGACGAATCGATAATCTCAAAGGGCGCGCCGTCGCGCATGCGCTGCGTTTCGGGCGCGCTGAATTTGCGGCCAATCAAACGCTTGACGGCGTAGACCGTGCTCGCGGCATTGGTGACGGCCTGTCGCTTGGCGATTTGCCCGACGAGACGCTCACCCTTTTCAGTGAAGCCGACGACCGTCGGCGTCGTCCGTCCGCCCTCTTTGTTAGGCACAATCTGCACCGCCCCGCCTTCCAAAACGGCGACGCAGCAATTCGTCGTGCCCAAGTCAATGCCGATTACTTTACTCATATGATTTCAATGGATGATAAGTGATGGGTGATAAGTGGTGGGTAATAAGTAAAAGCAAGCGGGTTTCTCTTACTACCTATCACCTATCACTTATCACTATCTGACTGCCACTTTGACGATGGCGGGGCGGAGCAATTTCTCGCCGAGACGATAACCGCGAGCCAGTTCCTGAACAACCGTGTCCGGCTCGTAATCTACCGACGGCTCGGTAGCGACGGCTTCATGAATGTGCGGGTCGAAGGGCTGGCCGACCGCTTCGACCGGTTGCAGGCCCAAGCCTTCCAGCACGTCTTGCAATTGCTTGTCTATCAACTCGACGCCGTTCAGGAAATGACGAAACTCGTCCGACTCGGCGGCTTCCATCGAAGCTTCCGCGTCGAGAGCGCGCCGCAGATTATCCAGGACCGGCAGCAACTTGCTGACGACATCTCCGACGACACGATTATACGTGTCGGCGCGCTCGCGCTCGATGCGTTTGCGATAATTTTCAAAGTCGGCCTGCCTGCGCGCCAGCGTCTCCTTCAACTCCGTGCGCTCCGCTTCGACTCTCTTCAACTCGGAGCGCGTCGCCAGCAACTCGGCCAACGCAGGCCCCTTCGCAGCCCCCGCGTCCTGCCGCGACGAATCATCAGCGGCAGAGCTTCCACCGCTGTCAGACTGCGCGGCGGCTTCGCGCGATGCGCTCGTCGGGTCGCTGTCTTCGCGCTGCTCCGGCAACTCGTCCTGCGGCGGGCCGCCCGCCGTGTCGGCATCGTCGGCCATATCGCTTGCGCCTTCCTGCTCCTGCCCGCGATTGACTCTTCGTTGTGTTTCCGTCTCGCCCTCGTAGCTGGACGCGCGACCAATCTCTTCGGGCGTCAGGTCGCCTGCCCCGCTCGTCCCGGTTTCCGGCGCGTCGGTGGCGTCCGCATCAGCGTTGGTCGCAGCCGCGTTGTCTTCGTCAGCAAAGTGAATAGGAATGCGATTCGGCATTGTCCGTTTTTTGTCCGTCATCATGATTGTCCCACCTTGATTGATGAGCGAGAGCAGTCGGGGAAAGCGGTCTGCCTCGTTAGTTACTTTTAATTCGGAGCGCTCTCTTCACGCAGCATCCGTTCGATGAGCCGCGCCATGTAGTTGACGACGGCCACCACGCGCGCGTACTCGATGCGCATCGGGCCGACGACGCCGACCGTGCCGACGGCTTCGCCGGAGCCAAGGCGGTATGGCGCGGTAATCAAAGCGCAATTCTGCATCGAGGGCGCAGCATGCTCGCGCCCTATGACGACCTGCACGTCGCCCGGAAACATTTGGTCGCGCGCCACGCATTCGTTCAATATACTGATGAGCCGCGATTTCTCTTCGAAGGTGCGGAAGAGTTGGCGCATCCTTTCCGCGTCAGTGAAATCGGGCTTCGTCAGAATATTCGAAGCGCCGTCAACATAGACTTCGCCGGTCGCCTCTTCGCCTTCGAGGCTGCGGTCGCAGAGCAGGATAGCATTGCGCAGCAGTTTGTCGTAGAGAGCTTTCTCTTCGCGCATCATCTCCAGAATCACCGTGCGAATCTCCAGCAGAGACTTTCCGGCAAATTCCGTGTTCAGATAACGGGCCGTGCGCTCAAGCTCTTCCTGGCTCAGGATTTCGTCAATCCGAATAATCTTGTTATGGATGATGTTCGGGGCGGAGACGAGCACGACCAGAATGCGATGATCCGCCAAGTGCATAAACTCAATGTGCTGCAAGCGATTGTCGGCCAGCGAAGGCGAGACGACGATGCCGACGTTCTCCGACAGAGCCGAGAGCACTTGCGAAGTCTTCTCCATCAAGCGGTCGGGCGCGCCGTGCATGTCGCCCTCCGAATTTTTCAAAAAAGCGTTGATGGCCGACAAGTCCGCGGTCGAGAGCCGCGTATCGCCGAGCATGTTATCAACGTAAAAGCGATAGCCTTTGTCGGTCGGAATGCGTCCGGCTGAAGTGTGCGGCTGCTCGACCAGTCCGGCTTCTTCCAGTTCGCCCATGACGTTGCGAATCGTCGCCGAACTCCATCCGGCGGCGTGCGCGAAGCGGTCTGAAATAATCCGCGACCCGACAGGTTCGCCCGTCACCAGATGCTCCTTGATAATCGCGGACAGCACGGCTTGCCCGCGCGAATCGGGCATCTGTTTCTGAAAATTTAACGGATGAGAGCTTTGACGGGCCATTTGTTTTCAAGGTCGCGGCGGCGCAAGCGGACGGCGTTGCGACAGCGCTTTTGTCGCTACGCGGATTACAAAAAATTCAATATCGCCGCGACTTTCAAGCTGTCAGGAATTCTTCCCCGACCACTGAAATCAGCCATTTGCGGCGAATCTGCCCCGGCAAAGTATAACGGATTGTCGAACCGACCCGCAAACACTTGTTGCGCGCCCGCGCCGCTCGGCCCTCGCCTTTTCGTCGCACGGCCCGCGCCTTTTCAACGCCGGTCTAATCCGATGCCGCTCTTACAGTTACCTTCGCCACGCCGTCATCCATCCTCCTGCTTTCAACTTAAAAGCCTGTTGCTGTTAGCTTTAAGTTGAAGCCGCAATTTCTTTGCTATCGTCCGTAAACTGGCTCGACGGCTCATTCCTTGACGCTGCAACGGCTTAGCGGCGGTCGAAAAACTACTGGTTGACGCTGCTGCTCATGCGCCCTTAATATCGCTCTCACCAGACGCGGCACAGTTGACCCAAGCGGAATCGCGCTTCGAAAGTTTGCCAGGATAGCTCCCTCAGGGAGACAATCTCACAACTTTTAGTCGGGCTTCCTGATGGCTGCCGCTCAAACGTTCGGAGACTAAATCGAAAGGTTCGCCGATGTCGCAGCATTATCTCAATCAACTTTTTAGCGATGCCTTTCGCCAACTCGCGCACAACCGACCGGCCCCGGATGTTGATGTCAGGTTTTATCCATATGCCGGATTGAAGCACACCATTCGCAGGCGTGCAGGGCGCGTCTACGTGCGCCTGTCGGACATCTTCAAAGACGCGCCGCCCGACGTTCATTGCGCCCTCGCCTTGATTCTCGTCGCCAAGATGCTCGCCAAACGAGCGCCTGAAACGCATGAGCGCGTCTATCGTGAATATGCCTGCTCGCCGCAAATCCTGCGCGCGGCTGACATCGCTCGTCGTCATCGCGGACGCAAGATTGTCTCTTCGGCGCGCGGTCGCTGCTATGATTTGGACAGGATATTCCTGCGACTGAACCGTCGTTTCTTCGACGGGCAGTTGCAGAAGCCGACGCTCTCATGGTCGCAGCGTCGCACGCGCCGCATCCTCGGCCATCACGATGCCGTCTATGACACCATCGTCATTAGCAAGACGCTGGACGCGACGGACATCCCCGACTGGTTCGTCGAGTTCGTGCTCTATCACGAGATGCTGCACATGAAGCACCCTGCGCGTCTCGTCAAGGGTCGTCGGTACTATCACACCAACGCCTTTCGCGCCGAAGAGCAACGCTTTCCATATTATCAAGAGGCGCAGGATTTTCTTGACCACATCGCGCGCCAACGACACTTCCCCAGCGCGCGCGCCGCCTGAGCGATATTTTTTGAAACTTTCCGAAGCCGCGCGCGTTTAGCCAAACAGGTAGGTGGACTCCTCTGGGAAGAGCGGGTGAGGAAAGAAAAAGCGTCAATTCCCTCCGACGCTAATTCAATCTTCACCCGCTCTGTTGGTTTCAACGGCGCGTCTCAATTCCTTACTCTTGACACTTACAAACCGCGCGTGTTAGCGTCCCGTGCTTTTCAACCCAACGCAATTCAGCGAGGCGGCTCTTCAGCAGGCCGCAGCCTAAAGGAGTTTTCAGATGGGCCAAAATGTCTTCAAGGGAATCGAAATCGTCGGCACTTCGAGCGAGAGTTTCAGCCACGCCATCGAAGTGGCCGTCGCGCGCGCGCGTCAATCCTTGCGCGACCTCTCATGGTTTGTCGTCGCGGAGCAGCGCGGCGGCTTGCAGCAAGGCCACCTCGAATATCAAGTGACGCTGCGCGTTTACTTCAAACTGGAATCCGGCGAAAGCCCTGCTGAGGAAGCCATTGACGATTTGCGCAACGCCTTGAACGGAGGGACGAAAGAGAAGCGGAAACGCCGCTGACTTTCGTTGCCAGCCCTCGACGGCGCGGCCCGACTCGTCTTCGACCGAAACGTCGTCAAGCGTTGTCGCTCGTCTTCGTCAATCGCTTCGGCTCTGGACAAAGTGGCGCGTCGCTCGTTAGACTACGCGGTTTGCTGGAGGGCGGCCAACTCGTCCTTCGCGCCAGACGGGTGCTTTCCGGCGGGCGAAATTTTATTCGAGACGGAGTTTCAATTTTCTATTATGGCAATTGCGGCAACACAGATTCGACGCGGCATGGTCATCGTCTTTGAAGGGCAACCTTGCAAGGTAGTTGATTTTCGCCATCACACGCCCGGCAATTTGCGCGCGATGGTGCAGACCAAGCTGCGCAACATTCGCACCGGCTCGTCGTTTGAGCATCGCTTCCGCTCGGCTGACACGGTTGAGCGAGCCATGCTTGAGCAACACGAGATGGAGTATCTCTACTCGGACGGCTCGCAGCATCATTTCATGAACACGGAGAACTACGAGCAGATTGGTTTGAGCGAAGGCGAACTCGGCGACGCGACTCCATGGCTGACGCCGGGGCTGAAACTTCAGGTCGAGTTTTATGAAGGCGCGCCGATTGGCATAGACCTTCCGCCCTCTATGGAACTGACCGTCACCAGCACCGAGCCGACCATGAAAGGCGCGACCGTCTCGAACGTGAACAAGCCCGCGACGCTCGAAAACGGCGTCACCATCACAGTCCCGCCCTTCGTCAACGAAGGCGACCGCATCCGCGTTGACCCTTCGGAAGGCCGCTACATCGAACGCGCAAAATAGCGCAGTGACAAGTGACGAGGGAACGAGTGACAAGAGGCTGACTGTTTCTCGTCCTTCGTCCCTCGTCACTTGTCACTTATGTATTTCCTCTACAGCATTCTTTTCACCCTCGGCATCATCGCGCTGCTGCCGCGCTTCGCTTACGACGCGTTGCGCAAGGGCAAGTATGTTGTAGGACTGGGCGAGCGTTTAGGAAGACTGCCGCCGTTGAGCACGGAAGACCGCCCGGTCATCTGGCTTCACTGCGTTTCGGTCGGCGAGACGCAGGCGGCGCGCTCGCTTGTCAGCGCCTTGCTCGACGAATATCCGACGCATGCCCTCGTCGTTTCAACGACGACCGCCACGGGCCAGCGCGTCGCGCGTCAAGTCTTTAAAGACGACGCGGCAGCCGTCTTCTACTTTCCCTTCGATTGGGCATGGACTGTGCGCCGCGCGCTCAAGATAATCAACCCGCAGACAGTTTTGATTATGGAGACGGAGCTATGGCCTCGCTTCCTGCGCGAGTGCCGAAGGCGGCGGATTGCGGTCGCGGTCGTCAATGGGCGACTCTCCGAGCGCTCCTTTCGTCGTTACAGGATAGCGCGCGGCTTCATCAGCCGCGTCGTCAATTGTCTCTCGCTGGCGTTGATGCAATCGGAGGCGGACGCCGCGCGCGTGCGCGCTCTGGGTCTTGAGGCGGGGCGCGTGCTGGTTTCGGGCAACGTCAAGTTCGATGCCGGAGTTGACGAGTTTGCGAGCGAGTTAACCTTTCAACTGCGCGAGCGTTTTCAACTGGACGACGCGCGCCCGTTGATTGTCGCTGCCAGCACACACGCGCCGGAAGAGCGCGTCGTCGTTGACGCTTACAGACAACTGCGCGCCGCCTCTTCCCTCGGCATGCCTAGATTGCTGATTGCGCCGCGACATCCTGAACGCTTCGCTGAAGTGGCCGCGATGCTCGATGCGTCTGGCTTTCGCTGGTCGCGTCGCTCAAGCGCGGCGAGCGAGTTTGACTCGTCATGCGAAATCATCTTGCTCGACAGCATCGGCGAGTTGCGCGCGGTCTATGCGCTCGCGGCTCTGGTCTTCGTCGGCGGAAGCATCGCGCCCGTCGGCGGGCATAACGTGTTGGAACCGGCTGCCACGGGCGCATGCATCATCACAGGCCCGCACACATTTAACTTCGCCGCCATCATGAAGGAATTTCTTGAAGCCGAAGCGCTCGTGCAACTTCCGCTGTTGCGCGAGACGGAATACGCTGCACGGCTAGCGCAGGTTTGCGCGGAGCTATTGACGGACGAACGGCGTCGAGCAAGATTGTCGGCACAGGCGCGGCTAACGCTTGAGCAGAATCGAGGGGCGACGATGCGCACGCTTAAGATGCTCGCGCCGCTTTTGCCCGTGACGCCTGCTGACCGCTCCGCGCGTGGCCGCGCGCAAAGCTCTGCGGCCCGCAGCACGCTCTCTTCCTGAATCAATTTTTCCACGGCAAGGCTTGCGAGGAATGGACTCGCAGAGATTCAAAATTTTTCGAGTTCGAGTTGAACGAATATGGCTTCGACTTCGGGAATCGTGCTGGCTCCGCTCGGCGTTCTCTACGGGCTGTTGACGGGAGCGCGCCGCGCGCTCTATCGTCGCGGCGCCTTGCGCGTCGAGAAGATAGACGCGCCGGTCATCAGCATCGGCAATATCACGACGGGCGGCACAGGCAAGACGCCTTTGGTCGAATGGTTGGCGCTGCTGCTGGCGCGCGAAGGTCATCGCCCGTGCATTCTGACGCGCGGTTATGGAAGAGCTGACGCGCGCGCGCGCGTCGTTGTTTCCGACGGCGAGCGTGTGTTGGCCGGAGCCTTTGAGGGCGGCGACGAGCCGCGCTTGCTGGCGGAAAAGTTGCGCGGCGTGGCCGCTGTCGTCAGCGACAAAGACCGCGTGGCGGCGGCGCGTTGGGCTCTGGACAATCTAAGCTCAGACCTCTTTATTCTTGATGATGGCTTTCAGCATCTACGCATCGCGCGCGACTTTAATATCCTGACGGTGGACGCGACGAATCCATGGGGAGGCCGTCGCTTGTTGCCGCGCGGGCGATTGCGTGAGCCGCTGCGCGAACTCAGTCGCGCAGATTGTTGCGTCATCACGCGCGCCGAGCAGGCCACAGACATTGACGCGCTGCGCGCAGAAGTCTCAAGCCTGACGAACGGGCGTCCCGTCTTTATCTCACGCGCGCGGACGAAGGGACTGCGACCCGTCGCGGCGCTGTCATCCAACTCGTTTGACGACGAATCAAGCCGGGGTTCGCTCTTGCCGCTCGACAGTCTGCCGCAGCATGTCGCGGCCTTCTGCGCCCTCGGAAATCCGCGAGCCTTCTTCGAGCGCTTGCGGGCCGACGGCTTAGATTTGCGGCACACGCGCGCCTTTCCAGACCATCACGTCTACACACAACGAGACATAGAGCAGTTTGAGCATGAAGCTCAAGCTCGCGGCGCGCTGGCGTTGCTGACCACAGCGAAAGATGAGGTCAAGCTACGCGCGCTCGACTTTCATCTTCCGTGCTATGCGTTTGAGATTGAGTTGGAGTTTGATGACGAAGCGGCTTTCCGGCAATCGGTGTTGCAGGCCATCGCTGCCCGGAATAGCTCAAGCGGAAAGCCGGGCGAGGCGAGTTCGACTTAAGAAGACGCGGCGTTTTAACGAAGCGGCGCGCCGCCCGACGGAGCGCTGCCGGACGCATCGTTGCCGGATGAATCGCTGCCCGCGCCCGGCGGCGTCTTCGGAGTTGTCTCGGCTGGCGGCGGTGTCGGCTTAGTCTTCGGCTTGGGCTTCGGCGTCGGCAAAGGCGGCGGCTCGTCCGAGTCGTTGGCGGGCGTCGGGCTGGTTTGCGGCGCGGGCGTTTCATTCCGCCCGTTATTATTCTTCGCGGGCGTAGGCGTGGGCGGCGGTTCGTCGTCCGCTTGATTATTCGCGTTGTCGTTCTGCGATTGATTAGCGTTGCGGTTGCCGTTGAGGTTGCCGCCAGCGGGCAACTCGCCTGCGTTCTGCGTGGGCGGCATGCCGGGCTGTTCGGGCTGAGTCGTCGTGCCGCCGCTCGCTGTATTGGCCGGAGCGTTAGGGCTGATTCCCTGTTCGCCCTTTCCTGTGACGGGAGCGGCGGGCTGCACGGGTTGGCCCGCAGGGTCAAGCGTCATCGTATTGTCGTTGGCGGCGGGCGTCGAATTGCGTCCCGTGAGCGCGTAGATGACACTGAAGAGAACGAGCAGCGCGGCCGCCGCCGGGATGATAATCTTCCAGATGTTAACGCTCTCAGGCGGCGGCGCGATTTCGTCGCGGAAGAGCTCCGGCTCTTCAAAGACTTGCGCGGGCCGCTTGCGAACAACCGTCGCTTCGTCGTAATCGTCGTTGACGGTGGAGCGCGGCGGTTCGTTCGAGCCGGTGGGAACGACGATGCGATTCGTGTCGCGCTCGGACACGCCGGGACTTGTCGCCGCCGCCACGCCCGCCGGTTCTTCAGCCGCCTCCGCAAGGCTCTCGCTCAACTCGCTGACAGTTTGATAACGGTCTTCCGGTCGCTTGGCCAGAGCACGCGCGACGACGCGCCCGACCGCCGCTGGCAAATCCTGTCGCTCTTCCAGAATCGAAGGCGGCGCGTCTTGCAGATGCTTCATCATGATGGCCGTCGGCGATTCGCCCGTGAACGGCACATGCCCGCTGAGCATTTCAAAGAGGATGACGCCGAGCGAATAGATGTCCGAGCGCGAGTCAATCTCTGACGCCTGCGAGCATTGTTCGGGCGACATGTATTGCGGCGTCCCGATGATGAGATTGGGCGCGGTCAGGGCGGGGTCTTGCCCGACCTTCTCCGTAATCTTGGCGATGCCGAAGTCTAAGACTTTGGCCCAGTCGCCGCCGCCGGAGACATCGACCAGCATGATGTTGTCGCTCTTGAGGTCACGATGGACGACGCCTTCGCCATGCGCTGCTTCGAGCGCGCCGCAGACCTGCCGGATGATTTCGTTGACGCGCGCCAGAGGCATCGGCCCCGCTTCATGAATCACTTCCTTCAAGGTCTTGCCGTGCAGATACTCCATGACGAGGAAGACCACGCCGTTATCCGATTCGCCGAAGTCCGTGACGTTGAGCGCGTGCGGGTGCGAAATGCGGGAGGCGGCTTTGGCTTCTCTGGAAAAGCGGGCGACAATCGTGTCGTCGGCAGCCAGAGCCGGGTGCAGGACTTTGACCGCGACGGTCTTCTCCATCAGGATGTGCGTGCCGCGATAAACTGCGCCCATGCCTCCTTCGTTAATCAGTTCTTCGATGCGGTACTTGTTTGCGAGCGTCTGTCCGATCAGCCCATCACCATCTTTTTCCAACACCGTGCCATCGTTCGGACAGAGAGTGTTTGTGTCCTGATATTCCTTGCCGCATTGGGGACATTTCTTCATTTGACGGGCTGCCTCGACCTTTATCTTTGCAGGTTAATTGTCGTTGAGCGTATCACATAAAAAGTAAAAAGGTAAAAGGTAAACTTCAAGGGCAGAGCCGCGCGCAGGCAAGCGACGCTGCGGCCTGCCACAAAAGTTTTTTTGAGGGACGCTCTCTTATTTACCGCCGTTGACTCAAGCGTCTTTAACACACAAAGGGAACGCCAGCGCAGCTTTAGCCATTGCTCGTAGCGCAAGACACATGCCAGAAGAGTTTGCAGAGCAATTACCCGAAAGCGCCGATGCAACTTGCGCGGGAGGCGCGCGGGCCAGGGCTTTGTTCGTACCAGCGCGATACGGCGTTGACTAAAAAACCGTACAAAAAAATACGGGCGAAGCCTTTCACAGCTTCGCCCGCATTTCCTTTGCCTTGCGGCTCTTCGTTCTAGGTCTTGACGAAGACAATCAAGAGCGCGAACAGCACCAGCGACTCAATGAGCGCGAGGCCGAGAATCATCATCGTTTGAATACGACCGGCAGCGCCCGGATTGCGGGCCGCGCCTTCGACCGCCGATGAAGCGATGCGCGATTGGCCGAGCGCGCCGAGGCCCGCCGCGATGGCGAAACCGAAACCGGCGGCCAAGGCTTTATACTTGTTCACACTGTTTTCGTTATCGGCGACAGCCGCCGTCGTCTGCGCCAGCGCGGGCGCGGCGGCAGCCAGCACGCCGACCACTACGAAAAACAGGTATCTGAGTTTTTTCATTTTAATCATCCTCCGAAGCGAGCCCTTGCGGCTGCCTCGAATCAAATTCAAAAGGCTTCGGGTCAAGCTTGAACGCCGAAAGCGATTGCCCGCGCGTGGTCTATAATTTCGCTCGCATCCGGTATTACAGCCGCCCCTCTTACAACGGCGCTCCAGCAATGCCAGCCAGTTCTCTGCCTTCCCACAAACCGGAAAGCCATCATCAAACGCGCCCGCAAACGCTTCTCGCCCGCGCCCTTCCCTTCAACCCTTTGAACCTTAAACTCTCACGTGCGCCTCAACGTGCGCGTGCGCGCTTGCACGCATCGCTCAAAGCGCGGCTGAATGAAACACAGTGATGAGTGACGAGTGACAAGTGACGAGCAAGAAGCTGTCTTTAACTTGTCACTTGTCACTCGTCACTCATCACTGTCTTAAGTCAGAACCGGAGCTATCATCTGGTCGCCTTCGTTAATCGCGTGCTCGTGGTCGCCGTGCGGCGCGTGGGAGACTTCGCTGATGTAGACCATCGAGAGCAGCGTGAAGACGAACGTTTGAATAATGGCGACGAATAATCCGAGCGGCATCAGAAAGACCGGCACAATCCAGTTGGTCTTGCCGGGAAACAGATTGGCGATGTTTTCCGAGACGGCTTCGTCGGCGAACATATTGCCGAAGAGACGCAGGCCGAGCGAGAGCGGTCGGACGAGATTGCCGATGATTTCAATCAGAAAGATGAGCGGCGCAATCCACCAAATCGGCCCCGCGAAATGTCGCAGATGACCGAAGAGGCCGTTCTCTTTGATGCCGATGTAGTTGTAATAAATGAATGACGAAATGCCGAGCGCGAAGGTCACGCTGGTCGAAGCGGTCGGCGTCTTGAAGAGCGGAAAGAAGCCCATCAAGTTTGAGACAAGAATGAGGACGGCAAAGGTCGCCACGACCGGGAAGTATTTCAGCCCGTGCTCGCCAACGATGTCGGCCAGCATGTTGCGAAGGGACAGCACGCCGACTTCCAAAGTCTGCTGCCCGCCGCCCGGCTCGTCTTCCGACAGCTTGCGCTTGAACAGAATAATAATGATGACGCTCAGGATGCACGCGATGACGAACATCACCGTGTACCATGGGATAGCGTTCTCCGGCGTGTACGGGCCGAAGGTGGCCTCCGCGTTCGAGCCGAAGAAGCCTAGAAACTTGTCCCACAGCGGCTTGGTGTAATGCACCTGAAATTGATGGACAGGCTCGCCGAACGCGTGGTTGATTTGTTCGACGATGAGCGGCGTGTGATGCGCCGCCGCGCCGCCTTTTTCCGCCGCGTGCTCCGCCGTCTTCTCCAAAGCTTCGGCGGTGTGCTCGCCCTCTTGAAACATCATCAGCAAACCGTACATTCCCTAAAATTCCTCTCGACGAATGATGGCAAAATAAAGTTGTGTCATTGCTTCGACCATGACGGCGGCGGCAAACGCGCAAAGGCCGGCCAGCGTCGCAGGCACAGAAATCAAGTTGAGCAGATAAGCCGAAGCCACTACGCACGCGATGACGAAGTAGCGCAAGACATAGCGCGCGGCGCTCAATCGCGGTCGCCGTCCGGTGTCCGTAGGGCCGCCGAAGACTGCGGCCAGGCTTGTCCGCAGCCAGTGATGATTGAAGAGCGACAGCGCGCCGCCCAGGAGCAAGCCCGTCGTCACACGCCAGGGCGCAATCGCCGCGCTCAAGACGACGGCCAGCGCAATCACGACATACATCGCGCGCCGCAAACGTCTTTCGAGAGCCAAGCCTTCACGGTCGGCAAACGCTGCCCGCTCCACACTGTCCACGATTTCGCTCATAGCAAAGCAGGAGATTTTACACGGCAGCAGCGCGAGTGTCGAGTTACGACGCGCTTCAATCGTCGGAAATCTTCGAGCTGATGCGAACAAACTCGTAAAGGCCGACAGCCGAGCCGACGACGATTCCGGCCACCATCAGCCAAGGCCCGGTTTGCAGCCAACGGTCAAGCAGATAACCCAAACCGAGACACGTCGCCACCGTCAGGAAAAGAGAGATGGCCGCAGCATAGGCTGCGCCACTTTTTTGATTCACATTCTCTTCGTCCGGTTCGGGCATGACGTTTGTTTTCAAGTTTAAAGCTCAAGCTTAGTTGCTCAAACCTGACGCCTGAAACAGTAATCCTGACACTTGAAACTACCAGTTGTTTCGTGTCGCGTAATTCTTCGGGACTTCGTAGAGCAGGGCGCGGCGCGAGTGGCGCATCGAATCGTGAATGAAGCAGACGTGCGTGCACCAGCAAGCCTTGCCGCCGTCTATCGCGTTCAATTCCGCGTGACGATTGTGCGTGGCCCAGAGCGCGCCGAAGTCGTAATCATAGTCGGCGAGCGTCGCAAATTTTTCGCGCAGTTCGCAGGCGCGGACATCGCCGTTGTAGTCAATGACGGCGGTCGTCTCGCCAGCCGTGCAGGGGAAAGGCCACGGCGTCGGCTTCTCGAAATTGGAGCGCTGCGTGCGATAGTGCGTCGTAATCGTGCCGACGTACGCGATTGATTTGATGAAACGCTTGCTCGCGTCGTCCGTGCTGAACATGCGTTCGCCGTAGCGTTTCGTCAAGGCGGAGACGCGCGCGTACATCACGGGCAGAATCTCAAGCGGGACGAGTTTGATCTCTTCGCCGACGAGAGTTTCGCCGCGAACGATGTTGAAGTAGTGGCCGTCGAGTTGGAAATTCTTCCAGAGATAGTCGGCCAGCTTTTCAATCTCTGTGTAGTTCTCAGCGCAGACGACCGTGTTGACGTTGAGGCGAAAGCGGTCTTTGTATTTCTCCTTCAGCGGGTAGAGCGAGCGGATGCAATCGAGCGTCTTCCGCCAGTTGCCGGGAACGCCGCGAATCGCATCGTGCGTCTCGCCGTAACCGTCGAGCGCGACGTTGAGATAGAGTTCTTCAAGCTCTGGATGCTCGCCGAGCGCGCGGTCAACAATCTCGCCGACGCGCGCCTTAATCAATCCGTTGGTCGGGATGATGATGCGGCGCACGCTGTTGTTGCGGATGAACGTGTCTATGACTTCGGGCACATCGCGGCGCAGCGTCGGCTCGCCGCCCGAAAGCCAGAGGTCTGTGATCGGCGGCATCGTCCGCGAGATTTTTTCCAGTTGCTCGAAGGTCAAATCGCCGGGCTGGTTGAGTTCTTCATGATAGAAGCAAGTACGGCAGAAAGCGTTGCAGCGCGAGGTGACGAACAGGATGACTGTCCCCAGACGCTTCTCTCTCCCGGTCGAGCGCAGCAATTGATAAAGTTGGACGGCTTTGTTGGTCATGTGATTAGCAATCAACGGTCGGCTTCAATGATGACAGTTTCCGTTGGGGATTTCAATTCGTAAGCGATGCCGCGCCAGCGTATGCGCCGCGAGCCGAGCGCGCAGAGAGCGTTATAAAGATAGAGCGGTTGGGCCAGCGGCCAGAGCAACAGGTGCGCGGGCAAGTCGCTGCGCATCTCTGCGCTCAAGGCGGCGAGCGGCAGGCTGACGGCTCGCCAGCGCAGCGCGGCTTTGGCGACGCCGAGAGCGTAGATGACGAGGATGAGCGCGAGCGGCAGGAGGTAGCTCAAGCTCAAGGCGGCGCGCGTGATGACGAGCGCGAGGCCGCCGAAGAAGACGAGCACGAAGAGGAAGCTGCCCGCGAGCACGGCTTGCCAGAAGCGTGGGGCGTAGACGCGCGTTATCTTCAACTGGCGCGTCGTGAACTCAAACAACTCGCCGTAGCCGCAATCTTCGTGCGAGGCGGTCAGGCAATCCGGCGCGAAATGGATGGGCAAGCGCTCGCGCCTAAGAGCGCGCATCAAAGCGAAGTCGTCTGAGAGCGCGCCGCGCCATTGTTCGAGCATGTCCAGCTTTTGGAAAGTCCGCAGGCGAATCGCGGTCGAGCCGCCCCAACAAAAATTTCTGTCGCCGCGCTCGCCGAGCGATGAAGCAATCGAAGCGTTCCAGACGGAGCGCAGGCGCGAAGCCAGCCCGCCTTTGACGGGAATGAACCAACGATAGCCCGTCGTCGCCCCAACTCGCTCGTCGGCCAGCGGCGCAACGAGCGACGCGAGCCAGCTTGGTCGCGGTCGCGCGTCCGTGTCAACGAAGACGAGAACTTCGCTTGCCGCGTCAACCTGCTCTATGCCTGCGCGCAGGTTATGAATCTTCTGCCCGCCCGCGGTCGCCGCGCCCGCTATCAGGACGCGCGTTCGCGTCTGCGTCTTCCGGCTCCATTCGCTGCGCGCTTCTTCGATGACGGCGAGCGCGGGGTCGGCTGCGTTATCGGTGACGAAGATGATTTCGTAAGCCGGGTAGTCTTGACGAAAGAGCGCGTCGAGGTTGTCGCGCAAGCCCTGGTCGAGGCCGCGACAGGGAGCGATGATGGAGGCGAACGGGGTAAAGCGGGCGGGCGCGTCGTTCATCTCGCGGCGCACGTAAGCGAGGAATCGCGCGCCACCGAAGAGCGAGACTAAGCCTTGCCAGATGAGCAAGGCGGCGAACAAATAGAAGACCCACATAAATGACGAAGGGCGACGCATGCGCAGGACAAGCATCGCCCCTCGCAAGCCAAAGTTATTGCCTACACTATCTCAGGCGCCATCTGTATCGTCGCAGTCATGCTTGTCTCTGCGCAGGCGTGTGCGCCATCCTGAGACAGCGATGATAGTTCGTCCTGACATCTGCGACGGCAGGGATTCATCTGCCCCGGTGTCTTGGTCGTAGATGTCATCGTCGTCGTTGTTGTCAAGTATTTGTGGGATGAAGCTTCTGTCAAGCTCTTCTCTCCCGAGGGCGTGAAAGAAGAGCTAGAGAAGCGTTTTAGTCAATGCTTGCGCGAGGTTGACGAAGACCTGCGGGAAAATGCCGATGAAGATAACGCCGATGACCGAGACGACGAGCGCCGTGACGAGAGCCGGAGAGAGCGAGAGCGGGCGGTCGTCCGCCTGACGGTCGCCCAGGTACATGACGCGGATAAAGCGTATGTAGTAGAAGAAGGAAACGACCGTGTTGAGGATGGCCCAGATGGCCAGCCAGAGATACCAGCTTTTGCCTTCGACGGCGCCGCGTTGCAGCAGTCCGCCGAAGAGAAAGTATTTGCCGATGAAGCCGCCCGTCATCGGCAGTCCGCCGAGGCTGAGCATAAAGAGAGCCATCATGACGGCCATGCCCGGAGCCTTCTGCGCCAGTCCCGTCAAATCGTCAACGTGGTCGCCGATGATGCCGCGCCGCCGCAAGCTGATGATGATGCCGAAGGCTCCCAGATTCATCAGCGTGTAGACCAGCAGGTAAATCACCAGCCCCGTATAGCCGTAAGAATTTCCCGCGATGATGCCGAGCAGCAAGTAGCCCGCGTTGGAAATCGAAGAGTAGGCCAGCAGCCGTTTCGAGTTCTCCTGCGTGACGGCGGCCCAGTTGCCGACCATGATGGTGATGGCCGCGACGAGGCCCAGGAGCGGCGCCCAATCGGCGCGCATCGGGCCGAGAGCCTCCATGAAGAGACGCGCAAAGAGCGCGAAGCTCGCGGCCTTTGAGCCCGTCGAGAGAAAGGCCGTGACCGACGTTGGCGCTCCCTCGTAAGCGTCCGGCGCCCACATGTGAAAAGGCACGGCGCTGATTTTAAAGAAGAGCCCGGCGGCCAGCGCAATCATCCCCAACAGCATCAACGGGCGAAGCGGCAGCCCGTTCGTCATCGCGCTTGTCTCGACCGAAGCCGAACTGATGGCGAGGCCGAGTTTCGTAGCGATGTCGTGCAGGTTGGTCGAACCAGCGATGCCGTAGAGCAGCGACATGCCGTAGAGCAGCACGCCGGAAGAGAAAGCTCCGAGCAGAAAATATTTCATCGCCGCTTCGTTCGAGCGTTTGCGCCGTTTGGTGAAAGCGACGAGGACGTAGAAGGTGAGAGCCATCAGTTCGAGGCTGATGTAGAGCGAAATCAAATCGTAGCCGCAGGCGAGAAACATCATCCCGACCGTGGCAAACAAAATGAGCGCGTAATACTCGCCGTGCTGCTCGCCTTCGATGTCGAGATAGCGCGTCGAGATGGCAATCGAGAGCGCAGCCGCCAGCAGAAAGATGCCCTGAAAGAGAAACGCGAAGCCGTCCATCCGCACCATGTTGTAAAAACCATAGACAGCTTCCAGCGGCGGAATGAAGGCTCGCTGCTGCACAGGGTCATATTTCGGGAACAAGTGGCCGTCCATGCCCCAGTACAACAACAGCAACGAGATGAAAGCCAGACCAATGCCTGCGAGCGCGACATAGGCCGTCCACTTGCTCTTCCTGTATGGCAGGATGACTTCCATCACCAACGCCGCGCAAGCGAAGACGGCCAGAATAATCTCAGGAACGATTAATCTTAAATCGCTCAAGTTAAGCAGGGCGTTGGTCGAAGCTTGTAGAAGTAACATCATAATTGAAACGATGCGGAGTGAACGCCGAGCGCCAAACGTCGAATGATGAAGTGAAAGCTTTCGTTCAATCGCTTCATCGCCCGGCTTTCATCCTCGCTCTCTTACCTGGCCGCTCTCGCGGGCGCGTTCGGCGTCTGCGGTGTTCCGGGCGGAGCCGGAATCGGATAATCGGGGCGCACTTGCCGGACGACCGCGTTGACGGGTTTCTGTATATAGTCGATAAAGTATTTCGGATAGACGCCAATCCACAGCGCGAGGATGAGCAGCGGCGTCATGTACGCCCACTCGCGCCCGCTCATGTCGGAGAGCGTCTTGTTCTTCGGGTTGTCAACGTTGCCGAAGAACATGCGCTGGTAGAGCCAGAGCATGTAGCCCGCGTTCAGGATGATGCCGAGCGCAGCCCAACCGGCCCACCACGGATTGGCCTCGAACGCGCCGCGCATGGACAGAAACTCCGAGATGAAAACGCAGAGCAGCGGCAAGCCGATGGCCGTCATCGTCATCGCCAGAAAGACGGTCGCATAGCCGGGCATGACGTGCGAGAGGCCGCCGAACTCCGCGACGTTTCTAGTGTGCCGTCGCTCGTAAATGATGCCGACCAGCAGGAAGAGCGCCGCCGAGTAGATGCCGTGGTTAATCATGTGCAGGGCCGCGCCGTTGATGCCGTTCGGGTTCAACGAAAAGAGTCCGAGCATGACGATGCCCATCGAAGAGACGGAGGAATAAGCGACCAGCTTTTTCACGTCGCCGTCCTTTTTGACGACGAAGTACATCGCCGCCAGCGCGCCGTAGATGATGCCGACGATGGCCAGCAGAATCATCACGCTCCGCACGCCGAAGCTGCCCCAGTAGCTTTCGTCAAAAGAGGCTTTGGGAAACATCGGCAGGTTAAAGCGGAAGAAGCCGTAGGTGCCGAGCTTCAACAGGATGCCCGCGAGAATGACGGAGCCCGCGGTCGGGGCTTCGACGTGCGCGTCCGGCAGCCACGTGTGAAACGGAAACATCGGCACCTTAATCGCAAAGCCGATGGCGAAGGCGAAGAAGAGCAAGACCTGCATCGTTCCCATCTCCATCACGGAGCCGACGGCTTGCAGGTACATGATATTGAACGTGCCGGTCTGGTTGGCCGCCGCCGCCGCGAGCGTGTTGGTCAGCATCTCTCGCGCGCCCGTCCCCAGGGCTCCGGCGGGGCCTGCAATCAAGTCGAGCGTCGCGGGGCTGATTTGCGAGACGAGGGCCGTGTCCTGCGTCAGGAAGTACATCTTCAAGACGCCGAGCAGCATCACGACCGAGCCGACCAGCGTGTAGAGAAAAAACTTAATCGCCGCGTAGAGCCTGCGCTCGCCGCCCCAGATGCCAATCAAAAAATACATCGGCACGAGCGAGACTTCGAAGAAGAGATAGAAGAGAAACAAGTCCATCGAAGCGAAGACGCCGACCACCGCCGCCTGCAAGAGCAGGAGCAGCACGTAGTATTCCTTCTCGCGCTTCTGGATGTACTTCCATGATGAAAGCGCAGCGATGACGCCGAGCAGCGTCGTCAACACAATCAACAGCACAGCCACGCCGTCAACGCCCATCTGATAGCGCGCCCCGATGACCGGAATCCACTCGCGGTCTTCGAGAAACTGCATCCCGCCTTTAACCCGGTCATAGCTCATCAGAAACAAGGAGACGATAAACGTCAGGCCGAACCAGGCGGTCGTAAATCGCTTGATGCGTTGGCCCTGCTCCTTCTTGAAGAGCGCGAGAATAATTACCGCGCCCAGAGCGGGTAGCCAAGTGATGATGGAGAGAAGATATGGGATTTTCATATATGCCAGTAGTCAGCAAATCAGCAATCAAGAGTCAGCAATCAGCCGTCGTTCAAAACCCGAACGATTGACGGCCGACGATTGATTACCTGATAAAAGCAAACCAGCCTTTAACCGTCGTCCCGATTGCCGAGGCGAGGTCAGGGCCGAAAAAGAGCGCGACGGCGACGACGAGGCCGAGCACCATCACGAGCGCGTAGTTCTGCGTGAAGCCGGTCTGCGCCGAGCGGAACACGCCTGACATGATGCGCCCGATAAACTGCGCGATGCCGTTGACGATGCCGTCAACGATGTAGCGGTCGAACGCGCCCGTGATGCGACTCAGCAGTCGCGTCAAGCCTGCCGCCCCGTTGACCGCGCCGTCAATGCCGCGCGAGTCAACGGCGTAGACGCCGCGCGCCGCATCCATCGTTCGCCGTGTAAAGAGTTTGCCGTAGAGTTCGTCCACCCAGTACTTGTTGAAACTCGCGCGATAGAGCGGAGCGAGCCGCTCGGCCCACACTTGCGGCAGGCGCGGATTCCTGATGTAGAAGAGATAGCCCAAACCGATGCCGAGCCCTGCGACGGCCAGCGAGATGATGATAAAGAGCCACTCCGCCCCGCTGTGTCCGAGCGATTTTTCGGCGGCGTGCGCGAGGTTGAATCCGACGGGGCCGTAAGGCGCGGCCTCTTCGCCGCCCGTCGCTTCGCCACGCGCCTCGCGGTTAGCCGTCGCCGGACTCTCCGCCGCGAGCGGAGCAGTTTCCGCCGCATGCTCGGCGGCGTTTGAGTTCTCGCCAGCCGCTTCATGCTCACGGCCAAAGCCGCGCGTCTGCGGATTCCAGATGACGGGTTCGAGCCAGTTGACGATGTTCATGCGCCCGCCCGCATGTTCGCTGCCCGTGATGAACTTGAACGCGGGGCCGACGCCGACCAAGCCGCCGATTGTCGCCAGCACGGCCAGCACAGCCAGCGGAACCCACATCGCGGGCGGCGACTCGTGCGGCGTGTGCGCGCCATGCCCATGGCCGCCGTGGCCGTGCTCGTCCAAAGCGTGCTCGTCTCCGAGGTCGTGTCCTAGCTGTTCGTCGTGCGCGAGGCCAACGTGCTCGCCCGGCTCGTGATGCGGGCGGTCGCCAGCCGATTCCTTGCGCGCGTCGTGCGGCTGTTGTCCTTCGTCATAAGCGTGCGCGTGTGCTTCGTCGGCTTCGCCTCCGGCCACGACTTCGCGGAAGCGTTCCTTGCCCCAGAAAGTCATCGCCATTAGGCGCGTCATGTAGAAGGCCGTGCAGGTGGCGGCGATTGTTCCGACGAGCCAGAGAATCCAGCCGCCCGGAATGTAGTTGGTCGAAGCGGCCTGCCAGAGAATTTCGTCCTTTGACCAGAAACCGCTGAACGGAATGATGCCGCAGATGGCGAGCCAGCCCGCAAGGAAAGTCATGTACGTGTAGGGCATGTATTTTCGCAAGCCGCCCATCCGTCGCATGTCCTGCTCGTGATGCATTCCGTGGATGACGCTGCCCGCGCCGAGGAACATCAGAGCCTTGAAGAAAGCGTGCGTCATGACGTGGAAGATGCCGATGACGAATGCCCCGACGCCGCACGCCAGAAACATGAAGCCAAGCTGCGAGACTGTCGAGTAAGCCAAAACTTTCTTGATGTCGTTTTGCGTGATGCCAATGGTCGCGGCGAAGAGCGCGGTCGCTGCGCCGACGATGGCGACGACGAGCATCATCGTCTGCGAATGCTGGAAGATGACGTTCGTGCGCGTCAGCATGTAGAGGCCAGCCGTCACCATCGTCGCCGCGTGAATCAGAGCCGAGACGGGCGTCGGCCCGGCCATCGCGTCCGGCAGCCAGACGTAGAGCGGTATCTGCGCAGACTTGCCGACGGCCCCTATGAAGAGGCCGAGCGCAATCCACGACATGATGCCCCACTGCCCCAAGTGTTCGAGCGGATACGTCGCCGCTTGCGCCACGACGTTCGTGTACTGCGCGGAGCCGAACGTCGCAATGATGGCGAAGATGGCGAGCGAGAGGCCGAAGTCGCCGATGCGGTTCGTGATGAAAGCCTTGCGCGATGCGTCGCCCGCTTCCTTGCGGTCGAAGTAGTAGCCGATGAGCAAGTATGAACAGAGGCCGACGCCCTCCCATCCGACGAACATCATCAGGAAGTTTGACCCCATCACGAGGACGAGCATCGAAAACATGAAGAGGCCGAGATACGCGAAGAAACGATAAAAGCCCGTGTCGCCATGCATGTAGCCGGTGGCGAAGATGAAGATGCACAATCCGACGCCCGTCACAATCAGCATGAAGATGCACGAGAGCGGGTCAAGCTGGTAGCTCCACTCGACATCGAGCAGGCTGCCGCGCCCGGTGTGCTCGTTGCGCTTGTTATCTCTCGCCGCTTCTGTGCCGAGTCCCGGCGGGTCTTGCATTTGCGTTGCGACGCCGCCATTCTCGCGCGCCGCCCGCCGCAGTTGCTCAAACTCCGCCTCGCTGCCGGGCCGTTGAATAACCGACTCGCGCGCTTCTGTAGCGGCCTGCGCTCGTTCCGGCGCGCCCTGCGTAATCTCGACCGCGCCGCCCGGAATCCAGGTGTAACGAAACGCCCCGTCGTCGCTCGTCAGGTAAGCTCGCGGCCACATGGCGTGGTCGCTGTAGCCGTAAGAGTAGACGGCGAGCAGGCTCAAGAGGAACGCGAGCGCGACCGAGCCGACGCTGATGCCGCCAACCAGCGTCTCCGAGAAACGCAGCTTGCGCCCAAGCAGGCCGTTGATGGCTGCCCCCAGAAGCGGCAAAAGCGGAACGAGCCAGATGTATCTATGCATAAGTGATAGGTGATAAGTGATAGGCAGTAGGAGGAAGGCTTTCTTCTTACTGCCTATCACCTATTACTGTTTACCATTTTAAGATGTCAATCTCGTCAACCCAGATTGTTTCCTTGTTCCGGTAAAGCGCGATGACGATGCCGAGGCCGATGGCGGCTTCTGCCGCGGCGACGACGATGATAAAGACCGTGAACACCTGACCGGCGACGGCGTTGAGATTGCCTGTGTCTTGCAGGTAGCGCGAGAAGGCGATGAAGTTCAGGTTCGCCGCGTTCATAATCAACTCGATGGACATGAAGATGATGAGGATGTTGCGCCGCGTCAGCACGCCCGCCACGCCGATGATAAAGAGCAGCGCGCCGATGACCAGAAACTTCGACAAGTCAGGATGCTTGATGCCGTTGAGAATAATCTCGGAACGGCTGCCCGTCGCCTCCTGCTGCAACAACGCCAGAGCGGGGATGATTAAGTTGCTCATAAAAACCTCAGTGACGAGTGACGAGTGACAAGTGACGAGCAGGAAAAGCGCGCGACGAATGACAAACAGAAGGCTGCTTCAACTCATCACTCGTCACTCGTCACTCGTCACTGTCTTTAAATTTTCCGGGTCAACATCGTCGGCGGCGGCCTCTTGCTTGATGGTGCGCGCGAGCATGACGGAGCCGATGATGGCGACGAGCAAGAGCACGCTAGCAATCTCGAAGGGCAAGGACGCGAAGCGGTACAAGCTGCCGCCGACGCGCTCCGTCTCTCTGGTAATCTTCGACGTGCCGGTCGCCGAGTTCGCCATCTCTTCATGCTGCTCTTCGCGCTCGCGCGTCGCTGCCTCCATCGCGCTCTTGTCGCGCTCGCGCAGTCCCGTATAGCCCTGATTGATGGCATAGACGAGGCCGAAGACCAGCAGGAACGAAAAGACCGCGCTCGATGCGACCTGCGATGTGCTGTTGAAAATGCGCTCGCTCCCCTTCTCTTCCGCGCTGACGTTGACGAGCATGATGACGAACAGAAACAAGACCATCACGCCGCCGACGTAGACGAGTATTTGAACGCCCGCGATAAACTCCGCGCCGAGCAGGATAAAGAGCGCCGCCACCGAAACCAGCGACGAAATCAGGAAGAGCGCGCTGTGCACGGCGTTGCGCGCCATAATCATCAGCAGCCCCGCGACCAGCGCCGCGATTGAGAATATCCAGAAGAAGACCGCTTCCCAACCTGATAGAATCATAGTGATGAGTGATGAATAATGAGCGATGAGCAGCGAGCGATAAGCGACGAGCTAGTGTCTACTCGTCACTCATTGCTCATCACTCATCACCGTTCGTATTTAATCGTCTCGCGCCCTTGTTCCAGCAGTTCGCGATTCCAGACAAAGCCCGCGCGCGTGTAGGTGGCGAGTTCAAAGTCCTGCGTCAGTTCAAGGCATGAAGTCGGGCACGCCTCCTGGCAGAGCGCGCAGAACATGCAGCGCGAAGTGTCGAAGATAAACTCGTCGAGCACCTTCTTCTTGCGCGGCTTGCCGGCGACCGTAATCTCTATGTCCATCGCAATCACGTCGATGCAATCTTCGGGACAGGCCAGCGCGCAGAGGTTGCAGGCGATGCAGAGCGTCTCGTGCGTTTCCGGGTCCATGTTGAGACGCGGAGCGCCGTGGAAACGCGGCGCGACATCGGGCCGCACCTTCGGATACTGCTCCGTGTAAATGCCCTTGCCTCCGACGGCATCCTTGTCGGTCAACGCGCCGAGGTTGTACTTCAACGTCAGGCCCATACCTTTCAGGAGGTCAACGAAGAAGAAGCGCTTCAGCTTCTGCATAAACGTCGGCTGTGGAACATCAACTAATGGCATAACAACTCCAACATCTTCAGGCCGCATCTTTCAGGCTTAAAATTTCAAGCTCGCGGCTGACGCCTGAACAGTTAAACTCAAAGCTTGAAACGCTTGCTTATCATCCTTCACTCGTCGCGGGCGTAGCCACGGTCTTCGTCGTGGCGACGGCTGATTGTCCCTTCGGCAGATTGACGAGTTGAATATTGCGACGCTGCGACTTCAAGTTGAAATCGCGCGAGCGCCAGTTGATGGCCGAGAGCACAGCCGCCGTCACCAACAGTCCGCCGAAGCCGAAGGCAATCATCACGGCCTTGCCCTGCCACGTCAGGTTCAAGCCCTGCGTGGTCGAGTCAATCGTCTTCAAGTTGTTCCAACCGTCGAGCGCCTGCACAGTGAAGACGGCGATGGCCGTCAGGACGATATTGACGAGCGTCGCCGGAATCAGCCACTTCCAACCCAAGTCCATCAACTGGTCGTAGCGATAGCGCGGCAGCGTCCAGCGCAGCCAGAAATAGAGATAGAGCAGGAGCAGCATCTTCGTCACGAAGATGAAGATGCTGACGGCGACGTAGATGCCGTGATAGCCTCTGGCTTCCGTCAGGCCGTGAACCCAGGGCAGATACCAGCCGCCAAGGTAAACGCTCGTCGCAACAGCCGAGACGACGACCATCGCCGCGTACTCGGCCATGAAAAAGAGCGACCAGCGCATCCCCGAATATTCCGTGTGAAAGCCCGCGACCAATTCCGATTCCGCTTCCGGCAAGTCGAACGGCGCGCGGTTGTTCTCCGCAATCCCGCTGATGACGAAGACCAGAAAGCCCATCGGTTGATACAGCACGTACCAGATTGAGTCCGCGCCCTGCGCCCCGACGATGCCCGACAGAGAGAGGGTGCGCGCGAACATCAAAGCTCCGATGAGAGCCATGCCCATCGAAACTTCGTATGAAACCATCTGCGCCGAAGAGCGCAGCGCGCCCATCAAAGAGTATTTCGAGTTGGAAGACCAGCCCGCCAGAATCAGAGCCAGCACGCCGACGCTCGACACAGACAGGACGAACAGCAACCCGATGTTCACGTCCGTAATCACGCCCCAGTCGGGCGCAAATGGAATCACGGCGAAGACGATGAAGGCGGCGGCCACGGAGATGAACGGCGCAAACTTGAAGATGTAGTTGTCGGCCTTGTCGGGCGTGATGTCTTCTTTGGTTAAGAGTTTGATGGCGTCGGCAATCGGCTGCAAGAGTCCCCACGGGCCGACGCGCATCGGGCCTAAGCGAGCCTGCATGAAGGCGGAAATCTTGCGCTCGGCATAAGTCGCGTACAAAGCCCAGACGGCCACCGCCGTCACGACCGCCCCGATTTGAATGAACGGCCAGACGACATAGTTAATCGTCTCCTGACTGAAGACTTTCAGCAGGAGGTCGTTGACGAAACTAATCGGAGCAAGGTATGCGAGCATCGCTCTCCATCGCTTATAGCTCAATCTCGAAAGTAGTATTATGCGCGACCCGCAGGTCAACCAATTCCCAGTCGTCGTCCAGAGTCCCGCTGCGGTCAACGACCAGAAACGAAGCCCACTCATTTAAAGAGAACGGCGGCGTGTGCCATGTTCCCTTGTGATAAGCGTAAGGCAATTTCCCGTCGGCGTAGAAAGCGACAATCTTGTCCACCTCCGGCGCAGGCCCGATGGTCGGCGGCGCGACCACGATAATCGCCTGCGACGAAGCGAGCGGCGAAAAGACCTGCATCGTCCGCAAGTGCCGCGCCATGAAATCGAAGCGAAGCGGTCGTCGCTCGCTGGTCGCGCCCGTCAGGCTCGGCCTGCCCTCGCCCAAATCAATGTCAACCGAGCCCCGACTGTCTATCAAAATCCCAAACGGCGCGAAGCTCTCGCGCGTCATCGGCCTGACCTTCAAACGAACTACATTCATAAAGAGGGGGTTGGGGGTCGGGGGTTTAGGGGTTGGGGAAGAGGTGTTGGGGATAGCGAACACTTTCTTTCTTCCCTAACCCCCAACCCCTATCCCCTAACCCCTGCTTCCCTAACGATCAATTTCCCCAAGCACAATATCGAGCGTTCCGATAATCGCCACCACGTCCGCGACCAGATGGCCGATGCACATCTGCCGGAGCGCCTGCAAGTTTATCAACGACGGCGGGCGAACGCGGACGCGCGTCGGCATCGCCGTGCCGTCCGAGACAAGGTAGCAACCAATCTCGCCCTTCGGCCCTTCGATGGAATGATAATAATCGCCTGCGGGCGGCTTGATAATCTTCGGCACCTTCGCCATCACAGGCCCGTCCGGCAGTTTGTCAATCGCCTGCTGCACGATGCGACGCGACTGTCTCATCTCTTCCATGCGGACCAGGTAACGGTCGTAGGTGTCGCCGTTTTCGCCGAGCGGAACGTCGAAATCCAAGTCCGCGTAGGCGGCATACGGTCTTGACTTGCGCACGTCCCAGGCGACACCGGAGCCGCGCAGCGCGGGGCCTGACAGCCCTATCGCCACGGCGTCTTCAGCCGAGATAATGCCGACGCCGACCGTGCGCCCTAGCCAGATACGATTCTCCGAGAGCATCGTCTCGTACTCGTCAACTCTCATCGGGAAGTTGCCAATGAAGCGGCGCACGTCCGTCTCAAAATCGTCGTAAGCGTCGTTCGGCATCCCGCCGATGCGCCACGCGTGGCAGGTCAGGCGCGCGCCGAATTGCCGCTCGAAGATTTTCAAAATCTCTTCGCGCTCGCGCAAAGCCCAGAGCAAGACCGTCACCGCGCCGATGTCTAAGGCGTGCGTGGCAAACCAGAGCAGGTGCGAAGAGATGCGGTTAAGCTCGGTCAAAATCGTGCGGAGGTAGTGTGCGCGAATGGGAACTTCGAGGCCCATCATCTGCTCGACCGTCTCGACCCAGACCAGACCGTTTGAGACTGCCGCGATGTAGTCGAGCCTGTCCCAGTACGGCGCAATCATCGGATACTGCCGGTTCTCCGCAATCTTCTCCATCCCGCGATGCAGAAAGCCGATGTCGCAATCGAGGTCAATCACCGTCTCGCCGTCGAGGCGCAGGATGACGCGCAACACGCCATGCGTGCTCGGATGCTGCGGCCCCATGTTGAGAATCATCTCAGGGCTGTCGAGCAGCGTCTCTCTCGTTGTCGCAATTTCTACCTGATGCATAACAGCTAAGCGATGAGGACATCAGCGATGAAGAATGAGTGAGTGAGCGAGTCAACGACCGTCTGGCTCATTCACTCACTCACTCGCTCAGTCACACGCATTCATCCCTCGTCGCTCATCCTTCATCCTTTTTTATAACATCCCGTCACAGCGAAATTCTCTAAGACGAGGCCAATCTCCGCCGCCTCGCCCGCGCTTTTGAGGGCCAGCAGCTTGGCGATGATGGCCTGCGCCGCGCTCGCTTTATTCCAGACGTTGCGCGGCTTCATCGTCTCTGTCAAAACCCAACCCGCGCTCTCTGCGGCTTCGGGCGTCTCGAACACTTTCGCGTTGTAATGCGCGGCCAATTCTTTGGGAGTCATCTTTAATAATCTGCAATCAGCGAATCAGCCGCCAACCTTCAAACGGCGACCGGCGTAAACGCTCACTTGTCTTTCCCCATCACTTCCTTGCCCTGCCGGAAATACTCGCGGGCGACTCGCTCGTCAATCTCCGAGAGTTGCTCAAGGCCGTAGGCGCGGCGTTGTTCGAGTTGCTCCTGATGGACGTTGGTGAACTCCGGCAGATGCCTGGCCGTCCACTGGTTTTCGATAAACTCCAGCGGGTAATCTTTCCTGAGCGGGTGGCCTTCCCAATCGGGCGGCAGCAGCAGGCGGCGCAAGTCCGGGTGGTTCTGAAACTGCACGCCGAAGAGGTCGAACACTTCGCGCTCCATCCAGTTGGCCGTGGGCCAGACGCCGCAGACGCTCTGCACGCTGTCCAGCACAGCAGCTTTCAAACGAACGCGCTCGTTGGCCGCAATCGAATACAGATTATAGACAATATCAAAGGGAGCTTCGGCGCGGTCCGGCAGATGCACGCACGTCAGGTCGGACAGAAAGTTAAAAGGAGCGCTTCCGTCGCGTTTGAGAAAGTCGCAGACTTCGAGGATGCGCGCGGCCTCAATGCGAATCGTCAGTTGACCCAGAAACTCGGAGGCTTCGACGACTGCGCCGCTTAGTTGAGCAGCGATTTTTTTGACCAGCGCGTGGCTCGCGGCGTCTGTCGGCTTCGGCCCTTCTTCCTTCTTCTTGACGGGAGCCTTGGGCGCGCCCGGAGCGGCGGCGGCCGCGCCGGTCGGAGTTGGAATCTTGTCGCCCGCGGCTTGCTTCGCGGCAGCCGTCTTGGCCCGCGCCTCGGCTATTTTCGCGGCCTTCTCCGCGTCAGACTGCACGGTCGTGTCGCTCGCCGAACTACCCGAAGGAGCCTTGCCGGTCAACGCCGCTTGCTCTGCCGGTGTCGAAGCCGCATGTTCGGGCGCAGGCAGACTGCCTGCATCCGTGCTTTCAAAACCGGGACTCGGACTCTTATCGTCAACGCGCGGCAGATGAGGGCGCGTTGATTTCGGAGCGTCCGCGTCCGCCGCTTGAGACTCTTCCGGCTCTTTGGGTTTGTCTGCCATCTCGTCTGCTTACACCCTGACCTGCGACTGACGCTTCGGTTCCACACCGGCGCGCGCAAAACATGCTATTCGCTTGTCTCTTAATGCTTAGGATACAACTTTTGGACGGCCATGCGCTTTGTAGCATGCGCTTTGCGCCATTGTCAATAAATCATCCCAACAAAGTGTCTGAACGCTTGCGCCGGGGCTTCGGCGGGTGGGTTAAAGGGCGCGCGGGCGCGGGCGGAGTCCGAGGCAATCAGACCGCCGTCTCGCGCATCAAAAGTCCCGGTCGCCAAAGGCTTGACGCTTTCTCTTTATGCCCTTTATGATGGGGTGTTTGGAAAGAGGCCGTTGAGCCGTCTATAGATAAGGAAGCAAGCAGAACCATGAAACAAGGAATCCACCCGCAGTATCAGGACATCAAAGTGCAGTGTGCCTGCGGCAACACGTTTACCACGCGCTCGACGCGCAAAGATGAGCTCCACATCGAAATCTGCTCGGAGTGCCATCCGTTCTTCACCGGCAAGCAGAAGTTGATTGACACGGCCGGACGCGTTGACCGCTTTAACCGCCGCTATGGCAAGAAGACGCCGGACGCGACCGCCACGACGGACGCCGCAGCCACGGCCCAACAGTAAGCTCAAAGAGAAGTTGCGAGGGCCATGCGCGCTCAGCCATTAATCGCCACACGGCATTAGCCAACACTTAACACCGAACGCCGACGCTCCAAGCGCGGGCCGCTTTTCGTGTATGATACGAAAAGCTCGACCCCGCAACCGAAGGTCGGCGTTAGTTTTTTTGTCGAGAGCAATAGTTCCCTTTCAAGCAAAGGACGCGAAAAGAAGTGAGCACTCCAGAGAGAGACTTGATTGTCGGCGGGCAGGCCGTCATCGAAGGCGTGATGATGCGCACGCCCAACGCCTATGCCATCGCCGTGCGCAAGGCCGACGGCACGATTGTCAACACGGCTGCCGCCCTGCCCAAGTGGAGCGATAAATATCCGATTCTCAAGCTTCCGGTCTTGCGCGGCGGCGCGGTCCTCGTTCAATCCATGGGCCTCGGCATCAAGGCTTTGAACTTCTCCGCCAACGAAGCCTTCGCCGATGCCGAAGAGGCGGAAGCTGAGGAGGTCGCTATCGTTTTGACGCCTGCCGTCATCGAAGGCGAGGGCGACTTCGCGGGCATCACGGGCGCAGTCCCCGGCTTGATTCCGCTGCCGACGCAGAAACGCTCGAAGGACGAGATGAAGAAAGGCGGGACGGCTGCCGCCGCAGGCTCCATCGTCTTCGCGCTCTTCTTCAACGTCCTACTCTTCATCGTCGCCCCGCTGCTGTTGACCAACGCGCTCTTCATCGCCGCCGGATGGTCAACTCCCGCTCCGGCGACCACCGCCGCGACGAGCACGGCGCAAGCGCAGCCAGCCGCCGCTGCTCCGGCTACAGATGCCGCGCCGGCGAGCGCGACCAACAATGCTCCCGCCGCGACGAACGATGCCTGGTACGCGCGGCTGTGGGGAAGCGTGCGGACTTACCTGCGTCCGGTCACGCCGGGCTTCGGCTTCAACTTTATTGACGGCGTGATTCGGATGTCATTCTTCCTCATCATGATTTTCAGCTTCTCGCTTTTGAAAGACATACGCCGCGTCTTCGAGTATCACGGGGCGGAACACAAGACAGTCTTCACATGGGAAGCGGGATTGCCTTTAACGGTCGAGAACGCGCGCCCGCAGCCGCGCCAGCATCCGCGTTGCGGCACCAGTTTTCTGATGGTCGTGATGCTCGTTTCCATCGTGCTCTTTTCGGCCATCGCGTTCAACTCGCTCATCTACAACATGCTCGTGCGCATCGCTTTGATTCCGGTCGTCGCTGGACTCTCCTACGAGATCATCCGCGTTTCGGCCAGGAAAGAGGGCGGCTTTATCTTTAAGCTCATCACGCTGCCCGGCGTCTGGCTGCAAAACATCACGACCAAAGAGCCGGACGACAAGCAACTCGAAGTCGCCATTCACGCGCTGAAGGAATCGCTCAAGCTTGAGCCGCAACAGAAAGAAGCGGAGGCCGCGCCGCTGGCCTGATAATTTATGTTAGAGAAACTCGAACAGATTGAATCGCGCTTTGAAGAATTGACGGCGGAGCTATCGTCGCCGGAGTTGTGGGCCGACCAGACGGCTTACACGAAGACCGCGAAGCAGCATCGCAGCCTCGGCGAAGTGGTGGAAAAGTATCGCCAGTGGAAGACGCTCTCAGGTGAGTTGACGGGCGCGCGCGAGTTGTCGGAGATGGCCGACGACGAAGAGATGCGTGAACTGGCGCGCGTCGAAGTCGAGACGCTGCAAGCACAGGTCGAGCAATGCGAGGCCGACCTCAAGCTGCTCTTGATACCGACCGACCCGAACGATGAGAAGAACGTTATCCTCGAAGTGCGCGCCGGAACCGGCGGCGACGAGGCATCGCTCTTCGCCGCCGAGATGCTTAGGATGTACGCGCGCTATGCCGAGCGGCAGGGCTGGCGGATGGAGATTCTGGACGCCTCTGAATCCGGCATCGGCGGCATCAAGGAAGCCGTCGCGCTCATCGAAGGCAATAAAGTCTACTCGAAACTCAAACACGAATCGGGCGTTCATCGCGTGCAGCGCGTTCCGCAAACAGAGACTAGCGGGCGCATACATACTTCCGCCATCACCATCGCCGTCCTCCCCGAAGCCGAAGAGGTGGACGTGAAGATTGACGCGAAAGATTTACGCATAGACACCTTCTGCTCCTCCGGCCCCGGCGGCCAGAGCGTCAACACGACTTACTCCGCGGTGCGCATCACACACTTGCCGTCGAACACGGTCGTCTCCATGCAGGACGAAAAATCGCAGATTAAAAATCGTGAGAAGGCCATGCGCGTGTTGCGCGCGCGCCTGCAAGAGATGGAAGAGCAGAAGCAGCACGACGCGCTCGCCTCCGAGCGCCGCTCGCAGGTCGGCAGCGGCGACCGCTCGGAAAAGATTCGCACCTACAACTTCAAAGACAATCGCGTCTCAGACCATCGCATCGGCCTCACCATCCATCAACTCAATCTCGTCATGGAAGGCGCGCTCGATGAAATCATCAACGCCCTCGTCACACATTACCAGGCCGAGAAGCTGAAAGCCGAAGCCGTCGCGGCGTAAAAAACAGTGACGAGTGACGAGTGACGAGTGACGAGTGACGAACAAGCAAGGGACGAGCAAGCAAGTAGCGAGTTAAAACAGCGGCTCGATGCTCACGGCTCGCTGCCTGTTCCTGCTCTTCCTTCGTCACTCGTTCTTGCTCAGCACTCGTCACTCGCTGCTTCTTCCTGCTCGTCACTCGTCACTGTAGTTATGGACTCGACGCGCATTCTGCTTATCCGTCACGGCCAATCGCGGGGCAACGCAGAGGGACGCTTTGGCGGGCATACGGCGACGCCGCTCAGCGCGCGCGGGCGCAAGCAGGCGGAAGCCACGGCTCTTGCGCTCGCTTCGGAGAAGATTAGCGCTATCTATTCGTCGGATTTGCTGCGCGCTGTTGAGACGGCGATGCCGCTGGCGCGCGTGACCGGCCTTGAGGTCGAGCCGACGGACGCCTTCCGCGAACGCAGCGTCGGCGTGATGGAAGGGCTGACGTTTGAAGAGGCCGCTGCGCAGCGCCCGGAACAATACGCCGCCTTGATTCGCCGTGACTTCGAGCACGTCATGCTCGGCGGCGAGAGTTACAGGCAAATGCTGGAGCGCGCCGTCGCTTATCTTGACCGCATTACGGAGCGACACAGCAACGGGCAAGTCGCCATCTTTTCCCACACCGGAACAATCTGCATCCTGTCGCTTCATCTGATGGGCGCGCTCGACGCGCAGACATTGCGCCCCGTCTGGATAACGACGGCCAATTGCGGCATCACGAGCATCGAATTGCGCCGCGACGGCTTCGTCCGCGTGCTGGCCGTCAACGACACGCGCCACTTGTCCGGCTTGTAAAGAGTCGCCTTCAATCTTTCCGCGTCGTGGCGTCGAAAGCTTTTGAGAGTTGCTGGCTTTCGGCGTTGGCCCAATCGCAGAGCGTCTTCACGTCCGCGCTTGAGAGCCTTGCGTCGCCGTGCAGCCGCAGGTAGGAACCGAGCGGCATCATCCCGCTTTTTGCTTCATGGCAGATTTGTTTGAGCAAGCCTTCCTGCTCGCTCCGGCTGTACTGCGCCCAGTCGGAGAAGTTCAAGTCACTGCGCCCGTCGTTGACGTGATTGACGACAAACCATGAGACGGGCGCGACGTTGCTGTACCACGGCCAGCGCGTCTTGTTCGAGTGGCAATCGTTGCAGGAGCGATTGAGGATGGCGGCGACCTCCGGCGTCAGCGCCGCGTGCGCCTGAATGGTTCGCGCTTCGTCAACCGGCGGGTTGGTGCGCGCAGGGCGTATGAACTGAAGAACCACGAAGATGACGGCCAACGCAATCGCCGTCCATTTCAAAATCTTTCCCGGCAGTTGTTTTTTCATGACTTCGGCCCACGCGCCTTCAAATGACGGTCAACAATTTCGCCCCGGCAATGCTTCCCCGCTCTTACTTCTACAACGAACGCCGCCATGCATTCTTAACAAGCTTCAGATGTCGCGTCTCAGGTTTCAAGCTTCAAGTTGAAAGGCGAAGAGCTTGAAACCTGAGACTCTTTCAATGGCGCGCTATTCGGTTTCCGTCGTGTCTGTCTCAATCAACTTCCGTATGCGAGCGCGCGTCGTTGCGTCGCGTTCCGTTTCGAGCACGCGCTTGAGAATCGGCTCGGCGAATCGCCCGTGTTTACGAATCGCCTGCATCGCGGCCTCGCGCGCTTCGGGCGAAGCGTCTTTGAGCAAACCGATTTGCTGTTGCACGGCTTTCTCCATCTCAGGCGTGATGACTTCGGCGCGTCCGACGAGCACGCGCACGAGCGTCGCGGGCTTCGGCTCAATCGTGACGGGCAGCACGGCGTCCGTCAGCGGTCGCGGCAGCACGTAGAAGACGCGCAAGCCTTCTTCAAACCAACTGCTGCGCCACGTCTTAATCATCGCCGCCGCTTCCTTTTCGTAAAGCCCCGATTCGACGAGGATATTTTTCAGGTCTTGCAGGAGCGCGTCCATGCTCTTGTCGAGCGTGGGGCGTTCGTGCGTCATCTCGCCCGTGAAGGTGTCGCACAGGCGATAGCCAATCTTGCCGCCGCGATTCTCGAAGATGATGAGACGAGTGATTTCATCCTTGCCCTGATTTTTCAAGACGACGTTCGCGCCTTCGAGCTTGACCGAGAGCGGCAAGTCAAACGTGCCGACGCCGCGATAGAAGAGAAACTTCTCCTGCTGTGTCGGCTTGCCGTTCGCGCCGCAGACTTGCACGGGCGCGGCGTCCGTCTCGCGCGCAGGATAATAATGGCTCTCCGAACTCTCGACCGGAAAGGTCATCGCCGCGCCGGGCATGACCTTCAAGCGGCCCCAATCAATGTTCGTCCCGACGGCCCGCGCCTGCGGATACCACTCCGTAATCCTGCCCTTCGGAAAATCAACCTTGACGGACACGTCCTGCTCTTTGTCCGAATAGAAGTAGAGCACGGGCGTCTCCATGCGAACCGAGGCGGTGAGATTGCTCTTGCCCGGAACGCGATGACGCAAGCCGTCGTCACCCTCCTGAATCGTATGGACGAACTTAGGCAAATCGCTCGGCCCGTTCAGCGGACGCCATTCGAGAGCCACGCCGTCTTTGCCCGCAATCGAAGTGAACGTGCCCCACTCGTGAACGACCAGACGATTCTCCGCCGCAGCAGTTTTCACGAACCCCGCGCTCGCCCCGCCGCTCTGCGCTGAAAGCCTGACTCCGATAAACGCCGCCACGGCGAAGGTCAGCAGACAGAGCACGACGAGTCTTGATGTGATGCGCTTTAACATTTCGTTACTCCTTCAAATCAGTTTGTGCTGTAGACAGCCAACGAGGAGAGCGATGAACCTTAAACGATGTTCGCGGGCGACGATGAATGATGAGCTATGACGACGACAGCCTTAACTTCAACCTTAACTTTCAAGAGCTTCTCTTTCATCCTTTGTTATTCAAACCATGCCCATTCGAGGTCTTTCTGCCAGAGGTCGAGCATCCCTTTGTCGAGGCGCATGATGCCTTCTCTGTTGACGCCCTGCGGCGGCGTGACGAGGGCGGCCATGCGTTCGTAGACGCGCTCGCGCTCCGCGCCTTCGACGCGCGAGAGCAAGTGCCACAGCGTCAGCGTGTCATACTCGCGCGCTTCCCTGAGAATGATGCTCAAATCGTTTGCGCTGCCGTTGTGCGAGTCGAGCCGCGCGAGCGCGCGACGAAATCGCGGCGAGGCGTCATCGAAGTAAGGCGTTCCCGGCCCCGCTCCCGGCAACGTCACGCAGACGGCCCCGGCAGGCACGAGTGATTCGCGCCCCTTCAATTCCAGCGCGACCCAACCAGCCGTGACGTGCAGGACGCTGCGGCCCGCGTCGTCAACTTCCAGCGTATAGGCGCAGCCGAGGTCAACGGCGACGCCCGACGGCGTATCAACCATGAAGAGACGCGGCGGCGCGGAAATCGTGGCCTCAAGGCGCCCGCGCATGAGCGATAGGCGATGCGCCTGCGCGTTTGTCTCGACGAGTTGGACGCGCGAGTTCGGCTCAATCTCGACCTGCCCGATGTTCGCCACGTTGATGCGCGCGCGCGATGCGTTGTCAGTCTCAAGCCACTGGCCCACTGCGAGGCGTCCGCTGCCGTCGAGTTGCGTTGCCCCGACCATTGGCGAGCCTTCGAGCCGCGCCACTTCCCAAGCCGAACCGCCCGCGCTCGCCTGCGGTTTCATCAACGCAGGTTTGACCTCGGACTGAGCGGTGTTAGTTCGCTTGTCGCTTCCGGCGATCTGGACGGCGTTGTTCGGCTGGCGCGTGTAGAGCCAGAACGCGCCGACGGCCAGCGCGACGAGCAGCACGGCGCAGGCGGCGGCGACGGGTCGCCCGTTGAACTCGAAGCGGCGGCGCGCGGGCTTCGCTCGCGTCGTGTCCGTGCGCGGACGCTCCTGCAAAGCGGCCTCAATCGCTGTCCACATGGAGGCCGGAGCGGAATCGGTCGTCAACTGTTCGGCGAATCTCACGCCGAGCTTGATCTCTTCAAAGTCGCGGCGGCAACGCTGGCACCCGATTAAGTGTTCCGCGACGCGCCGCGCTTCCGCTTCGTCAAGCTCGCCGTGGCAATAGGCCGAGAGTTGTTTATTGATATGCTGGCTGAACATCTTTTTATCTGCCTGACGCCGCGAGCGTCCCGCGCAAATGCGCCAATCGTCCGGCTAAAATTTTGTGGCCGCGATTAAGCCGCGAAGCGATGGTCCCTTTCGAGCAATTCAGGGCCAGGGCCATCTCTTCATACGACAGCCCCTCGATATACCTGAGCAAGATGGGCAGGCGCAGCTTCGGCCTCAACTCCCCTATGGCGACCTTAACGGATTCGGCCAACTCGACGCGCGCGTAGTGCTCTTCCTGCGAACTCTTTTCTGATGCGCGCCCGCTCATCTCGAATCCGTCTCCAAAGAAAATGAAACGCCTGCGCCTGCGCCGCTCGTCCTGACATGCATTGACGACCAGGCGATAGAGCCACGTCGTAAATTCCGCGTCGCGGCGAAACTGCTCGATCTTCGTTATCAATTTTAAAAAGACCTGCTGCGCCACATCTCTGGCCGTGGCTTCGTCGCCCTGAAAATAGTAGAGCGAGATGGAATAAACCTTATCTTTATAAGCCTCAAAGAGCAGACGGAAAGCCTCCCTGTCGCCGCGCCGACAGGCTTCGATAACGCGCTCGTCAATGCTTCGCTCGCTCGCCACAGCGCGCTGCTCCATCGGCCGCCTCCGTCCTCATCCGCTCATCAAACATTTAGACGAAGCAGCCGCCGCTTTTCTTCCATCGAACTACATTATTTTTTTAAGCCCGTCGGAATCGCTCAACCAACAACAGCGAAGGCCGCCCTTTCGAGAGGCGGCCTTACACTTTATCGTTGAATTAAAGTTTGAAGCGAAAGCCGACGCAACGGCAATCGCTTTTGCCCCTCAACTCGTCGCGGCTTTGATGACTTCGACGGCTTCCCTGTCGGTCGGCGAAATCTCCTGCAAGTCTTCGTCTTCGAGTTGCCGCTGGCGGCGCACAGTCCCGTCGGACTCAAAGATGTAGGCCGACGGGGCTTCGCGCATGATGATGTCTTGCAGGCGCATCAATCCGTAGAGCAGGGCTTCGGGGCGCGGCGGGCAGCCCGGTATGTACACGTCTACCGGAATCGTGCGGTCAACGCCCTGCATCGTCGAGTAGGAATCAAACGGCCCGCCGGTCGAGGCGCACGCGCCCATCGCCATCACCCACTTCGGCTCCGGCATCTGGTCGTAGACGCGACGCACGACCGGCCCCATCTTCAACGTCACCGTGCCGGCGATGATAATCAAATCGCTCTGTCGCGGGCTTGGACGAAAGACGCCCGCCCCGAAGCGGTCTATGTCGAAGCGGCCAGCGCCGCACGCAATCATCTCGATAGCGCAGCACGCCAGCCCGAACGTCATCGGCCACAGAGCAGACGCGCGCGCCCAGTTGACGACCGGCGCGGCCATGTCCATCGTCTTCGCGCCCACCGTCCGCCGCAGGCTATTGAAGATTGAATCAACCGTCGTTAAGACAAAACCATCTTGATGTTCAGCCATAGTAAGCACAGTGACGAGTGACAAGTGACGAGTGACGAGCAAGAGATAAGCAAGAGCAAGCGACGAGCCGCGAGCGTTGAGCTTTTGGCTTTAACTTGCTGCTTGTCACTCGTCACTCGTCACTGTTGTTAAGCCCATTCCAGCGCGCCCTTGCGCCATGCGTAGTAGTAGCCGACGATGAGAATGCCGATGAAGACGAACATCTCGACGAGGGCAAATTTGGTGAACGAGAAATCGTCGCCCATGAAAATGATGGCCCACGGCAATAGAAAAATCGTTTCCACGTCGAAGATTAAGAAGAGCATGGCGACGATGTAGTAGCGCACGGTGAAGCGGTCGTGGGCTTCGGTCGTCGGCTCGATGCCGCATTCGTAGGGACGCATCTTGGACTTGAGATAAATCATCGGGCGCAGGAATCGTCCCAACACAATCGGCAACACGGGAAAGATGACGGCGAAGACGAAGAAGATCATCACAGGCCAGTAGGCCGTGATGGGACTGCCAACCGTCCGCATCGTCTCAGTCGTCTCCTGAAGAAGAATCACGCTCAGCATCATTGGTTGTTCTCGTTTGGCCCAGGCGACCGCGCGTGGACTGTGGCGGCGCAGGCTCTCATGCGTGCGGTGTCAAGTAACGCCGAAAATTCTATGCTGCGCCGCAAGCGTTGTCAAAATATATTTGGCTGTAGCTCTAAGATAGTTGGCAGCAGAAGCTCTGAGATAACTGGCGGCCACTTGTCTTTCGTCGCTCAAGCCGCGCCTTCAACCGCCAGCGTCAGCGTCCGCGTGCGCTCGGCCCGCGAGCAGGGCGACGGCGTGCGCCAAGACGGGTTTGATGACAGCGAAGCTCTCGCGGACGCCTTTGGGCGAGCCGGGAAGATTGATGATGAGAGCATGCCCGCGCAGCCCGCACACGCCGCGCGAAACCATCGCCAAAGGCGTCTGCTTGAGCGTCTCCATGCGCATCGCTTCGCAGAGGCCGGGAGCTTCTCTTTGAATCACTGCGCGCGTCGCTTCGGGCGTGTTATCGCGCGGGCTGAAGCCCGTCCCGCCGGTCGTGATGACGAGATTAACGCGCGGGTCGTCAGCATAAGCGCGAAGCTTCTCCGCTAGCGACTCAAGGTCGTCCGCGACGATGACAGCGGCGACGACTTCCGCTCCCATCTCTTCAAGCAATCGCTTGAGCAAGGGGCCTGACTCGTCCAAGGCCTCGCCCCGCGCGCAGCGGTCGCTGACGGTGATGACGATGGCTTTAATATTGACGCTCATGAATGGACGGGCGGCGATTCTTAATGAACCGGACTGCTGAGCGCGTGTAGCTCCTGCAACGAGTGGACGCTCGGCTGCGTCTCTTCGCGCCGCGCGGTGATGGCTTCGACGATGGCGAGCGCGCCCGTCATCGTCGTCACGCAAGGCACGTTGTAAACGAGGGCGGCGCGGCGAATCGCCTGCTCGTCGTAATGCGAAGCGCGGCCCAACGGCGTGTTGATAATCAAAGCAATCTCGCCTTGCTTGATGTGGTCAACGATATTGGGGCGTCCTTCGTTGACCTTGAAAACCGTCTCGCCGCGCAAGCCGACTTCGCGCAGACGCGCCGCCGTGCCGAAGGTCGCCACGACGTTGAAGCCAAGCCGAGTCAGGCGTCTGGCCAGCACGACTGCCTGCCCCTTGTCGCCGTCGTTGACGCTGATGAAGGCCGTGCCGCTGTCGGGCAGAGCTAACCCCGCGCCCATCATCGCCTTCGCGTATGCCTCGCCGAACGATTCGCCGACGCCCATCACCTCGCCCGTCGAGTGCATCTCAGGACCCAGGATTGGGTCAACGCCGGGAAACTTGACGAACGGGAAGACGGGCGACTTGATATAGAAGCGATGATTGACGGTCAACTCGTCCGGCAAGTTGAACTCATGAAGCGCGCGTCCGGCCATCACCAGAGCGGCGATGCGCGCCAGCGGAACGCCCGTCGCCTTCGAGACAAACGGCACCGTGCGCGACGCGCGCGGGTTCACTTCAAGGACGTAAACCCTGTCGTCCTTAATCGCAAACTGTATGTTCATCAAGCCGCGCACGCTGAGCGCGCGAGCGAGTTCGCGCGTGTAGTGGCGCATGGTTTCCAGATGCTCTGCGGCGATGCGAACGGGCGGCAGCACGCAGCTTGAGTCGCCGGAATGAATGCCCGCCTCCTCGATGTGTTCCTGAATGCCCGCGACAACGCAAGTCTCTTCGTCGGCCAGAGCGTCAACGTCAAACTCCGCCGCGCGCTCTAAAAACTTGTCAATCAAGACGGGACGGTCAGGCGAAAGGTCAACCGCCGAACGCATGTACTCGTCGAGGCTCTCTTCGTCGTAAACAATCGCCATCGCCCGCCCGCCGAGCACGTAGGACGGGCGCACGAGGACTGGATAGCCAATCTTTCGCGCAATCTCTTTGGCCTCCGCGCTCGATTGAGCCATGCCGTTTTCCGGCTGCGGGATGCCAAGCTCATCGAGCAGCGCGCCGAAGCGTTTGCGGTCTTCGGCGAGGTCAATCGAATCGGGCGAAGTGCCGATGATGGGAACGCCCGCTGCGGCCAAGCGCATCGCCAGATTGAGCGGCGTCTGCCCGCCAAACTGCACGATGACGCCTTCGGGCTGCTCGACTTCGACGATGTTCATCACGTCTTCAAAGGTCAGCGGCTCGAAGTAGAGACGGTCGGAGGTGTCGTAGTCGGTCGAGACGGTTTCAGGATTGCAGTTGACCATGATTGTCTCGAAGCCCGCTTCGCGCAAAGCGAACGCGGCATGACAGCAGCAGTAATCAAACTCTATCCCTTGCCCGATGCGGTTCGGCCCGGAGCCTAAAATCATAATCTTCCGTTTGTCGGTGGGCGCGGACTCGTCTTCCTCTTCGTAGGTCGAATAGAGATACGGCGTGAAGGATTCAAACTCCGCGCCGCAGGTGTCCACACGTTTGTAAACGGGCTTGATGCCGAGAGCCTTGCGATGAGCGCGCACTTCGTCTTCCGTGCTGCCGGTCAGGTAAGCGATGCGACGGTCGGAGAGCGCGCATTCCTTCGCCGCGCGTATCACTTCCGCCGGAACGTCCGCGAGGCGACGGCCGTCAATGCGCGCCTGTATCCGCATCACGTCCTGTAGCTGTTCCAGAAACCACGGGTCGATGCGCGAGAGGCGATAGATTTCGGGAATCGTCCAGCCATGTTGCAGGGCATAAGTGATGTAGGAGAAGCGCTGCGAGTTGGGCCGCGCCAGCTTGCGCTGCAACTCGTCGTCGGAGACGCCCTTCAAACGGAGCGGCTTGACGGCTTCAAGCGAGCGCAAGCCTTTGAAGAGAGCTTCCTTGAACGTGCGGCCAATCGCCATCACTTCGCCGACTGACTTCATCTGTGTTCCCAACACGTCTTCCGCGTCGCGGAATTTTTCAAAAGCCCACTTGGGAATCTTCGCCACGACGTAATCAATCGTCGGCTCAAAGCTGGCGGGCGTTTTCTTCGTGATGTCGTTCGGGATTTCGTCGAGCGTGTAGCCGACGGCGAGCTTGGCGGCAATCTTGGCAATCGGAAAGCCCGTCGCCTTCGAAGCCAGAGCCGAGGAACGCGAGACGCGCGGGTTCATCTCGATGATGCGTATCTCGCCGTTGTCAGGGTTGACGGCAAACTGTATGTTCGAGCCGCCCGTCTCAACGCCGACTTTGCGGATAATCTTGATGGACATGTCGCGCAAGCGTTGATACTCGAAATCCGAGAGCGTCTGCGCCGGGGCGACCGTAATCGAATCGCCCGTGTGGACGCCCATCGGGTCGAAGTTTTCAATCGAGCAGATGATGACCACGTTGTCCGCCAAATCGCGCATCACCTCAAGCTCAAACTCTTTCCAGCCGAGAATTGATTCCTCGATTAAGACTTCGTGCATGGGCGAAGCGGCGAGTCCGGCGCGGACAATCTCTTCAAACTCTTCGGGGTTGAAAGCGATTCCGCCGCCCGTGCCGCCGAGCGTAAACGACGGACGAATAATCGCAGGGTAATCCGTCTGCTCGACTACTGCCTGCGCTTCAGTCCATGAGCGCGCAAAGCCGCCGCGCGGCATCGGCAAGCCTTCCTCGTCCATCGCCTGCTTGAACAAGCGACGGTCTTCGGCCACCTTCACGGCTTCGCGCTTTGCCCCAATCATCTCGACGCCGTGCTCTTCAAGCACTCCGGCATCATCAAGAGCAATCGCCAGATTCAAAGCCGTCTGCCCGCCGACGGTCGGCAGCAGCGCGTCCGGCTGCTCGCGCTTGATGATGGCCGTGACGGCTTCGACGGTCAGCGGCTCGATGTAAGTCTTATCGGCTGTCTCCGGGTCTGTCATAATCGTGGCCGGGTTCGAGTTGACCAGCACGACCTCGTAGCCTTCGGCCTTGAGAGCGCGGCAGGCTTGCGTGCCGGAATAGTCGAACTCGCAAGCCTGACCGATGACAATCGGGCCTGAACCGATGATGAGAATCTTGTGTATGTCCGTGCGTTTCGGCATGTCTAATCAAACCGCGCCCTGAAGAATCATTAAGCTGTTCCACTTCGGATTGGATTCGTGGCATTATACATAACGCAACGACCGAAGCACGAATCGCTGCCTGCTTTTCATCAACCGCGTTTCAGTTGAAAGTCTTTTCTCTATACATTTGTCTTTGCATCAACTCGATAAGGAGAGTTCAGAATGTTTAAGTCGCGGATGTTAATGCTTAGCCTGCTCGCCCTCTGCTGTTCAACTCAAGCCCTTTCGCAGAACCCGATTACGGAGAGCGCGAAGCCTGCGTTTTCCAGCCTCTACACAGACCTCAACAAAGAGTGTCGCAACGCCTTCAAGTCTGTCGGCGAAGGACAGGACATGCCGCTCAGGTGCAAGGGCTACGGCGGCTACAGCGTCTACATTTACTACAGCGCGTGGTCCGCGCAAATCGCCGTCGAACAAGCCAAAGGCAAAGCGAGCGAGAGCGACTCTCTCATCAATCTGGCGCAGCAATCGTTGGACTACAGCGACGTGAAGGGGCGCAAAATCGAGTGGCGCATGATGAACGGCAAGCCCTTCGCCGTCATCCTGCGCATCACGAAATACAGCGCGGACGCAGGAGCAGACGGCAACTCTCCCTTCGACCCGAAATACAAGACCGGCGAAGCCCTGCTCGTCAAAGGACTCAAAGGCCACAACATTGATTTTGAAGTTGACGCCAAGACCACGCCCAACCCCAACGAGAAGGCCAGAAAGTTGGCCGACAGCAACTACGACAAATAAAAGAAGCGGCGCGACAATTGTAAGCGGCGCGACAAATAAAAAACCGGCCTCTTGAGCTTCAAGGGTCGGTTTTTATTTAAGGTCGTCGCATGCGCGCGCGGCGACAAGCTTGCGCGTTTCGCTTAAGGCTGCGGCACGTCGAACTTCTTGCGATAGTCGTCGCCCTCAATCTGCACGGTCTTGCACATCTCGAAGAGGCGCGAACGAAGGCGCACGCCGATGCGGTCTTCCAGAGTCTCGTCGCGCTCCGAGCGTCGCCCGTCCAGATAGTTCGTCGTGAAGATGGTCAGCTTCCGGTCGTTGTAGCGCGTGTTGATGATTTGCATCATCGTGTCTCTGACCCAATCGGTCGGCTTCGACGCGCCCAACTCGTCCAGGACTAAGACCTCCGCCTCGAAGACCGGGGCGAGCACTTTCAGTTCGGAAGTCTGCGAGATTGGATTGTAGGAATTTTGTATCTCTTTCAGGAGCGAGCCGAATTCGCAGAAGAGACAGTTGATGCCCGTCTTCTCGATTAGCTCGCGCAGAAGAGCCACGGAGAGGTGCGTCTTGCCGACGCCGACGGTTCCCATAAAGAGCAGGCCGCGGTCAACCGCAGGATATTCGCGGGCCAGCCGCCACGCATATTGAAAGGCGCGCAACTGCGTTCCGTTGCCCTTGGTCGGATAGTAGTTTTGCAGCGAACACTGTTCATAACGACGCGGGATGCGCGCGGCTTCGAGCAGTTTCGTGCGACTCTGCTCGGTCTGGCAGCGGCAACGCTTCGCGCCCTTGCCCGCCACCACTTCCATCCCCGCGCCGTAGCAATAAACGCAGATCGCCGGTTGATTCGTCACCACCGACTCGTCATGCGCGGGCGCGTCTTCCGTCGCGTTTTCCGGCACGGCGAAGAGCGGATGAATTTTGGCGTTGTCGGATGACATTGAATAGCGAGACGACCGAGCGTTGATTGACTGAACTACTACTGTTGCGACTGCTTTGATGAGCGTCTCCGAAAGCTTTACGGGAGAGGCGCGGCGGATTATAGCACTCAAGGCGCGGATTGCAATAGCAGATGTCAGACCTCTTTAATAATTCCCCTTCAAAGGCCTTCAGATGCTTTTAACCTGCGCCTTGCGTGCGGCTCAAGCGGCGCGTTTCGCGGCTGATGTCAACAACTGTGGACAACGAGCGCGCCGTTGTTTTCTGTAGTAGACACTTCGGCCCTGAGCGCGGCGACGAAATGAATTTATGCTGCGTTTCAGCGATTGGTACGATTGTTGCGATGCTCCGTAGGGCGCGTGCAATCTCTTTCGCTCTTTGATTTTCGTCCTCAGCGCTTTCAGCCTCGCCGGCAAAACTCCTCGTGGTTCCAGCCTGACTTGCGGAGCTTCTCTGCGATTATCGTTTTCACAGTGAAGCCGCCTTCGTTAATGAAAACTGTCTCTTGATTGAAAGCTCAAGCACGCGGGTTAACAGTTTTCATCTTTGACATCACCTCAGCCATCAAGAAAGGAATTACAATGGCTCCTCCTATCAAACTCGCTACCGGCCTCGGTGGCGTAATCGGCTCTGACTTCGTGCAGAGCCGCAATCAAGTCTACTTCGTAGAATTCAACGGCAAAGTCTCTGTTCTCGATTTGGTGCGCCCGCTGGTCGCCGTCGTGTCGCAGGGCACGACCGTCATCAAAGGCACATGGGTTTTCGACTGTGAGACGGGCACGCAAGGCGGGGCCAGTTTCAGCGCGGGCGACATCTGGTGGGAACAGATGACGACGGTCAAGCGGCAGATGGCGACGTGGACTAACGCGAAGATTGTCAACCTCGGCGCGGTTGATTTCAACGCCCTCACGCACGTCGAACTGCAAGCCTTGCCCTACGGCACGACTCCCATCCCCGGCAACAACGACGCCTCGAACAAACTCGTCAACGGAGATGTCTTCGCCGTTCTCACCAACGCCGGAAACTTCGCCAAAATCAAAGTCGTCAACTACGACTACAACATGAAGGTCGAGTGGGTGACGTACAAAGTCGCTCCGCGTTATCGCGTGCTCGGCACGGGCTACAACCAGCCCGAAGACATCAAAGTCACCTCCGGCGGTCGCTACGCCTACGTCACCGAACGCACGGGCAATCTCCTCCGCGTTGATTTGACGAACGCCAATCGCGCGGCGGCTCAAGTCATCACGTCCGGCCTCGTCGCCCCGCATCAAATCGCGCTCGACGAAGAGCACGGTCAAGCTTACGTGCCGGAGTTTACGGGCGGAGCGACGGGCAAACTCTGGCGCGTCGATTTATCCGGCGGCGTCAAGACGGCTGTCTATACAGGCTTGAACGCCTGCACCGGACTGCTCATGTCGAAAGACCTCAAGTACGCCTACGTCGCCGAACAGGCGGCGGGCGCGAATCGCGTCGCGCGCATCAATCTAGTGACGGCGCAGCGCGACATCCTCGCCAGCGGACTGACCGCGCCATTCTTCATGGAGTGGGCCGACGATAACGAGAGCCGCATCGTGCTGCCCGAACGCGACCCCTCGAATCGCATCATCATGCTCGACCTCACCAGCAACCCCGTCAAGGTCACTGCGCTGGCGACGGGCGTGGCGAACCGTCCATCGAGCCTCGTGCTGACCAATCCGGGGACGATGATTGTGTGCAGCGATTCCGAGATTGACCAGTATGACCTCGCCGGCCCGCTCTTCTCGCTCGCCGGGCCGCTCTTCATGGGCATTGGCCTCGTCCCCGTTGACCACATCATCAACACGGGCAACAACAACACGGATGGCTATGCCGACACGACCGACAATCCCGGCTACTTCCTGCAAGTGAAGGACGCGCCCTTCGGCGGTTCCCTGGCGATTATGATTAACCATAACGCCGCGCTGCTGGCCGGAGCGCATTACTACAAGCTGTTCGTCACGCAGGTGACGCCCGCTCCCGGCCCGACCACGGAGCCGCGCCAGAGTTTCAGCGACTATCTGTGGGACGCCGGAACCAGCACCTTCATCCCGCAACCGACAGCCCCGGACGCGGGCGGCTTCTATCCGGTGCGCCTGCCGATTCAAATCTGGTACAACCCCTTGCTCGGCTACATGCTCGACACCAGCATTCTCAACAACGGCCTCTACGTTATAGACATCAAGCTCTACAACGCCGCTCATGTCGAGATTCCCGTCGCTAGCTTTCACAGCCGCCGCGTCAAGATTGACAACCAGTGGCCCGTGGCGAACATCGAGAAGATTTTCCACGACGGGTCGGAGGTCAGCGTCTGCGCCATCGTCAACAGCGGCACAGACCAGTTCACGTTCCGCATCACCGCTTCAGACCCGCAGGGCCACATGCTCAGTTGGAATATGTCTGCGCTCTGGGGCGACAACAAATCCACCGGCGTCGCCTCAGACAACTACAGCACACACGTCTCGCCGTCGCGTCAATGGGCTGGCCTCACTTCGTCCGACGTGCCGACTCCGGCGTGGCACGCCACGGTCGCTGGCGACCCAACCTCCACGCATTGCGCGCACACCTTCTTTCTGGGCGTGTGGGACAGGGTGATTAACGGCTACGGGTACATACACTATCAGGACTACCACAAGTCAATCACCATCTGGCTCTAAACGACCGACTCCAACGAGAAGGCATAACGAAAGGCGGGCGCGTTCCCTCAAGAACGCGCCCGCTTTTTCTCATCATTCGTTCCGACCGTTGCCGCTATGAAAACGGATTCAGCAGCAACAACTATCAGACATCAACGGCCTGTCCCGTGCGCAACGATTCGCGGATGCGGAAAGTGGCGCGCGTCGTCGCAGCCAAATCGTCGAGCGCGATGGGAGAGGGCGTGCCTTTCGTCACGACTTCGCAAACGGCGCGCACTTCTTCCGCTTGCCCTTTGTCCTGCCCGCGCAGCCTCGTCTGTTCCCCGCGCCCGTTGCGATAACCCGTCGCGCCGCGAAAATCATCAAGCACGAAAGATTTTCCTTCGCCGAAAATCTCCACGCGCTCTTTCGCCAGAGCCTTGTCGCCCTCGGCCAGATAAGCGATTGAGCCGTTCGAGCCGTCGCTGAAACGCAGCGTAATGAAAACAGAATCCTCGTCAACCGTCTCTCGATTACGGCTCGTCACAGCTTCGGCATAGACGCGCGTCACGAGCGCGCCCGTCAAAAAATGCATCAGGTCAACGAAGTGGCAGACCTCTCCGATGATGCGACCGCCGCCCTCGCGCGGGTCTTGAATCCAATGAGAGCGCGGGATGCGCCCCGCGTTGATGCGATAACTAATCGAGAGCGGCGATTGACGACCGGCGAAAAACTCCTTCGCCGCGCGAGCCAGCGGCGAAAAGCGACGATTGAAGCCGACCATCAATTGCCCGCCGGAACTTTGCGCCGCAGCGACCACTCGCTCCAACTCTTCTTCCGTCAGAGCCAGAGGTTTTTCGACGAAGACGTGGCGGTCTTGTTCGAGCGCGCGCCGCGCGAGTTCCGCATGCAAGTCGTGGCGCGTGGCGATAACAATCAAATTAACTTCATCGTCGTTGATGATTTCGTCTGCGTCGCCGGCCGTGCGCGCGAAGTTATACTTGGCGGCGGTGTCGCGCGCCGACAAACCGTTGGCCGTGGCAATCGCTCTGAACTCAACGCCCTCTGTCTTCAACGGCGGCAGCAACATCGCCTTGGCGTAAGCGCCCGCGCCAATCATGCCGAGGCGCACGGACGGCGCGGGCTTGTTCGCGTCCTTCTTTAGTCCTGTTGCTGCTGCGAGGCGCGGCGCAAGCTCGCGCTCCGTGTCGTACTGCAAGACGACGCCCAGATACGGCTCCTTGATTTCGCCCGAGATAAGTTGATAAGCGCGCATCCCTTCATCAATCGGAAAGCGATGCGTGATTAAGCGTTGGACATCAACGCGGCCCGTGGCGATGAGGTCCAGAAAAGCTTCTATGTTGCGCTTCTCCGTCCAGCGCACGTAAGCGAACGGGTAATCGTGGCCGCGCTCTTCATACTCCGCATCGTAGCGTCCCGGCCCGTACGACATGGAAACTTTCAACGTCAACTCGCGTTTGAAGTAGAGTTGGCGCGGGATAGACATCCCGACCAACCCGACGGCGATAACGCGCCCCTTCAAGCGCGAGATTTCACCCGCCAGTTCGACGGGCTGGTTCGATGAAGTCGCAGCCGTAATCAACACCGCATCCGCCCCGCGCCCGCGCGACCACTGCATCACACTTCCTTTGACTTCATCATTACTGACCGCAGCCATGTCCGCGCCTAGGTCGAGCGCAAGCGCGACCTTCTCAGCATCCAGGTCAATGCCGAAGACGCGACAGCCGTTCGCCTTCAGGAGTTGCACGGTCAACTGTCCGAGCAAGCCAAGCCCGATGACGACCACGGCTTCGCCCAATGTTGGCTCAGCCAGCCGCACGCCCTGCAAGGCGATGGCGCCGAGCGTGCCGAACGCGCCCGCCTCGAAGCTCACTTCGTCCGGCAGCCTGACGCACAAGTTCTGCGGAATCGAGAGGACTTCGGCGTGCGACGCATAGCCCACGCCCGCGCACGCCACGCGCATGCCGGGGCGAAACTCCGTCACGTCCGCGCCCGCGCCGATGACAATGCCTGCCGCGCTGTAGCCGAGCGCGCTTGAGGAGCCGAGCTTCGTCAGCACAGCGTTGACGGTGTTGATGATGCCTTCATCTCTGGCTCGCTGGATGGCCTGCTTGACGAGTTCGGGGCGTTCTCTGGCTTTGTCGAACAAGCTCTTCTTGCCTTCGTCAACGGCCATCCGCTCCGTGCCTGCGCTGATTAAAGAGGCTGCGGTGCGCACCAGCACGCGCCCCCGCTGCACGACCGGCGCGGGCACCTCCGCGACAGCCATCTGGCCCGTCTTCAAGTTCTGCAAGACTTGCTTCATAGTTGAAAAATCGCTCGAAATTATTAACACACTCGGAATGCATCTCACAATCAGTCCGGTCGCAAGGCCACGGCGCAAGATAAGCGAAGGGTTATAGCTCGTGCCTGACGATTGGCGGCCCCGCCGTCTTTCATTCAGTCTGTGATATATTTTGAGGCATCCTTCTGAGCCGGATGCAGAATCTTACACAGCCCGATGCGGACGGTTAAAAACATGCTTGGAGTTGATTCATAAATAGATGAGTATCTTGAAAGGGCTGCTGCACAAGCTCGGCCTCAACCATGCGGCTGCGCCGCGCAGCCCGATTCGCGTCTTCCTGCTCGACGACGACACGCGCCGTCATGTCTGGTTTACCAAACGCTTCGACGGAGACCTTCTGGACATCGCCGACGACGTGGCCCGCGCACGCGAACTGCTCAGCCGGAATTTCTACGACGCCATCTTTCTAGACCACGACCTGCTGCCCGAACACTATCACTCGAAGTCGAACGACGACGAGAAGACGGGCTATGCCATCGCCAGTTGGCTCGCCGCCGAGCCGAAAATCCAGCCCGCCTCCACCATCATGGTGCATACGCGCAACGCCGACGGCGCAATGCGCATGGTCGATAAACTACGCCGCGCAGGCCGCCAGGCCGAGTACGTCCCCTTCCCCATGCTCGCGCAAAAAATCAAACACTACTGGCACAGATAAGCAAGTCGAAGGTTGAAAGTCAAAAATCCAATGTCCAATGTCTTGACTCATCATCAAGACTTTGGACATTGGACTTTTGACCTGCGACTACGTTCCGAGAATGGCCAGGGACGGAATCGAACCGCCGACGCCGGCCTTTTCAGGGCCGCGCTCTACCGACTGAGCTACCTGGCCAAATTTTTTGCTCGCGCAGCAAAGAGCGCAGTATAAGGAGCCGGAGCGCAGAGTGTCAACCTGTAAAAGGCAATCAAAAAATTTGTCGAATTAGTCACAAAAAACTGTTGACAGTTTAGACAAGAGGTGTATAATGCGTCGCGTTGAGGATGTGGGTTGATAGCCCAAACGTCAGCCGGTCGCAAGACAAATCATCCGCAGCCCGAACAAAGTAGTAACCCGCCCGTGCCAACTCGGAAGTCGGCCTTCGCCCCCCGAAGACGCTCCAACTGAGTTGGCACAGCTATTTTTACGCTTCACCATTTTTAAGACTCGCCGGATTTCCCTGCCTTCTTCAACTTCATCGAACACGCATCACACAAAGCTTCGCTCGCGGCCTTGAGCAAAGCCGTAGACAATTTATGCGTCGCTCGAAAATGAAAGTTTAGATTCCGGCGCGTTCCGCTAAGGCTTGCGCCTCGCGGTTGGCTGTTTCGATGACTTCCCGCTCGTCAATCGTCAAGAGAGCGCGGTCGCGCATGACGAAGCGGCCATCAATGATGACGGTCAAAACATCCGTCGCCTGGGCTGAGTAAACGATTGTTGAGGTGATGTCGGAAGGGCGCGGCGTGGAATGCAGGCGTTTGAGGTTGATGATTATCACGTCGGCTCGCTTTCCGATTTCAAGGCTGCCGATTTCATCCGCGAGGCCGAGCGCGCGCGCCCCGTCAATCGTCGCCATGCGAAGCGCGCGCGCGGCTTTGAGGCTCTCCGGCCCGTGCTGAACCTTTTGCAGCAAGGCGGCGGTGCGCATCTCCGTAAACATATCTAAGCGATTGTTGCAGGGCGCGCCGTCCGCGCCGAGCGAGACGCTGACGCCCTGTTCGAGCAGGCGGCTGATGGGCGCGATGCCGGAGGCGAGTTTGAGATTCGACGAAGGGCAGTGTGCGACGTGCGTGTTGGTTCTTGCGAGCGTCGCTATCTCCGCGTCGTCCAGGTGAACGCAGTGGGCGAGCAACACATGCGAACCGCTGATGCCGAGCGAGTCTAGATAGATGATGTTGCGCTGGCCTGTTTCGCGCTCGACCATTTGTATCTCGTCCACGTTTTCGGAGGCGTGCGTGTGCACCATCACGCCGCGTTCAGTGGCCAGCGTGGCCACTTGTTCGAGCAACTCGCGCGTGCAACTGACGGCGAAGCGCGGGGCGAAGCAATAGCGTATGCGCCCGCCGTCGCGGCCATGCCACTCGTCAAGCAGCGCGAGCGATTCATGGATGGAGGCTGCCGTCTCTTCGTGCAGCGCGGCAGGCACGTCCGCTCCCTTGTCCATCATGCACTTGCCGACGGTCGCGCGAAAGCCAGTCTCTTCGACGGCGCGAAAGACGGCCTCCGTGTGATTGACCGTCTCCATCGTCAGCGCGCAGGTCGTGCCGCCTTTGATTAACTCGGCGATGCCGAGCCGCGCCGAAGCCCTCAAAGATTCGGGCGTGTGCGCGGCCTCCATCGGCCAGACGCGTTTCTTCAGCCAGTCAATCAAAGCCAGGTCGTCAGCCGCGCCGCGAAAGAGCGTCTGGCAGAGATGGATGTGCGTCTGCACGAAGCCGGGCAGCACGGCGCAATCGCGCGCGTCAATCACAACGTCCGCCGCGCCGCCCGTCTCACCGATGGCGGCGATGCGACCGTCACGTATCAACAGGTCGCCCTCCCAGACCGCTTGCGCTTCGTCCATCAAGAGCAGCGTGCCGTTTTTGATGAGAATCGTTTTATCCATCGCTCAAACGAAAAACCAGAATAGAAACGAAGCGGACTATAAAAGCAAATGGAGTCGAAAGTCCAACGCGCAAAGTCCAAAGTCAAGAATCATCTTCCTTGACTTCGGACTTTGCGCGTTGAGCTTCAGACTGTTTTTATCTTACTTGCTTTTGCGTCCAGAGGCGGCGGCGCTGTCAGCCGTCTCTTCGGCAGCGGCTTCGGTTGCGGCAGGAACGCCGATGCCGAGCGCAGAGCGCACGTCCGTTTCGACGCGCTGCAACATCTCCGGGTTATCCCGTAGAGTCTGCTTGGCGTTTTCGCGGCCCTGACCGAGACGCTCGCCCTTGTAAGAGAACCACGCGCCGCTCTTTTCGACAATCTTGTTGGCGACGCCGAGGTCAATCACGTCGCCCTCGCGCGAGATGCCTTCGCCGTAAACGATGTCGAACTCGCACTCGCGGAACGGCGGCGCGACCTTGTTCTTGACGACCTTCACCTTCGTCCGGTTGCCGACAAAGCGGTCGCCGTCCTTGATGGCTCCGATGCGGCGAATGTCCAGACGCAAGGAGGAATAGAACTTCAACGCGCGCCCGCCCGTCGTCGTCTCAGGGCTTCCGAACATGACGCCGATTTTCTCGCGTATCTGGTTGATGAAAATAAAGCAGGTGTTCGACGAAGCGACGATGGCCGTCAGTTTCCTGAGAGCCTGCGACATCAGGCGAGCCTGCAAGCCCGGAAGACTGTCGCCCATCTCGCCGTCCAACTCGGCGCGCGGCACGAGAGCCGCCACAGAGTCAACGACGATGACGCCCACGCCGTTTGAGCGCACTAAGGCTTCGGCAATCTCCAAAGCCTGCTCGCCCGAATCCGGCTGCGAGATTAAAAGCTGGTCAACGTCAACACCGAGCTTCGCAGCATACTCTGCGTCCATCGCGTGTTCCGCATCAATGTAAGCCGCCACGTCGCCAACCTTCTGCGCTTCCGCGACGATGTGCAGGGCGAGCGTGGTTTTGCCGGAGCTTTCCGGGCCATAAATCTCTATGACGCGACCGCGCGGCACGCCGCCAACGCCGATGCAGGCGTCGAGGCTCAGCGAAGAGGTTGGGATTGACGGAATATCCGAAATCTCGCGCTCGCCGAGGCGCATAATCGAGCCTTTACCAAATCTCTTTTCAATATTCAGCAGCGCTGCTTCGACCGCTTTGCCGCGATCCGCGCTCATTCTGTCTTCAGCCATTACAAACATCTCTTTCTACCATTCCTTTTCTTCACGTCTCGTGGTTAATAAAGCGTTTCCGCACAGGCAGGCTGCCGAAACGAGGAGCAGTATAACACACGCGACGCGAGAATGGAACAGTGTTTCACATATGAAACAAGCTTTTTTCAAAAAAAGTTGAGGCGAGTTTTCCTCTTTCCCGGCTCAAGTTAACGACGCCCGGCGCCTGTCAGCTTGGTTGAGGCGACCGTGCGCGCCGAAGCGGTATAACACGCCCGAAACAATCGCGCAAGCCGCCGCTTCTCCTACAAAAATTCTTGCAATTTTCGCCCCGTCCGTTGTTCAAATTGCTCGGCCAGCGAGGGCACGCCGCCCGCCGCCTCATCGCGCGTCAAACGCTCCACGCGCCACATCGGAAAGAACAGATCGGACGGCCCCATGAACGGCTCGTCGTGCGCCACGGCCCGCGTCCAATCGTCGAAAGCGTTCAAATCCAGACCGCGTAAGAATACGCCAGCCGCGCTGATTCCGTCGAGCACGCCCCAACTCTTTTCGCGCGGGCTGTGCAACACGACGACGACCGCCGCGCCCCTTTCAAGACCCCTCATTGGCTCAAGCTCTTCTTTCATCTCATTCGATGCCCGGACGAACGCTTCGATGCCTGACGGGCGCGCTCATTCGTCTCATTCAGATTCAGCCCGCGTCCTTACTGCTCACTCTCTCTTCGTCAGCAGCTTCATGTCGGCAGCGACGCACACTTTCATGTCGGCAGCAACGCGCGAGCGAACTCGCCCAAACGCTCCACGGTGTCGTGCGCGCCCGCCAGCCTTTCTATCTCCGCGACGAGCGCAGAGCCGACGACCGCCGCGTCCGCGTAACGCCACACGTCTGCGACCTGCGCGGGCGTAGAGATGCCGAAGCCGACGGCGACGGGCAAGTCGGAAATCCTGCGCACACGCGCGACGAGTTGTTCCGCATCGCTCGTCATCTCTTTGCGCGCTCCCGTCACGCCCGCGCGCGCGACGGCGTAGATAAAACCGCTGGCGCGCTCCGCGACCATACGAAGGCGCTCGTCCGTCGAAGTCGGCGCGACCAGAAAGATTAAGTCCAACTCGTTCGCCTTGAGCAGCGCGGTATACTCTACGGCTTCCTCCGGCGCGAGGTCTGTGACCAACACGCCGTCAATGCCCGCCGCGCTCGCTTCCCTGCTCAGGCGTTCGACGCCGTATTGCAGCAGCGGATTAAAGTAAGTGAACAGGATGACGGGCGCGTCCATCTCGCGTCGCGCCTGCGTCGTGACTTCGAGAATCTCCGCGATGCCGAACGAGTGGCGCAGAGCGCGTTCCGAAGCTCGTTGGATGACGGGGCCGTCGGCCATCGGGTCGCTGAATGGCACGCCCAGTTCGATGACGGTCGCGCCCGCGCGAGCCAGTTCGACGAGCAACGCGCGCGTCGTTTCCAAATCAGGGTCGCCCGCCGTGATGAAAGGAATGAACCCGCCGCGTCCATCGGCCTTCGAGCGGGCAAACGCTTCGGCAAGACGACTCAAGACGCGCTCCCATCGAGCGACTCCGCGACCGTGTTGACATCCTTGTCGCCGCGCCCCGAAAGATTGATGACGATGAGTTGTTCCGGCTTCATCTCGCCTGCGATTTTTAAAGCGTGCGCGACGGCGTGTGAAGATTCGAGCGCGGGGATGATGCCTTCGTGTTTGGAGAGCGTCTGGAAGGCGGCGAGGGCTTCCGCGTCCGAGGCCGAGACGTACTGGACGCGGCCCGAATCGTGTAGGTACGCGTGCTCCGGGCCGATGGAAGGATAGTCGAGTCCGGCGGAGACGGAATGCGTGGCCGCAATCTGCCCGCGCTCGTCTTGCAGCACATAGCTCATCGTTCCCTGAAGGACGCCGGGGCGACCGCCGCCCTCTTCGTTAAAGCGCGCGGCGTGTTGGCCGAGAGCGCCGCCGCTGCCGCCCGCCTCGACGCCAATCATACGCACGTCTTCATCTTCCAGAAACGGGTGAAACAATCCTATGGAATTTGAGCCGCCGCCCACGCAAGCCACGAGCGCGTCGGGCAGCCGTCCTTCTTTCTCCAAAATCTGCGCACGCGCTTCGCGCCCTATGACGCTCTGAAAATCGCGCACCATCAAAGGGTACGGATGAGGCCCGAGCGCGCTGCCGAGCAAGTAGTAAGTGTCCGCAACATTCGTCACCCAATCGCGCAGGGCTTCGTTGATGGCGTCCTTCAAAGTGCGCGAGCCCGCCCCGACCGCGCGCACTTCCGCGCCGAGCAGGCGCATTCTGAAGACGTTCAAACTCTGGCGGCGCATGTCTTCCGCGCCCATGTAGACGACGCAACTCAAGCCGAAGAGCGCGCAGACCGTAGCGGTCGCGACGCCGTGCTGCCCCGCGCCCGTCTCCGCTATGACGCGGCTCTTTCCCATCCGCCGCGCCAGCAAGACTTGGCCGAGCGCGTTGTTGATTTTATGCGAGCCGGTGTGCGAGAGGTCTTCGCGCTTGAGATAGATGCGCGCCCCCTTGGCCAGTTCGGTCAAACGCGCGGCGCGAAAGAGCGGCGTCGGTCGTCCCGAATAATCGCTGAGGAGTTTGGCAAGCTCGTCTTGATAATTATTGTCGGAGCGCGCCGCTTCATAAGCCGCCGTCAATTCTTCGAGCGGAGCCATCAACGTTTCAGGCACGAAGCGACCGCCGTACGGCCCCCAATGCCCGCCCGCGTCCGGCTCTGTTGCGGCAGCTTTACCTATCGCCATGACGTTCTTCTTTCACAGACTTTATTCCGACGCAAACTTTAAACTTTGACGACTCGCGTGGCCTTCGCTTATACAGCGATTACGCAGCGATTATACAGCAAGCGCTGGAGCGATGGCCGTCCGGTCGCGGCCTTCGCCTTTGGCGCAATAGAGGGCTGCGTCGCTGGCGGCGTAGAGCAAGCGCTCGGAGGTGGCATGTGTCGGGCAGGCAGCGACGCCGAGGCTGACCGTCACTCTGCCGATGCCTTCTATCTCTTCGGCTGAGATGTCGTGGCGCAGGCGTTCGGCGGCGGCGACGGCTCGCGCGTCGTCAACGCCCGCCAGCAGCAGCGCAAACTCTTCGCCGCCGAGCCGCGCCGTCGTGTCGTTATCGCGCGAAAGCTCTTTGAGAGCGGTTGCGATGTGCAGGATAACGATGTCGCCAGCCGAATGACCGTGCGTGTCGTTGACGCGCTTCATGTGGTCTATGTCCAGAATCAAGAGCGCGCACGGAATCTTGTAACGCCGCCATCGCTCAAGCTCTTGTCCGAGGGCGCGGCGGAAATAACGACGATTCGCAAGGCCCGTCAGGTAATCGCGCTCGCCCTCCGTGCGCAACCTGTCCATCGTTTGCCTGAGCTTAATCAACTGCGTCGCGCGCCCGACGAGCAAGGAGAGTTCCGAAGGCAAGGCGAAGTAGTCGAAGGCTCCGGCGGCAAACGAGGCGGCGCGGCGGTCGAGCGTGGAGGCTGCCGCGCCGATGAGCAGAAGCGGCGGGGCGTCAGCCATCTGCGCCAGCATCCGCGTCAACTCTTCGGTCGTGATGCCCTTGAGCTTGATGTCAACGATGATGATGTGCGGGCGCGTCTGGCGCAACTTGACGAGGGCCGCCGCGCCGCCCGCGACGCCGGCGACGATGAAGCCCGCATCTTGCAGCGCCGCGCCGTAAGCGACCATGGCCGGGTCATCCGTCACGAGCAGGACGCGCCCCTGATCGCGCGTCCCCGCGAGGTCTTTTGATGTAGCTTGCGCTGACGCGCTCATAAAAATGCCGCTTCAGTTAGTTGATGGTTTTTGATTCCGGGCCAGCGAACGCATGAGAGGGTTTTAGATGAACGGGGGCGCAGACTGAATCTTCCACGGACGCTTGCTGACTGACCACGCGAGCAGCATAACCGATGAGGGCGGAGCCGCGTCAAGGGAAATGATGTGCGGACGAACGATTCAACGCGCAATCATCAACGATGAAGCATGAGCGATGAGCCGTGAACGATGAGCCACGAAGAGAAGTTGCTGCACGTCAAACGCAGGACGAAGCGAGTTGATTGCTACTCAATAGCCGGCAGTTGATGCTCGCGTCATTCAAGGTTGAAGCTTGCGTTATTCAAGGCTGACGCCCGCTCTCTTCGTCGCTCTGCTTGGCGGCTTTGATGAAAGCCCGCACTCGCGCAGTGTCCTTGCGGCCCGGCTCGCGTTCGAGGCCGCTGCACGCATCGACGGCGTAAGGGCGCGCGGCCTCAATCGCTTCAGCCACGTTCTCGACCGTCAGCCCGCCCGCCAGAAAAAGCTTCGGCACAGACTCGGAAACGCGACGCGCCAGTTGCCAGTCAATCACCTGGCCGGTGCCGCCGCGCGCCGCGCGGTCGAAGGCGTCGAGCAGCAAGGCGTTCGTCTCAAACTCAAGCGCGCTCTCCGTTGTGAAGCCGGGGCCGACGCGCAGAGCCTTGATGACAAAGCGGTCGGACAACGCGCGACAGTATGCGGGCGATTCGTCGCCATGCAACTGCACAGCGCAGACGCCCGCCGCGTCCGCCATCCGCGCGACATCTTCCGGCCCGCCCTCGTTAACAAACACGCCGACTGTCGTCACAGACGGCGGCAACTCCGCGATGATGAGCCGCGCCGCCGCCGGAGCGATGAAGCGAGAGCTACGCGGATAGAAGTTGAAGCCGAGCGCGTCCGCCCCGGCGTTGACCGCCGAGCGCGCGTCGTCCACATTCGTGATGCCACAGATTTTAACGAAGACCATCGCTATTGCTCACACTCACATTGCGCGGCTCTGTCAAGTCAGCCGTCAAAGATTGTGACGCTGGATGACGAAGCTCTATTCCGATTTTCCAATCAACTCTCGCAGCACATCGGCGGGCCGCTCCGAGCGCATCAGGGTTTCGCCGATGAGAAAGCCGCGATAGCCGAGGGCGCGCAGGCGGCGCAAATCTTCCGGCGTGCGCAGTCCGCTTTCGCTGACGCACAGGGCTGCGGGCGGCGCGGCTTTGATGAGTTCGACTGACGTGTCGAGCGAGACATGAAAGGTGCGCAGGTCGCGATTGTTGACGCCGATGAGACTCGCGCCGCACGACGCTGCGCGACGCATCTCTGCTTCCGTGTGAACTTCGATGAGCGCGTCCATGCCCAACTCATCTTCCGTCAGGGAGCGCAGGCGCGCGAGTGTCTCATCGTCAAGCGCGGCGACTATCAACAACAGAGCGTCCGCGCCCGCCTCAGCCGCTTCGTAAAGTTGATATTCGTCGAAGATAAAATCCTTGCGCAGCAGCGGCAACGCGACCGCCGCGCGCACGGCGCGCAAATCATCGAGCGAGCCTTGAAACCTATCCTCTTCCGTCAACACGGAGATAGCCGCCGCGCCGCCCGCTTCATAACTGCGCGCAATCAGAGCCGGTTCGGCAACGGCGCGAATCACGCCGAGCGACGGCGAAGCGCGTTTGACTTCGGCGATGATATTCATGCGCCCGCCCGCTTCGAGAGCGCGCCGCAACGCGCGCGGCTCTGCACGCGCACGCACGTTCTCAGCCCGCGCGCGCAGGCTCTCCAACGAGCAAGCCTCCCGCGCCGCCTTCAGCCGCGCTCGCTTGCTCTCGATAATCTCGCTTAAAACATTCATGCCCGAAATAATTTCAAGCTTCGGCTTTCAAGCTCAAGGGTTCAAGGCTTCAAGTCGAAACAGACCGCATGGCTTTTAAAGTTTCAACTTGAAAGCTGAAAGCTTGAGACTTGAAACTCGAAACTATGCTTGATTCGTCGCCGCGACGAGCGCGTCCAGTTTGTGCTGCGCGGCGCCGCTGTCAATGCTCTGTTCACTGAGGCGCGCGGCTGCGTGCAGGTCTGCCGCGAGGCCACCGACGAAGATGGCCGCCGCCGCGTTGGCGACAACGAGCGAGCGCGCTTCGTCGCGTCTTGCGCCGCTCAGCACGGCGCGAATAATCTGCGCGTTGGCTTCGGCGTCGCCGCCGCCCAGATGTCCGATGTCGCCCGCGTCCAATCCAAAATCCTGTGGGCTAATCTCAAAGACACGAACGCTGCCAGCGTGCGCTTCGGCGACGAAGGTTTCGCCAGCGATAGTCACTTCGTCAAGCCCGTCCGAGCCATGCACGACCCAGGCGCGCTCCGTCCCAAGTTCGACGAGGACGCGCGCCAGCGGCTCAATCAAGCCTTGATGCCAGACGCCTATAATCTGTCGCGGCGCGCCAGCGGGATTGGTCAGCGGGCCGAGCAAGTTGAAGGTCGTATGCACGCCCAACTCGCGGCGGACGCCAGCCACGCGCGCCGTCGCGCTATGATAAAGCGGCGCGAACATAAAGCAGATGCCAAGCTCGTTCAAGCACGCTTCAGAGAGTTGCGGTTGAACGGAGACATTGACGCCGAGGGCCGCCAGCACGTCCGCGCTGCCCGAACGGCTCGTCGCGGCGCGGCTTCCGTGCTTGGCGACGGCGAGGCCAGTGCCGCTGATGACGAAGGCGGCGGCGGTCGAGACGTTGAACGTCTTGGCGTGGCTCGAACCCGTTCCCGCGGTGTCTATGAAACACTTGTGATGCGTGTGGACGCGCAAGGCGCGGGCGCGCATCGCCGTCGCCATGCCCGCGAGTTCTTCGACCGTCTCGCCTTTGACGGCGAGAGCGACGAGGGCCGCGCCAATCTGCGCGTCGGTCGCCGCGCCGTCGAGCAAGCAATCGAGCAGGGCTGCGGCCTCCGCGCGTTGCAAGTCTTCGCCGCGCATCAATCGCTGCAAGAGAGAGCGCAAGCCCGCAGACGGCTGAGGCTCGTCTCTGCGCGCCGGAGTCGAGAGCAGCCAAGCGGGACGGTGTATGGGCGGAGCTTTTTTTTCAGCCATCGTCAGACCTGCGATGATTCTCTCTTCAACAAGGCTTCAGCACGAGAGCGCGGCTTTGGAAGTTTCAGAGTTTCAGGAAATTGCCGAGCAGGCGTTTGCCTTCGGGCGTGAGGATGGATTCGGGATGAAACTGCACGCCTTCGATTTTCAAGTGGCGATGACGCAGGCCCATGATAACGCCGTCGGGCGTCGTCGCGGAGACTTCCAAACAATCGGGCAGGCTTTCGCGCTCGACGACGAGCGAGTGATAGCGTCCGGCCTTGAAGCGATATTCCAGATTCTCGAAAATCGTTTTTCCGTCGTGGCAAATCTCCGACGCCTTGCCGTGAACGAGCGAGGGCGCGCGCACGACCCGCCCGCCGAAAGCCTGACCGATGGCTTGATGCCCCAGACAGACGCCGAGGATTGGGACGCGCCCCGCGAACTGCTCAATCATCTTCAGCGAGACGCCCGCGCCGTCCGGCGTTCCCGGCCCCGGCGAAATTAAAATCTTGTCGGGGCAGCAATGCGCTTCGACCTCTTCAACCGTCACTTCGTCGTTGCGCCGCACGTCCAACTCCTCGCCCAACTCGCCCAGGTATTGCACGAGGTTGTAAGTGAACGAATCGTAGTTGTCGATGACTAAAATCATAAGCGTGAGACTTCGGCTAAACCGTGAAGCAGGCAGCATCAAGTTGGAAGCTGACTGGCAAAGCTGCGACTGACAAAGCTGCGACGGCTTTCATCTATCTTTCTTCATCAAGCTCAGGGCTGACGACTTCCTGTTTCTCCGGCGGCTGTGGCTTTTCGGGTTGAGCTTCGATTGCGGGCTTTGGCTTTTCGCACGCCTTGACGACGGCGCGCGTGATGCGAACGGGCTTGTCGGGCGTCTCGCCGCGCTCGCCGCCGAGCGCCGACTTGTTCATCGCGTCAACGATTTCCATGCCGCGCGTGACGCGACCGAAGGCGGCAAACTTGTTATCAAGGTGCGAGCCGTCGCCGACGAGGATGAAGAAGTTGGTGGTAGCAGAGTTGGGTTGGTCGGAGCGCGCCATGGAGACGATGCCGCGCACGTGCTTGACGGGGTTCGGCTCGTCTGGAATCGTGCGCCGCGCTCTTTGCGAAAGCTCCATGCCCCACTTTTGCGAAGTCCCCAGATTGCCGCCCTGCACCACGAAATCTTTGACGACGCGGTTGAAGGTCGTCGTGTCGAGCGCGCCCGTAGCCGCGAGGTTGAGAAAGTTGCGCGCGGTTTCCGGCGCCGTCTCGGCCAGCATCTCTATCTCGATTGCGCCCGCGTCCGTTTCCAGCGTGACACACTGCGCGGCCATCTTCTCGACGGATGCGCCGTCGAAAGGCTCCGGCTTCGTCGCCGCCGCGACAGCCGCCGGTCGTTCGTTGCTCTTCTTCGCTTCGGTCGCGCCGCTTCTTTGCGTCGCGTTATTCTTCGGCGGCGTCGGTTGCGCCTGCTGCGCCCGCGCGAGCGAAGCGAACGCGAGCAAGCACACGAGCGCGACGAACAAGCTCAAACGCTCGCGCCAAGCTGAAGCGAAGCGACGAGCGTTCGGCCATACAGTTTGATGACTGACGACGCTTGAGTTTGTTTGACGACTAACGAATCTCGACGCTTGATTCGCGGTCTGCGCTTTTTTCATATTCCATTCTCCGCCATCTCAATCGCGCGGACGAGGGCGCGCGCTTTATTGACAGTCTCTTCATATTCGCGCTCCGGGCTTGAGTCTGCGACGAGTCCGGCTCCGGCCTGCACGGAAGCGTAGCCGTCGCGCATGACGATGGTGCGAATCGCGATGCACGAATCGAGATTCTCCGCGTAGTCCATGTAGAGCACGGCCCCTGCATAGACGCCGCGCGCGTCCGGCTCCAACTCTTTGATGATTTGCATGGCGCGCACCTTCGGCGCTCCCGTCACCGTCCCGGCGGGAAAGCAGGAGGCCAGCGCGTCGAAGCGGTCGAGGTTGTCGCGCAGGCGCGAGCGCAAGCTGCTGACGAGATGCTGCACATGAGAATAACGCTCGATGGAGAGCAGGTCTTCGATTTGCACGGAGCCGTAATCGCTGACGCGGCCAAGGTCGTTGCGCCCCAAGTCAACGAGCATCATGTGCTCGGCCACCTCTTTTTCGTCGGCGCGCATCTCTTCGCCGAGCAGCCAGTCTTCGGCTTCGGTCGCGCCGCGCTTGCGCGTCCCGGCAATCGGGCGATAGTCGAGCCGCTGCCCGCGACAACGCACCAGCATCTCCGGCGACGCGCCGATAATCGCTTCGTCGTTCATCCGAAAAAAATACATGTACGGCGAAGGGTTCAAGGCCCGCAGCGCGCGATAGATTTGCAAAGGCGAGGCCGACACCTTCTTCGTGAAGCGTTGCGAAAGCACGACCTGATAACAGTCGCCCGCGGCGATGCGTTCCTTGACCTGAAGCACGGCCTCTTCAAAACCCTCGCGCGTCCAGTTAGAGATGAAAGCGTTGCTCTCGTCATCAACATCGCTCGCGGCGGGAGCGGTCGCGGCGGGCGGCGCGACGAGTCCGGCGAGCAGTTGCCGCTCGATGCGCTCGGTTTCCGCGACGGCGCGTTCGTAGAGTTGACGCAAACGCTCAATGCTGCCCTGCGCCTCTTCGGTCAGGACGACGGACGTGATTTCAATCTGCTGCCGCACGCGGTCGAAGGCGAGCAGCGTGCGATAAAACATCCAGACGGCTTCGTCAGCTTGCGCTTCATCATCGTTCTTCTCAAGCACGGGCTCGAACCAGCGCGCGGCGTCGTAGGCCAGATAGCCGACCGCGCCGCCGCAGAGCGGAGACAGCCCGTTGCGGCGCGCGAGATGTCGCTCGCGGAAATGCTCGCGGATGAAATCGGTCGCGCGCACGTCTATCGTCTCGCGCTCACCGCCGCGCTCGACCGTTGTGCGCTTCCCGCGCCCGCGCACAATCATCCAAGGCTCCGCGCCCAGAAACGAGTAACGAGCGACGCGCTCGCCGCCTTCGATGGATTCGAGCAGGAAAGAGTAAGGCGCATCGGCGGCAACGCGCAGGAATGCGCTGACCGGCGTTTGCAAATCGGCCAAAACGCTGCGCACGACCGGGACGACATTGCCGCGTCCGGCCTCGCGCTCAAACTCTTCAAATGTCGCTGGCTCTAGTTTCAGCATGAAGATTAAGACACGTGAGAAACTAACCGAGCGGATTGGCGGACAACCATTGGCCGCCGTCAATGATCAGAACGACGCCGTTGATAAAGCTCGCTGCGTCGGAGCAGATGAAGACCGCCGCCTGCTCTATGTCCCTGATGCGACCGAAGCGACCCAAAGGAATCTTGCGGCGCAGCTTCTCCTTGACATCCGCGGGGACGAGCCGCGACATGCCTTCTGTGTCTTCGATGGGGCCGGGCGCAATCGCGTTGACGCGTATGCCGTAGCGTCCCCACTCGACCGCCAGATTGCGCGTCAAAGCGTCGACGCCGGCCTTCGCCGCCGAGACGTGAAGTTGATACGGCGTGCCAAGGTAATGCAAGGTCGCGCTGATGTTGAGAATCGAGCCTTTCGATTTTTTCAACTCGACGATGGCCGCGCGACAAACGTTGAAGGTGCCTTTCAAGTCGATGTCAACGACCGTGCCGAAGCCGTTCGGCGACAACTCTTCCGCCGCGCACAGAAAATTGCCCGCCGCCCCGTTGACCACAATGTCGAGTTGGCCGAAACGCTCAAGCGCAAAGGCCACAGCCGCTTCCACCTCAGGCATGTTGCGCACGTCAGCCGCAAACGCCAAAGCCTCGCCGCCCGCCGCGCGAATAGCTTCAGCCGCGGGCTCCAAATGTTCCATCCGGCGACTGACCAGCACAACGCGCGCTCCGTTTTCGGCCAACGCCCGCGCCACGCCGCCCGTGATGCCCGTGCCGCCGCCCGTCACCAAAGCGACGCGCCCATTCAACATTCCGTCAACAAAAATTTTATCGTTCATCTTAATCGTAATCAGCAATCAGCAATCAGCGATTAGTAGCAGCAAGAACTGTTCAGTCTTTGCTCGTTATCGAATGCTGACAACTGTCTTTCAGCTTCCCTGAATATACGGGCGCGACTGGATGATGTAAATCTGTCCCTTCATGTAGGCCCATTCGATGTCCTGTTCGCGGCCCCTGAAGACGCGCCGGATGCTCGACGCCGCGCTCGCCAGACGGCGTATCACTTCGTCAGTCAGGACAACGCGCTCGCCCGTGATGGGAATCTCTTTGACGCCGCCCTGCTCATCAAAGGTCAGCAGGCTGTCTTCGGCTGAGCGCGTCAGAACTTTGACGGCGTTGCCGCGCGTGCGAAAGAGAATCTGCTCGGCCACCTTTTTGCCTTCGACGACCTTGATGCCGAGCCCGCGCTTGGCGCTGATGTAGATGGCGTCCTTGTTGTCAGTATCGTAAGGGTCTGTGGTAATCATGACGCCGGAGCTTTCCGAATTGATGCCCTCCTGCACGAGCACGGCCATGTAGACTTTTGAATGGTCAACGAGAGCGCGCTCGCGCGCTTCGTAGGCTTCGAAATTCCAGAGCGAAGCCCAGACGGTCTTAATCGCTTCGATGAGTTGTTCGTCCGTCTTGACGTTCGGGACGGTGCTGTAGAGTCCGGCTCCGCTGAAGTTGGGCAAGTCTTCCGAGTTTGAAGAGCTACGCACGAAGAGTCCCTTGCCGGCAAATTCCGTGTGCGCGCGGCGCAGGACTTCGGCGCGCAGCTTCTCGTTGACCGCTCCCTTCTGTATCCGCTCGCGCATCGCGGCCAGTCGCTCGCGCCTGTAGGCCGGGTCGTGGACGAAGCGGTCTTCGTTCATCATCTCAAAGATTGGCTCTTCGAGATTGTTCTCCTTGATGAATTGGTCGTAGTAGAAAAACGGAATGCCGAAGCCGTTGGGAACGACGACGCCCGGCAAGCGCGCGTTCATCACTTCGCCCAGGTTGGCGGACTTGCCGCCGTAAGCGATGATGTCGCTCGCGCGCTGCTCGCGCAGGGAAGCGAGGCGCGTCACGGCCAGATTGCCGCGCGGCTTCATCATCTTTTGCACCTGCGCAATCTCCTGCTGGTATTCCTCCAACTGTTTCTTGTCGGCGCGCTTGATGTCGTAGCGGTCAAACTTCGTCTCGAAGGAAACCCACCAGCCGTCGTATTGCTTCAACAACTCGGTCGCGTTCCTGATGTAAGCGTTCGGAACTTTCCAGCCTTTCGCCAGCAGGTTGATGTGCGAGAGCGGCGTCGAAGGCTTCGACGTGATGATGCCCGCCACGGGCGGCAGCGTCACAGGGACTTCATTGAGCACGAGGATTTCGTTAAAGCCGATTTCAACGTGGTCGTCCAGTTTCTCTATGACGTGGATGCGCCCAAGCCCGCGCGCCATGTTGAGAGCCTGATACTCCTGCTCCTTCGTGATGTCGCTCTGCAAGACGCGCGGCATCCCTTTGAGCGCGGCGGAGTCTTCCTCCTGCCTAAGCGAGTTTGGCTTGAAGGCGACCGGCTCGTAGAAAGACTTGCTGATGATGTCGTAGGCGAGCCGAATCTGCTCCGCCGGAATCAGGTCGCCTTCCCAAAACTCGAACGTCCAACGCTTGACGGGACTTTGAAAAGCCAGCGTGCCGAGAATGAAGCGGCGGTTGGGCTTCAAGTAATTGTTCTGGAAAAATTCCTCGCCGCGTTCGAGCGAGAGATAGTTGCCGTTCACGAAGTCTTTATGAAATTTGTAACGCTGCGTGTTGACGTAATAGATTCTGTTCTTGTCGCTGCGGTCGATGACGAACAGCACGTGCGGCAAAGGATACGGCGTGTCCTGATCGTAGGTGCGAGCCAGCGCGTCAAATTCCGCGCGCGTCGCAATCGCCGCCACCGAACGCTTGACCGCCGATTGCGCGCTCGCGGCCAGCGATGAACAAGCAAGCAACGCGCTCGTCAGGAGAATGGCTGATAAAGTTTTCACGTTAACTCTCATCCGCATCTTTTCACTGGTCATAGCAGTTGGCCTTCGTCCATCAGCTTCGCGCTTTCGCGTCGCAGCAATTCTAACAGATCGTCAACATGACGGCGCGTCGTCAGGAAGCTATTGATGTTGACGCGCAGGGCGCGACGATGATGCAGCACGGTGGTCGAGAGCCACGCTTCGCCGCTCTCTTCGATGCGTTGCTGCAAGGCGCGCTGTAGTTGGTCTTGCCGCTCTCCCGCCAAACCGCGCGCCGCGTCCGGCAGAAAGCGAAAGCAGCAGACGGCTGTCTCCACTTCTCCGGCGCGAGAGAAGTTTTCCAGTTCATCAATGCGCGCGGCGAGATAGCGCGTCAACTCAATCTGTCGCTCGATGATTTCGGCGTAGCCGCGCGCGCCGAGCAGCTTGAGGGCCATCCAGATTTTGAGGGCGTTGAAGCGTCGCGTGCCGAGTTGGCCGTAACGAAAAAAGTCGTAATCGGCGTCGGCCCCGCCCATTCGTTCGCGCTCTTCGTTGAGATATTCGGGCGTGATGTCGAAGGCGTCGCGCAGGACGCGCCCGCCGTCTCTGGTCAACACCGCGCCGCAAGCGAACGGCACGAACATCCACTTGTGCGGGTCAATGGTCACGGAGTCAGCGCGCTCAATCCCGCGCAAGCGCGCCCTGTGCTTGTCCGAAAAAGCGAGCGCGCCGCCGTAGGCCGCGTCAACGTGAAACCAGCAATCGTGCTCGCGCGCAATCTCTGCCAACTCTTCGAGCGGGTCAACGATGCCGGTCGAAGTCGCGCCCGCCGCGCCCGCGATGCAGCACGGCACACGCCCCGCCTCTATGTCGCGCGCAAGCTCTGCGCGCAGCGCGTCCGTGCGTAGATGAAAGCGTTCGTCCGTCGAGACTTTACGCAAAGCATTGCGACCGAGGCCGAGGATGTCAACGCTCTTTTCCAGAGAGTAGTGCGCCTGCTCGGAAGCATAGACAACGAGGTCGCGGCCCGCCGCGCGCAAGCCTTCGTCACGCGCTCTTTGGGCCGCGCGGTCGCGCGCGCATTTCAAGGCGACGAGGTTGGCTTCCGAGCCGCCGCTCGTCAACGTCCCGAAACTTTCGGGGCCGTAGCCAATCAACTCGCAGAGCCAGCGCAGCACGCGCGCCTCGATGATGCTGGCCGCGGGAGAATTGCGCCACGCCGCGCCGTTCTGATTTATCGCTGACGCCAGCGCGTCGGCCCAGACGGCCAGCGGCAGCGGCGTCGGATTGAACAGTCCGTAATAACGCGGGCTAGGAATCTGCATCGCGTGCGGGACGACTTCCTGCGCGAACCTGTCGAGCAGCGAATCCGCGTCGCTGCCTTCGAAGGGCAAAGGCTCGTCGAAGAGTTGCGCAAGGTCTGCGGGCGTGGCATCGGAAGTGACGCGGCGTGCGTCAAGGCTGCGCGCGTAGTCGCCGATGATTTTGGTGACGGCGCGGCCCAATCGTTCGTGTTCTGCGCCGAGTTGTTCGCTCATCTTTCGTTCCAGGTCCTGTGCGGCCAGATGAATTTTCGTTATCCTGTGCGCGGGCGCATCCGGCAGAAGGCGCGAGCGCGAGAAGGATGAACGCGACACTCTCACACGCTAACGAATTTCAGCAAGCGCTGCAAACCCACGCGCCGCGCTTCGGCGTGCCGCTCGACGCGGACATGAACGCGCGGCTCTCCGAATACTACGAGCAGCTCAACCTTTGGAACGCGCGTCTTCATCTGGTCGCGCCGTGCCCGCCCGCGCAGTTTGTGACGCGACACATTCTCGAATCGTTGCTCGCCGCGCAACATCTCCCCGGCGGCGCAAGCATCGCCGATGTCGGCTCAGGCTCAGGCTTGCCCGTCATCCCGTGCCTGATTGCGCGGCCAGACATACAGCGCGCGACGCTCATCGAAGCCAATGCGAGAAAGTCAATCTTCCTGCGCGAGACGCTGCGCCGCGTCGCCCCGCAGAGCAACGCCGTTGTCGTCAACAAGCGATTTGAAGCGATGGAAGCTCCGGCGGTCGAGGCCGTCACCTGCCGCGCGCTTGAGCGCTTCACGGAGAAGTTTGACGAACTCGTTCGCTGGTCGCCGCCCGCAAGCTCTCTGCTCTTTTTCGGCGGCCCCGCCCTGCGCGAGCGGATCGAGGCCGCGCGGCTCTCTTTCTCAACCATCCATCTGCCGGAATCCGAGCAGCGCTATCTCTTCATCATCAAGCCTCAAGCCTGAAAGCAAAATGAGGCGGGAGACGCGCCCGTCGTCTCCCGCCTCATCAATGTCTGCTGGCTTTGATTTGACTAACGCACCACGTCAATGCCGAGGAGTTGCTGGCCGTTAATGACGAACTCGGCGGGAGGCAGTTCCTTCTCGTAAACGGGCGAGAGGACGGTCGGCGTATAGCCGCCGGTCGCGCGGTCGCTGTTCAAGGTGGCGACGACCGATGGCGGCAAGTTCGGCAACTCGCTGGTGCCGATGACGGCGCCGGGCGTGATGCGAAACAGCTTGACGTAAAGGCGGTCGGTCTTCTTCACCTTGTTGATGGCGTCAACGAGTTGGCCGAGGTCTTGCGGGACGAAAGCCTTCGCCGCAGAGCCTTCCTGCAAAGCTCCGCCGTCGCCGACGAAGACGAGCAGTTGGCCGGGCGGCACGTCCGCCGGAATCTGCACAGGGATGCGCTGGACAAACTGCTTGCCCGATTCGGTGCGAACGTAAGCTTGAACCTCTACGCTCTCGCCGCGCTGGACTTCGGTGCGGTCAAGCGCGATGCGTTCCAGCGTGCCTGTGTAGCGCGTGTCGGTCGAAGTAATGTCGAGCGTCACGCCGCTCAGTTGAACGTTGTCGAAGCCGCTCGTCAGAAGAGCCGAAGTCGGCGTGGCGACGGAACCGGCGGCGAGCATCGGGGCGTTGCCCGCGGAGAAGCGACGGTCAATCTCGACGGGCGGCTGGCCCGCGACGTTGATTTGCCCGCGCACGCTGATGGTCGAATCGCCGAGCACGCGCTCGCTCGAAGTGATGGTGCTATAGACGGTCATGTTCAGCAGGAGCGGCGTCAGGAACGCGTCGTTCGCCACTTCATAGTTATAGGTTTCGGTGCGGTCGCGGCTGGTGTGCAAGTTGATGCGCACGGGAATCATCTTCGGAGCCTGTCCGAGTTGACCGTAAATCCCTGTGGCGCGGTCTTGCGAGATGCTGCCGACCATCTGCCCCGGAACCGAGAGCTTGAAGGAGTTGTTCGCGTTCGGAATGACGGTGACGACGCTGGCTTCCGTCATCGGCATTTCGGCTGCGCCGAGACTGAGGAACGGGTGTCCGAAAGCGTAAATGCGATTGCCGTCGCGGAACGTCACAGTGCCGGAAGCGGCAATCGAATAATCGCCGCGCACGAGTTGCACGCTGACGCTTGTGCCGGGCGCGAGCGTCTTTTCGTTGGCCGGAGCGAGCGGCGTGATGGCCGCCGCGCCGCCCGCGCCTGAGACGGGCAACAAGCCGTTCGCCATCAACTGCGGGGCGAACAACTGCAAAGAGTCCTGGCTGATGCCGCCGAAGACGACCGGCGTGGCGATGGGTTGATACTGCTGGCCGAGCAGCGGGATGAGCGGCGAGCCTGCGGCGACCGCGGCGACGAGCGGCGAGCCCGTGACGACCGGCTTCGGCAAGCTCAGCTTCCAATCGGTCGCGGCCAGTTGTGTAAACGAGACGGGGCGCGGCTCCTGCGGCCTCACGGCGCGTCCCTCCGAGCCGCGCTCGAAGATGTCAATCATCTGCTTAATCGGAGTGATGCCGCAAATCGGCTCTTTCGCAAACGGGAAACTAAACGCGATGGCTCCGACCAGTTTGCCGTCGATGTAAACGGGCGAGCCGGACATGCCTGCGAAGACCTGCGTGCGCTCGACGTTCTTGCCCGTCAGGCGCGCGATGATGGCCGTCTGTCGCGGGGCCGGATAGCCGGGCAGCACGCCGAGTATCTCGACGCCGAACTCTTCCGGCGTCGAGCCGGAGAAGACAGTCCAAGATGTTCCCTTCATGCCGGGGCGCAAGTCTTCGAGCGGAAAGAGGCGCGGGTCGGAGACTTTGGCGTCCGAGACTTTGGCGTCCGCCTTCTGCGCCGAGACGGGCAGGCAGAAACTCGCCAGCGCGAGCGCGAGCGTGAAAGCCAGGGCGAAAGCTTTGTTCATTAAATTGATTTTAGAAAGTGGGGCGGTCATTCAGGAAAACCTCTCTTTGGATGCCGGTGGTGCGCCCGCGGCGGATGGCTGGCGCGGGCTTGCAGGGGAACGGAGCCGAGCCATCACGATTGACTATAACTTTGGCCTGCATCGCGGTCAAGCTCATCTTAATTTCCAGACCGCGCTGCCCGCGTCGCGCCGCGAACCGCTGCTTCTTGTGAACGCCCCTTTGATGCCGCCCGCAAGCGAAACGTTTCTCTTGCCGCCCGCAGCGCCGCGTGTTAAGTTGCGCCGCAAGATGGACAACGCCTCGCGCAATCGCGTGACATACTCGCCGAGTTGGACGCTGATTCCGACACACTATTGCCGCAACGCCTGCGGCTATTGCGTCTTCGTCGAGCGCGTCGGGCCAAACGCGGGGCTGCTCGCGCCCGACGTTGCGTGCGGCGAGATTGAGCGGGCGCACGCTTCCGGCGCGACCGAACTGCTCATCATGAGCGGCGAGGGCGTGGAGACATCCGGGCCGATTCGCGCCGCGCTCCGTCTTCACGGCTTCTCTTCTTATATCACTTATCTCATCCATCTCTCGCGCGCCGCGCTCGAACGCGACCTGCTGCCGCACGTCAACATCGGCAACATGACGGAAGACGAACTGCGCGCCTTGCGTGAGGTTGTGCCTTCGATGGGAATGATGCTTGAGACGACCGACGCCGGGTTGAGAAACAAGCCGGCTCACGCGCGCGCGCCGGACAAAGAGCCTTCGCGTCGTCTGCAAACTCTCGTGGCGGCGGGGCTCGCTCGCGTTCCCTTCACGACGGGGCTGCTCGTCGGCATCGGCGAAGCGGAAACGGCGCGCGAGGAAACGTTGCGCTCCATAGCACAAATTCAAGCGAGCTACGGCCACATACAGGAAGTCATTATCCAGCCCTTCACGCCGCATGCGGAGACGGAGATGAGCGCATGCGCGCCGCCGTCGTTTGCGGAGTTGCGCGACACCGTAAAGATGGCGCGGGAGATACTGCCCGCGGAAGTGTGCGTGCAGATTCCGCCCAACATCGCGCCGCGCTTCGCGGAGTTAATCTTAGCCGGAGCGCGCGACCTCGGCGGCGTCTCGCCGGACGGCGACCGCATCAATCCGGCTGAGCGTTGGCTCGCGCCCGCGACCTACGCAGCCGCGCTCGCTCCGCATCGTTTCACGCTTCAAGCGCGCCTCGCCGTTCATGAAAAATGGACGGACGCGCGCTGGCTCTCGGCGGAGACTCTGCGGGCAACCGAACGCGCCCGCCGTAGATTGCCGCAGGCGCATGAAGGCGTTGCGACTGAACCGTCTGCGACGACAAAGCAAGAGAGCGAGCTTCACGTTTGAGATAATGCATGGCTGAGATAGAAGGCTTTATTCTGGTTGGCGGAAAGTCCAGCCGGATGGGGACGGACAAGGCGCGCTTGCGGCTCGGCGCGCAGAGTTTCGCGCAGATGATTGCCGCCGCGCTTTCATCCGTCAGCGCGACGGTGCGTCTCGTCGGCGGGCAAGCCGCGAGCGGCGAGTGGGAAGTCGTGCCGGACGCTCACAGGGAATGGGGCGCGCTCGGCGGCTTGCACGCCGCGCTCGTTGCCTGTCGCAGCGAATGGGCGGCCGTCGTCGCCTGCGATTTGCCCTTCGTTACAGGACAGTTGTTCGTGCGGCTCGCGGGCTTGCGCCGTGAGTTCGACGCCGTTATTCCCGTGCAAGCCGATAATCGGCCGCAGCCGCTCTGCGCTCTGTATCGCCGCGCGGCGTGCCTGCGCCATGTGGAAGAGTTGATCGCGGCGGGAGAGCATCGCCCGCGCTTGCTGCTTGAGCGAGCGCGTGTGCGCGCCGTCGCCTACAGCGAACTCGCAGACCTCGCGGCGGCGCAACTATTTTTCATGAACGTCAACACGCCGGAGGATTACGAACGCGCGAGGGCCGCAGTCGTTGACGAGTGACAAGTGATGAGAGACAAGCTATCCTTCGCTCGTCATTATCGCAATCTGAGCTTGTCGTTTGTCGCACGTCATTCGTAGCTGTTTTTATGTCGCCGAGACGAAGACCCGGAAAAAGAATCCTGAAGTGGTTGCTGCCCATCGTGCTGGTTCCGGCGTTGGCGTTGGTGGTCATTGCCGGATGGATTGTCTACAGCGTGACGCACCCGGCGCGGCGCGCTTACTTGATTACGCCGGAGAGCTTCGCGCAGTTGACGACACGCAAGGCGACGAACGAAACGTGGCGCAATCACGACGGGACGGAGGCGCGCGGCTGGCTGATGCGCGGCATAGAGGGCGCGCCCGCGGTCGTCCTGCTTCACCGCTACGATGTTGACCGCTCGTGGCTGCTCAACCTCGGCGTCAAGCTCAACGAAGCGACCAACTACACGGTGCTTGTTCCAGACCTGCGCGGCCACGGGCTTGACCCGTCGAACGGCTGGACATCGTTCGGAGCGCGCGAGGCCGAGGATGTCATCGCCGCTCTCGAATACCTGCGGACGCTGAAGACGCCACAGCAGAAAGAGTTGGTCGGGAAAGTCGCGGGGCTGTACGGCGTGGAGTTGGGCGCGTACACGGCCTTGCGTGCGGCGGCGCGCGACGACGGCGTGCGCGCTCTCGTCCTTGATTCGACGCCCGCCTCGCCCAACGACCTGCTGCGCATGGCCGTCAGGGAAAGGACTGGCCTGGACAACGGTTTCCTGCAATGGCTCGTGCGCGGCGGCATGCGCGTCTACTCGTTCGGCAACTACGATAATCGCTTGTCCTGCGAGAGCGCCGCCGCGCTCAACAATCGCCGCGCGCTGCTGCTCGCGGGCGATGACGCAAGCAGTTGGCGCGAATCGGCTGTCGCTCTCGCCAAATGTTTTCCGCCGGGCAACAACGTCGAAGTCAAAAGCGATTTGCCGCAGACCGGCTTCAATCTCCCTTTCGCCACGGGCGAACAGAGCGAAGCCTACGACCGTCTCGTCATAGATTTTTTCGATAGAACGCTGCGCGCTTCGCAGCAGTAAAGCTTGACGGGCAGCAACCGCGACGCCCGCTGCCATCATCTTCGAAAGGCGACACGACTCATGAAGAACAGACTACACATCGCCGCGCTGGCTCTGGCGAGCGGACTGCTGCTCGGCGGTTGCGGCGGCGCAGACGACACGAAGACGGGCAACACCGGCGCGGCCAACAATCGAACGCCCGCGCAGGCGAAGCCCGCCTCGATTCCGAAGGGAGCGCCGCTGCCCGACAAAGCCTTCAAGGCGAGCATCACTGCTTTGAGCGCGCCCGCGACCATGACAGCGGGCCAGCAGGCGACCATACAGGTCAAGCTCAAGAACGGCAGCGACGTGGCGTGGCCCGCCGCCGGAGATGCCGACGGCAAGTATCAAGTCAAGCTCGGCAATCACTGGCTCGACTCGAAGAGCAAGCCCGTCGTCGTTGACGATGGTCGCGCGCTGCTCCCCGCAGACCTGCAACCCGGAGCGGAAATCGAACTGCCGCTCATCGTCAACGCTCCCGCCAAACCCGGCGACTACATTCTCGAACTCGACATCGTTCAGGAAAACGTCGCGTGGTCGGGCGACAAAGGCAGCGACACCTTCAAAGTCAAAGTGCAAGTCAAGTGAGAGACGCGGAGACGCGGGGACAAAGAAAGACCTGACGCTCCATTGTCGTCGTGCTCTTTACTTCGCCGCGTCTCCGCGTCCCCGCGTCTCGTCCCTCCGCGTCTCGTCATCACTTAACGCGCGCGTAGATGAGGGCGACCGTGCCGTTGTCGCCGATGATGTCCGTGTCGAGGGCTTTGTAGTCCGTGAGTTGCGGTATGCCTTCGATGGGAACGAAGACAAGGATGGCGCCGCCGCTCTGTCGCGCCGCTTCCAGGACTTGCGCCGCGCCCTCGAACCTTTGAGCTTCGCCGCTCGCGTCGCGCATGAGGCGTCCCGCCGCGTAAAACTCCGCCGTCCGTTCAATCACGTAGAGGCCGCAGACGGGCGTTGTGTCCAAACCCCGCGCCGCAGCCCTTTGCAGCAACTCGCGCGTTGATTCGCGCTGCCCGACGGCTCCGGCCAGACAGTAAACGGCCAAAGCTATAGAGAGCAGCGGCGCTCCCGCCGTCAACAGCGCGGCGACGCGACGCAGGCGCGCGGTCAGCACGGAGAAGAGCCCCGCGATGAGCAGCGGCGCGAGGATGAAAGCGGCGCTGCCCGTCGTGATGTAACCCGTGCCGCGCGCAAAGAAGATGCCGCCAGCGGCCAGCGCGACGAGCAGCAAGCCTGTCGCGCGGATGGCGTGGGCTTGCCCTTCGCCTTGAACGACGCGCGACAATCGCTCGCCGATAAGGAACGCGGCGGCGGGCAGCGACGGCAGAATATAGCCGGGCAGCTTCGAGCCTGAGAGCGAAAAGAAAGCTATGGGAACAACCAGCCACGCCAGCGCAAAGAGACGAAAGCGGCTCAAGGCGTCCGCGCCGCGCCAGTTCCAGTGTCGCGCTTTGACGAGCGCGCCGGTGAGAAAGACGGGCCACGGCAGCGCCAGAATCAGGATGGCCGGAAGGTAGTAATAGAACGGCCCCGGATGATGATACTTGTTCGAGGCGAAGCGCGCGAAGTGGTGTTGGATAATAAACTCGTCAACGAACGTCCAGCCGTGGCGATGTATGACGGGCGCGTACCAGAGGGCCGCGACCACGAACGCCAGCGGCAATCCCCAGAGCAAGCTTTTCATCAAACGACGCGACGGCCAGCGTCGCTGCAAGAGCAGGTACAGGCAGACGATTCCGGCAGGGATGACGATGCCGATTAAACCCTTCGCCAGCAAAGATGCCCCGACGCATGCGTAGAAGCCGGCGAGCAGCCAGCGGCGCCGCGTCTCAATCGTTTCCAACTCGGAGACGAAAAAGCAGGCGAGCGCCGCCGTCATCGTCAACGTCACTATCACGTCGAAGCTGACGGCGCGCGAAAAAATAATCATCCCGCTGCAAGACGCCAACACGAGCGCGCTCCACAGGCCGACTTCGCGCGCAGCGAAAATTCGCTTCGCATCGAAAGCTCGCTTCGCTTCATCAACGCCAGTCTTGCTTTGCTCCGCCGCGTCAGCGTCAACCTCGGCTCGCTTCGCTTCGTCAACAGCAGTCTTCGACTCGTCCGTTCGGGCTGCGCGCTCGACGCGGCGGCCCAAACAGTAAACGGCGATGATGGTCAGCAGCCCCGCGCAGGCAGGGCCGAGGCGCGCGGCCCACTCCGAGACGCCGAAGAGTTTGAACGACGCCATCAGCATCCAGTAGAGCAACGCGGGCTTTTCAAACCACGTGTGGCCGCCGAGCGTCGGCGTCACCATATCGCCGCGCATGAACATCTCGCGCGCCACCTGCGCGTAGCGCGGCTCGTCCGGCCCGACAAAGGGGAGCGAGCCGATGCCGTATAAGTAGAAAGCGAGAGCGGCGAGAAGAAAGAGCGGCCATGCGCGCTTGGCGAGCGTCGAAGGTTGCAAGTATAGTCACCCGAAAACAGTAATCAGTAGTCAGCCCAAAACTTGTGGCGTATCATCATGTCGAGTATCAACGAAGATTCGTCAATCTTCAAATCTGCGAGCCAGGACAACGAGCGCGCGAGCCGCTGGCTCTGACTGATTGCTCCTGCTCGTTGTTGATTGATGACTACCGATTGCTGGATACAGACCGTTTGACTAATCACTTATGACACTACGCACCGCTGTCATCGGCGTCGGGCATCTGGGCCGCCAGCACGCGCGGATTCACGCAGCGTTGGCCGCCGCAGGCCAGACGCAATTCGTCTCTGTGTGTGACCGCGACGAAGAGACTGCGCGGTCTATTGCCTCGGAGCGCGCGACGGAATGGACGACCGATTGGCGCTCGCTCGTCGGGCGCGTTGACGCCGTGAGCGTCGCCGTGCCAACCGAGTCGCATTGCGAGATTACCTGCGCCCTGCTCGCGGCGGGCGTGCATGTGCTCGTCGAGAAACCGATTTCGCGCACGCTGGCCGAAGCGGACAGCATGATTGCCGCCGCCATCGCCGGAGGCGCGCTGTTGCAGGTCGGCCATCTCGAACGCTTCAATCCGGCTCTCGTCGCCCTGCGCCCGCACGTCCGCTCGCCGCTCTACTTCGAGATACATCGCGTCGGAGAGTTCACGGCCCGCTCGCTCGACATAGATGTCGTGCTCGATTTGATGATTCACGACCTTGACATAGTGCAATGGCTCGTCGGCGAGGAAGTGGAAGTGACGGACGTGCGCGCGGTCGGGATTCCTGTGCTGACGCCGCGCGTTGACGCGGCCAATGCGCGCCTCGAATTTGCCAACGGAGCGGTCGCCAACATCACAGCCTCCCGCGTCGGCATGGAGAAGATACGCAAGATGCGCTTCTTCCAGCCGCACGATTACGTCGCCGTTGACTACGCGACGCGCTTCGCTTCGATTAGCAGTCTGGCTCCGCCCACAAGCTCCGAAGCGCGCCCCGGCGTTCACGTCCGCCCGCTGGAAATCAACGATGTCGAACCCTTGCGCGCAGAGCTTGAAGCCTTCCTCGCCGCCGCCGCGGGCGGCCTTCCCTCGCCCGTCTCCGGCCTCGAAGGACGCCGCGCCTTAGCCCTCGCCCTGCGCGCCCTCGAACGCATACACGAGCACACGACGAAAGCAGGGCTACATTCGCTCAGCGCGAGCAACGACTAAACGTAAACGATGAAAGCTCTGCGGGCCGAGCCGTCAACTTCCGAATCTCGAACACCAAAGGCTTGAAGATTCAGCCTTGAGCGTCATGCTGTGAACGATATGCAACGCGACGACAAAATTTCTTCGCTACTCGCAGAGCGAATCGCGGCGGGCGACTTTCCCTCCGCCGTCTACATGGTAGGCGTGGGCGCGTCTCCCGTTCTCGCAGACGCCATCGGTTACGCCGTCCGCACGGATTCGCAAACAATTCCGGCGACGCTCGAAACCATCTACGACATGGCTTCGCTCACCAAGCCGCTCATCACGGGCTTGCTCTGCGCGCGTCGCATCGAGCGCGGCGAGCTTAAGTTGGATGAAACCGTGGCGCGCGTCCTGCCGGAGTTTGACCGCGCGGACAAGCGCGAGATAACGCTTCGTCAACTGCTGACGCACACCTCCGGTCTGCCCGCTTGGCGCTCCCTCTGCATCACTTCGGGCGGCGACTCCGGGCGCGCCCTCCAAGCTATCGCCACGCAAGCGCTCGAATCCGCCCCCGGCGAGCGCGTGCGCTACAGCGACCTCGGCTTCATCACGCTCGGCTTTCTGTTGGAGCGAACGACGCGGGCCACGCTGGCCGACATCGCCCGTCATGAAATCTTCGAGCCGCTCAAACTGCGCCGCACGTTCATCAATCCTTCGCGCTCGCTGCAAACGGAAACGGCTGCCAGCGAGACTGGCAACCGCTACGAGCGGCAGATGTGCGAAGAGATGTTGACGCAGACGGAAACTGCGTTGACGCTGGCCGAAGCGGCAGGCAACACAGGGACACAAGCAAGCGTCAACTGGCGCGAGCATTTAATCTGGGGCGAAGTCCACGACGGCAACGCGCACTTCCTCGGCGGCGCAGCCGGACACGCCGGACTCTTCGCCGACGCGCGCGACACACTGCGCCTCAGCGCGCAGTTTCTCCAAGGCCACACCGAACTGCTCAAGCCTGAAACCTGCGCTCTCTTCCGCTCCAACATGACGCGCGGCCTCGAAGAAGCGCGCTCGCTCGCATGGCAACTGGCCGCCACGCCCGACTCGACCGCCGGCCCCAACCTCCCGCCCGACAGCTTCGGCCATCTGGGCTTCACAGGCACAAGCTGCTGGATTGACGCCGCCCGCGAACGCGCCTACATCCTCCTCACCAACCGCACACACGCGCGCCCTCTTCCCTTCATCAACATCAACAGCGTCCGCCGCGCCTTCCACACCCTCGCCTCCAACACGCTCGACGAACTCGACACACGCGAGACGCATTGACGCAGCAGACGCGGCGACGCTTTGTATAAACGGAATTTATTTCGAAGGCGGCTCTTGTGAAGGAGAGCCATCGACGGTTAGATAAATAAGTCTGAGGCCACGCCGAAGAATTTAGCCAGAGCCTTAGCCTGCGCTTTGCTGATTCCACGTTTCCCATTGATAACTTCGGAAGCGACACCCTTAGAACCGAAAACTTCCAGCAAATCGCTCTGCTTCAAGTCGCGCGCTTCCATTAAGTGAAGCAATATTTCTAAAGGCGTGGCATCTTCGGGCTGATAAAATTTCGTTTCAAAGTCTTGAATGAGCGTCGCCATCAGGCGCAACAGCGCGTCCTCTTCAGGCGATAGGTTCTCGCCCTTCGCCATCAGCTTTTCAACTTCCGCGAGCATGCGCGCATTCTCTTCTTCCGTTTGAATCGCCACCGGCATGGCCCTGGAAAGAAGTCTTCTATACCGGGCAGGATTTATTTCCGCTGTGCTCATGTTTTCCAATCGTCATATTCTCCGTGCGTGAAAATGTCCACGATGAATATGGTCTGGCTGCGATAGACAATTCTGGCTATCAGCCTGTGCTTATTCTTATTGATATTAAAGACCGTATAGCGTCCCACTAAATCAGCGTGCAAATATCTCTGCTGAACTTCCGCAAGGTTCTGCCAGCGAGCTTTCTTAGCTGTCGCATACCAGGCATTCAACCCCGCTTCCGCATCCGCATGCTTCATAATGAAGTCGCGGATTTTCTTGTAGCTGATGACGTTCATCGTTTCCGTCCGCGCACATCACGAATGACGGCAGGTTCGCATATTGCGAACAGCATGTCAAACATGCTCGGACACTGATAAGAAAGACGGGGCGCATAAGATTTAAGTAGATGACAGTTCGATAAACTACGGCGCGAAACTGCGCGAGCTATTCGTTAAAAAGTTGTAGTAAGATATGCGGGCGTCTCCCGCGCCGGTTTGCCTGTCGCTGTCGTCAATAGTCTAAGCAATGAGTCGTTCCCTCCGGTCAAGAGTTTTGTCTTTGCTCGTCGCGCACGCCCTCGTCGCTTCGTCGCTGGCGCAGGCGCAGGATGCTTCGCAGCAGACGCGCCCGCGCCGCGCCGTGGATTCAACACAACAGCCCGCCAACGCCGCGCCCGCAGACATCGTTGACGCGCGCCTGACCTCTGAGCCGGTGATGCGTATCGGCCTGACGACGAGCGCGCGCTCCGCAACCATCTCCACGAACGGGCGATTGTTGAACTCGTCTGTAGAGAACGCGCCGCCCGTCCCGCTCGCGCTTTCGCGCGTTCGCGTGGAAGCGCGCTGGCTCGCGCCGCAGCCGCCCGCGCCGCTGCCCGAAACGTTCCGCGTCGAGATAGCGCGAGCGCGCACGCGAGCAGATGCGGAGCAAGCCGCGCGCGAGATAAAAGAGATGACGGGCGAAGAGGCGGAGATAACGCAGGACGCCGCGAGCGGGACTTGGCGTTTGCGCGTCGGCTCAAGATTGTCAGCCGCCGACGCGGACGAGTTGCGCACGCGCCTTGAGGAAGCGGGCTTCGCTTCGACGCTGTTGGCCGACGCCGGAAGCGCCTCGCTTGCCACGCGCTCCGCTCAGGCGAGCGCGCAGAAGAACAACACGTTGAGCAGCGACCCGTCATCTTCAAGCAATGGCTCGCCGTCTTCGAATAATAACTCACGGTCTTCGAGCAGCGGCGCGCGCTCTTCCGTTATGAGCGGGGCGCGGCCTTCAGTTTCAAACACCGTGCGGCCAACTGCGCGTGTGGGCAGCGCGCCGGGCCGCGAGTTGGTCGCTTACGGCGCAGGCAACGCGACCGTCTTCGCTTCGCGCGCGCCCGTCGTCTTCGCTACGGATGATGAGAGCAACGCTCCCGTGCGTTTCAACGACAAGCCTTATCGCGGTCGCCTCGAAGTGTTTGCCAACGCGCAGGGCGCGCTCACGGTCGTCAACGTCATCAGCCTCGAAGACTACGTGCGCGGCGTCGTGCCGAACGAGTTATCGCCGGGCGGCTATCCGGCGCTTGAAGCCCTGAAGGCTCAGGCCGTCGCCGCGCGCACTTACGCTTTGAAGAATCGCGGGCAGTTCGCCAGCGACGGTTTCGACTTGCTGCCGACCACGCGCTCGCAGGTCTATGGCGGGCTGTCAACCGAACATCCGCTCAGCACGCGCGCCGTCGTTGAGACGCGCGGGCTCGTCGCCACCTATCGCGGCGAGCCGATTAACGCGCTCTACACTTCGACCTGCGGCGGTCGCACGGAAAACGCCGAGAACATTTTCAACGAAGCGACGCCGTACTTGCGCGGTCGTGAATGCGCGCTCGAAGGCCACGCGCAATTGACGCCCTTCACCATCAAGACTTCGCGCGAACCTGCGGACATACGCGAAGAGGTCAACGCCGAACTGGCGCGCGACGCGGCCATTCTCTCCATACACGATTTCGACAACCTCTCGCGGCGCCTGACGGACGCATGGCTCTCAAGCCCCGTCTCGCTCGCGGAGTTGCGCGCATGGCTCGCAGCCACAGCGCGCCTTGCGCGAGAACCCGCGCCCGCTTTGGCCGATGACGCGACGCGCCCGCCCGGCTTCGGCACGGCATTGGCCGCAGCCGTCTACGGCGAGTCGCGCGCAGACACATTGCTCGACGACGCGGACGTTGAATACCTTCTCTCGTTCCGCGACGCCGCTGACGTTCCGCAGAAGAATCGCGCGGACGTGGCCCTGCTCCTGCGCGACGGCTTTCTCATGCTCTACCCGGACGCGACCCTGCGCCCGCGTGAAGCTTTGACGCGCGCTCGCGCCCTGCGCTCAATCGCTCGCCTGCTCGAAGCGCGCAATTTGTTTCAACTGCAAAAAGGAACGACGCGCCCGACGACCGGCGGCGCGTTCGTCTTGCGCTCGCCGAAGGGACGCGACCAACCCTTGCGCGTCAGCGATGATGCCTATCTCTTTCGCGCCTTCGGCGACTCGGCTTACCCTGCGCGCTCTCTGGCCGTCGTCGGCGGCGAGCCCGCGACCTTTCACGTCAACGCGCAAGGGCTTGTGGATTACATAGAAGTCCGGCCCGCTGCGAACGGCGCGGCCTCCGACCGTTTCTCGCCTTACGCCAACTGGACGAGCGTGCTCTCTATCAATGAAGCGCAAACGCGCCTCGCGCGCTGGTCGAAAGGCACGGGCGCGCTGACGGGCTTGCGCGTCGCCGCGCGCGGCTCGTCGCGTCGCGCCGTTGATCTTGAAATCACAGGGACGAGCGGCACGGCGCACCTGCGCGGCGGGCGCATCCGCTCGGCCCTCGGACTGCGCGAACAACTCTTCGTCATAGACCGTCGCTACGACGACGCGGGCCGCCTCACGGGCTTCACCTTCACGGGGCGCGGTTGGGGCCACGGCGTCGGCATGTGTCAGGTCGGAGCCTACGGCCTGGCCCGCGCCGGGCTGAGCTACGACAAGATTCTGAAGGCTTACTACACCGGCATCGAATTGACGAAGATGTACTGAGTCAAACTGTCATGAACAATCCCGCGCCAACGCCGTCGGCGCCACGGATGTCACAGATGAAAGTCACGCTCTATGTCGTTCCCGGTTGCCCGCTCTGCGCGAACGCCCGCGCGTGGTTGCAGAGACACGACATCGAATACACGGAGCGCGATGTGGCGAATGACTTCGGCGCGTTGCGCGCGATGCACAAGCTGACGAAGCAACGCTTCGTTCCAGTCTTTGAAGCAAGAGGCCGCGCGCTCGTCCGACCAGGCGAGGCGGAGTTAGCCGAACTCCTGTTAAGATAAATCCATGCATCTCTCGCCTGCACAATTCAAGGGCGCGCTCGCCTTGCTGCTGGTCATCTGGCTGGTCATCGCCTTGCGTCTCATCTTCAACGGCTCGTGACATCCGCTCTCATCACACGCCCGCCGGTGATCGCCATCGTCGGCCCGACCGCTTCAGGGAAAAGCGAGTTGGGCATTGAGACGGCGTTGCGCTTTGGCGGCGAGATAATCAACTGCGATTCGGTGCAGGTCTATCGTGAGATAGAGATTGCGACGGCCAAAGTCCCGCTGGCCGAGCGGCGCGGGGTGGCGCATCACTTGATTGATTTTGTGCCGCCGGAAGTCAACTATACGGCGGGCGACTGGGCGCGCGAGGCGGCGCGTGTCATCGCGGAGATTGAGGGGCGCGGGCGGCTCGCGCTGCTCGTCGGCGGCACGGGCTTTTACCTGCGCGCGTTGCGCCAGCCCTTCTTCCAGAGTCCGCCGACGGACGAAGGATTGCGCCGCCGCTTGAGCGCGATGAGAGAAAGGCGCGGCGCGGAGCATCTGCATCGCATGCTGCGACGGCTCGACGCGGAGGCTGCGGCCAAGCTCTTTCCGCGCGACTGGCCGCGCGTCCAACGCGCGCTCGAAGTCAGGCTACAAACTGGCGAGCAGATGTCCGCTCAATCTTCCAGACGCGCCGAGCCGCCGCCTTGCGCCGCGCGCGTTCGCGTGCTGGCCATCCTGCCGCCGCGCGTCGAACTCTATCGCAGGATAAACGAGCGCGCCGGGATGCACTTCGCCGCCGGGCTCGTTGATGAAGTCCGCGACTTGCTCAAGCGCGGCGTGCCTGCCGCGTCAAGCGCGCTTGGGGCGCACGGCTATCGTCGCGTCGTCGAATATTTGGAGGGCAAACGCGATTACGCGAGCGCCGTCGAGCAGACTAAACAGGACGTGCGCCACTACGCCAAGCGGCAACTGACATGGTTTCGCCGCGAGCTGGGCGTCGAATGGTTCGAGGGCTTCGGCAATGAGCCTGAGTTGCAGGAGCGCGTCGCGGCGCGCATCGCCGAGATGAAAGAACAGGCATGAGCCGTCGCCCTTGCGCGGCCACGAAGCGGTTGTGTGACGGCGGAAGTTTGCTTTCATCTGCCGCGTGGTATAATCTGCGGTCAAACTAACTTCTACTGTAAGAGAACAAGGCGGAGCGGAGACTTAAGGTGGACAGCAAAGCTACTCCCCAAAATATACAGGATGCGTTTCTCAACACGGTGCGCCGTGAGAAAAGCGCGGTCACGATTTACCTGCTGCATGGCGCGAAGTTGACGGGCAGAATCAAGAGCTTTGATAAGTTTTCGGTGCTGCTGGAAACAGGCTCGCAGGAGCAACTGATTTTCAAGCACGCCATCTCGACCATCTCTCACGCGCGGCGGAGCACGGGCGAGTTGCGCACGCAGCAAGCGACGGGCGCGTCGTCTGCGGAAGGCTCCGGCGACTCGCACAATCCCACTGATTCCTGAAGCTCTGCCCATCTCCCTGACCGAACCTAATTCAAGACAGAGAACTTTGTGGCTGGCGCTTTTATCACTTTCGAGGGCATTGACGGCAGCGGCAAGTCCACGCAATCGCGGCTGCTCGCCAGTTGGCTGCGGATGAGCGGGCTGGAAGTGGTGACGACGCGCGAGCCGGGCGGAACGAGTTTGGGCAAACGTTTGCGCGAGGCTGTGCTCGACACGCAGGAGCAGGTTGACCCGCTCGCGGAGCTTCTCATCTACGCCGCCGACCGCGCGCAGCACGTCCGCATGCTGCTGCGACCCGCCATCGAGACGAGCCACATCGTTCTCTCAGACCGCTATGCCGATGCGACCGTCGCTTATCAAGGCGCGGGGCGCGGCTTTCCGCCGGAGTTAATCAGGGAGGTCGTGAAATTAGCGACCGGCGGGCTGAAGCCTGACCTGACTTTAATCTTCGATGTGTCTGTCGCCGAATGCGCGGCGCGGACGCGACGCCGCTCGACGGACGAAAGCGCGGCTGACCGGCTTGACTCCGAAGACGCAGCCTTTCATACGCGCGTGCGCAATGCTTACCTCGAAATCGCCGCCGCCGAACCCGAACGCGTCCGCCTCGTCAACGCCTCCGGCTCAGTCAATGAGACACACGCCCTTGTGCTCGACATCGTGAAGCTCTTTTTGGAAAGGCGGGGGATAGGAAGCAGGGGTTAGGGGATGGGGGATAGGGGTTAGGGAAAACAAAAACGGGAAGCGACCGGCGCAACTCGCTGCCCTGTCTTCCCCAACCCCTATCCCCTAACCCCCAACCCCCAATGAAATATGTTTAGTAAGTTGATTGGAAATGAGCGTGTGAAGGAGACGTTACGGCGGATGCTGGCGGGGGGGCGTGTGCCGGGGGCTTTGTTGTTGACGGGCGAGGAGGGAGTCGGGAAGAAGCTGTTCGCGTTGGAACTGGCGAAGGCTTTGAACTGTCGCCAGCCGGTCGGGCTTGAAGCGTGCGACGTGTGTTCTTCGTGCAAGCGCATCACGCAAATCGCGCTTCCGGCGGCGGACGACAAAGAGGCGCACAAGAAGATTATTTGGAGCAGCCACACGGACGTGGGATTAGCGCGCCCATACAATCGCGCGATTCCGGTTGACGCGATGCGCGACCTTGAGCGCGAGGCTAACTTTCGTCCCTTCGAGGGAGCGGCGCGCGTGCTCATCATCGAAGACGCGGACAAGTTGAACGAGGCTTCGTCCAACGCGCTCTTGAAGACGCTGGAAGAGCCGCCCGCCACTTCGTATCTCATCCTGCTGACATCGCGCCCTGCGGCGTTGCTGCCGACGATTCGTTCGCGCTGTCAAACGATGCGCTTCTCTCCGCTCACGCCCGCCGAAATCGAAGACTGCCTGCGGCAAGACAAACAGCTAAAGCTTTCCGCTGAGGACGCGCGGCTGTTGTCGTATGCGGCGCGGGGCAGCATCGGGCGCGCTCGCTCTGGCGATGTGGAGAGCTACAGGCAGCGGCGCGAGGCGATGTTGGATGTGCTGAACGCGCTGGCTCTGACGCATGATAGAGCGCGGCTGCTGCGCGCCTCCGAGGAGTTGACGGACGCCAAGCGGAAGGAAGAGTACGAGCCGCGTCTCGATGTGCTTGAGACGTTGATACACGATGCATGGTCACTGGCCCTTGATGCCAAAGGCGAGCGGCTCGTCAATCAGGACCTCGCGGGGCAGTTGAAGAAGATTGCGGCGCAGTTGACGAGCCGCCGCGCGGCGCGCTGGCTGGCGCAGATTGAGACGCACAGGCGCGGCCTTGAGGTCAACATCAATCGCAAGGTCGCCACGGACGCGCTCTTTCTGGCGATGTCGCAGCCGGAAGTTTAAGGACGGATGACGAGGGGTGCAGCGATGACGGCTAAGAAGATTCTGGTGGTGGACGACGATCCTGAGTTGCAGGATTTGGTGGGCTTCGCGCTCAAGCGCGAGGGCTACGAGGTGACGCGGGCCGACGACGCTTTCGAGGCTCTGGCGGCTATCAAAGAGCAGCGCTTCGACTTGGCTTTGCTCGATGTGATGATGCCGAGGATGGACGGCTTGATGATGCTGGCGCAGTTGCGCGAGCAGCACAACGATTTGCGCGTCATCATGATGACGGCCCTGACGACGCCGGAGACTGCCGTGAGCGCGCTGCGCGAGCAGGCTTGCGACTTCCTCGTCAAGCCCTTCGATTTGGACGAACTCAACGCCTCCATCAAAGCGGCCTTGAAGCTCGGCGAGGGCGAGCTTCACATTGAAGTGTTATCGGCGCGGCCCGAATGGATAGAACTGCGCGTGCCTTGCGACCGCGCGGCGATAGACCCCTTGGAACGCCTGATGTCGCAACTGAAGGCAGACCTGCCGCCCCTGACGCGCGAGAGCATCACCTATGCGTTCCGCGAGATGCTGCGCAACGCCATCGAGTACGGCGGCAAGAACGACCCGACGCAGCACGTCGAAATCGGCTACCTACGCTCGCCCCGCATCATCATGTACCGCATCAAAGACCCCGGCGAAGGCTTCACCATCGAATCCCTCTACAAGCCCGAAGGCCCCATCGCCGCCTTCCTCAACCCCGAAGGCGACCCCATGCAACACGAACGCATACGCGAAGACCAGGGCATACGCCCCGGCGGCTTCGGCATCCTCATCGCCCGCGAGATGGTTGACGAGATGATCTACAACGAACGCCACAACGAAGTTCTGCTCATCAAGTACCTCGAAAAGGGGGATGGGGGATAGGGGTTGGGGGATGGGGAAGACGAGCAACAAGCTGAGAGTGTCGCTGCCCGTCTTTGTTTTACCCAACTCCTATCCCACATTCCCCATCCCCTGCTCTCCGTCCCCTGCTTCCCAACCCCTAACCCCTGCTTCCTCTTCCCCCAACCCCTAACCCCCTACCCCTAACCCCCGTTAAGCAGTGATAGTGGCCGAGACGGTTTCGCTCCAAGGGCCTTTGTCGCCGTTGGCGTTAATCCAGCGGAGGATGTAGGAGGCGATTTTGCCCGCGTCCTCGTCCGTGTAGTGGACTGTGAAGGGCGAGCTACGGTCTGTTTCAAGGTAGATGAAATCGCCTGTTCCGGCGGGCGGGGCGGTTCCGATGTGGCGGCGTATTTCGCAGCCGGTGGCGTTGTCGGGGCGGGCGCGGCTGTCCGGGGTGTCGCTGTCGCGATATTCGAGGATGTGTTGGCCGCGCTGGCTGAAGTCTATGGCGCCGATGGGGCGCGAGGTGAGTGGGGCGGGCGCGGTCGGGGTGGTATCGCGGACGGGGATGCCGAGTTCGGCGCGCACGCTGTCTTCGACGTTGGGGTCTGCCTGAAGCTGTCGAACGCGCGAGCGTGCGGCGGCGGTGGCTTCGTCGTCCGCCGTGTCCGCCGCGACGAGTTTGGCCCTGTAGTCTGCTTCGGCGTCGGCTAAGGCTTGATTAGCGGTGACGAGATTGGCTTGCAGCGTCGAGACGGATGCGACCTCGGCGTCCGTCAGGCTCAGCTTGGCCTTATTATCGTCGAGCTTGGCCGCAAAGTTTGCCAGCCACGCGGCGCGTCCAGCTTTATCTTTCGGGATGTAATCTTTTGACATAACGGTTGCTAACCTCCAATGGTTTAAGGCCGCCGTCAGGCGGTGGGAAAAGGATTGGAAAGCGAGGCTTAGCCTGCGGCAACGAGGCTGGCGCGGGCTGCTCTGAAGCATTGAGCGCGGGCAAGATATAACAAAGCGCGGCAGCCTGCAACAATAATCTTCCGTTAGGGCGTTTCGCGGCCCAGGAAAAGGCCCGTCTCAAAAAGTAATGCAGATTTCAGCGATTTGTGTATGCTGCATGGATTTCCGCCGACGCTCGCGCTAATTTTCGTATAAAACCCCACAAAACACTGCCCGAACGCCTCCCCTGACGCCACGAGGGGACGCCCTCGCGTCATCAGGGGACGCCCTTGCGTCATCAGGGGACGCCCTCGTGACGCTAGGGGACGCCCTCGCATGACGAGGGGACGCCCTCACGCCGTCAGGGGAAGCGCTCGCGCCGCGCGGGGATTCCCTCCCGTCAAGAGGGGACGCCCTGATGACACGCGGGGACGCCCTCGCCACGCGCGGGCGTCCCCTCCCGGCGTCAGGGCGCGCATCCATAGGGCGGGCGCGCTTCAACTCAGTCTCACCAAAGCGGCCCGGCTAGTGCTAGAATGCGCGGCGTTAGTCCTCAAACAAACGACGGGAGCGGCGCGCATGACGAACACCCGGAAAAACAAGCTCTTCCCCGGCGACAACCTGACCAGCAACCCAACCTAGCCACCGCCGCTCACGAAAGAACAGACACCCATGACCACCTCCCACACCCCCACGCCCCCCGACGACGACGTTATGTTTGTCTGTGCATGTAGAGACTGGATGCGCGAAGCCTGCCGCCACGAGAGTTTCTACAAAGAACACGAAGGCAAGCTGTACTGCATCCTGCACTATCCCGGCACAGAGAAGAAAGAAGCTTTTCAGCAGGCGCTACAGCGGAAGCTCGCTGCTAAGGACTTCGACTTTCGAGGAGTCTGGTTTCCCGATGACGTTGACTTTCAGGATTTCACTTTCAGCGCGGATGCCAACTTCTACAGCGCACAATTCAGCGCATATGCCGACTTCAACGACGCAAAGTTCAGCGCGGATGCCGACTTCAACGACGCAAAGTTCAGCGCATATGCCTACTTCAGCCGCGCACAGTTCAGCGCGGCTGCCTACTTCTCCAGCGCACAGTTCAGCGCGGCTGCCAACTTCTCCGACGCACAGTTCAGCGCGGATGCCTACTTCTCCGACGCACAGTTCAGCAAGGTTGCCAACTTCACGAACACACAATTCAGCAAGGTTGCCAACTTCACGAACACACAATTCAGCAAGAGCGCCTATTTTGACGACGCAATTTTCAATGACAATGTTTCTTTTGAGAGGACAAGATTCATCGAAGAAGATAGCGCTCGCGGTGACGGCGCGACTAGTGACAACAAGGCAAGCGGCGTTGGCGATACGGTCGAGACGGAACATGAAGCAATTAAAGTTGATTTCGCCGGAGCAAGCTTCAAAGATGGCCTCAGCTTTGCAGAGAATGAATTTGCGGAGCAGGTCTTCATCAGTTTCGCCGCCGCCACTTTCGAGAAGCCGGAGCGCGTTGTTTTCCACACCGTAACGTTGCGCCCTCACTGGTTCATCAATATAGACTCGCGCAAGTTTACCTTCATTGATGTTAGCTGGCTCTGGCTCGACAAGCGGGACGCGCTGGACAGAGAAATCGCCGCGCTTGAAAGAAGCGAGCATGGCCATTTGAGCCGCCTGCTGAACATCACTTACAGGCAACTTGCGGTCAACGCCGAAGAGAATAATCGCTATGAAGAGGCGGCTAACTTTCGCTATGTGGCGATGGAGGCGAAGGGGCTGCGGGAACGCGGCGGGCGGCGTAGCAAGTGGGATGAGGTTACACGCTTCCTGCTCCGCCGCCTGGACTGGCTCCGGCAGCAAAGGCTCTGGCGCGCAATCAGCCGCTTCAACCTCAGTTGGTGGTACTGGCTGATGAGCGGCTACGGCGAGCGCGTCGCCCGCGCCTTCGTCGTCCTGCTCTCCATCTGGCTGCTCTTCGCCCTCATCTACTGGACGGGCAACCACACTTGGTGGCAGCCCAGGCAGTCCGCCCGTCTCGCCGCGCAAGTGAGCGCGCCGCAACCGCCGCCGCCCGCCGCCCCGGACGCCACGCCAACCGGCAGCGCCGCGCCACCAGCCGCCGCCGTCGCCCCTTTGACCTTTCCCGAAGCCGTCATCTACAGCGCGGGCGTCCTGTCGCTGCAAAAGCCTGAGCCGCTGCCCGCCAACAAACGCGCCAAAGCCATAGTCCTCTGCGAGACAATCCTCGGCCCCTTGCAGGCCGCGCTCCTCGCCCTCGCCATCCGCCGCAAGTTCATGCGCTGAACCGCCAGCCTCCAGCCAAAGCCAGACATCCGCCGGAACTACAAGCCAAAGCAAAACGGCTGCCAACGCAAGAAGCGCCGCAGCCGTCTTCTTGTTGATTGACGCCGCTTACTTGACGACGACGAGTTCCGCTTCCGTCGCGGGCGGGCCGAGTTCGGCGACGAGTTGTTCGGCTTCTTTGACGAAGGCTTCAACGATGTCTGCGCCTGAGACTTTGCGCATCGGGACGCCGTTCTTGTAAATCATGCCGACGTTGCGCCCGAAGGTGACGCCGAGTTGCGAGTCGTGCGCTTCGCCGGGGCCGTTGACGGCGCAACCCATGATGGAGAGATGCAGCGGCTCGGAGATGTGCGCGAGGCGACGCTCAATCTCCGTGACGATGCCTACGAAATCGTCAACGTCGAGGCGTCCGCACGTCGGGCAGGCGACGACGGTGACGCCGCGCTTTCTCAGTTCCAAAGATTTGAGAATGTCCCATGCGACGCGGACTTCCTCCTGCGGCTCGGCGGCCAGAGAGACGCGAATCGTGTCGCCGATGCCTTCGTGCAGCAGTATGCCGAGGCCGATGGCCGACTTGATGGTGCCGCTGAAAGCCGTGCCCGCTTCGGTGACGCCGAGGTGCAAAGGATAATCAACCTGCGCGGAGAGCAGGCGATAGGCGGCGACCGTGCGATGCACGTCAGAAGCTTTGAGCGAGACGATGGTGTCCGTGAAATCGAGGTCTTCAAGGATGCGTATGTGGCGAAGCGCAGATTCGACCATCGCTTCGGGCGTCGCCGTGCCGTACTTCGCCAGCAAATCTTTTTCGAGCGAGCCGCCGTTGACGCCGATGCGAATCGGAACCTTCTGCGCTGCGGCAGCGCGCACCACTTCGCGCACGCGCTCGTGAGCGCCGATGTTGCCCGGATTAAGACGCAGCTTGTCAACGCCTGCTTCCAAAGCCAGCAAGGCCAGCTTGTAATGAAAGTGTATGTCGGCGACGAGCGGCACATCCGGGACGCGCTTGCGAATCTCCTTCAAAGCCAGAGCCGCATCCTTGTCCGGCACGGCCACGCGCACTATCTCGCAGCCCGCGCGCATCATCTCTTCTATCTGCGCCACAGTGGCCCCGACATCAACCGTGTCGGTCTTCGTCATAGACTGCACGGCCACAGGAGCGCCGCCGCCGATCTGCACGTCCTTAACTTTAACGGCTCTCGTTATTCTCATGATAAGTCCAAAGTCCGAAGCACGAAGTCCAAAGTCTAAAGTCCAAAGTCCAAGGTCAAAGCATGGCTTTCAGACTTTGGACTTTGGACTTTCGACCTTGGACTATTTCTGCGGCGCGGTGGCCGCCGGTTTCTCCTCCGCCGCGTTGCGCGCGTTGGAAGCCTTCTTGAGCACGTCGTTGGTGATGACGAAGCCCATCAGCAAGAGCAGCATCACGAAGCCGACCTGCTGTATGCGCTCGCGCATCGTCATCGACAGCTTGATGCCGACCCAACTGAGCGCAGCCTCTATGAACAACAGGAAGATGGCCCCGCCGTCGAGCACCGGAATCGGCAGCAAGTTAAAGACGCCGAGGCTCAGGCTCAGGAATCCGAGCATCGTGAAGATGCCGCTCCATCCGGCTTCGTTGACGGCGGTCGAAGCGGCTGAGTAGATGCCAATCGGGCCGCTGATGGTGTTGCGCGCAGAGCGTTGCCCCTTGAACAACTGGCCCAGAGCCTTGCCCGTCAGCTTCAGGATTTGCCAGTTGTAGCGCACGGCGTAACCGACGGTTCCGGCAAAGCCGACGTTCTCGTACGGCAGGACTTCGCTGAGGCCGACGCCGATGCGCCCGACCTGTTTGCCCTCTGCGCTCGCCTGATAATCAACCCCGGAGTTAATGTCTACACGTTGGCCCTGCCGCTCGACAGTCAGGCGAATCTCCTTCTCCTTGTACTCGCCTAAGTACTGCATCACCTGCTCTCTGTTCTTGACGGGCTCGCCGTTCAAGGCGACGATCCGGTCGCCCGGCTGCACGCCTGCCTTCGCGGCGGCCTTGCCGTCAACAACGGAACTGGCGATGACTGGCACCGTTCCGTAATCCGGCAGGATGCCTAACTCTCCGATTGTCTCGTCGCCTTCCCTGCGAGCCTTCGGCACGATGCTCAAGGGAATCCGCTGGCCGTTGCGCTCGACGACGAGCGAGCGCGGCTGCGGTTGGTCTTCAACCACTAAAGCGTCGCCAGTGATTTCGTTCAACGCGGGATTCTCCGTGCCGTTGAAAGAGACGATGCGGTCGCCGGGCTGAATGCCCGCGACCTGCGCCGCGCTGTCGGGCGCAACCCGGCTCACAATCGGCGACCTAATCGTTAACGGCACGCCCCACAGCAGGCCCGCGATCAAGGGAATCGCCAGCGCGGTCAGGATATTCATCACCGGCCCGGCCACCGCGACCAGCACACGCTGCCAGCGCGGGCGCAAGTTAAACTGCTCTCCGGGCGGAATGTCCGACGCGCCTTCGCCCTCAATCGGGGCGTTCGATTCGTCGCCGCCGAGCTTGACGTAGCCGCCGAGCGGAATCGCCGACAAACGATAATCGGTCGTTCCCCACTTGCGCCCCAACAGTCGCGGCCCGAAGCCGACGCTGAACGTCTCAACCCGTATGCCCAACATCTTCGCCACGATGAAGTGGCCGAACTCGTGTATCACCACCGCCGCGCCCAGGATAAAGATGAAAGCGAACAAACTCTTGACGGACGAGAAATCTATCCAGCCGCGCTGCCATGAGACGGCCAACACGACGAGGACGCCGATGACGGTCAAGATTAACGAGACTGGAAATCTGGATTTAACGATGGTCGGTTGGTCGGACATAAATGAAAGCCTCTGAAAATTCTGAATCTTAAATTGCGCGCCGCCGTGTCTCAACTACAGTTAGAGAGCCAATGTGTAGGCGCGGTTGTCTGTTAGTTTACGCGGCGCGCTTGAGATGCGTCAAACTCTTCATCCGGCGGCGACGTTCGCTTCCCGCGTGATGCGCTCGATGGCGGCGGCGGCGGCCAAGCGCGCCTCGCGGTCAGTCTCAAGCACGACCTCAAGATTGCTGACGGGGCGCGTCGTGTGCTCGTCCATCACGCGCTCGATAACGCGCGCGATGTCTGTTAAAGCAATCTCTTCATCCAGAAAAGCGCGCACGGCTTCCTCGTTGGCCGCGTTCAGGGCCGCGGGGAGCGTGCCGCCCGCGCGCAAGGCTCTGTAGGCGAGCGCGATGCAAGGGAAACGCTCCGTGTCGGGAGCTTCAAAATGGAGCGTCGAGAGTTGCGTCAAATCGAGCGGCGGCAGTTCGCACGCATGACGCTCCGGGTAGGTCAAGGCGTATTGAATCGCGTGGCGCATGTCGGTCACGCCCATCTGCGCGATGATTGAGCCGTCTATCATCTCGACCATCGAATGCACGACCGATTCAGGGTGAACCAGAATCCCTATCTCGTCCGGCCCGAAGCCGAAGAGCCAGCGCGCCTCTATGACTTCCAAACCCTTGTTCATCAGCGTCGCGCAATCAATCGTAATCTTCGCGCCCATGCTCCAGGTCGGATGACGCATCGCCTCCGCGACCGTCGCCTTCGTCATCTCCGCTTTCGTCTTCGCGCGAAACGGGCCGCCCGAAGCCGTCAAGACCAAACGCCTGACCTCGTTCACATTCTCCCCGCGCAGGCATTGATGAAGCGCGTTGTGCTCGGAATCAACGGGCAGCAACTCCGCTCCCGATTCATGCGCGGCCTTCGTCATCAACTCGCCCGCCATCACGAGCGTCTCCTTGTTCGCCAGCGCGACACGCTTGCCCGCTTCGAGGGCGCGCAAGGTGGGAACGAAGCCGACCGCGCCGACCGTCGCAGAGACAACCGTGTCAGCTTGCGCGTGCGTCGCCACCGCCACCAGGCCCGCTTCGCCAACCAGAATGCGCGGCTCCTGCGTCTCTTGCCCGCGCAAGCGCGAGCGCAACTCCGCGGCGCACTCTTCCGTCTCGACCGAAACAAGCTCCGGCCCATGCCGCGCCACTTGCTCCGCCAGCCGCTCCGCGTTGCGCCCCGCGCCCAAAGCAACCACACGAAAACGCTCCGCGCCAAACGACTCGACCACGCGCAGCGTGTTGCGCCCAATCGAGCCGGTCGAGCCTAAGATAGCGATGCCTTTAACGTTCATAAAAAAAAGCGCAGCGGCAATCAGTCCGCAGTAACAACCGACAACTTGCTCACTGACTACTGCTGCTGAAACCTCATGGCTGATTACTGCTGAAAGTAGAGCCGCCCGAAATAGTAGATGACCGGCGCGTTGAAGAGCAAGCTATCGAGCCGGTCGAGCAGCCCTCCGTGTCCGGGCAAAATCTGCGCCGCGTCCTTCGCGCCCGCCCCGCGCTTGAGCGCGCTCTCCGTCAAATCTCCGACCACGCCGAGCACATTCATCAACGCCGCCAGCGGCAGCCCGACCTGCAAAGGCAGTTCAGGGAAGAACCAGTAATGCGCGACGACGGCCATCAACAGGCTCGCCGCCATCCCGCCAAAGGCTCCCTCCCAAGTCTTCCCCGGACTAATCTCCGGCGCGAGCTTGCGCCGTCCAAACGTGCGTCCTGTGTAGTACGCGCCCGTGTCGGAACCCATGATGACGAGGAAGAAGAAGGCCAGCAAGTCTGCTGACAAACCTTGCGTGAAGCCCGTCCGCACAGCGACGAGGTGGCCGCCCAACAACGCGACATACATCACGCCGAGCACGGTCGCTCCCACCGATGCCGTCATCCTTTCAAACGGCGCTCCTCGCAGCATCTCCGCCGCCAGAGCGACAATCGTGAACGCGGGCAGTATCCATAACAGGAGCGGCGGCTCGTTAAAATAAAACGCTGTCAGGATGCCCGCCGCCGCCACAAAGCCCGTGACCACATCCGGCTTCATCTCGCGCCGCCGCGCCAGCAACCAGAACTCGTAAAGGCCAAAGACCATCGCCGCCACCGCCAGCGCGACGAACAACGGCGCGAGCCATGAAACCAGAATTGACGCTATCAGAATGGGAAGAAAGATGACGGCGGTGATGATGCGTGACATTATAAAATGGGTGATAGGTGATAAGTGATAGGTGATAGGAAAAATCAAGCGATACCTGGAATAGCGACCGCCTGCTTTCTCTTATCACCTATTACCTATCACTGTTCACTGCTTTCAGGCTACTTCGCCTTGGCGACAAGTTCGAGTCCGCCGAAGCGACGGTCGCGGCGTTGAAAATCGACGATGGCTTCGAGCAGGTGCGCGCGGCGAAAGTCGGGCCAGAGCGTGCCGGTCACGTAAATCTCGCTGTAGGCAGTTTGCCAGAGCAGGAAGTTTGAGAGACGCATCTCGCCGCTGGTTCGCACGAGCAAATCAAGCTCCGGCAGGCCGCTCGTGTAAAGCTCTTGTTCGAGCCGCTCTTCCGTCAAGTCGGCTGGCGCTTTCCCTTCTCTTTGCAGTCGCTCGAAGGCCGCGCGGGCGGCGTCAACAATCTCCGCGCGCCCGCCGTAGTTCAAAGCGATGCTCAAGACCATGCCCGTGTTCGAGGCCGTGCGCTCGGCGGCGCGCGTAATCTCGCGCTGCACGTTCGGAGCCAGAGCGTCCGTGCGACCGATGGCTTGAAAGCGTATGTTCTGCCGGTGAATCTCTTCCAGTTCGAGCCGCAGGTAACGACGCAGCATGCGCATCAATGCGTCAACTTCAAAACGCGGGCGCTTCCAATTTTCGGTCGAGAAGGCATAGAGCGTTAGAGCCTTGAGGCCGAGCCGCGCGCCCGTGTCAACCGCCGCGCGGACGGCTTCGACTCCGGCGCGATGCCCCGCGATGCGCGGCTGGCTGCGTTGCGCCGCCCAACGACCGTTGCCGTCCATGATAATCGCCACGTGTCGCGGCAGACGATTCCAAGCGATGCCCGACAGCAGCATCTCATCGCGCGTGCCCTTCTGCACTATCTCAACAAAGTCTGAAAGCATTGGTTTAGAAACGATGCCACGCCGACGGCGCAGCGGACGCTGAAATGATGAGAGCAAGGCTTTCATTCATCGCTGCCGCGCGCCGTCGCTCATCCTTTCATTTAACGACGCGCATGTCAATCATAGTGCACGCTGAGCAGCGTCAGGCCATGCGCCGGGGCGGTCACAATGGCGAGCGGGCGCGTCCCGCTCTCGATAGCCCGCGCGACATCCGGCAGGTCGAGTTGCCCGCGCCCGGCGGCAAGGAGCGCGCCCGCGATGCTCCGCACCATGTAACGCAGGAAGCCGCCTGCGCTCGCTTTGATTTCAATGAGCCGCGCCGCCGCGCGCTCGTCGTAGCGTTCGGCGACGCACATTTCGGTCACTGTGCGGACGCGCGACTCCGCATCAGTTTGCGCGGCGGAGAAGGCCGTCCAATCGTGTTCGCCAAGGAACAACCGCGCGGCCTCGCTCATTCGTTCAACATCGAGGCGCCGCGCGTCCTGATAAGCGTAGCGCGACCAGAACGGCGAGGCGACGGGCGCGTTGATGATTCGATAAAGGTAGGTCTTGCCGCGCGCCGAAAAGCGGGCGTGAAAATCGTCCGCCGCGACTTCCGCTTTGATGACGCGCAGGTCGCTCGCCAGATTGCCGTTGAGGGCCGCGAGCAGTTTCCACGGCGGCATCTCGCGCCGCAATTGCGCGCTCGCCACCTGCCCTTCGGCATGCACGCCCGCATCCGTCCGGCCTGAGCCATGCACGACCACCTCGCGCCCCTCCAGCAGCGACAGCGCTCGCGCCAACTCGCCCTGCACCGTGCGCTGCCCGTCCTGCCGCTGCCAGCCGTGAAAATCCGTCCCGTCATACTGAAGCGTCAAGCGGTAGTTCATAAGAGCAGTGACAAGTGACGAGTGACAATTGACGAGCAAGAACAAGAAACGAGTAACAAGCGATGAGCGATGAACGACAAGTAACGAGCGACAAGTGACGAGCGATAAGCAACAAGTAACAAGCGACGAATGATAAGCGACGAATGATAAGCGACGAGTGATAAGCAATGAGCGGCGAGCAATGAAGGCCGAGTCAAAGACGATTACTCATCACTCGTCGCTGATAGCTTGCCTTTTATTCCTGCTCGTCACTCGTCACTTGTCACTCATCACTGCTTTTCTGCTCCCCGGCTTGATGGCCTGTTCGCCGCGGGCGCAGGCGGGGCAGGCTTCGGGGGCGAGCGCGGGAACGTCAAGGGTGGCGAGCGCGCTGCGTTCGACGCCGACATCGGCGCGGCCCGCCGAGCGGTCAATGATTGAGGCGGCGCCGACGACGCGCGCTCTCGCGCTCTCGATGACCTCTATGGTTTCGCGTGTCGAGCCGCCGGTGGTTATCACGTCTTCGACGACGAGGACGCTCTCGCCGGGGCGCAAGGTGAAGCCGCGTCGCAGCGTCATCCGTCCAGAGCCGTCGCGCTCCGTCCAGATGAATCTTGCGCCGAGCGAGCGCGCCACTTCGTAACCGATGACGAGTCCGCCGATGGCAGGCGCGGCGATTGTCTCAACCTGCGCTTCCTTGTAACGCGCGGCCAGCGCGCGGCCAAACGCTTCGGCCTCCGCCGGATGTTGCAGCACAAGCGCGCACTGCAAGTAGGCTGAACTGTGCAGGCCGCTCGATAAAATGAAATGGCCGTCGAGCAAGGCTCCCGTGCGTTTGAATCTCTCGATAACTTCGTCGGCTTGCAAAAGGTCTGCTCCTTCCACTTTATTCCGTCCGGCTCTAGCGCTACAATGCGGCGATGATGATGATGCTGCCGCGCAATCTTGTTTCCGATTCGCCGTTGGTGCAGGAGGCGATAGACTTGTTGCGCGTCTGTGGTGGCCGCGCGCCCGCCGCAGACATCGCGGACATCGTGCTCAAGATGCCGGACCTCGAAGCGGAGTTGGCGACGCTGCTGGTGTCGGACCTGATTAGAGACGACCAGCGCTTGCGCTTCGGCGAAGATTCCATCATCGAACTCAACTGCGAAGACATGGAATCGCGCGCCCTTCATGAATCGGATTTCGTCGTCGTTGATCTGGAAACGACCGGAGCCAAAACCCCGCCCTGCCGCATCACGGAGATTGGAGCCTACCGCGTCAGCCGTGGGCGTATCGTCGCCGAGTTTCAAACGCTGGTCAATCCTGAAACTCCCATTCCGCCCTTCATCATGCAACTGACCGGCATCACTAACCAGATGGTCAAAGCAGCGCCGCGCTTCGCGGACGTGATTGGCGACTGGCTCGACTTCGCGGACGACGCCGTGCTGGTGGCCCACAACGCGCAGTTTGACGTGCGCTTTTTGAATCACGAAATCAGGCGCGTCTTTCCCGGTCGCCGGATGATTAACTCGAACCTCTGCACCGTCAAGCTCTCGCGCCGCATCTTTCCCGGCCTTGAGAATTATCGCCTGCACACCATCGCCGAGCATTTCATGATTCCCATCATCAATCGCCACCGCGCGCCGGACGACGCGCTGGCGACCGCCGAAATATTCATACGCATCCTCTCGCGCCTCGACCAACATAATGTGCGCGACGTTGCGGGCGCGCGTCTCTTTCAATTCCTTGCGGCCACGGAACCCTGCTAACCGTTAGACTCGGCAGCCTCGCCCGTCGTCTTCCGCCGCCGTCGTCGCCAGAAAGCGCGCGCGATGAAGATGACCGCGACGACCGCGACAAGGCCGATGCCGACCAGCCCGATGCGTTGAAAGTAGCGCGTGATGAGTTCCTGTATCTGCCCGCCGTAATGCTTGACGAGCGCGCCTTCGAGCAGGAAGCGCGCGGCGCGGCCCACGCCTACGCCGAGCGCGAATCGCAGCACGCTTAAACGAAAGACGCCCGACGAAATGATGAACACCTTGAAGGGAAACGGCGGCGGCAGGATGGAAGCGACGAACAGAGCCAGCACGTCATAGCGGTCGAGCAATCCTTTCACGCGCTCTTGTCTGGCGGGCGAGAAACGCTTGAGGGCGCGACCGCCCGCGCGCCGCGAGATGAAGTAGAGCAAGAGGCATCCGGCGACCGAACCGATTGTGCCGGCCAGCGCGTAGACGAGCATCCACTCCGGTCGCTTTGCCGTCAACAACATCATCGCCGCGTCCGGCCCTAAAGGCAGCGGCAGCAGTGCCGAGTCTAGAAACGCCAGCCCGAACAGCCCTAGCGGGCCGAACGCAATCAGCCCGTTCACCAGCCGCCGGAAAAAACCGGGATGCTTATATTTGGCGACACTCGCATGCTCGCCCGCCAAATCAATCAAGTGAGACGAGAGCCACAGCAAGATAAATTTAATCCTTTCCTCAAGCGCATCAACTCCGCTACTGCTTCAACTCAAGGCCCATTGGATTCGGAAGCGGCAACAGCGTCGCGTCCGTCAGTCATCGCTCGCTCGCTGGCTTCGGCTTCGATGTCCTGCGGAATCTCCGCGGCGAGTTCAACTGTCGGCCGGCGGCGATTCAAAATCAAGTAGACGGCAAGGCCGAGCAGGCAGAGGCCGATGACGATGGCGAGAATCGTGAAGCCGTGTTCCTTCATGAAGCTCAAGACCTGCTCGCCGTAGAAGACCGCGAGCACGCCTTCGATGTAATAACGCAGGCTGCGCGCAATCATGATGGTCAGCATAAAGCGCCAGCGCGGGTATTCGAGAGCGCCTGCGGTGGCGACGAAAATCTTGAAAGGCATCGGCGGCGGCAGCATCGCCGGGACGGCCAAGGCCAGAAAACCGAAACGCGCGTAGGCCCGCTCGACGCGCAGGATGTGGTCGGCGCGAAAACGACGGCGCAGCACGGCCTGGCCTCCGCGCTTCAGTATCGAATACAAGACCAGACAGCCGATGACCGAACCCGCCGCCGCAAAAAGCGGAAAGTAGAGCGCCGCGCCGGGGTCTTTCGTGCAGCGCATGACGACCAGATAATCGTTGATTTCCGGCAGCGAGAGCAGCGAGGAATCGAGCGCCCCGATGATGACCATCGAAGGCGCCGCGACGTAGAGCGGGACGCTAATCACAAACTGTTCGAGCCAGTGAACGACAGCGCCGAAAGTTTGATTGAGCCAGTTGAGCGCGGCGCGAAACATAATTCAAGTGACAAGTGACAAGCAGCAAGTGACGAGCAAGCAGTAAGGCAGTGATGAGTGATACGTGACGAGTGACGGGCAAGAACAGGAAGCCTGTCAACGCTGATTAGTGATGGCCTTTAACTCGTCACTTGTCACTTGTCACTTGTCACTGCTTTACTTGGCCGGAGTGAAAATGCTTGGGGTGTCGTAGGTGACGCCGAAGGTGACGCCGGAGCGTGGGCTGAAGTCTGTCAATCCGGCGATGCCCGCGAAATCGAAGCGCAGGCCGGAAGCCTTGACCTGCAAGCCGAGGCGCGCTTCGGCCTGACTCTCTGTGCCGAGCGGCGCGCGTCCTGAGCGCGTGTTGGCGCGACCGTTAATCTCGCCCGCGAAGTTGATGTTCTTCGTCAGGCGAATGATGCTGGCAAAGCCGTAGAGCAGCACGTCGTTCTGCGTGAATCTCTCGATGGGCGCGGTGAGAATGCCGATGCCCAGATTGCCGAAGGTGTTGACGCGCCCGTCGCGCCCGAATTTTTTGCCGGCGAGAATCGTGCCGAAGGTGTTGATTTGATTAACGCCGATGGCGCGGCCCTGATTCGAGTTGGGCAGTTGCACGCCGAGACGAAAGCCGAGCGAAGGGCCGTTGCGCGTCTCGCTGCGGAGCTTGATTTTCGTCGAGAGAATAAAGTCGCCGACATCGTTGGTCGAGTTTGTGCCAATCGCTATGCCGAGCGGAATCGGCGGCGGCACGGCGCGAGAGTTGATGCTCAGGATATTCTGGGCCACGCCGTCAATTTGAAACTCGACGTTCGGGGCGAGGCCGACGTTAATGCCGATGACGCCGAGGCGCGTCAAATCGCCCGTCACGCCGGAGAGCGGAAACTTCGCGTTCTGCACAAAATCTATGCCCGCCTCGATGCGCAGGCTGCCCGGCGGAATGATGTCAACGTCTTCCGTCAAGAGCGGACGCTGCTGCGCGCCAGCGCGCCCGGCGCAGGCCAGCAACAAGAGCAGGACGGAGAATCTCAGCAGTAGATTGCGATGCGACATGAAATGTCCGTTCGTTCGGAAGATTGACTAACACTTGCGCCCGCGCCATCAACGCGCTCGCTCAAGCTTTTCTGCCCGCGCGGATTGTAGCGGCTCGCGCCGCGCAACGTCAACAAAGGCAAGTATAAATGAGAGCCAGCGCGTTCAGACTCGCGACGGCTCGTGCTATGCTCTGGCCCGGAGATGGACACGAAACCTCTACTCATCGGCGGAGAGTGGCGCGCGAGCGAGCAAACTCTGGAAGCGCGGTCGCCGTTCACGGGCGAGACGTTGGCGCGCGTCGGGGTCGCGCCGCGAGAGCTTGTCGAGGAAGCGATTGCGCTGGCTGCCGCCGAGGCGAGCGCGTTGCGCGCTCTGCCGCGTTACGAGATAGCGGAAGCCTTGCGGCGAATGGCTGACGCTATCAAAGCGCGGCGCGAAGAGTTTGCGCGGACGATTGCGATGGAGAGCGGCAAGCCTCTGGCGGCGGCGCGCGGCGAGACTGACCGGGGCATCGCTACCTTCACGATTGCGGCGGAGGAAGCGCGCCGCTTTACGGGCGAGACTGTGCCGGTTGACACGCAGGCAATGGGGCGCGGTCGCTACGGCTGGACGGAAAGGATTCCGCGCGGCGTCATCTTCGGCATCACGCCCTTCAACTTTCCGCTCAATCTGGTGGCGCACAAGGTCGCGCCCGCGCTCGCTTCGCGCAACGCCATCATCGTCAAGCCAAGCCCGCGCACGCCCTTGACGGCCTTGCTCCTCGGCGAAGTCTTTCTGCAATCAGGCTTGCCAAAGTCTGCGCTGCAAGTCGTGCTGATGGAGTTGCCCTCGATTGATGTCGTGCTGCGCGATGAGAGAGTGGCGATGGTTTCGTTCACGGGCAGCGCGGAGGTGGGCTGGAAGTTGCGCGAGCGCGCGGGGCGCAAAGCGGTCACGCTCGAACTCGGCGGCAACGCGCCCGTCATCGTTGACGAGACGGCTGACATCAACTATTCGGTCGAGCGCTCCGTGATGGCGGCCTTCGGTTACGCGGGGCAGGTCTGCATCTCTGCTCAGAGATTGTTCGTGCACGAGCGGATTGCGGAAGAGTGGACGAGCAGCTTTGTCGAGCGCGCGAAAAGCTTGCGGACGGGCGACCCTTTGGACGAAGCGACGGAGTTGTCCGTGATGATTGACGAGCAGGCCGCGCGTCGCGCCGAAGAGTGGATTAACGAAGCGATTGGCGCGGGCGCGCGTTTGCTGTGCGGCGGCGCGCGGCGCGGCTCATTCCTTGAAGCGACCGTCCTGACGGACACGCACAGCGAGATGCGCATCTGCGCGGAAGAGGTCTTCGCGCCCGTCGCCACCGTTCAAAGGTTCGATGATTTCACGGCGGCCCTGATGGAAGCCAACAACACGCGCTACGGCTTGCAGGCCGGAGTCTTCACGCGCGAGACGCGACGCATGTTCGAGGCCGCCGAAACTTTGGAGTTCGGCGGCGTGATGATTAACGACGCGCCCGCCTTTCGCGTTGACAACATGCCTTACGGCGGTGTCAAGCTTTCGGGCGCGGGGCGCGAAGGCGTGCGCTACGCGATGGAAGAGATGACCGAGCCGCGCCTGATTATCGTTGACCCGACGAGATAGTTTTTCTGTTATGCTTCACTGCCGGTCGTCATTTTCAGTCCGGCTCCGCCGAGTTTGCGTTCCACATTAAGATTGACCTGAAAGAGACAACAGGAGGATTGCCATGGTTGGTTGGGGTGTGATGTTGATTGTGCTTGGCATCGGCTCTTTAATCTTGCCGCAGTTCAATATTCAATTTCGCTTGATGAGTTTGATGGACGGCGCGCAGCCTTTCGCCGGAATCGTCGTCGCGGCCATCGGAGCGCTGCTCGTCGTCCTTGGCCTGCGCGGCCAACGCTCAAGCGCTAGCTAGAGAGCGTCGCCAACAATTGATGGCAACTACGCCGCCGTCGTTCTAACTTACGCGCGCGGGCTTTGCGACGCGCGACTGCGCACGCGCGGAGCCGCCGTAAAGCGGCGCGGGCAAACAAAAGGCGTGTGCGGCTATGTGTTGACTGCGCGCGTGTAGAGAAATAGTCTTCCGAGTTCCGTAACGAGTTCTGCGACAGCAAATTCCCGGCTGAGGTTCAAAGATGAAAAAGCGTCTCGCTGCCTGCTCTCTTGCTCTCTTAACTATCTTCCAGACTCTCGCGCTCAGCCCCGCGCGTGTCGCGGCGCAACAGGCGACGACGGCGACGACTGCCGCCACAGCAACGACCTTGCGGCTCGCGGGCCTGACGAGCAACGTCGTCGTCCGTCGTGACGAGCGCGGCATCGCTTACATAGAGGCTGCGAACGAGAGCGACCTCTTCATGGCGCAAGGCTACGTGACGGCGAGCGACCGGCTGTTTCAGATGGAGCTCTTCCGGCGCACGGCGCGCGGCGAGTTGTCGGAGATTTTCGGCAACACGACGATTGACGAAGACAAGCGTCATCGCAACTTCGGCTTCGCGCAACTAGCCGAGGCGCAACTGATGCAAGCGCCCGCGAAGCTGCGTCGCGCGCTTGAAGATTACGCGCGCGGCGTCAACGCCTACATCGAATCGCGCGACGCCAACAGCCTGCCGCCGGAGTTTAAAATACTGCAATTCAAGCCCCGCCCATGGAGCCCCGCCGATTCGCTCGTCGTCAGCAAGCTCTTCGACGAGAGCCTTTCGACCACATGGCAACTCGACATGACGCGCGCCGCCTTTCATGATTTACCGCAAGCCAAATTTGACGCGCTCTTTCCCGAAACCTCGCCGCTCGACGTGCTGCTCGTCGGACAGGACAACGCGGGCGCGAAAAAGAGCGCCAATCAAGAGCCAAACGTGAGAGACCATCAAGCGGTGCGGGCGAGCGTCGGAGCCTTGACGATGCAGGCGGCGGCGGATGACGAAGCCTTGCGCCTGCGCTCGCTCGGACGCCTCGGTCTTTACGCGAAGGACAGCGCGGCCAGCAACAACTGGGTCGTCTCAGGCAAGCACACGGAGACGGGCCAACCGCTGCTTGCCAACGACCCGCACCTGCAACCCTCCGCGCCATCAATCTGGTACATGGTTCACTTGAGCGCGCCGGGTTTGCGCGCCGCGGGCGTCTCCGTCTCAGGGCTTCCCGGCATCGCCATCGGCCACAACGAGCACATCGCCTGGGGCGTCACCAGTCTCGAAGCTGACGTGCAAGACCTCTACGTCGAAAAGTTCGATGCGCAGAATCCGCGTCGTTATCAAACGTCGGAAGGCTGGCGCGAAGCCGACATACGACGCGAGGAGATAAAGGTTCGCAAGGGCTTCATGAGCGCGGAGACAGAGACGATTCCCTACGAAGTGACTGTGACGCGCCATGGGCCGATTATTCTTGAGCGCGAAGGGAAACGCTATGCCCTGCGCTGGACGGCTCTGGAAAAGGACGCGAACCTTTCCAACGCTTTCTATGCCATCAACTACGCGCGCAACTGGCAGGAATTTAGCGCGGCCTTCAAAGACTATGCTGGCCCTGCCTTCAACATGGTCTACGCTGACACCAAAGGCCACATCGGCTATTACGGCGTCGGGCGTTTCCCCATCCGCAAGAGCGGCGACGGCAAGCTGCCTTACGACGGCGCGACGGATGAAGGCGAGTGGACGGGCGTTATTCCCTTCGCTGCTCTGCCGCATTTGTACGACCCGCCGAACGGCCTCATCGTCACGGCCAACAGCCGCATCGTCGGGCGCAGCTATCCTTACAAGCTGACGGTCGCGCCGCTCGCCGCCTATCGCGCGCGCCGCATCTACGAGTTGCTGCAAGCCAAACCGAAGTTGACGATTCAGGACTTTCGCGCCATACAGGGCGACACGCTCGCCATTGCCGGCGTCACCTTCGCAGCCTTCTTCGTCAACGAACTGACGCCGACCGTTCAAGCCGGAAGCGACGACAAACTGCTTGAGCACATCAAGCTGTTGAAGGAGTGGGACGGGCGCGTCCTTCCCGAATCGCGCGCCGCGCTGCTGGTCGCGCACCTGCGCTCCGCCTTTCGCAGGCGCATCCTCGCGGGCGCGCTCGGAGAGGAACGCGCGAAGCTCTACGCGTATTCCAACGCGGACACCTTCGTTGACTCGCTCATCAAGGAGAAGCCCGCCGGGTGGCTGCCGAAAGAGCAAAAGAGCTACGCGGAACTCCTGCGCGCAGCCAACGACGATTCCGTCAAGGAACTCACGAAGTCTTACGGCGCGGACGAAACGAAATGGACCTGGAGCCGCGAGGCTCTCGTCAGATTTACGCATCCGCTGGCGCAAGTTCCGCTCATCGGCCAGCAGTTCATCATCGCTCCCTTTCCGCAGAACGGCAGCACGAACAGTTTGACGACCATCAATCGCGGCTCCAACGTCTCGATGCGTCTCATCGCAGACCCGTCTGATTGGGATCGCACGCAGCAAGGCATCGCGCTCGGCGTCTCAGGCGTTCCGAGCAGCCCGCACTGGCAAGACCAACTCGACGACTGGCGCAACGTCACGCCGCGCGTCTTCCCTTTTACTAAAGCAGCGGTCGCCGCCGCCGCGAAGGAAACGCTCACGCTTGAGCCTGCGACGAGATGAGCGAGGAGGCGCGACGGGGCGACGCGGAGATAGAGAGACAAGGCGAGCCGGAGAGTGTTTCTGCTGCCCCGCGTCGCCGTGTCGCCGCGTCTCCGCGTCGCCTTTTCTGCGCCGTCGAGTTGCCGACCGAGTTGCGCGCTCGCGCCGCGGCACACATCGCGCAGTTGCGCGAAAAGATGCCGGACGCGCGCGCCGGTTGGGAACGCGAAGAGAAGCTGCACCTCACCTTGAAATTCTACGGCGATGTCGCGCTGCCGCGCACGGATGCTTTGTCGCAAGCGATTGAGCGAGCGGCCAATCGTGTCAAAAGTTTTCCGCTGGCAATCGCTGAGGCCGGAGCCTTTCCGCTGCGCGGCGCGGCGCGCGTTCTCTGGCTCGGCGTGCGCGATGCGACGGGCAATCTCGCGCGTCTTCATCAAGCCCTCGAAGAAGAATGCGCCGCCGCTGAGTTCCCACGCGAGCCGCGACCCTTTCACCCGCATCTCACCATCGCGCGCCTGCGCACGCCCGGCGGAGCGCGCACATTGGCCGGGCTTCACCGCGAGCTTGGCTTCGCGGCGATGGAATTTGCGGTCAACGAACTCGTCCTGATGCGCAGCGAGCTTGGCCCGAAAGGTTCGTGCTACACTGCGCTGGCTCGTCATCGTCTTGCCGTATAAAGAGAGAGAGCGCACGCACGCTTCGTGTTTGTGATAACGCGCTTCATTGGAACCCGCACATGGAAGAGACTCTGCGAACGCTCGGCCCTTACAGGCTCATCAGCGAGCTTGGGAGCGGAGCTTTCGGCGTGGTCTGGCTGGCCGAGAAGCAGACGGCTCTGGCGACGACGCGCGTCGCTCTGAAGTTGCCGCACAATCGTAGCATAGACCTCGAAGCCTTCAGGCAGGAGGCTGCCATCTGGATACAGGCGAGCGGCCACGCGAACGTCTTGCCGTTAATTGACGCGGACATTTACGGCGAACAGGCCGTCATTGTCAGCGAGTACGCGCCCGAAGGCTCGCTGTTGAAATGGTTGAAAGCGCACGGAGGCCGCGCCCCTTCAATCGAGGCGGCCTGCGAGATGATTGACGGCGTGCTCTCAGGACTCTCTCACCTGCACGCGCGGCGCATCATCCACCGCGACTTGAAGCCCGACAACATACTCTTGCAGGGCGGAGCGCCGCGCTTGACGGACTTCGGCATCTCGCGCCTGCTGATGCTGAGTTCGCTGAGCATGACCGTCAGCGGCACGCCCGCCTACATGGCGCCCGAAGCCTTCCGTTTCAAGCGCAACGAGCAGACGGACATCTGGTCAGCCGGGGTCATCTTCTATCAACTGCTGGCGGGACGCCTGCCCTACGACCCGCGCGACTTCGACTCGCTCGTTGACGCCATCAACGAGCAGGACGCGCCGCCCTTGCCCGCCCAGATTCCCGCCGTCCTGCGCGCAGTCGTGACGAAGGCCCTGCAACGCGACCCCGCCAATCGTTATGCGACCGCGACGCAGATGCGCGAAGACCTGCGCGAAGCCAAATATAAGCTCTGGCACGAGCAGCAGCAGAGAGAAGTTGTTCCAATCGCGCCGCCCGCGCCGCTTCCCTCAACACCCACGCCGCAGCCGGAGACGCAGCCCATCGAACCGCAAACGCTGCCCGTCGAGCCACGAACGCTGCCCATCAACCCGCGACCACAGCCAATCAACCCGCAGACGCAGCCCATCGCGCCGCCGCCGACTGTTCCGTTCATTCCGCCCGCGATGAACATTTCACCGCCGCGCGTCATTCCCGCTAAAGGAAGACGGCGACGCAGGCTGCCTGCGGCACTGATGATTGGAGGCTTGTGTCTGGCGCTTGCGCTGGCCATCGGAATCAAGCTCAAGTTTTTCAGCGACATGTCAAAGCTCACACTGACCGGGCATAGTGAATATGTCGCTGCGGTGGCTTTCTCGCCGGATGGAAAGCTGCTGGCGAGCGCGAGCGCCGATAAGACTGTGAAACTCTGGGACGCGCAGACCGGAGCGTTAAAGCAGACCCTGGTCGGAGATAGTTATGGCCTCAATTCAATAGCTTTCTCGCCTGACGGCAAACAGCTTGCGAGCGCCGGTTGGGACAGGGTGATAACGCTGTGGGATGTGCAGACGGGAGCATCGAAGCAGATTGTCACAGGGCATGATGATGCCGTCAGTTCAGTGGCCTTTTCACCTGACGGCCAGACGATTGCGAGCGGCAGTCATGACCATACTGTCAAGCTGTGGTATGCGCAAACCGGAGCGTTTAAGCAGACCTTGAACGGCCACAAAGATTACGTCTATGCGGTCGCCTTCTCGCCCGACGGCAAGACTCTGGCGAGCGCGAGCGGCGACAATACTGTCAAGCTGTGGGACATGCAATCAACCATGGTGAAGCAAACCACCCTTAGTTATAGACCGAACAAGGTTCTGGCAATCGCCTTCTCGCCTGACGGCAAACAACTGGCGGCTGGAACCGACTTCACGGCAGTGACAGTGATAGATATAGAAACAGGCGTTACGAAGCGTTGGTTCTCCGGCCATAGCGGTAACGTTTATGCGGTCGCCTTTTCGCCTGACGGCAAGACGCTTGCCAGCGGAAGCCTTGACGATACTGTGAAGCTATGGGACATGCAAACAGGCAAGTTGAAGCAGACCTTGAAGGGACACACTAACACCGTCCATTCCCTGGCCTTCTCACCCGACGGCAAGACTCTGGCGAGCGCGAGCGGTGACAAGACTGTCAAGCTCTGGCAAATCGAGTGACCCGCCCGCCGCAAGGCTATTTCAGCGAGAGCAGCAAACCATAAACCATTGCGCCGCCCGTTTCTTCCACACGCACGGCGTTGCCGTTGACCTGTGCGCAGGTTCTGCCTGCAAAAATCTTTCCGGCCCGCGTTACGTTGTGTCCATGAAAAGTCACACAGAGACAGGAAACAGAGTTCGGCTTTCAAACTGAACCACTACCCGCAGCGGCCATCGCCCCAAACGATGCCCTGACATCTGTTACGCTTAAGGAGTTCACCATGGATATCAGAGACGTTACCGAACATGTCTTCAAGGACAGGGGAGCAGATTACGTTCATTTCGGGAATGTTGAGCGCTCGGAACTGCTCAACGTCATGACCCGCCCGGAGGCTTTTCTGAAGGAAGTAGGAGCCAGAGTGCAGCCTGACTCGCAGATTCAAGTGATGACGACCACACGACCGCGCGGCAGTCGCCCCGCCCCTAACGATTTAGTGATAGTCGTTATCGTCTGGGACGGAGTTGTCATCATCGTCATCTTTCTCTAGACGCCCGCCGTGCCATGCCCGGAGCAAACACGCAGAGAGGCTCCGGGCATGGACACATTTCAAACCTGTCCACTTTCAAGTGTGAAGACACAAAGCGGGCCGTCCGGTTTCGTTCGGCTCAAGGTGCCGATGCCGGATGGCCCGCTCTGGAAAATAAGAGCAGAGTTAATCTCCGCTTAGTTGATTATCCGCCCCATGGATACATTGGTTGTGTCCTCCGTCTACTGCTCAGTGGTCGCCTCCGTGGTCGCCACCGCGACGACCGCGACGACCGCGACGATTCCATTCGCCACGATGACGCCCGTTATTCTCCCAACGACGACGCGCCCAACGACGACGATTCGAGTTGTTGTTATTGTTCATCCGCCAACGACGGCGACGGCGACGCCCTTCCTGCATAACCAGCGGGTTCAGCGAGCCGTAGACAACGCCCATCACGCTTGCGCCCGGCTGGCTCGTGGCCTCGCGCGCATCCGCGACGACGTAAACACCCGTCAGAGAAAAAACCAGAACTAACGTTGCTAAGAATTTCTTCAACTTCTTTCTTCCCTTCTTCTGTGTAGTTCTAACCTTGAGCGCATTTATACACCTTTTATTTTTACGGTCAAGCGCTTGGCGACGCGCCGCCGTGTCTGCTCTGACAACGCGAGCGTGCGCTAACTATTCGGCAGTTGGCGCGGGCGCGGTGGCGGCTGGTTGTTCGCTTGAGCGGCCTTGCCCTGCTCGCCTGTTTCGGAGAGCATCTCCTTAATGGCCCCGATGCTGGAGAGCATGCTGGAAGTCTCGACGGGCATGAAGATGACTTTGGAGTTGTTGCCGCGCGTCATGTCGCGCAAAGACTCTATGTAGCGCGAGGTGATGAGATACTGCGCGGGGTTGCCGTGGCCGAGCATCGCTTGCGAGATTCGCGCGATGGCTTCGGACTCGGCGGTGGCTTGTCTCAAGCGGGCTTGCGCGGCGCCTTCGGCTTGCAGGATGGCGGATTCCTTCTCGCCTTCGGCGCGCGTCACAGCCGCTTGCTTCTCGCCTTCGGCGCGCGTGATGGCTGCCTGACGGTCGCCTTCGGCTTGCAGGACCAGAGCGCGGCGCGTGCGCTCGGCAGTCATCTGCTTCTCCATCGTGACGCGCACGTCCTCCGGCGGGTTGATGTTCTTCACGTCAACGCGCGTCACCTTGACGCCCCACTTGTCCGTCGCTTCATCCAGAATGACGCGCAGCTTGGCGCTAATCTGGTCGCGCTGCGAGAGCGTGTGGTCCAAGTCCATGTCGCCCATCACCGCGCGCATCCCCGTGATGGTCAACTGCACGATGCTGCCAATCAAGTCGGCCACTTCGTAGACGGCCTTAATCGGGTCTGTGATTTGCCAGTAGACAATCGAATCAACATGAATCGTCACGTTGTCGCGCGTGATGACGGGCTGCGGCGGCAAGTCTATGAAGGACTCGCGCAAATCAATCGAAGTCAGACCGGGCCGCGTGTTCGTCCAATAGACTGCGCGCGGACGGTCCAGAAACGGCACGATGATGTTCAACCCGCTAGCGGCCACACGACTGAAACGACCCAGGCGCTCAATCAACATCACCGTCGCCTGCGGCACAATCTTGATTGTCTTCGCCGCCACAATCAACATGAACACCGCCAGAATAAGAAATACTGCTGCCACGATACCGTCCATAATTCCTCCATCTGCGCCGCGCGCCGCCGCTCATCTTACTTAATCCGCCGGATGTTTATCATAAACAAGGCAGAAGTCCAAAGTCAGAAAGCATGAGTCCAAAGTCTAAAGTCCAAAGTCCAAAGTCATAAGGCATGAGTCTAAGACCGAACTTCCACAGCGCTTCAAAGTTGAATGTCCACCACCCGCGCTCACAATCACGCGCCCTGACTTTATATCTTATGCATTCATTCCTTCAGACTTTGGACTTTAAAGATTGGACTTTGGACTTGTTCGATAATCGAAGCCGCCGCCAGCACAGTCTCTTCCGCGAACGGTCTGCCTATAATCTGCACGCCGACGGGCAAGCCTTCCGGCGTGCGCCCCGCCGGGACAGAGACGACCGGCAAGCCATACACATTGTAAGTCTGCGAATAACCGAACGCGCGAAAGACGCTCAACGTCTCATCTCCAATCGACACCTTGCGCGAGCCGTGCGCGAACGCTGCCACAGACCCGACCGGAGCGATAATCAACGGCACATCCTTCATCCATTCGATTAGCTCGCCGCGTCGCAAGTCGCGCTCGTTCCACGCCGCGATGAACGCGCTCGCGGTCGGCGGCAACGCATCCGTAAACGTCTTGAGCAGAAAGCGCGCGTCCTCGCCCGCCAGTTGCTCCTGCCCCGCGTAGACCTCCCGCAACCTGTCGAACGCCGCCCACGCAAAGAGCTTCGACCATAACCCCGGCCCCGCCTCCACAGACGGCGGACGCCGCTCTTCAACCACAAGGCCCGCTTCCTCCAACACACGCGCCGCCCGCTGCACAGCCTCCAAAATCTCCGCGCGCACAGGCGTCACCCCGTCAAATCCATACCACGCCACTCGACATCCTTTGAGCGCGACAACAGCCTGCTCCGCTCCAACCCCAGGCACGGACGCAGGCTCTACTGCGTTGAAGCCGCTGAGCACTTTCAACAGCAACGAGAGGTCTTCGACGCGACGAGCCAGCGGGCCTATCACGGCGCCGAGAGCCAGCGGGCCAATGACTTGCGGCGTGTGGCCCGCGCAAGGCACGCGCCCCGTCGTCGGCTTCAACCCGACGACGCCGCAGAAGTGAGCAGGCACGCGGATTGACCCCATCAAGTCGCTGCCCAATCCCGCAGGCGAGAGCCCGCAACTAATCGCCGCCGCCTCGCCCCCGCTTGAGCCGCCCGCCGTCAAACGCGCATCGTGCGGATTGTTCGTCCGGCCAAAGACTGGATTGCTCGCCTCATACGTCATGGCCATCTCGGCTGTGTTCGTCTTCCCCAAAACAATCGCGCCCGCCGCGCGCAGCCGCGCCACAGCCTCCGCGTCAGCCGACGGCACACGCCCCGCACGCGCACGCGACCCGCTCGTCGTCAACAACCCTCGCGTGTCAATCGTGTCCTTAATCGTCACAGGCACGCCGTGCAGCGCGCCCTTCGCATCATTACGCATCAACGAATCTTCAGCCGCCCGCGCCTGCTCCAAGGCATCCGGCGCCAGAGTCACCACAGCGTTCAGACGCGGGTTCACATCCTCTATGCGCCGCAAGTGAGCCTCCATCACTTCGACCGGCGACACCACACGCTCACGCATCATCGCCGCCAACTCCGACACAGACTTTCCCGTCAACTCATCCATAATCAAATTCATGTCCAAAGTCCAAGGTCTAAAGTCCAAAGTCAAGAGCCGTCGTCAATCGTCAAACTGACTTTGGACTTTGGACTTTGGACTTCTGACTTTCCTGAAGCAGTTCGATGAACTTGCGCGCGGCGATGCCGAGCGTGCGGTCGCTGCGCGAGATGATGCCGACCGTGCGCGTCCACTCCGGCTCGGCCAGGGCAACGACGGCCAACTGCCCGCTCCGCTGCTCGTCAATCACGCTCGGGCGCGGGACAATCGCCGCCCCGAAGCCGACCTCCACCGCACGCTTAATCGTCTCTATGTTGTCAAACTCCGCCACGCGCTTCACCGTCACCCCGTGCGCTTTCAGGATGCGGTCGGTCGCCCGCCGCGTCGGGATGTCGCGCTCAAACAACACGAAGCCCTGCTCCTTCAACTCCGTCACCTTGATTTTCTTGCGCCCCGCCAATGGATGCGTCGGCGGGCAAATCAGCACCAGACGGTCGCCCGGCAGCGTCACCACAGACAGCCCGCGCCGCTTCTCCGGGTACGCCACGACGCCCAGGTCAACGGCCCCGCTCAACACGTCGCGCACCACGCGCGTCGTCCGGCTGTATTCGAGGTCAATCTTCGCCGACGGGTACAACTCCATAAAGCGGCGCACGGCGGGCGGCAACTCGTGCAGCCCGACGCTGTAGACGGTCGCCACACGCACCGTCCCGCTCACAGTCCCGTCCAACCCGCGCATCCGCTCCTGCAACTGCTTGTAAGTTTCAGTCACCTTCCCGCACTCTTGATAAAAGCTCTCGCCCGCGTCCGTCAGGCGCACCTCGCGCCGCCCACGCACGCGCTCCAACAAACGCCGCTTGAACTTCTCCTCAAGTCCGCGCACCTGCTGGCTCACCGCCGACTGCGTGATGAAGTTCATCTCCGCCGCCTGCGAGAAGCTCTGCGTCTCCACCAAATCACAAAAGATTTTCAGTGTCTCGATTTGCATAATAAAGTCCAGCGCGTCCAGGTCGTTCGGAATTATAAGCAAAACTGAACTGGATGCGCAATATTTTTCATTTTACCTTATATGACTGCGCGGCTATGATGGATGTTGCCGGAACTGGACGGACGTGAGCGGGCAGCGCGAGCGGGTTGCGGGCGACGCCTCGTTGTACATATAATCCGAAGCGTTCGACTCGCGCTTTAATCAACCCCGCTCGGAGAAGCTTGTTCGGTCTTGTAGCGACGACAGCCTTCTGGCGAAGGAGTGTTTTCCGACGTATGGCTATTCGTTTGAGCAGAACTTTCATCCTGCGCAAGTTGCACCAGTTGTCCGGCATCGTTCCGCTCGGGCTGTTCCTGCTGGAGCACTTTTATACCAACTCGAAGGCGGTGCATCCCGTCAACGGCGCAGCGCAGTTCAATCAGGCCGTCGCAGACTTGCAGGCCATCCCTTACATCCTGCTGGTCGAAATCTTCGGCATCTTCATTCCGCTCTTGTATCACGCGTTCTACGGAATGATTATCACGCTCGAATGGCGACCGAACAACCTGAGCTACCCGTACGGGCGCAACTGGTTCTACACGATTCAGCGCGTCACCGGCATCATCCTCTTCTTCTTCATCGCCTTTCACGTGCTCAACTTCCGCTTCGGAATTATTCCCGGCTTAGACACCTACGGCAAGGCGGTCGCGCATCACCCGGACCAAGCCTTCGACATCGTAGGGACGGAGTTCAGGCACACCTGGATTTTCATCATCTATATTATCGGCATCACGTCAACCGTCTGGCATTTGGCCAACGGCGTCTGGCTCTTTCTGGTTGACTGGGGCATCGCCATCGGGGCGCGCGCGCAACGCCTGACCGGCTACGCCTGCATCGCCGTCGGAGCGGCGCTGCTCGCCGTCGGCATCAACGCGATGGCGGCCTTCTTGTATCCGGGCGGAATCTGGGGAGGGATTTTCTACTGATATGGCAGCAACGAACGGCATCAAGATTGCCATCGTCGGCGGCGGCCTCGCCGGACTAGCGGCGGCGATGAAGATTGCAGAAAGCGGCCACGACGTTGACCTGCTTTCGATTGTCCCCGTCAAGCGCTCGCACTCTGTCTGCGCGCAGGGCGGCATCAACGGCGCGGTCAACACCAAAGGCGAAGGCGATTCCACTTGGGAGCACTTCGACGATACGGTCTACGGCGGCGACTTTCTGGCCAACCAAGCGCCCGCCAAAGCCATGTGCGAGATGGCTCCGTCCATCATCTACCTCTTCGACCGCATGGGCGTTCCCTTCTCGCGGACGAAGGAAGGGCTGCTGGACTTTCGCCGCTTCGGCGGCACGAAGCATCATCGCACGGCCTTCGCAGGGGCTTCGACCGGGCAGCAACTTCTCTACGCGCTCGACGAGCAGGTCAGACGCCGCGAAGCCGAAGGCAAGGTCAGGAAGTATGAAGGATGGGAGATGATGTCGCTCGTCCTCGATGACCATCAAGTCTGCCGCGGCCTCATCGCCATGAACTTGCAGACGCTCGAACTCAAAGCCTTTCCGGCGGACGCCGTGATTATGGCGACGGGCGGCCCCGGCCTCATCTTCGGCAAGTCAACCAACTCTATGGTCTGCACAGGCTCAGCCGTCTCGGCCTGTTACCAGCAGGGCGCAAAGTACGCCAACGGCGAGTTCATACAGGTTCACCCGACATCCATTCCGGGCGAAGACAAGCTGCGCTTGATGAGCGAGTCTGCGCGCGGCGAGGGCGGGCGCGTCTGGGTGCCGAAAGCTAAAGGCGACACACGCGCGCCTTCATCCATCCCCGAAACCGAGCGTTGGTATTTTCTCGAAGAGAAGTATCCGGCCTACGGCAACCTCGTCCCGCGCGACATTGCGACGCGCGAAATCTTTCAAGTCTGCCTCGAAGGAATGGGCGTCGGCGGCGAGAACCAGGTCTTCCTGGACCTCTCGCATATCCCTGCGGAGACGCTCGACAAAAAGCTCGGCGCTATTTTGGAAATCTACGAGATGTTCGTCGGCGACGACCCGCGCCACGTGCCGATGCGTATCTTCCCCGGCGTGCATTATTCGATGGGTGGCCTCTGGGTTGACGACAAGCAGCTAACGAACATTCCCGGACTGCTCGCCGCTGGCGAATGCGACTACTCGATTCACGGCGCCAATCGTCTCGGAGCAAACTCTCTCGTCAGTTGCGTCTACGGCGGCTTTGTCGCCGCGCCCGCCGCGCTTGAGTTTGCCAAAAACGTCGAGCGCAACGGCAATGACGGCTCCAAGATTTACGAGCAGGAGTTGAAGCGCCAGCAGGAGATTAACGACGGCCTCATCAAGCAATCCGGCACGGAGAACCAGCACAAAATCCACGAAGAGATGGGCAAGTGGATGACGGACAACGTGACGGTCGTGCGCTACAACGACAAGCTACAGGAGACCGACAGCAAGCTGCTCGAATTGATGGAGCGTTATCGTCGCATCTCGATTAACGACTCGAACCTCTGGGCGACGATGGCCCTGCCGCACGCGCGTCATCTCAAGAACATGTTGGAACTGGCCCGCGTCATCACGCTCGGCGCTTTGAATCGCAACGAGTCGCGCGGCGCGCACTACAAGCCCGACTTCCCCAATCGTGACGACGAGAATTTCCTCAAGACGACGATTGCAGAGTATTCCGGCGAAGGCCCCGTGCTCTCCTACGAAGCCGTCGATGTCTCGCTCATCAAGCCCCGCAAACGCGATTACAGCAAGGGCAAGCAGGAGGACACAGCCAAGGCCGCAGCCGTCGCGGGCTCATCGTCTTCCGCCCTGCCGCCGAAGAAGGACGGAGCCGGGCAAGTCCCCGTCGATGACATGGAACAGAAGCCCGCGAATCTGAGCGGCGCGGTCGTCTGGGCGCAAAATAAAGAAGAGGTCAACGACCCGCTGCAAGACGACGCGACGACGAAAGAGCGTGATAAATCAACCGCAGACGCCGGGGGCAAGAGCGACGAGTTGTAAGAGAGTTCGATAACGCGCATGTCAACTCAACCGCAGACATATTTGACGCCGGAAGAGTACCTGACAATAGAACGTCAGGCGACGGACAAGAGCGAGTACGTTGACGGCGTGATGTACGCCATGTCGGGCGCGAGCTTTAAGCACAACGTCATCGTCGCCAATGTCGTCGCAGAGCTTGTGCAACAACTCAAAGGGCGGCCTTGTCTGGCTTTGCCGAGCGACATTAAAGTGCGGATGCCGGATTCGCGGAAGTTTTTTTACCCGGACGTATCGGTCGTTTGCGGAGAGCCGCAATTTCACGACGAGCGCAGCGACGTGCTTCTCAATCCGACGTTGATTGTCGAAGTTTTGTCGGAGAGCACGGCGGCCTTTGACCGGGGCGAGAAGTTTCAGGCTTATCAGCAGCTCGACTCTTTGCAGGAGTATCTGCTGGTTTCGCAGGACAAGATTTTCATCGAGCAGTATGTGAGGCAAGCCCGCGAGAAGTGGACTTACATTGCGATGGTCGGGCTCGAAAGCTCTCTCACGCTGCCATCTATTGAATGTGCGCTTTCACTGAAAGCCGTTTACGATAAGACGGATTAATTATGAGCACGCAAGTTAATTCCAACAGCCGGAGCGCGCCGCCGCAGACAGTCGTTATCCGCATCCGACGGCGCGAGAACCCGGACGCCAAGCAGTATTGGGAAGAGTTCGAGTTGCCTTATCGCCCGAACCTCAACATCATCTCGTGCCTGATGGAGATTCAAAAAAATCCGGTCACGCGCGACGGCAAGCAGACGACGCCGCCCGTCTGGAACATGAACTGTCTCGAACAGGTCTGCGGCATCTGCACGATGGTCATCAACGGGCGCGTGCGTCAATCCTGCTCCGCCCTCGTTGACCAGTTAGACCAGCCGATTACCCTGGAGCCGATGACGAAGTTTCCGAACGTCCGCGACCTCATCGTTGACCGCCAGCAGATGTTCGACCATCTCAAGCGCGTTCACGCCTGGATTGAGATTGACGGCTCTTACGACCTCGGCCCCGGCCCGAAGATGTCGCAGGAGGATGTCGCGGAGCGTTACGCCTACTCGCGTTGCATGACCTGCGGCTGCTGTCTCGAAGCCTGCCCGCAATACGAGGGCGACAACTACATCGGCCCGCAGGCCATCGCGCAGGTGCGTCTTATGAACATGCACCCGACGGGCAAGATAACGCGCGACGAACGCCTCGAAGGCATCATGGAAGACGACGGCATCACCAACTGCGGCAACGCGCAGAACTGCGTCCGCGTCTGCCCGATGTCCATCCCGCTGACCAAAGCCATCTACGAAGAGAACCGCGAGACGGTCGTTCACGGACTCTTCGGCTGGCTCAAGTGGTAAGGCGGCCTTGAAATTGCTCGATTCGGAAACAGCGTCTCATTCATCATCAACTCAAAGCGCGCCGTCAATCGTCGGGCTCGGCGAATTAATCTGGGACTTGCTGCCCGGCGGCAAACAACTCGGCGGAGCGCCGACCAACTTCGCTTACATCTCGCGGCTGCTCGGCAATCGCGCAATCGTCGCCAGCCGCGTCGGCGCGGACGAGTTGGGACGCGAAGCGCTGCGGCGGCTCGAAGGATTGGGAATCTCTACGAGCTATCTGCAACTCGACGCCACGCATCCGACCGGGACAGTCGGAGTCACGATTGACGCTGCGGGCGAGCCGCACTTTTCGCTCAACGAAAATTCGGCATGGGATTATCTGCAATGGACTGCCGAGTGGGAAGCGTTGGCCCCGCGGGTTGACGCCGTTTGCTTCGGCACGCTCGGCCAGCGTCATCAGGAAGCCAGAGAGACGGCGCTGCGCTTTCTCAAAGAGACTCGCGCAGACGCGCTGCGCCTCTTCGACGTGAACCTGCGCCACTCATTCTTCACAGCCGAAATGCTCATCGAGTCGCTTCGACTGGCGACGATGGTGAAGCTCAACAGCGAGGAGCTAATGATGGCCGCTCGCATGTTGCGGCTCGACGAGTATGAGGAGGAAGCCGTGGCCCGTCAGCTGCTCAAGCAGTTCGCCGTCGAGTTGGTGGCCGTCACGCGCGGGGCGCAAGGCAGCCTGCTCGTCACCGCGCGCGAGACAATCAATCATCCGGGTTTTCAAGTTCGTGTCGCAGACACGATTGGCGCGGGCGACGCTTTCACGGCCACGCTCGCTCATTGTTATCTGCGTCGCGCGCCGCTCAAACTCGCCAGCGAAGCGGCCAACCGCATGGGCTCCTGGATAGCCACGCAAACCGGCGCGACGCCGCCCGCAGACTCACAACTGCCGCAAGAAATTCTCGGAGAGTTAGACCTCAATCAGTAGCTATAGAACAATGGATGAGCGATGAAAGATGCGCGATGAAAGATGCGCGATGAGCTATTAATGAAGGGCAACGGTTTTGTAGCTCGTCATTCATCGTTCATCATAGCTCGTCGTTCATCTCTCGTCGCTCATCGCTCATCTTTCATCGCGCGTCATTCATGGTTCATCATCCATCGTTTTCGCCAGTAGTTCAATCGCTTTCAGAACCCGCAGCGTGCTGCGATTGACGTGCGCGCCGAGGGCGAGCAGGCCGAAGGCCAGAATCGAGTAGACGGCGACGGTCGAGATTAAGAGCAACACGTGCGTTCGATTGGCGAGGTCTGCGAGCAGCAGAAAGCCCGCGAGGAAAAGAGCTTCGATGGACGCCGCGGCGAAGAACGCGGTCTTGTATTTACGCTCGGCCCGCTCGATGCGGTCGAGCGCGGTTCGTTGGACAGCACCCACTTTGTTATCGTCTGACATAAAGAGCCTCCGTTCGGTAATCTGTCCGGCGCATCAGCAGCCGTGTCCGGGCGAGAGCCGCTTCAACGAAAAATCAAGCGCAGCACGACCGGAATCAAGACCAACGCTTCGACGACGGCGAATGCGATGATGGCTATCTTGAGAACGCGCTGGCCGTCATTCGCGTCCGCGTTTGTGTCCGCGTTTTGTTCGAGCTTCTCCGGCATCTTGTCTCCTTTTATCTTGTTCGAGCTTTCGGTTGTTCGTTGCCGAGCCTTGTCGTGTCGCTCTGTTCGCCGACGGCGCGGCGCAAAGTCTGTAGCCCGTAGGCGAGCCGCGACTTGGCGGTTCCGAGAGCGATGCCGAGCACGTCCGCCACTTCGCTGAGCGGCAGTTCGTCTAAGTAGTGCAGGATGAGAACGGCGCGGCTCGCGGGCGAGACGCGCGCCATCAGGAGCGGCAGATGTTCGAGCAGTTCGGGCGCGAAATTCTCTTCGGGCGCGGGCGACGGAATCGCTTCGAGAATGGCTTCATCCCTCACCTGCTCGCCCCAACGCCGCTCGCGCTTCAGCCGCTTGAACGCTTCTCTGGAAGCGATGCGATAAGCCCATGGGCGAAAGAGCGACGGCTCTTGCAGCCAGCGCAACTTGCGATAGATGATGATGAAGACTTCTTGCAGAATGTCTTCGGCCAGCGTGCGCTCGCCGACCAACCTGAAGATGTAGCGATAGAGCGGCGGCTGCGCGCTCGTCAGCAAGGCTTCGAGAGCTTCGCTGTCTCCGGCCTGTGCGCGGAGCGTCCACCAGTTTTCCTGCTTCCGGTTCGTCATCTTGCGTCATCCATTTACTAAGAGCCGACGAATCGCCGGACGGTTCGAATCAATTGACGATTTTATTAACCGAACTTTTTCGCTTACGCGCCAGCCGAAAGCGCTAGGCGAACTAAACCGGGAGGCGCGGCGTAAGATTCGGCAGGACGGATAACGAACGGCTGCATTTTGTCGTCTTCGTCAGCTAGAATAAAGTTTATAATAGCGTGAACGAATTATTTGAAGACGCGAAGTGATGACGCTCGCTCGCCGCCGGAAAGTTAAAGTCGAATAAATGTCTATCGCTACGGGGACACGTTTCGGTCGTTATGAAGTGCGCTCGCCGCTCGGCACGGGCGGCATGGGCGAAGTTTACCTGGCGCAGGACACGCGCCTGAAGCGTCCCGTCGCCCTCAAGTTGCTCTCGGCCAAGTTGACGCAGGACGAAGACCGCCTGCGCCGCTTCGAGCAGGAAGCGTGCGCCGCCTCTGCCTTGAACCACCCGAACATCATCACGATTCACGAAATCGGGCAGGAAGAGTCGCGCCATTTTATGGCGACCGAGTTTGTCGAAGGCGAAACGCTCCGCCAGCGGATGAAGCGGCAACGACTGCGCCTGCGCGAAGCTCTGGACATCAGCGTCCAGTTGGCGGACGCCTTGAGGGTCGCGCACGAAGCGGGCATCGTGCATCGTGACATCAAGCCGGAAAACATCATGGTCAGGCCCGACGGCTACGTCAAAGTTTTGGACTTCGGGCTGGCAAAGCTGACGGCGCGGCAGTCATCTTCGATTGACTCGCAGGCTCCGACGCTGGCCAACGTGGACACCAATCCCGGCACGGTGATGGGGACGGCGCAATACATGTCGCCGGAGCAGGCGCGCGGCTTTGAAGTCGATGTCCGCACGGACATTTGGAGCCTCGGCTGTGTGCTCTACGAGATGACGACGGCCCACGCTCCGTTTACGGGCGCGACCACCAGCGATGTCATCGTTTCGGTCTTAGAGCGCGAGCCGCAACCGCTCAGCGTTTATTTTCCCGAAGCCCCGGTCGAGTTGCAGCGCATCGTCCGCAAAGCCCTGCGGAAGGATAGAGAGGAACGCTATCAAACGGTCAAGGACTTGCTTGTAGACCTCAGAAGCCTGCGGCAGGATTTGGAGTTTGAGTCGAAGCTCGAACATTCGCTGCCGCCTGACGCGAACAGCGGCGGCGTAGCGACAGCGACCAGCAGCGGCCAACATTCGACCGCGCCGGAGGCCAACAACTCGGCTTCCGGCGCAACACGGATTACGCACGCGACTTCGAGCGTCGAATATCTGGCGACTGAAATCAAGCGTCATAAAAGGGGAGCCTTCGTCGCTCTGGCCACGCTGCTCGTCATCCTTTCCGGCATCGCTTACTTCGTCTATTCGCGCGTCGTCGGGCAGCGCGCAGGCAGTCAACAGCCAGCCTTTTTGGAGAACATGCAGGTCACGCAGTTGACCACGAACGGGAAATCTATTGACGCGGTTATCTCGCCCGACGGCAAGTACGTGGCGCACGTCATGGAGGTAGCCGGGAAGCAGAGTCTCTGGGTCAGGCAGGTGGCAACGTCGAGCAGCGTGCAGTTGCTTCCGCCTTCGGACGTTTCCTATCAAGGGCTGGCTTTCTCGCATGACGCCAATTTCATCTACTACAATCTGTGGGATAGAAAGGGCGTCGGCGTCATCTATCAAGTGCCTGTCATTGGCGCCGCGCCGCCGCGAAAAATTATCGCCGATGTGATGCCGGGAATTAGTCTGTCGCCCGACAGCAAGCACGTTGCTTTCGTGCGCGGCTACGCGGCGCAGAACGCCGGAGCGTTGATTGTGGCGAACATGGACGGGACGGAAGAGCGCACGTTGCTCTCGCGCAAGGCTCCCGACGGCTTCGCCGGCGGCGTCTGGTCGCCCGGCGGAAACTCCCTTGCGGTCGTGCTCTGGAACGACAGCGGCAAGACGATGAGCATCGTCGAAGTTCCGGCGGCGGGCGGGCCGGAAAAAATTATCACGACGAAAAGGTGGGCGGGCCTCGGCGGCGTCTCATGGCTCGGCGACGGCAGCGGGCTAATCATGATTGCGACGGACGAGCGACGCAGCCCGCCGCAAATCTGGTTCGTTCCTTACCCTTCGGGCGAGCCGCGTAAAATCACCAACGATTTGAACGGCTACCACAACCTGAGCTTGACGGAGGATTCCAGCACGCTCGTCACCGTGCGAGGCAGAGGCGTAGCGAACATCTGGGTGACGAACGCCGCCGACACTACAACTGCGCGACAGGTCACGTCCGGCAACAGCGAAGGCGCGGAGGGGCTTTCGTGGACGCCGGGTGGCCAGATAGTTTATTCGACAGTCGTCGGCGGCAACTGGGACTTGTGGATAATGAACGCCGACGGCAGCAACCAAAAGCAATTGACCTTCGATTCGCGCACCAACCGTTATCCAGCCGTCTCGCCCGATGGCCGCTACATCGTTTTCGTCTCCGACCGCGCTGGCATAGACCACATCTGGCGCGTCAACATCGACGGCAGCAACCCGAAGCAACTGACGAGCGTTGACGGCGACGGACTGCCTAGCTTTTCGCCTGACGGCCAGTGGGTCTTTTACACTTCGATAGCGGGCGGCAAGCCTTCTGCGTGGAAGGTTCCCATCGAAGGCGGCGCTCCCGTGCAGGTCAGTCAAGCGCAGACGCCGGGCGCGGTCGTCTCGCCCGACGGCAAGCTTATCGCCAGTTCTTACTGGAACGAAGAAACAGACCCGCAGCGTTGGGAACTCGCGCTCATATCATACGCGGACGGAAGGCTCATCAGGACGCTCGAAGCCCCGCCGAGCGCGTTCGGCAGCGAAGGCTCAATCACGCTGCGCTGGACTGCCGACTCGCGCTCGCTCGCCTTCATGGACAACAGCAGCGGCGTCTCCAACATCTGGCTGCTGCCGGTTGACGGCGGAGCGCCGAAACAGTTGACCAACTTCAAAGCCGACCGCCTCTTCTGGTTCGCCTTCTCGCGCGACGGCAAACAGTTGGCCTGCGCACGCGGAACTTGGAACAGCGACGTGTTCCTCATCAAAGGCTTCAAGTGAAAGCCATGCGCGAAGGCTTCGAGTGAAAGGCCATGAGCCGTTAAGCTAAATCAAAAGGGCGCGATGAAACTGAATCCTTCATCGCGCCCTTCGTGTCTTTAGCGTCGAGATATTTTTTCATCCACATAGAAGCGAACCGGCCACCCGAACAGCTCAATTATTCAGGTGGCCGGTTCTTTCTGTTCCGCCAATTGCCACGGAGTCCAATCGAGCCGTCGGCGGAGACAGTCTCGCGGGAGATTCCTTTACCGCGCCGCGACTTCGATGCTTTGCGGCTTCGCGCCGTGCTGCGCGATTTTCAGTTCGCTGGCGGCCTTGCGCTCCGCGCCCGTCATGTTCAACTCGCGGCCAGCGCCGCCTTTAATCATCCAGACCTGCGCCAGAAAATACTGCTCGCCGTATTGACGAAAGACCAGTTTCTCCGCGCCCGGCTTTGCATTCGCATTGCTCTGCACGCTGCGCGGAGCCTGCGCTATCACGCTCTCTGCGCCGTCCGCGCTTTCGACCACCAGAGCGTTCTGCGACAGCCGCTTGACGCTGTAGTCGCCCGCCGGGAGAGTCTTGTCTCCAATCTGGAAAGCGAACGGGATGTGCGCCGTGACGCTGTTTCTGGACTGCGCCTGCGCCGAAACGATTGTGAAGGCCAACAATAAACTCAAGACTGCGAATGTGCCGAAAATCTGTTTTCTCATCATGCCCCTCCTGTTGGGTCGAATGTCGGGCGGCGGTAGAGCAACCTGCTGCCGTGTTAAGTTCCCGGTGGAATCGGTGTCCTGACCAACTGCTCGCCACCATCCTCTGCGCTTTTGCGCGTCCGGCTGCTCTCGCCTTGCGTCGGCTCCCGCCCCGGACAACACACACCAGAGCGAACGATGTGCCAGGAGATAAAGGAGAGACGCAAGCCACGCGCTTCCGCAATCGAAGCTCTTGAAAGCCGACGAGATACGCCTCGCCGATAGCTTCTCCTTCAACCTTTCGGCTCAAGCCGTCGAGCCTCGAATCTCTATCCGAAAAGATAGTCGATGCTATCCGTCAGGATAGCCGCCTCCCGCGCAAACTCTGGCGCGAGAAGAGAGAGCGAAGCTACAATGCGCTCATCTTTATGCGACTAGAAAAAATTCTGGCGTGGGCTGTTCACTTCTACACGGCGACTGGACTGCTCTGCGCCGCCTGGATGGCTTTGCTCATCTTTCGCGGCGGCGACGACGCCTTTCGCGCCGCCCTGCTGTTGATGCTGCTGGCGACCTTCATTGATTCGACCGACGGATGGCTCGCACGCCGCGCGCGAGTCAAACAAATCGTCCCCACCTTCGACGGTCGCCGCCTCGACGACATCGTTGATTTTCACACCTACACATCGCTTCCGCTGCTGCTCATCTGGCGCGCTCAATTGCTCCCGCCGGGGCAGGATTACTGGCTACTGCTGCCGCTCCTGGCTAGCGCCTACGGCTTCTCTCAAGCCAACGCCAAGACGGACGACGGCTACTTCTTAGGCTTCCCGTCCTACTGGAATGTGGTCGCCTTCTACCTCTACCTGCTGCGCCCGCCCTACTGGCTGGCGCTCTTGATTATCGTTGCGCTGTCGCTGCTGACCTTCGTGCCGTCGCGTTATTTGTATCCATCGCAGCGCGCTCCGTTCAGTCGCCTGACCTGCCTGCTGGCCTCGCTCTGGGCCGCGCTGTGCCTTCTGATTCTGACGCGAGCCATCACAAACTCAAGCTGGCCGTTGCTCCTCTCGCTCAGTTTTCCAGCTTACTACCTGCTCCTCTCATGGTCGCTCTCGCTCTATTTCAGGCTTCGCCCTCAAGTCTCAACCGCCGTGGAAAACGATAGCCGAACACACGTCCGCACAGGCGAGCATCCAGCCGCTTAACTCTCTTTTCGTCTCTTAACGAACACTCAACACCAATCAGACTGAACCGGCTCGACCATGCCCGCGAGTTTTGTCGCTCATTTAATCGCGCGCCCTTCATGATTTAACTTGCCATCAAAGGCCAACCCGTATAAACTGTGTTTAAGACAGCGTTCTGCTGTCCGGTTCTATCGTTCAACTCTTCCCGAAGCTTTTCATCCCTTTCGGAGACCACTAAAAATGGATCAATCGGAGACTGTCGCAGTGCGGGCTGATGTGTCTCAAGCCGCTTTGAGCGGGCGGCTCAACCGCGCGATGACGCTGCCCGCGCTCGCGCAAGCTTTGACCGACGAAACCGTTTCAAGCTTCATCGCCTTTGATTACGCCCTGCTTGTGCTGGACGAGCCTGAGAGTCAGGGCATTCGCATCTGGCGCGCAAAGCGCGCGAGCGACGGCGAACAAATGACGAGCCTGCCGACCGCTGCCGGAACGAAACACACGCTGTTCAAAGAGACGCTCGCCGCGGGGCGTCCGCGTTTGCTTGTTGAAGCCGAGTTGGAAGAGGCTCCGGGCGATTTCGGGCGCGACGCGCGTTCGGCTCTGGCTCTGCCGCTCTCCGTCGGCGGTCGCTGTTTCGGGTTGCTCTGCTTCGTCTCCGCGACGCCGGCGGCCTACACCGCCGAGCATCAAACGAGGCTCGCGTGGCTGGCCGACTACGTGGCGCAAGTTGCTCAGGCGATACTGCTGCGCGCGAGGGTGGAGATGTTGACGGAAGCCGAGCGCGAGATAGAACGATTGAAGAGCGGTTTTCTCAACACGCTGGTGCGCGATGTTCGACTGCCTTTGACGAGCGTGCTTGGGCTGCTTGAATTGTTTGAAAGCAAGTTGCAGGGGCGCGAGCCTTTCGACATGGAAGACCGTCAACTGCTGAACGCGGCCATCGAAAACGGCGA
>JAWVFT010000118.1:0-25088 GCA_033855775.1 Blastocatellia bacterium | reverse complement strand
CCCATCGCCGCGCCCATGCCGCGCTCACTCATGCCATGCGGGCAGCCGAAGTTTAACTCAACGCCGTCCGCTCCTGTGTCTTCGACCTGCTTGGCAATCTCGTGCCACGCTTCGCGATTCGATTCGACCATCAAAGAGATAATCAAAGCATGCTTCGGATACTTGCGCTTGCAGTCGCGTATCTCTTTGAGATTAACGTCGAGCGGGCGGTCTGTGATGAGTTCGATGTTGTTGAGGCCCATCATGCGCTGCGGCCCCATGTCAACGGAAGCGAGCCGCGAGCAGACGTTTCTAATCGGCTCGCCGAGCGTCTTCCAGACTGCGCCGCCCCATCCTGCGTCGAAGGCGCGCTCGACCATCGAGCCCATGTTCGTCGGCGGCGCGGAGGCCAGCCAGAAGGGATTCGGAGATTTAATGCCTGCGAAATTAACGCTCAGGTCTGCCATAGCTTTGCTCCACCAAAATAAAGGTCACGAATTTTCCAAACTCTCTTTGTTAAAGTTCCCGGGCGGCTGGACTGCGCCGCACGTCAACGATGCTGCCTTGACGCTTGCCTTTAACCGCGCGTCTTGACTGCGGCGCGCTATTCAATGTCAGGGGCGAAGTCCGGCAAGCGACCGGACAGCAAACAATGTCCGGCGGCGACGCCGCCTTCGACCAGATAGCCTTCGAGCAACTCCGTGCTGACAACCATGTCTATCTCTCCGGCAGCGGTTTCCAGTCTGGCCCACGAGAAATCCTGCTCCGTGACGGGATTGGTGATAATCGCCGTCTCCAAGACGATGCCGGAGAGTTGCGCCGTCGGCGATGGAAAGTCATCCGGCGACTCTTTCTCGAAGAGCATGGTCGAAGGCATAAACGACGCGCCCGCCAGATAGCCGCCGTCATCATCCTCATCCTCTTCCGGCTCGCCCTTCTCGGCCCTCATCCGCTTTTCTACCTCTAACTGCCAGTCAATCCAATCGTCTTCCGTCTCGTAGCCTTTCATCATAAAAGGGAACGCAGTAATCTGCACGTTCGTGACGATTGGCATCGGAAGCTGCGCGTAGCAATGATAATCCGGCGAGGCGAAGACGAAGGGAATGACGCCCGTATATGTGCCGTCGCCGTAGCGCAGCCGTTCATGCACGGACTCGATTCCTTCGCCTTCCTTGTGCTTGAAGTAGGCGACGAACAAGCCTTCGGTCAGGGCCGTGTCGGCGGGTCGTTTCTCGACCAGCGCGACGCGCATTCGCGCCCCGCCGGAAAAATGCGGGTGCAGGTGGCCGAGCTGGTCCAAAGCGTCCTGCTTGGCCCAGACCTCAATGCCTGAGCCCGGCGCAAACAAGCGATACGTCCCCGCCAGCGTGGGAATTATCTTCCCGTGCTCCCATATCTGCTGGTGAAGCATCAAGTAGGAATAAGCTCCGCCAATCGGGAATCCAATGCTTTCGATGTTGAGTGTCATCGGCAACGTGTCAAACTGTGAAGCGGCCCGCAGCCGCGCCGGAGTTACTGAGCCTTAATCGCGCTCGTCTCTTCCTGCAAGGGCGCGCGTGTCCCGGCAAACTCGATGCTCTCGCCGGTCAAGCTTTGATGAATGCCTTGAGCCGCGAGCTTTCCACCCTGCGAAGCGTCAACGGCTTCGCGCCCGCCGTTGACGCAATCGCCGCCCGCGAAATATTTCGGATTGCCAGACTGCATGGTCTGCGGATTAACGCGAACGCGCCCCGCATCGTCTAGTTGGACGCCCGCGATTTGTTCGAGGAACGAACGACGCTTTTGCTGGCCGAGAGCTTTGATAACCATCTCGACCGGAATCTCAAACTCGGAGCCGGGAACGGGCTGAGCAGCGCGGCGGCCCGACGTGTCCGCCTCGCCCAACTCCATGCGCACGCAGCGCAGGGCCGCGACCCGCGGGCTTTCATTATCGCTCAAGATAGCGACCGGCGCGGTCTGCCACCAAAATTCGACGGCATCCTTCTTCGCCAGTTCATACTCGTATTCGTAAGCGGGCATCTCTCGTTGCGAGCGCCGATAAATCATCAACACGCGCTCGGCGCCGAGCCGCTTGGCTTGCGTGACGGCATCAATCGCGGTGTTGCCCGCGCCGATGACGGCGACGGTGCGACCGATGGGAATGCTGGCCCATTCGCGCGTCTTGATGCGCTCGATGAAATGCAGCGCGTCGTAGACGCCCGGCAACTCTTCGCCCGGAATGTTCAGCCGCGATGTTTCGCCAAGGCCGACCGCGACGAAGATAGCGTCGTGCATGGCTTCCAACTCGGAGAGCGAAACGTCGCGCCCGATCTCCGTGTTCATCTTGAATTGAACGCCGAGCCGCTCGACCATCGAGGCTTCGTCAGTCGAGACACGCATCGGCATCTTATATTCCGCCATCGCGTAGGTGTCCAGTCCCCCGGCGAGCGGGCGGCGGTCGTAAACCGTCACGCTGTAGCCGAGCCGCGCCAGATACGTCGCGCACGAAAGTCCGGCGGGGCCGGAGCCGACGATGCCGACGGACTTTCCGTTCGCTGCGCCCGCTTGAAAGATGTCGCGCCCGCGACTCATCACGTAGTCGGTCGCGTAACGCTGAAGGCGTCCAATCTCGATGGGCTTGTCCATCAAAGTCTTTTCAACGCATGCGCCCTCGCACAACACGTCAACCGGGCAGACGCGCGCGCACGTCGCGCCAATCGGGTTGGCGTCGAAGATGACGCGCGCTGAGCCCAACAGATTGCCGCTCGCAATCTTCTTGATGAACGCAGGCACGTCAATATGCGTCGGGCAGGCGCGCGCGCACGGCGCGTCGTAACAATAGACGCAACGGTTCGCTTCAAAAATCGCGTCGGCTGCCGTCAGCGGCGGCGCAATCTCGCGGAAGTTGCGTTCGACCTCCTCGGTTGTGATGGAGGGATTGATGAGATTTGACATCGGTTTTTGCCTTCTGATTATCCCGTTAGCAAACGGGCATCATGATACATGCTATCAAGTCAAAGAAAGCGCTGGCCTCAGCGCTATCACTCAGCCTCGCCGCTCTCAAGCATCAATTGGATTACCGCGGCGAGCGCAGGGATTTTGTTGGCGGCGACATCCCAGACGATTTCATAGTCAACGCCATAGTAAACGTGAATCAAGCGGTCACGCATTCCGGCAATCGCCCGCCATTCGATTTGCGGGAATTGGTCGCGCAGCTTGTCTGGAATCTGCTTGACCGCTTCGCCGACGACCTCAATGCTGCGGACAAAGGCGCGCCTGAGCGTTGGGTCTTGCAGGAAATCTTCTCTGGCAATGCCCCGCGCGGCGAAGTCAAGATAATGTGCCTCGTCAAGAATATGCTGTAGATATTCACTAACCGATGGCCGCATAGACTACCTCGCGCAGAATCTTCGGGCCAATATGACGACTGAGAGATTCAGGCGTCAAGAGGTCAACTTTTCTGCCGAAGGTTTCTTCAAGAAAGAAAGCCAGGTGCATGAAGTTGTCGAACGTCTTTTGTCCCGGCTCAAATTCGACGAGCACGTCAACATCGCTGACTGGGCTGGTCTGCCCGCGCAGGAACGAGCCGAACAATCCACAACGCTTGACGCCAAAGCTTTTTAGTTGCGCCTCGTGTTGCTGCAATAAAGTGAAGATTTGCTCTTTCGTCTGCACCATGATTGTTTAGCGCATGCCGAACATCCCTTGTCGCTTCTCTATTCTTCGACGAGCATCTCGTATGATTCGGGTCTGCGGTCGCGGAAGAACTGCCATGTGTTGCGGACTTCACGAATCATGTCCAGATTAAGGTCTGCGACGACGAGGGCGTCCTTGTCGCGCGGGGCTTCGGCGATGAACTGGCCGCGTGGGTCGCAGAAGTAGCTCTGGCCGTAAAACTCGCCGATGTCCCAAGGCTGTTCGTGGCCGACGCGATTGATGGCCCCGACGAAGTAGCCGTTGGCGACGGCGTGCGCGGGTTGTTCCAGTCGCCAGAGATATTCGGACAGCCCTGCGACGGTCGCCGATGGATTGAAGACAATCTCGGCTCCGTTCAAGCCGAGGATGCGCGCTCCTTCGGGGAAGTGGCGGTCGTAGCAGATGTAGACGCCGATGCGCGCGTAGGCCGTGTCGAAGGCCGGAAAGCCGAGGTTGCCGGGCTTGAAATAGAACTTTTCCCAGAAGCCGGGCGCGACGTGCGGGATGTGATGTTTGCGATACTTGCCAAGGTATTTGCCGTCGGCGTCAATGACGGCGGCGGTGTTGTAGTAGATGCCCGTAATCTCTTCTTCGTAAATCGGGACGACGATGACCATGCCGTGCTGTTTGGCGACTTCCTGCATCAGCCTGGTCGTCGGGCCGTCCGGGATTTTCTCGACCGCCTCATACCAGCGCGTCTCCTGCTCGGCGCAGAAATAAGGCGTGGTGAAGACTTCCTGCATGCAGAGAATCTGCACGCCCTGCCGCGCGGCATCCTCAATCATCTTGAGGTGCTTGTCAATATTGGCGCGCTTGATTTCTTCAATCGGCGCGTCGGTCGGGGCCGCGTTGCTGGCCTGAATGAGGCCGCATTTAACTATTCGTGCCATTCTTCCTCCAAGTTGCGAGTCTTAGCTCGGAATCATGTTCTGACTGCCGGTTCCTGACTCTTGAATCCTGATTTCATTAAAACATAATAAATGACAAAGCCGAGCGCGAAGGTGACGAACCATGCGTAAGTATATAACGTGTCGAAGAAGTTCGGTTGCAGAATCTGTCCATTCGGCGTCGTCGCGGCGCGCAGGAAGCCGGGCACGACCGGCGCGATGGCCGCGACGAGCGCGATGATGGCTCGCCAGTTATAGCCGTTGGCGTAGGTGTACGCCCCGTTCGTTTGAAAGAGGTCGTAGAGCCGCAAGCGCTGGCGGCGCAAGACCCAGTAGTCGCAAATCAGGATGCCCGCAATCGCGCCCATCAATCCCGAATAGCCAATCAGCCAAGTGAAGATATAGGCGCTCATCGAGCCCATCAATTTCCAGGGCATCATCAGCACGCCGACCAGCGCGGTAATCAAACCGCCCGTCACGTAAGAGATTAACTTCGGGTTGAGATTCGAGAAGTCGTTCGAGGGAGAGACGACGTTCGCGGCCATGTTCGTCGTTAATTGTGCCGCAAAGATAACGGCCGTGGCAAATAGAATGACGGCGATGCTGTCGAAGCGCGACATCAGGTCAACCGGATTGGGAATCGCCACGCCGTAGATGAGCAGGGTCGCGCTCGTCACGGCGACGCCGATGAAGGCGAAGGCCGTCATCGTCAGCGGCAGTCCGAGGGCTTGTCCGAGCATCTGCGATTTCTGCGACTTGGCATAGCGCGTGAAGTCTGGAATGTTCAGGCTGAGCGTCGCCCAGTAGCCGACCGAAGCCGTCAGAGAGCCGGGGAAGATGGCCCAGAAATTGTTGTGCTCCTTCTGCAACGCGCTCGACTCGGACAGCACGCGGCCCAATCCGCCCGCGCGCCACGATGCCCAGATGAGCAGGGCCGCGCCGCCGCCGAGCAAGAGCGGAGCAGACCATGTTTCCAGATGCTTGATGCCCTCAACGCCCTTGAAGATGATGAGGACTTCGATGCCCCAGAAGATGAAGAACGCTATCCACGCGTGTAGAGAGATGCCGAAGACTCCCGCCCCGCCCGCGAGCTTGGCCCAACCGCCGAACATCGCCGTGAAGAGCTTGTCGAGCGCGTCGCCGCCAATCCACGTCTGAATGCCGAACCAGCCGCAGGCGACAATCGCCCTCAGCAGCGCGGGGATATTCGCGCCGCGCGTGCCAAACGCCGCGCGGCAGAGAACGGGGAACGAGACGCCATACTTCGTGCCTGCGTGCGCGTTGAGCATCATCGGGATGAGGACGATGGTGTTGCCGAGCAGGATAGTTAGCATCGCCTGCCACCAGTTCATCCCGGCTTCGATGAAGCCGCCCGCCAGCGTGTAGGTCGTGATAACGACGCTCATGCCAATCCAGAGCGCCGCGATATTCCACGTTGACCACGTGCGTTCCCTGATGGTCGTCGGCGCGAGGTCACGATTCCAGAGCGGGCTGTGGGACACGTCCTCGCGCAATTCTTCAAAGTCGCGCTGCGTCAAAGCTTCAGTGGTGTTTGTGCTCATGGCTGCAAAAATCGGACTGGCTGGTCAGTTCAAAGTTGACGAGCGATTAGCTCATCCGTTCGTCGTCTCGACCGCTGAAGGCGCGTAGCCCCAGAGCCTTGTCAAGGCGTCCATGTCGCCGTTGAATTGGTCGCGGTCAATGTTGCCCTCTATGCCCTCGACGGTATGCGGCTCCGGCCCAAGTCCGTCGCCTGTGTATTGCCACATCGTCCACGTCGGCCAGTTAGCCGGGACGTGCGGCGTCGATTGATAATCGGAGAGCCAGAACCAGCAATTGGCCAGCGTCGGATTATGGCTGCTGCCAATCAATCCGTCCAGATAACCGCCGCCGCCGTAAAAGCCCGGCCAGCGCTTCGTCTTGCTCTGAACTTCGGTCACAAACTGCTCGGCTTCGGCCAGCGTCATGCTCGCGCCCTGCGGGTTAGTCTCAAAGTCGAGGGCCAGCAAATCGTTCGGCCCCGGATTGACGAACGAGAGGAAGTGCTCTGCCTGCGCGACGCCATCGCCGCCCTGCCCGAAATGATAAGCTCCCCACCACAGACCCGCGGCCAGAGCCTGCGTGCGGCGTTCGTGATACGTAGGGTCTGTCCAGCCAGTCCCCTGCGTGGCTTTATGAATAACCCCGACGATGCCCGCGGCCTTGACCGTCTCAAAACTCTCGACGGTATTGAAGTGCGACAAATCCACAACGACGTTGATTGACATCAATTGCCTCCGTGTTAAGCGTTACCCTTCTGTTGGTGAAACAACTGCGCGCCGGGCAAAGCAAACTTTAAGTGAGCTTGAGATTTTAGTAAACATCAGATTGCCATCATCGCAAGCTCAAGTCAGTAGCTATTGCAATCGCGTTGGCGTGAGGGTTGAGGGGCAGGGAAAGAGCGCCTGCCCCTCTGGTTTGAGTGTGCTATTCGTCTTTCTTGTCGTCACCCGAACCGGGCCGCTTGCGCTCGCTGGTGCGCGTGCCGCCGGATTGCTCGTACTGCGTGGAGTCCGGGCCGAAGGTGGCGCGGAAGCCGCTACGCGCCCGTGTCACGAGCAACTTGACCTCCTCAATCAACTCTTCGATTTTATTGAGCCGCGCCGTCAGCTTTGTGCGTAGTTCCTCTGTTTCGGCGCGGGTCGTGCGTAACTCCGTTAACAACTCCTGCAAAGATTCCTGCGTAATCTCGCCGAGCGTAAACGTCGGGTTCTCAGCCCAGACGCGCGCAATCTGTTCACCATCAGCGAGCGCATTATCAACCGATACTTTTGGCATTTGCTTTTCTCCTTTTCAGACGAATCTAGTGTCTGGAATCAAAGCCTGAACGAGTCTGGGCTGACATCTTCACGCTCCGGCAAAGCTTCTGTATACGGTGCTCAAATCTCTCAAAGAACCCTTACACCTTCGGGTTGACTTGCGGCCAATTGTGAGACTCTTCAACCTAATCCGGGGAACCGTCAATCAATTATATCAACGCCTCCCCCAAAATTAAGCATCCTTGCCCCAACTCCCTCTGCCTCCACTTTCTTGTTGGGCTAGCTTCCCCCAAGTTGGGGGAAGCCTCCCCCAATACTAAAACCCGCTCCCCCAAAATGGGGCATCGCTCCCCCACTTTAGGGCAACTCTCCTCTACTTTAGGGGAAGCTTGCCCCGATGTGGGGCATTGCTCCCCCAATTTAGGGGAGACTTGCCCTACTTTGGGCATAAATATATCTGGCTTACTTGTGATAACTAGAGTCTTCTTTATCCAATTCAACATTACAGTGAGAATGCCACTAATCCTGATCCCATCAGAAGCTATCCCCGTTAGCATATAGCTGCTATCAAACGGCTAGGCTTTTTAACCTTTTCATCCGGTTCTCATTGCAAGTTCTTCTTCTGTACCGCTCTTGTGAATCCAACAAAAGAGTTGTTTTGTGGAGTTGCAAGTGGGTAGCATAGCTTCTTGCCACCTAACCCTTACGATCAGGTCTGTCGAACTTTTGCGAGCCTGCTAAGTAACTCAGCGGCGGCGCGCTTCCAATCCAGTTCTTCCGCAAGCTTTTTCCGCAGCACCGCAGCGCGAGCAAAGGCGCCTTCACGGCCCATAATCAGTAATTCGATACGCTCTGCCCATTTCGTAAATGAATCAGCCGTAACGGGCAGAACCCATTCGCCAGCAAGTTGCGATGCGTGCCGCTCCACGATTTCCGCCAGACCGCTCTGAGCGCTTATGAGCGTTGGTATTCCGCAGGCAATTGCTTCAAGCCCAACCAAGCCGAAGCCTTCTTTCCTGGATGGCATCAACACCAAAGATGCCTCACGCAGATCATTTCGAATCTCGGTTTCATTCGCCGAATAGTATCGAATGACGATATCGAGCTCTGTCGGAGCGCTGTCATTAGCAAGGCGCTGCTTGAGCACGGCATCCGTGCCGACCGGCGCGCCACGAACGACGAGTTTGGGCGGGTTTCCCTGTTTCCAATTCGCGACCACTCGGCTGAATGCTTTCGCGGCGAGGTCAAGGCCTTTGAGTTGATAGTCCTCCACCCGCCCAAGGATGAGGCAGCGAATTGTGGGAGGGATCTGTGCCTCAACATTGTTGAAGCATTCAGGCAATCCCGGCGTTAATTCCATGACAGGCGCCGGATTGCCAGCTCCATGCAAGTCCGTCCCGAATTCCGCCGCGAGATGTGGTCCCACAGCGACGATCAAGCCACATCCCTCCGCAAGGCCAAGCTGCTCTCGCTTTCGCTCTGCCGCGCGGGCTGCACTGGTAGAGTCTTCGCGAGGGTCCTTGTGCCATTCGATTTCTTCCGGAGACGTGTGGATGAACAACACTCGCTTGCTGCCGGAATAATGGTATTTGACCAATGCGACCGAAGCTGCTCCAGTAATGCGATCATGCCCGATAACAACATCAGGCACAAATTCGGCGGGTAGCACAGGCGGGTGGACAAGCAGTGCCTTACCCTTTGTGCCCGGCATCTCCCTGGCCTCAACGATTTCCACGTTGACTCTACTTGCGCGTTGCTTCTCCTCTGCGCTCGCTTCCGGCACATAGCAGACGACGCGGGCTCCTGAGTCGGCCAAGGCAGCGCACAGGTCACGATTGAAAGTGGAAAGCCCGCCATGGCGCGAATCCCACTCAGTAGCGACTAAGAGCAAACACATTCGCTCGGATATTTGCGCTGCCGGAGCTTTCTCCGCTGTCTGGGTCTGTGTCGCGATTCGCCGCCGGTATTCCGCGAGACCAGGATAATTATCTTCCACGGATACATTAAGGCCGTTTCGAGCGACGGACCAGAGGCGCAGCATCTCGACTTCATCCAGCGGACAACCAGCGTCGAAGTCGTTCGGAGCATACATGGCCGCGAGGGTCTTCGCCTCATCTGGACGCCCGGTGATGAGGCACACATAGGCTTTAAACCAAATCGACGGGTTATCTCGAACCTGCCGCTCACCCGGTTGATAACTCATCATTAAACCGTACGCTTCTTGTGCTTGCCCGAGTGCGAGGCGAGCCTCGCACGCACATATGCACAGATACGTATAGGACGGAAAATCAGCATATCCCTTGTGTGCAACTTCAGCCGCTTTCGCCCAATCTCCAGAAAGGCGATCTAGTATGTAATTGGCAAACGTGCGTTGAGGCGGGTCCAACTGTCGTGGGCCAGTGCCGCTCAACAGCCGTTCAATAGCTTCGGTATCGCGTCGGACACTGAACACACGCAGTGCGGTTTCTGCGATTCTATGGCGACCGCTAGCTTTCGGAATCGCAGTGAGTCCTTTCACCGCAAAAGCTTCCGCTTTGGAGTAGTTTCCAGCTTTCCCTGTGAGTTCTATCGCAGATTGGTAGAGCGAGAAGAGGTTCTTGTCCGCTGGAATCACGGCGATGCCCTTCTCCAGCAGTGTGATCGCGTCGTCGAGGCGGTTGTCCTTCGCCATCATCTCCGCGCCGCGTTGGTAAATGCTTGATGCATCTTCGTCGGCCTTTATATTTCTTAATGCCTCGCTTATCACAGGCAGCGCGGTATAAAACCCATTCAACTCATATTCCAGATCGAGCCGGAGAATCCAGGGAGCAGCGTGGGGGTGCCGTCCCGTCCCTCTGCGCGCGTGCTTGAGCGCACGCTCTTTGTCACCAACTTCTCCACGTTTTAAATAACAACGGGCAAGATGATATTCCAGCACCTTCGGTCGTTGGTCGTTGGGGAGTGCGGAGAGCAGAGCGATCCGCTCTTCCACTAGTTCCTTGTGCGTGGGGACCGGGGTGTTAAGGCCGATCTGCGAAATTGCATACTGAGTGAGTTTCTCGCTGGCCTCGTACAATTCCCCGATACGCCCGGCTTCGTAAAGATGATGTCGAAGCTCTGTATATGACGCAGCCAGGTTGGACGTGCCCGTCAGTTGCCGCGCCTTGAAGTACCTAAAATAGTAGTTCGCGGCGAGATTATGAGCTTGTGCCCATTCGCGTCCTTCTGTGCGCAGGCGGGTGACACTGATTTCACGCGCTAGCGGGTGAGGTATATCTCCGCCAGCGGTGCGCTCCAAAAGGAAACGGTCGAAAAGCTGTTTGCGCAACGCCTCCGGAGACTCTCGCCCTCCAGTGAATTGAGCAAGCGCCTCCTTTTTAAATGGCCTGCGATGCACGGACAGCCACCGCATGAACTTGAGCAAATCAGCTTCGAACCTCGGGAGCGCACGCTCCAACACCTCGCGTTCAAAATCTTCAACAAGTTTAGGGTCCAGCGCTACGTCACCGGGCTCCAACAAGTCGGGCGCTGTGGAGAGCAAGTCGTCCAATGTGTCCGTGCGAAGGCCAATCACGAGCGTCTTTAGCGCACGCGGATTGCCGCCCAGCCGGTGGACGATCTCGCGCCGCCTCCCCGTTGGGACTGCTGCATCCAAGCCCTGTGATTCCAGGAGTTCAGTGAATAACGACTCAGCCTCCTGATCAGGAAGACCATGAAGCTCTTCAACGTGACAATTCTCGCTCCACCGCTCAGTTTTGATAAACCGATTACTGATGAGTAGCAGGCGACCTTGCGCACGCGAGTTGTTGAGATCCTCAACCAGTTTCGCCCATGCTGGCGGCGGTGTGCTTTTGTCTTTAGGGAACAGCCGTTGAAATTCGTCCACTACGATCAGAATTTGCTCGCGACGGAGAAGATTGAGCAATGCTTTGTCTGGTTTAGCCTTGTCACCCTTGTTGAGTTCCTGCTCCAAAGCCGGCAATCCGCGCGCTTCGAGGGCAAGCGCCAGATTCAAAAAGAGATCAACCACTGGGTCAGCCGAGTCCATCGGAGGCTCTTCCGGATCAAGACTCCGTAGCGCTTTCGTTGCCACAGCCAGGGCCAGTTGGCTTTTCCCGCAACCCGGGAACCCCTGCAAAATAGCGACAGTGGGCCCGCCCGGCATCCACTTATTTACCAAGCGATCAATGATATTGTCCCGTTGTTGACCGTGAAATCTAATTGGCATCCAAGGTCCTCTCTTATAACAGAGGTGGTGTCAGTATCTTTTAAGCTTCAGATACGGTCCTCTATGATTCACGTCTTAATTGATAGGGAAAGGTGGGCTAGCTGCGCAAGTCGCGTTACAAACAAGAGTCTTCTCCTTTGGGTTGAACGTGAAGCGTAAAGGATATCGGATACCTTGGCGCAGAAATCCGCCATCAGCCACCGAATATTAAATAGACCGCTGCGTGGTTTTCAGGGAACCAATGCGCCCATCCGTCTAGTCTATCCTACAACCCGAAAAGCCGCATCTTGGAATAATATAACAATGCTGCGGCTGATTTTTACCGCTAACTACAGCAACATCCAATCATTGTTTTGAGGTGTCTTACCTATTCCACAAAAAGGTTCTTCTGTAGAATTATAATCTTCCTATATGACACACGAGCAAATCGAACTGAAATTCTCAGGTCTCTACACTGAAGGGTTGGGCGGCTGGATAATCTTGTTTCGGTAGTTTGTTATACTGATACTGACTGACGCTTATTATTCTGCCAGCTACAAGATTACAGGTGAGCCAACTATATTATTGCCCTAAAGTGGGGCAGGCTCGTCCCAACTTCGGACATCAAGCGGTCACGCACGTTCCGCGCTTCAGGAATTTTCCGTCGCCGGCTTTGCCTTTGTATTCGCCGTTTTCAATGACGACGCGCCCGCGCGAGAGAACCGTTTCGACGACGCCCTTGATGGTTTTGCCTTCGTAGGCGGAGTAGTCAACGTTCATGTGGTGTGTCGAGGCGGAGATGGTCTGCTCGCGTTCGGGGTCGAAGATAACGATGTCGGCGTCGGAGCCGACGGCGATGGTTCCTTTGCGCGGGAAGAGCCCGAACATCTTGGCCGCAGCCGTCGAGGTTAATTCGACGAAGCGGTTGAGGCTGATGCGATTCTCTATCACGCCGCCGTTGTAGATGAGCGGCACGCGATGCTCGACGCCGGGAGCGCCGTTCGGAATCTTCGAGAAATCGTCGCGCCCCAACTCCTTCTGCTCCTTCATGCAGAAAGGGCAGTGGTCGGTCGAGATAACTTGCAGGTCGTCCGTCTTCAAACCCTTCCACAGTTCCGCCTGATTCCAACGCTCGCGGAGCGGCGGCGTCATCACATACTTCGCGCCTTCAAAGCCCGGCTCTTCGTAGTTGTCGTAGGAGAGGAAGAGATACTGCGGGCATGTCTCGGCGAAGGCGGGCAGGCCACGGTCGCGCGCCGCGCGCACTTGTTCGAGCGCGTCGGCGCAGGAGAGATGGACTATGTAAACGGGCGTCTCGGCCATCTCCGCGATAGCGATGGCGCGATGCACGCCTTCGGCTTCGGCGCGCGTCGGTCTTGTTAGCGCGTGATACTTCGGGGCGGTCTTTCCGGCGGCGAGAGCGCGCTTGATAATCTCGTTGATGACGATGCCGTTTTCGGCGTGCATGCAAATCAGGCCGCCACGCTCTCCGGCGGCGACCATCGCGCGATAAATCGTTGCGTCGTCAACCAGAAAGACGCCGGGATAAGCCATGAAGAGCTTGAAGCTCGTCACGCCTTCATCCATGATGCGATGAAGCTCAGGCACGCGCTCGTCTTCGAGGTCGGTCGTGATGAGATGAAAGCTGTAGTCAATCGCCGTCTTGCCCTCGGCCTTCGCGTGCCAGTTGTCAATCGCCTGCGTCAGCGACTCGCCTTTGTACTGCACGGCGAAATCAATAATCGTGGTTGTCCCGCCATGCGCAGCGGCGATGGTTCCGGTGCGAAAATCATCGGACGCCTCGGTTCCGCCAAACGGAAGCTGCATGTGCGTGTGCGGGTCAATGCCGCCGGGAATCAAAAGCTTTCCCGCAGCGTCAATCACAATGTCCGCCTCCATCTCAAGCTTTGCCCCGATGACGGAAACTTTTTCATCTTCAATCAACACGTCGGCTTTGTAGTCGTCAACGGCGGTGATGACGCGCCCATTACGAATCAGAGTTTTCATCCAATCGCTCCTTCAAGTGATGCTCAGGCATTGATGGTCAAGCGGCGAGCCTGCCGTTTGTTTATGGCGGCAACGGAAGACAGCTATGCGCTTGGCAGAACGCCGAGGCTTTTCAGAATTTGCCGGGTCAACTCGATGCGCTTGTCCCGTATGGAAAGATAGTCCGGGCCTTCGATGTTGGTGGCGAAGAAGTAGACGTTGCCACGCGCTTCGACGTAGCAGACGAACCAGCCGATGGCCTGTTTGCTTTCCAGTTGCCCGCCGCTCGTCTTGCCGCGCAAGGTGTAAGTGGGCGTCTGCGCGGACAAGCTCAAGTCGAAGGCTGGCACGACGGGCGCGCTTGTGCTTGAGCCTTTGCCCGCGCAGCCGAGCGCAAGCGCGACGACGAGCAGCGTGACGATTCTCAACTTCATTACTTGACTGTGGCGCAGGCCGCGTCCAGCGCCTTTATCATTTCGTCAACGTTGTCCCTGGTCGAGACGAGCGGCATGCCCGTGCGAATCACGTTGGCGTAGAGTCCGCCCTTGCCGATGAGGACGCCGCGCCGCTTCGTCTCCTCGAACACTTGAGTAACCGCCAGCGGGTGCGGCTCTTTCGTCTCGCGGTCTTTGACAAATTCGAGCGCCTGCATCAAGCCCATCCCGCGCACGTCGCCGATGATTGGATACTTCTCCTTCAAGCCTTCCAACCCTTCGCGCAAGTACGCGCCGACGACCGCCGCGTTCGTCTTCAAATCTTCTTCCTCGATAACTTTGATGACGGCGAGCGCGGCGGCCATCGAGACTGGATTGCCGCCAAAGGTCGAGAAGGTCAAGCCGGGATAACTGTCCGCGACTTCGGGCGTCGCCGTCGTCATGCCGATGGGCACGCCGTTGCCCATGCCCTTGGCCGAAGTGATGATGTCCGGCTCGACGTTCCAATGCTCTATGCCGAACCACTTGTCGCCCGTGCGTCCCCAACCCGTTTGCACTTCGTCCGCGATGAAGAGTCCGCCGTGCTGGCGCGTGATTTCGACGGCGCGCTCGAAGTAGCCCGGCGGCGGCACGATAAAGCCGCCGACGCCCAAAATCGGCTCGGCCATGAAGGCCGCAATCTCGCCGGTCGTCGTCGTCATAATCACTTCTTCGATGTCTTCGGCGCAGGCCAGCCCGCAGTCCGGGTACGAGAGTTTGAGCGGGCAGCGATAGCAATAAGGCGCGCGCGCGTGGACGATGCCAGCGACCTGCGCGGGCAGTTGTCGCCAAGTCGAATGGCCGACCGCCGACAGAGCCGTCGCCGAACGCCCGCTATAGCTATGACGCAGGACGACGATTTCATGACGACCCGTGTGCAGCTTCGCTGCCATGATGGCCGTGTCGTCGGCCTCCGTGCCGCTGTTGGTGAAGAAGGATTTCTTCAAACGACCGGGCGTGATTTGGTAAAGCTTCTCGGCCAAGTCCGACTGCGGCTTGTTGGCATAGAGCGCAGAGGTGTGCGAGAGCGTCTTGACCTGCTCGATAATCGCCGCGTTGACCGCCGGGTTCGCGTGGCCGAGGCTGACGGTCAACACGCCGCCGAAGCAATCCAGGTAACGATTGCCCGCGTCGTCCCACACGTACATGCCCTCGCCGCGCACCAGCGCGAGCGGCTCCCGATAGTAAGTGGCGACCGCCGGGAAGAGAAATTCCTTATGCTTGCGGGTTGTTTCGGATTGCTGTGCTGCGGATTGCGCTGGCTGTTGTTCGACGGTGCTCATCTTTATTCCTCAGAGATAGTCAGAAAAAATTATTGTCCGTTAGTTCCAAGTGGATTGTAGCAGGGCTTGTTGGCAGAGTTGTCTGCCAACTGCCGCGCTTTTTCGTTCGCGTTTGGGCCGGGGGCTATGGTGTCTATCAGGCAAATCTTCTGCGGCGTGAGTTTAGTGACGGTGAGATACGAAGTGTCTTTTTCCGCTCCGCCGACGTTGACATTGAAGCGCACGATGATGGCAATGGGAACGAGCTTGCCCTGCTGTCTTTTGACGCGCCACTCGACTCTAGGGCCGAGGCCGGAGAAGCCCCCGCCGCCTATTAGCCCCATGTCAAGGTCATGCTTTGAGCCGTCGGGTTTGATAACCGTTATTCCCTGCCGCAAGTCCTGCGAGGCGACCTGAAGCTTATAACCCGCGATGCCTCGACACTCTTCTAACAGATAACCGGCAGCCGCTTCATCTTTTTCAATGGTCTTGCAGCTTTTCCCGCTGAAATCCGTGTAGACGCTCTGGACGGCCTGCGCTGAAGCCGGGACAGCAAAGGCCAGCACGACGCCAATCAAGAGCAGCAGATATTTCACGAACATTGTATGCTTCATCTGACAACGTGCCATCAATATAAATTGCCTTCGCGCTTGCGCCCGGTGTAGTCCACGTAGACGACTTTCAGTTCAGTGTAAAAATCGAGGGCGGTCGAGCCTTGTTCGCGGTCGCCGATGCCGGTTGACTTGATGCCGCCGAAGGGGACGTGTGCTTCGCCGCCGGTGGTCGGCGAGTTGATATGCGTCATGCCGGTTTCGATTTCGTCAACGAAGCGGAAGATGCGTGTCGCATCGTTGGTGAAGATGGATGAAGAGAGGCCGTATTCGGAATCGTTGGCGGCCTGCATCGCTTCGTCGAAATCCTTGACGCGAAGGACGGAGAGCACGGGGCCGAAGATTTCTTCGCGGGCGATGCGCATGTCTGTGGTCACGCGGTCGAAGACGGTCGGGTGGACGAAGTAGCCGCGATTGAGATTGTCGCCTTCGGCTCGCGCGCCGCCGCAGACAAGCTCCGCGCCGTCTTCGCGCCCGATGTCTATGTAGCTGAGCACGGTCTTGAATTGGCCTTCGTCAACGCTCGGCCCCATCTCCGTGTCGGGGTCTGCGCCATCGCCGATGCGCATTGTTTCGGCGCGACGCTTGATGCGCGCGACAAATTCGTCGGCGATGTCCTGGACGACGACGGCGCGGCTCGTCGCCGTGCAGCGTTGGCCGGAAGAGCCAAAGGCTCCCTGCGCCGTTGATTCGACGGCGAGGTCCAGGTCTGCGTCTTCAAGGACGACGACCGGATTCTTGCCGCCCATCTCGCATTGCACTTTCGCCCCGCGCCGCGAGACTTGTTCGTACATGCGTATGCCGACATCGTTCGAGCCTGTGAAGGAGACGGCGCGCACGGCCTTGTGATTGATAATCTCGTCGCCCGCGTCCGAGCCGGAGCCGAGAATTAGATTAAGCACGCCCTTCGGGATTCCGGCTTCCTCAAAAATCTCTACGATGCGAACGGCGGTCGCGGGCGTTAGTGAAGCTGGCTTGAAGACGACCGTGTTGCCTGCGACAAGCGCGGGCGCGATTTTCCAGATGGGAATCGCCACAGGGAAATTCCAGGGCGTGACGCAGGCCACGACGCCGAGCGGTTGCTTGATGGTGTAGGCAAAGTTGGCGGGCAGTTCGGATTGAATCGTTTCGCCGTTCAAGCGGCGCGCTTCGCCCGCGCAAAACTCCGTGACGTTGATGGAGCGTTGCAACTCGCCGCGCGATTCGGCAATCGTCTTGCCTTCTTCTCTGGTCAGCAGTTGAGCCAGATTCTCTTTTTCGTCTTCCAACAGGCGAGCGGCGCGTGCCACAATCCGCCCACGCGTCGGGGCGGGCGTCGCGCGCCAATCGCGGAAGGCCGCGCTCGCCGCTTCGACCGCGCTGCGCGCCTCTTCGCGCGTCGCCTGGCGGACGGTGCCGAGCACGTCTTCCGTATTCGCCGGGTTGATATTGTCAACTGTTTTGGACGAAGACGACTCGGCCCATTGACCGTTGATGAAATTGCGATAGATAGTCATATGGAGAAGTATGCAGGATGAATGCCGGACGCGGCAACGCAGACCTTTCGTTTTTTCGTTCCGCTTACAGTCTGGGCAATCTGGCAGCCGGAACCTCCGTTAATATATCATAGGCACAAGATGACTGGTCAAAACTTATCAACCGTCGCGGGCGCAGGAGAGCCGCGCAATCTTCGTGAGTTGCTGGAAGAGAGAGCGAGGCTGTCGCCGGACAAAGTGTTTCTGTTCTCGGAAGTTGACGGGCGAAAATATAGCTACGCGGAGTTTGACGCGGCTGTCAACCGTGCGGCGCGCTTGCTCTTGAGCCACGGCGTCGAGAAGGGCGCGGTCGTCAGCCTCTTGCTGCCGAACAGCGCGGAGTATCTCATCGCTTACTTCGCTTGCTTCAAGTTGGGCGCGCTGGCCAGCCCCATCAATTCGCTGCTCAAGCCGCAGGAGATGGCTTACGTCATTAACCATTCGGAAGCGAAAGCCCTGCTCGTTCATTCGGAATTTCTGCCGAAGATTGAGGAAGCGCGAGCGCAACTGTCGTCGCTCGGCGCGGTCATTGAGTTTGATGATGAGAGACGCGCGACCGCAGCGTTTGCAGAGACGATTGAGTTGCCGCCGCGGCAGATTGAGAAGGATGATGTCGCCTTCATCATCTACACTTCGGGGACGACGGGCAAGCCGAAGGGCTGCTTGCTGACGCACGGCAACCTGCTGGCCAACGCGCGGCAGATTACGGCGTGGCTGAAATTCACAGAACGCGACCGCCTGCTCATAGTGATGCCGCTGTTTCACGTCAACGCGGTGATGGTGGCGACGCTCGCCCCGCTCTATGCAAACGGCTCGACGGTCGTGACCACGAAATTTTCGGTCAAGCGTTTCTGGCACATCGTCTCGGATTATGAAGTGACTTCGTTCGGCTCGGTCGCAACGATGCTGAGCCTGCTCGTCAACACTTACCCGCAGGGCGTGCCAGCCGGACTCAGGACGAGCCAGTTGCGTTTCGCTTTGTGCGGCTCCGCGCCTGTGCCAGCCGAAGTGTTGAAGCGTTTCGAGGAGACGTTTGATTGTCTGGTCATCGAGGGCTACGGGATGTCTGAGTCAACGTGTCGCTCGACTTTCAACCCGCCTGACGAGCGGCGGCGACCGGGTTCGTGCGGCCTGCCCATCGGCAACGAGATGAAGATTGTTGACGACGACGGGGCAGACGTGGCCGACGGGCAACTGGGCGAAATTGTCCTGCGCGGCGAGAATATCTTGAAGGGCTATTTCAAGAACGAGGAAGCGACCGCGCAGGCTTTTCGCGGCGGCTGGTTTCACACGGGCGATGTCGGCTACAGAGACGCGGACGGCTTTTACTACATCGTTGACCGCAAGTCGGACATGATTATTCGCGCCGGTGAAAATATTTACCCGCGCGAGATTGACGAAGTTTTGTACGGCCATGAAGCGGTCGGCGCGGCGGCGACCATCGGTGTGCCGGATGCGCTGTACGGCGAAGAGGTGGTCGCCTTCGTCGTGTTCAAAGAAGGCGCGCGGGTGACGGAAGAAGAGCTATTGAGCTTCTGCCGCGAACGCCTCGCGGATTATAAATGCCCCAAGTCGGTGCGCTTTGTCGCGGACATTCCGAAGGGGCCGACCGGCAAGTTGCTTAAGCGTGAGTTAGTCCGCAAGCTTCTGGACGAGAGCGATGAAGGGAAGACGGTCGAGGCTTAAAAGCTGATGTTTACGATTCAGGAAGCGGAAGGCATGAAGCGCGAGTGGGACTTGCCGGAAGGCGGGCGGCTGACCGTTGGCCGCGCGCCCGACAACGACATACGCATTGACGACCTTCGCGTCTCGCGTCGCCACGCCGTCATACGCGCCGCCGCGCACGGCACAGTCCTGCTGGCGAATATCAGCAAAGGCAACGTCGTGCTGGCCAATGACGCAGCCGTGACGGCTGAGATGGGCGAAGCCACGCTCGCGGACGGCGACTCATTCAAGATTGCCTCGATGCGCTTCGTCATCACGCGCAGGGAAACTCCGCTGCGCTATACGGACGACCCGCTCTCGATGAGCACTTCGATGGCTCCCGTCACCTCCGGCTTCACTTCGTTGATTACCAATTCGTTCATCTCCGGCTCGCGCCAGCATGAGATTGAAGAGCTACGGCGCAAGGCGCAGATGCTGGCTCAACTGTGCGAGATGAGCGCGGCGCTGGCCACCGTCTTCGATACGCAGTCGATTCTGGAATACGCGACGGCCATCGTCATGCGCGCGATTCCGGCGGATTGCTGCGCGGCCCTGCTGATTGATGAAACGACCGCAGAACTGCGACCCGTCAGCCTGCGCTTTCGTGATAACGAAACGGCCAACCAGCGCTCCATCAGTCGCACCGCCGTTCGCACCGCCATCGAGCAGCGCGTGATGCTCTCGTCGCACGATGTCTTGCAGGACATGAACCTGAAACTGAGCGAGAGCGTCGTGATGCAAAGCATCAGTTCGCTGGCGTGCGCTCCCTTGATTGGCCGCGACGGAATCTACGGCGCGCTCTACATAGACCGCCGCGTGACGCCGGACAAGTTCACGGATTTAGACACGCAACTGCTCGGCGCAGTGGCGGCGCAGGCGGCCACCGCCGTCGAAGCCACACGCGCCCACGAGCGTTCGCAGCGCGAAGCTCTGGCCCGCGCAGCCTTCGCCCGCTTCATGCCCGAACACATCATCAAAGAGTTGGTCGAGAACCCGGAGAAGTATCAACTCGGCGGCGTCAATAAACGTCTGACCGTGCTCTTCTGCGACGTGCGCGGCTTTACGAAACTGGCGCACCGCGCGCGTCCCGAAACCATCGTTGACCTGCTGAACATTCTCTTCACGGCGATGGCCGCCGAAATCTTCGAGCATCATGGAACGCTCAACAAGTATATCGGCGACGGCTTGATGGCTCTCTTCGGCGCTCCGCTCAGTTCCGAGCATGACGCGGCCAACGCCGTCGCGGCGGCCATTGGCATGCAGCGGCGCGTCAGGGAAGTCAACCAGCAGTTGACGGCCAAGAATCTGCCGACTGTCCAACTCGGCATCGGCATCAACACGGGCGAAGCGACCGTCGGCGTCATCGGCGCGCACCAACGCTCCGAGTACACGGCCATCGGCGATACCGTTAACATCGCCTCGCGCATCGAAGGTATCGCGCGGCCCGGACAGATTCTCGTCACAGCCACGACCGCCGCCGAACTCGGACAAGCCTTCGCGCTCAGCGCGCCGGAAGCCGTCACCGTGAAAAATATAGACGAAGCCGTGCAGGTCTACAGCGTCAACTATGAACCCGAAGAAGCGACGACCGAGCCTGCCAAACAAGCTTTCGATTGAGCCGCCAACTTTGTTAACGAGCCGTAGACTTTGTTGACGAGCCGCGGGCTTTATTGACGAACGAGCGGAATGATGTTGAGGTCTGCGCGGGCGGGGCCGAGCGGAGTGTTGGCGGTGATGCGCAAAGGCAGGCGGCGATTATCTTCGCTGACCCAGAGCCGCAGGCCGAGCCTGTCGCCCTGCGCGTCGTCCGTCGTTAGAGACAATTGCAGAGCCGCAATCTTCTGCCCGCCGAGGTCAATCATCTCGCGCTTGAGCGAAGTGATAAAGAGCGTGCGCGGGCGATTGTTGATGAGAATCGAGACGGCGTTGCGCTTCGGCGGCGCCAGATTGAAAGAGCGCAGAGCGTAGATGACGGAGAGCATGTCGTGCGTGCCGACCGGAATCTCTATGCGCGTGCCTTTGTCCGTCACGACGTTGCCGCGGTCCTGGTCTATCGTCAAGACCTGATTGGCGCGGTCGCGCCCTTCCTGTAGTTGAAGCTCGGTGCGGAAGGGCAGCAACGTGTTGGGGTCAAGGTAAGAATTTATCTGGTCGTTGAGGCTGTAGAGACGTTGGGCCGCGCTCGTCGTCTGCGCCTTCATGCCGAGTTGGATTCCGTCGCGGTTGAAGTACTTGGCGCGGGCGCGCACCTGCAAAGAGATTGTTCCGACCGGCTGCGGCGTCGCGCCTAGACTGACGTTGAAGTTGAGTTGTTCCCCGGCATTGAAGGGCAAGCCCGAAGGAAACGCCGTGCTGCCCGGAACCGCGGCGACGTTCGTCGTGGGCGGAAGATTGACGGGCGGCTTGACGACGTTGGTGGTCGTTTGCATCGTCTGTTCGGGCAGTTCGGAACCGGCCAACTCGATGCGTATCTCACCCGAAGGATGACGCGCGGTGAGCAGCACAGGCACATGGCGCACGTCGTCGCTGAAGTAAATCCGCGTGCGGAATTTGTTGGCCGCCTCGTCCTTCGGCACGCGCAACTGCGTGACGATGGTGTTGAAAGAGCCGACGTTGGTTTTAATCAACTGCCGCCCGATGACGCTGAACTCGACGGCGTACCCGTCCATGTCGTTGCGCGCCATGAAGTAATAAACGGAGCCTTCGTTTAAGGCGAGAGCGCGCAGGCGATAAAGCGCCGAGATGAAATCGTAAGTCCCCGGAAACTCTCCAATCCTGAGCTTGTCTGGAATCGCAGCCGTCCCGACCGGCTGGTTATACTCGCTCGAAGTGTCTGTCGTGCGCCCGCCTTCGCGTATCACCTGCTGCGTGCGAAAGGGCAGGCCGGAGGCCGGGTCCAGGTATGTCGTGTAGTCGTTGTTGATGGAATAGAGCGCGGCATTGACGACGCCCGCCGTCTCGATGTGCGCGCGCAGTTGCAGGGCATCGCGGTTGAAGAACTGGCCGCGCGCGGCCACCAGCAATTCGATGTGCGCGGCGTTGATGAAATTCGAGAACGTGACGTGATAAGTCAAACGCTCGCCGATGCGATATGGCGATGCGGCGATGGCTTCAACCGTCCCGGTCTGTTGCGCCGCGACCGGATGAAACGGCAGTAGCCCGAAGAGCAGCAGCGTCGTGAGAGTCAGCAGCGTGGCTTTCAAATGTTCTTGTCCTCTGTGCCTTGAAAATAAACGTGTCTGCCGGGAGACGCGCTTTCCCGCGCGCAATTGCTAAACGCTGCGCCCGCGCCGGAGTTCCTCTTCCTTCGTCCGGGCGTTCGGCTCCGGCTGAAATTCGGCCAGCCAGTCGCGCACGCGCACGCGGCCCGACACGAGCGCCAGATGTCCCATGCCTTCCAGCGTCTTAAGCTGCGAGCGGGGAATTGCCGACGCGATGATTTTCGCCGAGCGCACGGCATTTAGCAAACGGTCTTCGGTTCCCGCCACCACCAGCGTCGGCGCCTGTATCTCCGCCAGGCGAGGGCGCAGGTCAGTGTCACGAATGATTCGCAGCCGCGAGAGATAGCCTTCGCTGCCGACTTCGCGCGTGTGCTCTCGACAGGCGAGACGGTCTTGCGGCGCGACTCCGGCGTCGAAGAGCGAACGCCCGCCGCCCATCTTCCTGTAAGCCTTCAGAGCAGGATACGGCAAAAGGGAGAAGAGCGCGACGCCCAACTTGATTTTCGCCTGCGCCTCGAAATGTGAAAAAGTATTGACGAGAATCAGTCGCTCAAAGCGTTCGGGATGCGCTATCGCGGCGGCCATCAAGAGCAGCCCGCCGAAAGATTCGCCGAGGGCGGTGGCGCGCTCAAACCCCGCGTCACGAATAATCCAAACGAGGTCGCCGATTAACTCTCCCATGCCGTAACGCCCGCGCGGGCGCAGCGGAAAAGTAATCACTGTATGGTCGCGCGCGAGGTCGTCCGCTTGCTTGAAAAAGAGCTTGCCCGTGCCTTCGATGCCCGGCACGTAGAGAAACGCGGGGCCGCTGCCCTGCGTTTGATAAACGGGCCTGTCCGTATTGACAGACGCAGGCTGTGCCAGCTTCGCCGTCATCGCTTAAGCCGCCTCGAACGCGCCGCGCATCTCTTCCAGAATCAACTGCGCCGCTTGCGCCGGATTGTCCGCGTCGAGAATCGCGCGCCCGACCACCAGATAATCGGCTCCGGCGCGAACGGCTGCGGCGGGCGTCATCACGCGCTTCTGGTCATGCGCGTCAACGCCCGCGGGCCGCACGCCCGGAGTCACCAGCACAAAATCTTCGTGCTCGACGACCGAGCGCACAAGCTCGACTTCAAGCGGCGATGCGACAACGCCGTCGAGGCCACACTCCGCGGCCAGCCGCGCCAGCCGCGCCACCTGCTCTCCCGGCTCAAACATCAAGCCGACCTCTTTGAGCGTCGCCGCGTCAGAGCTTGTCAACACAGTCACCGCAATCACTTTGGGCCGCGCCAATCCTTCGCGCTCCGACACTTCGGCCACGGCTTCCGCCGTGCGCTTCATCATCTCGCTTCCGCCCGCCGCATGAACGTTGAAGATGGAGACGCCGAGCCGCGCGGCCTCGCGCCCCGCGGCGGCCACTGTGCTTGGGATGTCGTGAAATTTCAGGTCGAGGAAAACGCGCGAGCCAGCCGCGACAATCTCGCGCACAAACTCTGGCCCGGCGGCTGTGAAAAGCTGCGAGCCAATCTTGAACATCCCCGCCACATCTCGAAGCGCGCCGACCAACTCGCGCGCCCGCCCGACCGTCTCCACGTCGAGCGCGATAATCAGCTTGTTCTCTCCCGTCAGCTTGTTCTCTTTCATACGATTCCTCCGCCCGCCGCTTGCGCGCAAGATATATCCGGCTCAGGAAAAACTTCCGCTTTTAAGCCGCCGCGAGTTCCTTCGCGCGCGAGCCGACCGCTTCATCCAGAGAGCGAAAGCCTTCCTGCGTCATCAACCTTTGCAGCCCTTCGTTTATCGCGCGCGCCACAGTGACGCCTTCGTAGATAAAGCCCGTGTACAACTGCACGAGGCTCGCCCCGGCGCAGATTTTCTCCCACGCGTCCGTTGCGTTGAAGACGCCGCCGGCCCCTACAATCGCCAGCTTGCCGCGCGTCAGGCGATAGAGCGCGGCAATCATCGCGGTCGAACGCTCGCGCAACGGAGCGCCGCTCAAGCCGCCTTGCCCGCACGCTGCGACCGTATTCGCAGGCGTTCGTAACCCCGCGCGACTGGTCGTCGTATTCGTGGCAATGATGCCGGACAAGCGCGCTCGCAAAGCGACTTCGACAATCGCTTCCGCTTCCGGCAGCGAAAGGTCCGGCGCAATCTTGACTAACAACGGCAACGGCTCGCCTCGCTCTTGTTCGCGCGCTAACTCAAGATTGCGCTCTTGCAAAGCATCGAGCAGCGACGCGAGCGCGTCCGATTGTTGTAGCTCGCGCAACTGCGGCGTGTTCGGCGAGCTAACGTTGACCGCTATGTAATCGGCGTGCGGGTAGACCAACTCGAAGCTCGCCAGATAATCGTCAATCGCTTCTTCGATTGGCACGGCGCGGCTCTTGCCGATGTTGATGCCGAGCACGCAGTCAGGGCGATGCGCTGCCAACCTCGCGGCCAGCGCCGCCGCGCCGCGATTGTTGAAGCCCTGACGATTAATCAAAGCGTTATCCGCGGGCAGACGAAAGAGGCGCGGTCGCGGGTTGCCAGCCTGCGCCTGATGCGTCACCGTCCCGACTTCTATAAAACCGAAACCCAGCGCCGCCAGAGCTTCAGCCGCCGCGCCGTTCTTGTCGAACCCCGCCGCCAACCCGATTGGATTGCGAAACTCCAAACCGAAACGCTGCAACCGCGCGTCTTGTTCAAGATTGAAACGACGCGCCGCCAATCGTCGCGCCCGCTCAGACTTGAGCGACAGCTTCAACATTCGCAGCGCCAACTCGTGCGCCGTCTCAGGCGGCAGACGAAACAGGAGCGGGCGCAGGATT
>JAWVFT010000117.1:0-10015 GCA_033855775.1 Blastocatellia bacterium | reverse complement strand
GGCTGATTCAAACAACGGATTTACAGAACGCCTCGCGCGTTCGTTCGAGTCAGGGGCTGAAGGTGCATTGCTACGGCAAACTCGCCGTCGCCTGTTTGTTGCTCACTTTCTACTCCTGATTCGCATACTCTATCATCAAACGCCTTCCGTCAGACTTGCGCGGGCCAGCCAACAGCCCTTTTTTACATTGCCCCATCCATCCTTTTCGATGATTCAGCATTGCCGTGTCTCCATTTTGGAAAGACACTTTGAAAAACACGTTGAAGAGTGAAACGCAGGTTTTGAGCAGATTTCTAACTTTGACGTGTAATTGACTACCCCAATGATTCCTAGTAAATTCTACTTTCCCTGTGGCGGGGTAGCTCAGCTGGTTAGAGCGTGGGATTCATAACCCCAAGGTCGCGTGTTCAAGCCACGCCCCCGCTACCAATACTTTCAAGACTTTACGGCAAGCTGGCGGGCTTGCCGTTTTCCCTTTGTCACTTTCTTTCCACCAGAACGCGATTTTTCGGCCAGATTTTCAACCGCCTGGCGTTTTGCGTCGCTCATCGCGTGCGTGTAGCGCAGAGCCATCCGAATATCCGACCATCCGAAGATCGAGCAGAGCGTGAAAGCGTCGGCCCCGCCCGCCGCCATGCGCGTAGCTGCCGTGTGGCGCAGGTCGTGAAAGCGGAAGTCTTTGAGCTTCGCTGCCACGACCGCCCGCATGAACCCTACCTTGATGTCAATGAGCCGCCCGCCCGTCTTCGGACTCGGAAAGACGTAACCGCTGGACTTCGGCAAGCTCTCAAGCATCGCTCGAACGGTGGAGTTCATCGGCACCAGCCTATCCTTGCCGCTTTTGGTCTGCCGGAGGTGGATTGCTTCACGCTCGAAATTCACGTCGAACCACTGAAGGCTGAAAATCTCGCCTCGCCTCATGCCCGTGTGCAGGGCCATCGTGACGATGTTCCTGAGCCACGGGCTTTCGGAGAGCGCGGCCATCAGCCCCTTTTCTTCATCCGGCGACAGATAACGCTCGCGCTCGCCGGAAACCTGAAACAGCTTGACCTTGGGCCGGGTGGCGGTCAATTCCTTCTCCATCGCCAGCGTGAAGAGGGAAGAGAGCACCTGAAGCTCTTTGTTGACGCGCAAAGGGCTGCGCTTCGTGCCGCGCGTGGTGTTCTCCGCGATTCGCGTTTGCTTGTATTTCTCAATCAAGTCCGAATCTATGTCCGAGAGCAAACGCTTGCCGAAAAATGCGGTCAGAGCCTTGGTGATACTGACAATTGACTGATAGCTCTTCTTCAGCTTTTTGCTCGGCAAGAATGTTGCTTCGACAAATTTATCAAAGCGACACTCAGCCTGTTCAACGAGGCCGTATTTCTTCTCGAACAACTTTGTTCTAATCACGGCCTCTGCCTTTAGCGCCTGCGCTCTGGTTCGTGCTCCCTTGATGACGCGCTGAACGCGCTTGCCATCAATCGTCAGGTCGCAGAACCATTGATGCCCCCGGCTTCCTTTCCTTTTGTTTCTTCTGACTGTCATGTTGCTCCTTTCCGATTGCCGCCGTTACAGGAGCGGCCGTCAGCTTATCATGCGGAGGTAATCAGGCTGGCTGTTTTCTTTGGCCTCGGCCTGCGCCCATGCCAGAAGCTCGGCGCGGTCGAAGCGGAGCAACCGGCCAGCTTTGCGGAAGGGAATCCGGCGTTCAGCCACCCATGCGTAAATGGTGCGCGGCTTGACGACGAGCAGAGACGCGGCCTCCGTGACGGTCAAGAGATTCTCGTGCTCCATGATTCACGCTCCTACGGCCACTCGGTTAGGCGCGTAGCTCGCCGCGCTTCTGGCAATCTTCTGCACTTCCACATCGGGCAAAGGCGGCGAACAGCGGCGCGCGTTGATGTCCATCAACTCGGCTTCAATCTCATCACGGTTATGGCCTTGTCCGCGCAAAGAGCAACCGATTTTGAATAACGCTTCGTTGCGCTCGCCCTCTGGAATCAGCGCGCCTATTCCTGCGCCGCTTTTGGCGCGTGGCTGCGTTTTCTGAGTGGATGCGCCTCTCTCTTCGGTCAATAGTTTGAGCAACCATTCGGGCGGCGGGGCAGGCTTAAAGTTAGTCAGCCATTCATAGCGCCGCCCGCTGGCGTGGAGAGAAGGTGCGGCGATGATGTAGCCGCCCTCCCCGCGCACGTCTATGCCCTCGCCAAGCCGGTTAGCTGAGTTGCGAATGTTTGAGCCGCGCGGGTAAGCAAAGATAATGTGATGACCACCACCGCCTGTTCGGGCCTGCATCGTCTCTAACCATTCGTCGCCGTGTTCTTCGATCAGCGCAGTTAGGGAAACATCCCCGCCGTGTCTGGGGTCAATGTCCAGCACAAGAAAACCGGACGCCTCGCCGGTCGGGATGCCGATACCAGCGTCCGGCAATTTCTGCCAATGCTGGCGCACAATCGCCTGGTCGCGCGTCGCATCCTTAAAGCCGTTCGGCGTGTAAGGCGCTTTGTCAGGCTTAACAGGGAAGACAGGAACATCGTCATAGTTGATGTAATCAAGCGCTGCCGCCAGCACATCGGGCGTTTCTTCTGCACTTTCCCCGGTGTCACGGGGTAACAAATTTGTTACCCCGCTCGCCGTCCCAACTGCTTCGGCCTCCTGAAGCAAGCGTTTTGCGACCGTGCGGAGCCAGACGGCCCCGTTGCCGCCGCGCGTGACAATCTGTTCGGCCACCTTCCTCGCTGATTTTTCCAACCGTCCCTGTTGCGAGTTGGCATAGTCTCGTAAATCCATTTGCGCCTTTCCCTCGTCTTCCGCTCTGGGGTCGAACCGCACAAGCTGCGACATCGCCCACTCAACCTGCGCGTCCATCGCCATGCCGGGATGCTTGAGCCACAGTTCAGACTCACGCGCGAGCATCACGGCTGCGTCCGCCACCGGCTTGAGCTTGTCCGTGTATTCGGTCGCGGTGTGTTTCTGCGAGCCGTCTTCGGCAGTGACCAACTCGCCGCCGCGCTTGACGCGAAACAGCTCAAAACCTGTTTGCTCCTGATAGTCCAAGAGGTCTTTGAGCAAACGGCGCACGCGGGCCGCTCGCGCTGTCTCCGTGCCTGTGAATTGCAGATATTGAGCGATGCTCAGATGCGAGCGTGTGAAGGGCGCACCGGCCACCTTGCCGCCGCCGTGCGCGCTCTGTAGGCCGGAGATGAAGGCTCGCGCCTTCGGCGGCATCATAATGCCCGTCTCTTCAGTGATGCGTTGAATTATTAGATTCTGCATCGCTTCGATGTTGGCATGGTCACGCCGTCGCTGCGCCGCGTATTTATCGTTCCACGAACTTTGATGTCCGCTCATACAAGCCCCCTTCTTTTCGCGCACGTCGGACAGACTTTGCAGACTTCGACGCGGCCCTCGACGCAAAGAATTGTGATAGTCGTTGCCGTCCGGTTGAATCTATTCCCGCAAGACAGACACGGCTCAAACCATTCGGACAGCGCGTGCGCTTCCGGCTGTTCTGAAGCCAGAGCGTGCCTGTGGATGGCGTTATCAGCGTTGATTGTGTGTTGACTTTGCATCGCCAGATGTTCCTTTCATCTGCCGACGCCTTGAACAGGAAGGGTGTAAACGGATAGTATTCGCACTAGCCGCGCCGCAATCGCGGTTCTTGCACCCGCTCGATGTTCACTGCATCGGACGTGTGTGGGGCGGGTAGCACGTCGCTCGTATCGGCCAAGATTCGGAGGCGGCGTACTACCCTAAATTCTCAATTCTTATCTTTCATCAGTTGAACCCGTAACCGCTGCCGGGGTCGTAGCTCAGCGGGTCGCGCCAGTAAGTTACATCCGTGACGCCGCCGCTGGCTGGCGTGGTCTGCTGTTCGACGGGCGCAGGCTCGACGCTGCTCGCTCGCGGTCGTGGCTCCGGCGCATCCGGCATCGCCTGCGCGTGCTGCGCGTAGTCTTGCGCGAGCCACTGGAGAACCTTCCAACCGACGAAGGCCAACACAGCCCACTCAACCGCGCTCGTCTCTTCCCGCTTAGCCATAACTAGAACCTCGCGCCGTCTGCGCTCTAATGCGTGCCTTCCGTCGTCTGCGCTTCGTGGTCGGCCAGCTTGTTGATAGTCACGCTGGCAATGCCCATGCTCATGTCGCGCGCCCCCTGGGGGTCGTCCGCGATGAACCGGAGTAGCGAACCGCTCCGCAGAGCTTCTGCCGTCATCGTGATAGCGCGAAGCTCCGCCTGCTCTAACCCGGTCAACTCCTTGCCGGATAGCTCGCGCTCAAGTATCGCGCTGATTTCTCCGAAGTAGTTCGTTAGTTTCCCGGTCAACTCATCCAACCGCGCGTGCGCCTCTGCGCTGATATGCTCACTCATCATTGCTTTGCCCTTCCCTTTCTTTGCAGGCTCTCGCCTTAGTCTCTTATCCAGATGACGACAATCAGGCCCGCCACAAGCATCGCCAGAGTCGAGCCGCTAAAGTTTGCCGGGTTGAGAAAGTCCAGCACGTTATGTCCGGTCTGGCCGTCATCGTACTGGCCGGGGAGCGGCTGTGAGCCTGTGTACTGGCCGGGGATGTTCGTCCCGATTGCTATCGTTGACTGGCCGGGGCTGGCGTCCGCTCCTGCGCTGCGAATGGCCGCAAGACAATCAATCAAGATGTCGTTGTCGTCAACGCGAGCAACCAAAGTCTTGCCCGTTATCTTGATGCCGCCCGAAGTCCAGCCCGAAGTGAAAGCGACATTCAAACCGCTGTACGTTCCGAGCGCGGACAAGTAGCTGTAGATGCGCTGGCGCATCGTCTCTTCTTTAGTCAGCGTCAAGGTGTCAGTCCAAGACAGCGTGGCGAGTGTCGAGAAGATGAAAGAGCGGCCAGCCGGAACCGCTCCGGCGTAACCGCCAGCGATGATGCCGGAGCGCAAACCCTGTTGCATGATTTCCGCAAGGGTCAATTCACCCATGCCCGCGCCTCTGCGATAGTACATGCTCATAGCTCAGCCCTCGGATAATTGCGACGCGCTCAAAACATCGTCGCGGTCGTTCGCGTTTGGATCGTCGCCGTTCTCTGAAGGCGCGGCGGCAAGCTCCGGCGTGACTTGCAACGCCCACTCGCTTTGCGTGCGGAGGCTGTACATGGAGAGAGCCTGCAAGATTGCGTTCGCTTCTTCCGGCGACGACGCCAGCCGCATCGCCTCCGCGTCTGCTATCGTCAACATTTCGGCGCACAACTCCGCAGCGCGTTTCGCAATGTCGTCCAGCTTGGCGCGAACCTCCGGCAACACTCGAAACTCCACGCCTCCGGTCTGTATGTTCCGGCGAAGCTCCGCGATTTTCTCCTCAACGGTCATCATCTGCACTTCATCACCTCCGCGTGTAACCGGGACGCTGTAAAAGATAGATACCAACGCCGACGACGGCGAGCATGGGCCAGCTAATCGTCATGCCTCCGATTTGCAGGCCGCTGCTGTCCGCGCCCGCGCTGGCGAAAGTGCCTTGCTGCTGCGCGGCAAGCTGTTGAAGCTGCGCCTGCGTCAACTGCTGTTGATACTGCTGGCCGTTCGACAACTGTGCCACCGCGACCGGATTCGCGCCGGGACGAGTCACGACGTAGTTGTTAAGCACGGTCAGGCCCGCCCCGATGATGGGCGTCAACCTATCCCAAATGCTTGTGCCGGAATTGCTGTTGCCGACCGTGCGCGGGCGCGTCTGCGTGCTCGTTGGCGTGTTGCTCGTCGTCTGCCCGCCTGTCGAGCTTGGAGATGCGCCGGGGGTCGTTCCGTAAACCGTCCCGTCGCTGCCTATCAGCCACGGGATATTGCCGGGAGTAACGGTGATGCCGGGGAAGAGCACAGAGTGGCCAACTTCGTGCGGGTCGGTTCCGAGCGCGCCCATGCCACGGCTAACGCCATTCAGCCCTGCGCGCTGCCGCCACATAGAATTTGATTGCATAGCTTTTACCTCTGCGGAGCGTCGCTTATTTCCGCGTTGTGATGCCGGGACGTTGAAGCAGGTAGATGCCGACGCCGACGATTGCCAGCATGGGCCAGCTAACCGTCAAGCCTCCGATTTGAATCCCCGCCCCGCTCACTCCTGCGGTGGCGAGATTGCCTTGCTGCTGCGCGGCGAGAAGGGCCGCTTGCTGCGCGGGCGTCAAGGTCGGCGTGGCCGCGTTAAGCTGCGCGAACAGATTTTGCGTGTAGGTGTTGCCGCCCTGACCTGTCAGAAGCTCTCGCGTGTCAACCGAATAAGGGTCATAGAACAGATTTCCGCTGCGGTCGAAAATCTGGCCCGCAGAGTTTTGCGTGTAGCCGGGCGGCAAATTGTGCGTGTTGTAAATCGTCGCCGCTCCAAGCCCGCCCATGCCCTGCTGCTGCGCCCGATGTCGGGCATAAGTTAGTGCGCTCGCCTGCATACTCTTTACTCCTTCACAGAATCAAAATAATAATCAGAGCCACAGCCGCAAGAGCTATTCCCTCTGGCGGGATGGATGAGACATCGAAGCCAATCGCGCCTGCGGTCGCCTCGTCGGTCGCTCCGCTCGGCAACTCGAAGTGCGGCGGGTCAGACCTTGAAAAATTCTTTCCGAGCGCTAACCCTGCGTTGCTCGCCGCGTTCCACAAGACATTCCATGCGGCTGTCGTTCGCGGGCTTGGCGTCATGTCAACCGCGAGTCCGGTTTCATGGCGCGACGTTCCCGGCCTTGCGGCCGGATTCGGATTACTCGCGCGAGCGTTCCAGAGAGCAAGTTGCTGCGCGTATGTCCTCCGGCCTGAGTGCATCACGATGGAGACGCCCTGCGCGTTGCAGGCTTGCTCCGTCGCCAGCACTCGCCGCTGAAGCTCCGGCACAACCGTCGAAAGCAATGCTCTGCTGTTGGCGTCCATTTCGCTTAGCCATGCTTCATCACAAACGCCAGAACGACAGCCGCCAGTCCGCCGTAGAGCCACCAGTTTGTGCTGCTCGACGGCGGGGCCACGCCGAACGTGCCGGGGTAGTTGTTCGGATTATTCGACGGGGCAGGATTGCCACCGCCAGCCGCCACGCCCGCCGCGACGATGCGATTCGCAACCGCCGCGCTCACCGTGCCGGTCATAACCATTCCGTTGAGCCGATAGTACTCGGCGATGCGGGCCGTCGTCCTCGGCCCCATGACGCCATCAACTGTGAGGCGCGGCAGCGATGAGGGAAGAGCATTAAGAGCGGCCTGTAGAGTCCTGACGGACGGCATCGCGCCGTTCGCCACAGTGGACAGGCTCGGCAAGGTGTTCTGGGCCGCGCTCACGCCTGCGGCAATCGGGTTGATTGAAAAAATGCTGCCGCTGTTCAGAACGCTCAAGGGATTAGTGCCGGGGAAAATTGTCGGGTCGCCCATGCCGCGCGGTCGCTGCTGCGCGAGTCCAGACATGCCCGAACCAACCTTGCCCGCGTTGAATAGCATCTCGCCATAGAAAGCTGATTCTTCCGGCGTGCAATAGCGCACAAAAAATTCGCCGTCTTCGGTCTGCTCGTAAATCGCTCCGCTCTCTGCGTCTAGTCTTTGCATGATTGAACCTCTTACGCGGTCGTTGCTTCGCTTGCCGCTGTGTGCATCCCGTTGTTCCCGTTGCTGCCGTTCGCTGACGGCGCGACCGGCGCGACTTCGACCGGCGCGGGCGCGAGGCGAGCGCGCACGCCTTTCTTCAATCCGTCAATAAACTTGTCGGCGTTCTTGAGAATGGAGAGATTCGCGCCCGTCGCCTGCGAAAGCATCATTAGCAAATTCCCGTTGGGCAAGTTCAATATCTGCTCAACCGTTTGCTGAAACTCTGGATTCTCCACGATGAAGATAACCGTATCGTTGATGCTCTCTTCCGGCGTCTCGCCGTTGACGATAGAGATTTTGTAATTCTCCATCAGCCCCTCGAACGTCAGCTTGTCGTCATCCTCCGGCATCTCTTCGATTGCAGGCGACGGAGCAGACATTGACAGCGGCGGGGCGGTCATTCCTTGCGGGTGCATCCCGTTCGGCTGGCCTGCTCCCGGCGTCCCGGCTGTTATCCCTCCCGGCAACTGAATGCCGCGCTGCATGAGCGCGTTAGCGACGACGCCGGTAATGGTCGGAACAATCTCGCGCGCTCCGAGCGCATTAAGGATGCTGGCGACGCCACCCATCCAACCATCGCCGCCGCCCTGCTGCGGGCTGATGCGCTCCGCAATCTGAGTTATCTTGTCGAACATCGAAACGGTTTTATCTAACTGCTCGTCGGCTGAGTCTGCGCGTTCCGCTTGCTTCGGCTGTAGCCTCTGCGTAACGTCAAGCGCACGCTCGATGAAGGCGAACGGGTCAGGCTGTGCCGTGGTCGGCTGCGGCGCGTGCTTTGCAAACTCACGCGCGACGATCTCCGCTATCCGTTCCTCCGTTAGTTGCGGCGGGGCGGGTTGCTGAGCAGGCGGCGCGACCTCTTTCAAAAGCTCTTTGGTCGCTCGTATCGTTTCGGTCGTCGCGTTGATTGATTGCGCCGACGAAGCTTCAGGCTGCTGCGCTGCTTGAGGGGCGGGCGCGGTCTGAGACTGCGTTACAGAGGACGGACGCGACGATTCTATTTCGAGTGATTGACCTTTGGGCTTTAACTCGAAAACGTTGCTGTCAATCAAGTCACGTCCCGCGCGACATTCCGCGAAGTATGCGCCCGGCCCCGTCGCCAGTTTGCGAACCGTGCCTTCCAAATCCTGAGTGTCGCTCAAGCTGCCGACCTTCCGGCGTCCTGAGTTTTGGTCGCTGCGCCCCGCAAGCGGGCTGTTGGAGTAAAACTCTGGAAGGAAGAAAACATCCGTCCGCAAGCTAATGCCGCCGCGTGACGCTGAGCCACTTCCCGGCGTGTCCATTTCCAATTCCATAGCGTGTCCTGTTCTCGTTAGCTGAGCCGTGTATGCACCCGCGCGCGACGCGCGCATGAGCCGTTATTTACTCGCTGAAACCGTGCATTCCGTTTTCGCGCCTTGCGCGAGAAGCTCCAAGCGACGAGCGCGGTCGCGGCGTAGCTTTCTCAGTCTTCCGTTAAAGGCATTGGAGAAGGCGCGCACGGCCACTTGGAGCGCGTCTGCTTCATCGTCCATCGTCTCCGCGCTGAACTCCTGCTCGAAGAAGTGAGGCGGGCCGTTGCCGAAAGTGATTGCTATGCGAAGGCGGCGGGACACGTTAATTCTCCGGCGTATCTTCTTCGTCGTCTTCGTAGGGAAAACGCTCCGGGTCGAACTCATTCAGCGCGTCGAAAAATTCAGTCATCGCGGCTTCAAGCTCTGCCCTTGACGCGTCTTCGGGATCGTCAATCGCGTTCCAAGGCTTTTCACAAATTTCGAGCAGTTCCGAGTAGTCTTTGAGTGCCATTGTGTTTGTTCTCCGTGTCGAAGGGTTTTGGATTACCTGAATGCCCCGACGCTCGGCGTACTCATCCGGCGACAGGCTTTCAAGCTTGGCGGCAAGGTCTGGGTCATCCTGCAAGTTGAGAGCAGCAGCAACCGCGCGGCGCTGGTGACTCTCGGCTTGCTCTGGCGTCCAGATTCTTCGGTTCCTTGCCATGACGCGGAGACTGTATTTGAATTTTAAGTGGCCGTCATCGTGGTAAAATTATTTTTGTTGGCAAGAATTTTACCGGAATCATTCCGGTAAAATTAAAACGGTAGGATAATTTTACCGCTTTGAACTTTTTCTACTCGGCCTTTTCTTCGACTTGATAGGTGAGTTGGTAGCTTTTCTCAAGACTTCTGCAAACTCCTTCGGAGCACCGGGGCGTAACTCATCCGCCAAGTCCGGCCAAAATCCCTTGCCGACATAGCTTCTGTAGGTTGATTTCCCTTCAGAATCTTTCTTTTCTCGTCGGGCTGTCCGCTCTTGTTGGAGCCTTTCAGCGACAATCCTTTTCTCTTCGTCTGTTACATCAAACACACTTGGACGGCCAACTTTAGGGCGTTTGGGCGGATTCCTTTTTTTTAGTCTCCCCAAGTACTCATTAAAGAACTCTCTGTAAGCTTCGGCCGGATTAAAGTCTTCAGCATTG
>JAWVFT010000116.1:0-67293 GCA_033855775.1 Blastocatellia bacterium | reverse complement strand
GGAGACTTCCGTCACTATCTCAACCCGCTCGCCGCGCACATCTCGCTGCTCTACGAAGCGGCGCGCGACTCAAGCGTCTCTCTGGCGAAGGAAGTCGAGCGGCGGACGGCGGAAGTCGAATCGCAGCGTCGCTTCACCGAAGCGATTATTGACAGCCTGCCCGTCTCGCTCTATGCCGTTGACCGCGGCTATCGCATCGTCGCCTGGAATCGTAACCGCGAGTTGGGCGGGCAGGGCATCCCGCGCGGAGCCGTCATGGGGCGCAACATCTTTCAGGTGTTGACCAGACAACGACGCGAGATTCTTGAGCATGAATTTTCGCGCGCCTTTGAGAGCGGCGAGATTGAACGCATCGAGCAGGAGACGACCGACGCGAGCGGCGCGACGCATCACTGGTTGGTCAGCAAAGTCCCCATGCAGGCCGAAGGCGGCGGCGAAGTCTCGCACGTCATCACTGTGGGCGAAGAGATCACGGCGCGCGTCGAAGCGAATCGCGCCGTCGCTCGCGCTGAAAAGCTGGCGGCGGTCGGGCGGCTCGCCGCGGGCGTCGTGCATGAAATCAACAATCCGCTGGCGACCATCTCGGCCTGCGCCGAAGCTCTCGAATCGCGCGCGAAGGAGGGCGCGTTCGACGACTCGCCCGAATCCGAAGACCTGCGCGAGTATCTGGCGTTGATTCGCAGCGAGGCTTTCCGCTGCAAGATGATAACGAACGGCCTGCTCGATTTCAGCCGCACGCGCGCGGGCGAGCACGCGCCCGTTGATGTCTCAGGCGTGATTGAGACGGCGGCTCGTCTCGTCGCTCATCAAAAGCGCGGCGAGCGGGTTGAGATAGTGACGGAAGTCTCCGATGATGTCGCTGTCATTTCGGGCGACGAAGGACAGTTGCAGCAGGCCGTCATCGCGCTCTCGACCAACGCGATTGACGCGATGCCCGACGGAGGCCGTTTGCGGCTCGGCGCGCGCAACGAAGAGGGCCACGTGCTTATCGAAGTGAGCGACAACGGGCACGGCATCGCGCCGGAAAATCTGACGAAAATCTTTGACCCGTTTTTCACCACCAAAGAGGTCGGACGCGGAACCGGACTTGGCCTCGCCGTCTGTTATGGTATTGTAACGGAGCACGGCGGACGCCTCGACGTTCAATCGGCAATCGGGAAGGGCACGACCTTCACGATTTCGCTGCCCGCGGCTATTCCATCGGATGGAGAACAAACGACTTGAGTGAAAGCAATGGCGCGCGACTGCTCGTCGCCGAAGATGAAGCAAACCTGCGTCTGGTGATTCAGAAGGAACTGCAACGGCTCGGCTACAGAGTCTCTGTCGCGCCCGACGGCGAGGCCGCGCTCCGTCGTCTGGAAGAGGGCAACGTCGACGTGCTGCTCTGCGACATCAACATGCCGCGCATGGATGGCATGGAACTCCTGCGCCGCGTTCACGAGCGACCGAACCCGCCCGAAGTGATTATGCTGACCGGCCACGCGACCGTCGAGACGGCGATTGAAGCGATGAAGCTCGGCGCCTACGATTACCTCTCGAAGCCTTATCGCATTACGGAACTCGACGCCCTCGTTCGTCAGGCGGCTGAGAAGCGACGCTTGCGCGTTGACAACGTGCGGCTCCGGCAGCAACTCGCCAGACAATCGCAGATGCCGGAAATCGTCTCCGTCTCGAAGGAGATGAACGAGGCCATCCGCCTCGTTGAGCGCGTCGCGCCGTCGGAGGCTTCCGTGCTCATCACGGGCGAGTCGGGGACGGGCAAAGAGTTAATCGCGCACGCGGTTCATCGTCTCTCGACGCGCGCCGAAGCTTCGTTTATTGATTTGAACTGCGCGGCCTTTCAGGAATCCCTGCTCGAATCGGAACTCTTCGGCTACGAAGCGGGCGCGTTCTCCGGCGCGAAGGCGCGCAAGCTCGGCCTCATCGAATTGGCCGACGGCGGCACGCTCTTTCTGGACGAAATCACAGAACTGCCGACGCAACTGCAATCGAAGCTGCTGCGCGCCATCGAGACGCGGACGTTTTATCGCGTCGGCGGCGTGCGCAAGGTCGAGGTCAACGTCCGCATCATCGCCGCCACCAATCGCAACCCCGACGAGGTTGTCGCCAACGGGCAGTTTCGCGCCGACCTGCTCTATCGCATCAACAGCTTCCAGATTTCGTTGACGCCGCTGCGCGAGCGTCCCGAAGACATCGAGCCGCTGGCTCTGCACTTGCTCAAGCAACTCGCCGGTCCGGGTCATCCAGAGCTAACGCCCGAAGCCTTGCAGGCTTTGCGCGAATATCATTGGCCGGGCAACGTGCGCCAGTTGCGCAACTGCCTCGAACGCGCCGTGCTCTTATCCAACGAAGGACAGATTACGGTCGCCGACTTGCCACCCGAAGTCGCGCGCATCGCTGCCGCGTCAACGCTCGTCACATACGGAAACTACGGCCAGCAGGCGAGCGCCGCCGAAGGCGATGCCCCGCCGCCCGCCGGACAAATGAACACTGCCGCGCCCGCTTCTCTGCGCGAAGTTGAACGGCAACAAATTCTCGCCGCGCTCGAACAAACCAACTGGCATCGCGGCAAGACCGCAGAGCTACTTGGCATCTCTCCCTCCACGCTCTATCGCCGCCTGCGCGACTACAATCTGGAACGAAGAATCTAAACAAGCCGACGGGCAACCAGAGACAAAGCAAAAGTGAGTGGAGGCCGCTTTTCATCTGTTCATCAAAAGCGGCTTTCGCCCGCCTTTATCATTGCCTTGACAATCGTGCGGCGCAGGTTTGAAGATACACGTTGCTGCCGCAAGCTCTGCTGCCTCCCGCTCGTCTCCCGTCTTTGCAAAAGCAGGCTCATGGGGCGTCCACTGGAACAGCAAATGATTGACATCTTTTCAAGAAATAACAGCAACGAAACATCATGACCAAACGGAGTTTTCCCTCGCGGCCTGCCATCGCGCCCGTGCTGAAATTCGTCTCCATCCTGCTCTTCTGCGCTCTGGCGAGCGCGACTTTCATCTCGCGTTTGACGACCGTCAGCGCCGTTAATGCGACGGGCCACAATGCGGCATCATCGGCGAGCGCGCCGCCCGCCAATCATCCGCCCGAACTCGCGCCCGTGCTCTTCAAGCGCGCGGGCCTCGGCCAGCGCATCGTCTTCGGCCTCGGCGCGATTGACGAAGACAGCGATGACCTGCGGATTGAGGTGACACAAAAGCCCGCGTCGGCCAGGTTTAACCAGCGGACTCTGACCGTCGATTGGACGCCGCAACCGACCGACGATAAGCGCGGCCAGTTCGTCGTCCGCATCACGGAGTTTGCGCGCGAAGGCGGCGAGCGTTTAGGCGAAGTGATTAAGAGCTTCAACATCAAGGTCGAGCCGCGCCCGGTCGAAACAGACTTTCTGGATGCCGCGCCCATCGAAGTGGAAACGCTCGTCAGCATCACAGACCCGCAGCGCCTTGCGGCGGCCAACGCGCGCTGGCCGCTCGTCGCTCTCTTCCAGCGCATCGCTGAGATTGAAGCCGCCAAGCCCGCCAATCAAGGCAAAAATATTCAGCCGGCCAACGGCGAGACGCTCTTTCGTGATGCCCTCAAGAATCTCTCGCGGCTGCATCGCAACGAAGAGATTGACCCGGACAGCCCGCAGTTCAACTCTGCTTGGAAGGCAGAGAACTGGCAGTTGATAGCCGTGCGCCCGCGGCTCAATAAAAAAGTTTTCGAGCTGCGCCTCGTCTATTTCAACGTCGCGGCGGCCGAGCCCGTCTACCTCATGCCGCGCATGCGAATCGTGCGCGGCAAAGACGCCGGGCGGCCCGAAGACCAGCGACAGAAGAACAACCAGACCTTCGCGCGTCTCTTCCACGAAGCTTTCTTCGACGGCGAGAATCTGAAGCCCTTCGTCATCGGCGACAAGAAAGCTTACGGCCAAGCTCTGGCCGATTACATGACGAGAGTTTTGACCTACAAAGACGCTTCAGACCCGAACATGCAGGCCACGTTCGCGGCCATGCCGCACAACGCTCGGCTCGGCGGCGATAACAAGTATGACGCGAAGGGAAATTATCTGACGGGCGACGGATGGGCGCTCGGCGTGATGAAGGTCAACGCCGTCGAGCGCGACGGCAAACAGATGCTCGCCTTCAACAGCCCCTCCATTGACGGCTTTGCGACGAGCATCAAGCCGACGCCCGACAACAAGGCTTACAAGCCCGTGCCTGCCCCGCGCTTCGACAAGCAGAGCAAGGAGTTCGTCGCCGGTTGGGACGCTCTCGTTGACGCAGACGACCACGGCAACATCGCCATCCCGGACGAGCACGACGACGCCACTGTGACGGCTGCCAACATTGACTCTGCCTCCTTCTCACGCAACTTCAAGCTGAAGCACATGGTCGCCGAAACCTCTTTGCGCGACCCGCGCCGCCGTCTCTTTGAAGAGCGCGGGATGACTTGCAGCCAGTGTCACATACGCAACTTCGATGAAGGCGACGTGCTGAAGAATCTGCGCCAGCCAGACTCCGGCGTCACCGTCGGCGCCACGCGCGAGATTCCGCGCGTCTTCTTCGTCATCATTCCGTCGCGCCAGGACGGGCGCAACGAGTACATCCGTCGCAGCGAAGAAGAACAGGTCGGCAGCCTGAAGGGCGTCTTCCGCGACTACTTAAACATCAACGTCAACATACACTCGTCGCTCGCCAACACCTGGCCCTTTGACACTCGCTTCGGGCGAAGCTAAGAACAAGCCTTCAAGATGCAGGTTTCAAAGTTCAAGTTGAACGCGCAGAGAGCCTGAATCTTAAAGCTTGAAATTAAACCTATGGCTGCTGCAACACCCAGACCTTCCGCGACGCCGCTCAAGCCTTCTTCGACAAAGGCGCGGGCGGGCCATGCGTCCGCCAAGGCAAACGCCGATGCCAATGCGGAGTGGTGGATTGAGCCGCTGCGTTGGGCCGCGCTCGTCGTCTTCGTTGCGATTCCCATCTTCGCTCACTTGATGCAGAGCTTGGCGGGTCGCGTCGTCTGGACGATGGCCGTCGCCGCCTTGCCGCTCTTCATCGTGCTGGTCGGCTATCATCGCTGGCGGCGCATCTGCCCGCTCGCCTTCTTCGCGCAGATTCCCGTGCGCCTGCGTCGTCCCGGCACCAGGAAGGCTTCGGCGTGGCTCGAAGCCAACTATTACTACGTCGCCTTCTCCATCTTCCTCATCTCGCTCTGGCTGCGACTGATTGCGACCAACGGCGACGGCCATGCGATTACGGCCTTCTTCGTCATGATTAGCTTTGCCGCGCTCATCTTCGGCGCGTTCTACACAGGCAAGACATGGTGCAACTACATCTGTCCGGTCTCTTTCATTGAGAAGATTTACACAGAGCCGCACGGCCTGCGCGAGACGCCCAATTCTCAATGCGCCAAATGCACCGCCTGCAAGAAATTCTGCCCGGACATCAACGAGGAGAACGGCTACTGGAAAGAGATTGAATCGAAGCCGAAGAAGTTTGCCTACTTCTTCTTTCCCGGCATCGTCTTCGGTTTCTACTTCTACTATTTCCTGCAAGCGGGAACCTGGGATTACTACTTCGGCGGCGCGTGGGTCAACGAAGAGATGATGATTCATCACGCCTTCCTCCCCGGACACGATGCCGGGACGGCTGGCTTCTTCTTCCTGCCCGCCGTGCCGCGCGCTGTGGCTTCAATCCTGACGCTGGCGCTGTGCGGCCTTGCGAGTTATCTGCTCTTCACGCTGCTTGAAAAGAGCGTCGCCAAATTTCTGCGGCGTCGTGACGCGGAGACTGACGCGGCGCGCGTGCGCCATGTGATGTTCGCGCTCGCGGCCTTTGCTGCCTTCACCATCTTCTACACTTTCGCGGGCGCGCCGTCGCTCTACAAATATTTCCCTTGGGTCGTTCCGCACGTCTTCTTCGCGGTCGTCGTGCTGACGGCCACTTACTTTCTAGCGCGCCGCCTGCGCCGCAACCAGAAGACTTTCGCCGAAGAGACGCTGGCCCGCAACGTCATCAAGCGTTGGGAATGGACAGACATTCAGCCGCCGAAAGATTTGCGTGAGGCTTTCCTGATTCACACGATTCTGACGCGCGAGAGCATGCGCGGCACAGAGAAGATGCTGGAGTTTTACAAGGACGCCGTGCGCGAAACTTTGGCCAACGGTTTCGTGACGCGCGAGGAAGTGCATCAACTCGAAAACCTGCGCAACCAGTTGCAGATTAAGAAGGCTGACCACGAAAAGGTGATGGCCTCGCTGGCCGAAGAAGACCGCGCTCTCTTCTCCGACCCGTCGAAACAGATTTCCGCCGAGAAGCGTCTCCAACTCGAAACCTACGAACGCGCGCTCGAAACCTATCTCGAACGCGCGCTGGCGGGCGAAGGCACAGTTGATGACAGCCTCATCGTCAACCTTCGCGCGGAGTATCGCGTGACGAGAGAAGAGCACGCGGCGGTCTTGGATAAATTGCTCGGCGGCGACAAAGGCATGGCCGCGCGGCTGGTCGAAGAAGTCAGAACCATCGAGCGCGCGGCGCAGGCGATTCAGAGTCTTGAGCTAGAGCCAAAGCCGACGCACAATTTCCTGATTGCCCTGCTGCAACGGCGACGCTCGCGCGCCATCAGCCGCTTGATGCGCGGGCTGAGTTTCACGACGGACGACGAGGTGGGCCGCGCGATGCGCGACGCGCTGTCGAGTTCTGAACTGGCGCAGCGCGAGTCCGTCATCGAACAACTGCGGCAAGCCGTGCCGCCCTCAATCGCCGAACGACTGCTGCTGGCCCACAAGGAGACGGCCTCCATCGAAGCTTCTTGGCCGACGCTCTCCGACACGGTGCGCGCGCGCACGCTCAGCGTTGACCCGTACATTCGCGCCGTCGCGCTTTACGCCCTCGGCGAGCGCGGCCCGGTTGACGAAGCCACTCTGGCGCGTCTCCTCGCAGACGAGCATGAAGTAGTGCGCGAGACGGCGCAGCATTTAACAAATCTCGCCGGACGCGAAGGGCGCGAAGTCGGCTCGCATGCCGGATTGATTACGGTCGAAAAGATGATTGCGCTACGTTCGGCTCCCATCTTCTCTTCGCTTGGGCCGGAGAGCCTTGCGGAGTTGGCCCGCGCGAGCAGCGAAGGCGAGTATGCGCCGGGACAAGCTTTGTGCGTCGAAGGCGAGTTCGGCGATGAAGTCTTTATCCTCCTGCACGGCGAGGCGCAGATCTTCCGGCAGGAAGAGAGCGGGCTTGAGCTTCTGGATGTTGAGAAGGCCGGAGGCTTCATCGGCGAGATGGCTGTGCTCGACCCCGCGCCGCGCTCGGCCACTGTAATTGCCGCCGAGAGCGGCGTGCGCGCCCTGCGTCTCAATGGCAACGCCTTCCGCGAAGCTCTCAAGAACGATCCCGCTATCGCCTCAAGCGTTATCCGCCGCCTCGCTCAACGCCTGCGCGACTAGCTCTTTAGCTCTCAACGCAACCTCAACAGACAAAAGCAGCGCGGCTGCGAACATCAAGCTCAGGCTGGCCGTTGAGCTTCAGCGAGCAAACCTTCAACGAACAAAAAAAGGCGCGGGTGGAGGTTCCCACCCGCGCCTGCTTAAGTTGGCAAGAAAGGATTTTACGAAGCTGTCTCGTTCGCGCGCTGGTTGCGACGGCGGCGAGCGTAGAGTCCGGCCAATCCGGTTCCGAGCAAGAACATTGTGGCCGGCTCAGGAACGGGCGCGTTCGGCGAGTAAGTAATCTCGAACGTGATGCCGTTGTTAAAGTAGTGGCAATCAGGGTCGAAGCCGAAGGCGATGTTGCTTTGGTTGAGAAAATACGCGCTCAGTGTCTGCAACTGGGCGGCTGTGAAATTGTAAACGAAGTCAGGGACCTGGCTGAAAGTCCTGTTGTTGGTGAAGCCGAACGATTGCTCGAAGAGCTTGGTGTTAGCGGTTCCGGCATTGACGAGCGGATTGCTGTTGTACAGGCTGCCCGCGAAGTTGTCATCAATCTGGCTCGACGGCACGGGCGAACCGGTCGCGTCCGTGAATGAAGAGATGCCGGCGTTCTTCGCCGAATCGAGCAGGTGAACGAACAGCTTGTTAGTGTTCGTATCCCAATTGCTGATGCTCTTAAAGGTGAGCTTCGCGCCGGTAATGGTTTTGCCCGCGACGTTAAAGCCATCAATGCGCCATGTGTAAGCGCTGTGATGGTCTAAATCAACTTGGCCGGGGCCACCGCTGCCGACATTAGCGGCAGTCACCGGGGCTGTAAAGGTGATAACGTCCGCGGAAGCGACGCTGGGAATTGCAAGAACTAGCAGGGCGGCAAGAGACACAAGTATTCTTTTCACGGGTTTCCTTCTCCGTTCGTATCGTTTAATGTTGCATTATTAGAATAGTCGTATTGCAGGATGTATTCCAGAAATCGCGGAGTGGATTCCAGAAATTGATTGCGGAATAAGTTGTGAGATATTTCGCCGTTCCTGCTTGGGCGTGACCGTCTTCAGGTTGCGCTTTCGGCGAAAACGAGGCGATAGCGTTCAGGGATGGCGACGGCGCGGCGTTCGTCCAGATTCATGGCGACATGCACGAGGCGCGCGCGGGCGCACAACGCTCCGTCGCCAGCACGCCGCACGCCGTACTCAAACGTCGCGGAACTGCGGCCCACTTCGGAAACCACAACCTCGACCAACGCCGCGTCGCCATAAACCAGCGGAATCATAAACTCCGCCTCCGTCTTGACGGTCGGAAAGCCGATTCGCTCATCAGCCATCAATCGCTGATAGCTGATGCCGCAGCGCGCCGCGAAAAACTCTTCCATCGCCACATGAAAATAGTGAAAGAAGTTTGGATAATAGACGAAGCCCGCCGGGTCTGTGTCGCCGAAACGAACGATGATGCGAGTCGAAAAGGGCATAAGAGCAGCAGCAAGTTAAGAGTGACAAGTGACGAGCAAGAATAAGTGATGAGTGACGAGCAAGAAGAAAAGAAGTGATGAGTAATGAGTGATGAGCGAAAGACGAGCATGACGAGAGATGAGCCATCTGCTGTTGCTCATCATTCATCGCCCTTAACTCATCGCTTCTCGCTGCTTTCTCTTGCTTGTCACACGTCGCTCATCACTCGTCACTGTTTTAATAACTTCCGGTCAATCTTGCCGCGGTCATTCTTGGGGAGCGCGGAGACGAACTCAATCAGGCGCGGGTATTTGTAGAGCGCGAGCCGCGCTTTGACGAACTCTTTGAGTTGTTGAGCGAGCGCGTCGTCCGCTGTGTGCGTGTCGCGGGCGACGACGAAGGCTTTGGCTTTGATGAGTCCGTCGCCCGCGTCAATGCCGATGACCGCGCATTCAAGGACGGCTTCGTGCTGGAGCAGGCAGTTTTCGATTTCGGCGGGCGCGACGAAGACGCCTGAGACTTTCAGCATGTCGTCCGTGCGCCCGTGATACCAGAAATAGCCTTCGCTATCGACGTGAAATTGGTCGCCGGTCGTGCACCAATCGCCCGCGAAAGTCTGCTTCGATTTCTCGTGCGCGTTCCAGTAGCAGAGCGCAGCCGAGTCGCCCTTGATACGCAGCGTGCCCATCTCGCCCGTCTCGACTTCCGCGCCCGCCGCGTCAACGATGCGCGCTTCGTAGCCTTCGACGACGCGGCCCAAGCTACCCGGCTTGACATCATTGGGGCGATTCGTGATGTAGATGTGGAACATCTCAGCCGAGCCGATGCCGTCGTAGATTTCAACGCCGAAGGTTTCCATCCAGCGATGATAAAGCTCGACGGGCAGAGCCTCGCCCGCCGAATAGCAGAAGCGCAAACTCGATAAATCTCTCTCTGCGCCGCCTTCGGCATTCAGCATCGCGTTAATCATCGTCGGCACGGTCGTCAGGATAGTCGGGCGAAAACGCTCTATCACTTCGAACAACTTTTCCGGCGTCGCGCGCTCGCTAAAGAGCGCGGTCGCGCCGCCGACCGCAAACGGGAAGAGCAAGTTGGTGCCGGTCGCGTAACCGAAAAAGAGCTTCGGCACGGAAACCGTCAGGTCGTCTTCGCGCACACCGATTGTCCGCTTGGCGAAGACCTCCGTGTTGTAAGGCAAATCGTGATGCAGGTGAACGGCGCCTTTCGGATGGCCCGTCGAGCCGGAGGTGAAGAGCCAGATAGCAATGTCGTCGCGGCGCGTCTCGGCAGCCGCGACGTGCTCAGGCAGAGACGCGACGGTTTGCTCAAACGAGAGAAAGTCTCCATGCTCGCGCCCCACCACCAACACTTGCCGCAGGTGTCGCGCATCGCTCGCGGCCTCAGCAAACGTTGCGAGCAGGGATTCGTGTATGACGGCGACGCGAGCGCGCGTGTATTCAAGATAATATTTATAATCGACGGCGGGCAGCAGCGGGTTGACCATCGTGATGACCGCGCCGATGCGGCTCGCCCCGAACCAAGTCCAGACGAACTCAGGGCAGTCCGGCAAGACGAGCAACACGCGCTCTTCCTGTCTCACGCCAAGCTCACGCAAAGCCCGCCCCACGCGATTCGCCATCCGCGCCGTCTCGCCATACGTGTGCGCCTCATCGTTGAAGCGCAGGCACGTCTTGCCCTCGCGCCCTTCCTCCAAATTATGGTAGAGGAAGTAGTCCGCCATGTTGAACTTTTCGGGAAACTCTATCTTCATCAATCTGTGCGCATCTCCGCCACAACTTCCGCAAAGGGCCGGCGCGGCTCATCTTTACGTTCACGCGCCACGCGGCTCAAATGCAGGTCTTCCAACATCTCTTCATATTCCTGAATCGGCAGAATCACAGCCGTCTTGTGGCCCTCCGCGTCGATGATATATTGCACGTTCCTTGACATTGATTTCGTCTCCTTGCTTGCGCCTCTAACTTCCGGTGAACGGACAACTCGCTCCGTCGTGTTTCGTGTCGAGATAGGTGCGCGCTTCCCAGAGTTCGGGGAAGAATTTTTTGTTGAGCGTGGTGTTGAGGTAGCCGATGCCTTCGGAGCCGCCGGTGCCGCGTTTGGCTCCGACCATGCGTTCGACCATGCGGACGTGGTGCGAGCGCCAGAGCGAGAAATACTCGTCATGCTCGATGAGGGCTTCGGCCAGTTGAAACTCTTCGTAGCGTTGCTCGAAGTGCGTAATGATTTCAAGGACGGCGCGCGTGCGTTGGCCGTAAAGCTTGCGGCGCGCTTCCGCCGCCAGCGCGGAATCGTCAGCCGGAGCGACGAGGCCGCGCCGCCGCAGCAACTTGTAGAAGGCATCGCCGAGCGTCGGAGCGCGAAAGCGCGCTTGCAGTCGCTCGCTCGCAAATTCGTCTGCGTGAAAGGCGCGCAGGACGCTTTCGTCCTTGAGGCCGGAGGCAAACTCTATCTCACGAAACTGCATGCTCTGAAAACCGCTCGCAGGATTCAACTCGTCGCGGAAGGCCAGAAAGTTAATCGGCGTCATCGTCTCAAGGATGTGTATCTGGCTGACGAGGACTTTCTCAATCTCGACCACGCGACGCAGCGAGCGCGAGGCCGCCGCCGCGCGGTCTTCATCCATCTGCGCGACCGCGGCGTCAATCTCATGAAGAATCTGCTTGAACCAGAGTTCGTAAGTCTGGTGAATGGTGATGAAGAGCAGTTCATCGTGATGCGCCGGTTCGGACAGGCAATCCTGTAGCCGAATCAAGTCCGGGACGCGCAGGTATTTGTTATATGAAAGCGGCGCTCCGCTGCCGTAATCTTTAGCCATAATAAAACAGTGATGAGTGACAAGTGACGAGTGACAAGTGACAAGCACGAACGAGAGACGAGCTATAAGAAACAAGCCCTGGCTTTAACTCGTCACTCGTCACTTGTCACTGTAGTTAAAACGCTGCGTTGGTCGCCTCCTGGTCGGCGTAGGCGCGCGTGTCTCGAATGGTTTTCATTTCGCGGATGATGAGTTCGAGTTCTTCATCTTTGGTGTAGAAGTGCGGCGAGATGCGCACGCCCGCGCCGGGGCGATAGTCAATTATGAACTCGCGGCGAACCAACTCTTTGGTCATCGCGGCGGCGTGTTCGGCGGCGACGGTAATCGTTCCACCGCGCCGGTTCGGGTCTTTTGGGCTGGTGACGCGAAAGCCAGCTTCTTCGGCCAGTTCGATGAGTCGTTGCGTCTGGCGCACGCTCTTGGCGCGAATCGCGCTGAGGCCGATGTCGTTGATGATGCGATAGCCGCTCCGCGCCGCGTAGAGCGCAGGGATGGACGGCGAGCCGTGGAGGAAGCGTTGGATGCCGGGCGCGTAACGAATCGCGCCGCCCGCAAAAGCGAACGGAGCTTCGTGCGCCATCCAGCCGGTCGTCTTCGGCTCAAGCTTGTCCTGCAAGTCCGGGCGCACGTAAAGGTAGCCCGCGCCGGGGCCGCCGCAGAGCCACTTGACCGAGCCGCCCGTGGCAAAGTCTACGTTCAACTCTTTGACGCTGAAGGGAACCGTGCCAGCCGATTGATACGTGTCGAGCACAACATGCGCCCCGACTTCGTGCGCGCGTTCGATGATGGCCCGCGCGTCCTGTAGAAAGCCGCTCTTGAAGAGGACGTGCGAGATGGGAACGAGCAGCGTCTCTTCGTCAATCGCGGCGAGCATCCTGTCGAGTTGGACGGTCGTGCCGTCGTCCGACTTGACCGTCTCGATGCGCAAGCGATGGTCGCGCGCGTGCGCTTCGTAGACGTACATCACCGAAGGGAAGTTCAACTCCGAATAGACAATCTTGTTGCGCTTCGGCTGCGGCTCAAAGCAGGAGAGAATCAACGACTGGCAGATGGAGACGTTCTGGTGCATGACGACCGAGCCGGAGTCGGCGCCGATGATGCGCCCCACTTCGTCGCCCAGAGTGACGGGCATCTCCCACCAGCCTTCGGCCCATGCGCGCACGCCGCGCGTGGCCCACGTCTCCGCATAATCCTGCAAACTTTCATAAGCGCCGCGCGGCATCGCGCCGAGGCTGTGCGAGATGAGATAGACGGTCTTTTCCAGTATCGGAAATTCACCGCGCCACTTCAGTAGTTCGTCCGCCAACAACTGTTTCCTCCCCGGCCTTCGAATCTCTCATTGGAAATTTGTCGCTTGCAGACAGTATAGTCGCCCGCGCTCTGGAACGTCCAACACAGACAAAGTGAGAAGGCGACGATGAACAGCGAGCGATGAATGATGAGCGCCAAACGATGACAGATGACGGATGAGTGTTGATGAATGAACGATGAACTGTTCGGAGATGCTCTTTCAGTTTGCGCCCGTCGCAGTGCTGCCGCGCCCGCCCTTCATCCTTTGCGCTGCTGCTCCGCAGTTCGAGGCTAAACCTGCTACACTGCGAGCTTCGTTCAAGACAGCAGAGACTATGTGGCATCCAGAAAATCCCGTCCGTCATGAGATACCGGAAACGCGCTGGCCGACCGCCGTTGAAGCCGCCGCCGCGATGCTCTATCGCCCGCTCAGCGCGGGGCCGCTCAGTTTGGAAAACCGGACGTGGGTTCCGGCGATGGTGCCGTGGCGGGCGACCGCCGACGGCTTTGTCACGCAGGATAATCTGGATTGGTACGAGCGTTTCGCCGTGGGCCGTCCCGGCGCGATTGTGGTCGAAGCGACGGGCGTGCGCGACATCGCCAGCGGGCCGCTCCTGCGCATCGGCCACGACCGCTACATTCCGGGCTTGCGCAAGTTGGTCGAGACGGTGCGACGCGCCAGCGGCGGGCGCACACGCTTGCTCATTCAAATCATAGACTTCCTCGCCGTCAAGCGTCGTCCTGAGCGCGACAAGTTCTTCGAGCGCTTTCTTGAACTGCGACCGCGCCACCGTCTGGCTCTCGCCGAAGCGAAGGCAGGCGAGCAATGGCTTGAGAGCAGCGACGCCGAACTGCGCGATTTTCTCAAACGCGCGCCGGAGGAAACGCTTGAACAAGTGTTAGACGAGCGCGAGTTGGAAGCCCTGCGCTTCGGCTATCGAGAGCGCGTCACCGACACGCAACTGGCTCACATACGCGAACTACCCGAAGTCCTGCCGGGGATTTTTGCCGCCGCCACAGAGCGAGCGCGCGAAGCAGGCTTCGACGGCGTTGAGCTACACTACGCGCACGCTTACACGATGGCTTCGTTCCTGAGCGCGCGCAACAATCGCGCGGACGGCTACGGCGGCGAGCGCGAGCAGCGCATACGCCTTCCGCTCGAAGTCTATCGCGCGGCGCGCGCGCGCGTCGGCTCTGACTACACCATCGGCGCGCGTTTCCTCGCCGACGAAGTTATCGCCGGAGGCAATCGCATCGAGGACGCAGTTTATTTCGGCGTCGAGTTTGCCCGCGCGGGCCTTGATTATCTTTCGCTCTCGAAGGGCGGCAAGTTTGAGGATGCAAAGCAGCCGCGCGTCGGCCACGCCGTCTATCCTTACACGGGGCCGAGCGGCTACGAGTGTATGCCGACCGTGCTCTCCGACGCGCGCGGGCCGTTTGCGCGCAACGTTCCTCTGGTCGCCGCCATCAAGCAGGCCGTCGCGGCGGCGGGCTTTCAAACGCCGCTCGTCGCTGCGGGCGGCATCGCCACCTTCGAGCAGGCCGAAGCCATCTTGCAAAGAGGCGAAGCCGACATCATCGGCCTCGCGCGCCAGGCTCTCGCCGACCCGGACTGGTTTTTGAAAGTCAAAAACGGGCGCGGCGCAGAGGTTCGCCGCTGCACCTACACCAACTATTGCGAAGGCTTGGATCAAGCCCACAAGCAAGTCACCTGCAAACTTTGGGATCGCGTCCAACTGGACGAGCCGTTGATTCGCCTCAGCGACGATGGCCGTCGCCGCCTCATTCCGCCGCGCTGGACACACGCGGACGAATAATCAACTCAGGCTTGACATCTCCGTAGGGCTGGTGAGGTTCTCTTTTAAAGTGTGTGCGCAGAGAGAGAGCGGCCAACGGGCCGCCATAAAAGCAAAAACGGCGGGGAATGGAGAAACCCGCCGTTTTGCTGCTTTTCCCACCTCCCTCACCTCAGCAGCGAGAAAGGAGTCCTCACGAAAGTAAGCGCTTTATAACTCCACTTGAAAAATTTTGCAAGCATTTTTTTAAGCGAAACGCTCGCTCTCCGGCGGCATTATGCTGAGGCTTTCAGGCAGGGCTAACTGATGGACTGTTCGTAAGCCGCGATGAACTGCGGGTCGCGCCTTTTGAGATTATCGTAATCAATCTTTTTGCTGCGCGTCATCAGCTTGTAGGCGAAGGGCAGCGGAGCGAGCGAGATGTATTGCTTGACGTTCTCGAACCAGACGAGGCTCTCGTAAGCTGCTTCCTGGTAAGCCTCGATGATTGGCTTGCGTCGTCGCTCAAACTCGCGCAGGGCGGCGCGCGTCTCCGGCTCGGATTGAAAACAATCGTGCAGGGCAATGGCGTCTTCGAGCGCGAGCTTCGTGCCTGAGCCGATGGAGAAGTGGGCCGTGTGCAAAGCGTCGCCGAGCAGAACCGTGTGGCCGTGGCTCCAATGTCTATTTTTGACGTTGACGAAGTTAATCCACTTCGAGTTGTTCGAGAGCAGCGGATGATTATCAAGGTCGTTGCCGAAGACGGTTGACAGGTAAGCTCGCGTCTCTTCATCGGAGCGTTGGTCGAAGCCAGCGCGCGCCCAGGTCTCTGCGTCGCACTCGACGATGAAGGTGCTGGTCGTTTGGTTGAACTTGTAAGAGTGCGCGGCGAAAACGCCGTCCTGCGTTTGGCGGAAGGTCAGCGTCAGGCCGTGAAATAATTGTCGCGTGCCGTACCAGATATATTTGTTCCGGCGCACGGAAAGCTCCGGCTCGAAACTCTCCGCATGCCGCTCGCGCACAGCGCTGTTGATGCCGTCGGCTCCGACCAGCAAGTCGCTCGCGCCCGCCAGTTGTTCGATGTCGGAGACTTCCGTTTGAAATTTTAACTCGACATCAAGCTCAGCCGCGCGCTGCTGAAGAATGCGCAGCAACTCTATGCGCGCGATGCCGGAAAACTTGTTGCCGCGAATCGTCACCTTTTGGTCGCGGTGGACGACATCCACGTTATCCCACGTCTCGAATCTCTCCGTGATCTGTTGATACGAAGGCTCGTCGTTCTCCTTCAAATACGAAAGCGTCTTGTCGGAAAAGACGACGCCCCAACCGAACGTGTCGTCCGCCGAGTTGCGCTCGAAGACCGTGACCGCGCGCGCCGGATTCGTCTTCTTCATCAACAGCGCGAAATACAATCCGGCTGGCCCGCCGCCGATGATGTTGATGTTCATGCTTTATTCGTCTAAGAGTTGGCCCGCGATAATCAGTTTTTGAATCTCGGAGGTGCCTTCGTAAATCCGCAGGGCGCGCGCGTCTCTGTAGAGTCGTTCGACAACGCTGCCGCGCACGAGGCCGCTGCCGCCGTGGATTTGCAGCGCGCTGTCAATGATGCGTCCGGCAGCTTCGGTGGCGTAGAGCTTGGCCTCGCTGGCTTCGCGTGTGACGCGCTCCGCCCCTGCGTCCTTGAGATAAGCTGCGCGATAGACGAGCAGGCGCGCGGCGTCAAGCTCGGTCGCCATGTCGGCCAGCTTCTCGCGTATCAACTGATGCTCGGCGATGGGTTGCCCGAACTGGCGACGCTTGCGGGCGTAGGCCAGAGCTTCGTCAAGCGCGCGGCGGGCCATGCCGCAGGCCGCCGCCCCGACGCTGGCGCGAAAAGTGTCCAGGGTTTGCATCGCCAACTGAAAGCCGTCGCCTTCGCGCCCGACCATATCTTCGGCAGGCACGCGGGCGGCGTTGAACTCTATTTCGCCAATCGGGTGCGGCGCAATCATCAACATCCGCTGGCGCACGCGAAAGCCCGGCATACGCGCTCCGACGACGAAGGCCGAAAGCTCCGCGCGTCCATCCTTGCGCGTGCCGGTTCGGGCAAAGACCGTGTAGAAGTCTGCCAGCCCCGCGTTTGAGATGAAACGCTTGTGGCCGTCAATGAGGTAAGCGTCGCCGTCGCGCCGCGCCGTCGTCTCGATGGCGGCGACATCCGAACCGGCGTTCGTTTCCGTCAAAGCGAAAGCGGCGATGGCCTTGCCGCTGGCCGCGCGCTCAAGCCAGAAGTCGCGGACGTGTTCGGGCGCGGCCAGACTGATAGCGTAAGTTCCAAGACCCTGCATGACGAAGGCCATGTCTGCGAGCGAGGAAGAATAAGCGAGGGCTTCGCGTATCAGGCAGAGCGAGCGCGTGTCGAAGCGCGCGTCGGCGGCGGCGACGGCGTAGCGCAGCAGCCCCGCCTCGGCCAAGAGCGCGAGCAGCGCGCGAAACTGCGCTTCCGTGTCCGGCTCCTCGTCTGCGCGCGGCTCAATCTCCGTGGCGACAAATCCCGCCACGCTCGCCGCCAGATTCCGCTGCTCGGTCGTGAAAAACGGCGTCTCTGTAATGAAGGTGTCCATAACTCAAGTGACGAGTGACAAGTGACAAGTGACGAGCAGGAAGACAAGCTGTGACGAGTAATGAGCAATGAGCAGCGAGCGATGAACCGCAAGCGATGAGTTAAGAGGCTATTGCTTGCTGCTCATCGCTCGCTGCTCATCGTTCGTCGCTTAACTTGTCACTTGTCACTCTTCACTTGTCGCTGCTTTAAACTTCGGCTCGCGCCGTGCGACGAAGGCTTCGTAGGCTTCGCGGTAATCCGGGTGTTGCATGCAGATGGCCTGGGCCTGCGCTTCCCATTCGAGCGCTGTGTCTAGGCTCACGTCCATCTCGCGGTTGAGCATCTCTTTCGTCATCGCCAGCGCGAATGACGGGCCGCGCGCCAGCCGCTCGGCCAACGCGCGCGTCTCGGCGGCGAGTTCGGCTTGCGGCACGACGCGATTATAAAGACCGGCGCGCAACGCTTCCGCCGCCGTCATAAAGTCGCCGGTGTAGAGCAACTCGGTCGCTTTGCCGAGGCCGACGAGTCGCGGCAGAAGGTAGGCCGCGCCCATGTCCGCGCCCGACAGCCCGACGCGCACGAAGAGAAAAGCTATCTTCGCCTCTTCGCTCGCCAGCCGAATGTCAGCCGCCAGCGCTATGCACGCGCCCGCGCCCGCCGTCGTTCCGTTAAGGCTGGCGATGACGGGCTGCGGCACGGCGCGTATGTTGCGCACCAACTCGCAAGTCATCCGCGTAAATTCCAGCAAGCCCTGCATGTCGCGCGCAAACAACTCGCCGATGATGTCATGCACGTCGCCGCCCGAACAGAACGCGCGCCCCGCGCCCGTGATGACAACCGCGCGCATGTCGCCCTCGTCGCGCAAAGCCGCAAACAAATCCGTCAACTCGCGGTAGACTTCAAAGGTCAGCGCGTTGAGCCGCTCGGGGCGATTCAAAGTGATATAGCCCACGCCGTTCCGCGCTTCGTAAAGAAAACTTTTTGGACTTAGCATAAAAAAGCAGTGACAAGTTAAGAGTGACGAGTGACAAGTTAAAGCCAGCGGCTTAAGGCTCGGCTCCTCGTTTTGTTCTTACTCATCTTTTATCATTACTTGTCGTTTGTTCTTGCTCGTCACTTGTCACTCGTCACTTGTCACTGTATTACCGCTATCGCTTCAATCTCCACCTTCGCGTTGTCTTCGAGCAGCGACTTGACTTCGACGAGCGACATCGCGGGGAAGTGGCGATTCATGCGCGCGCGGTAACGCTCGCCGATTTCGCCGAGTGATGCCAGATACAAATACTTGTCCGTGACGTAGATGGTCAGGCGCGCTATCTGCTCAGGCTTGCCGCCAGCCGCTTCGACGACCGTGATGACGTTGGCGAGCGCGCGGTCAAACTGTTCGACGAAAGCGTCGCTGACGAAGCGTTGCTCCTCGTTCCAGCCGACCTGTCCGGCGACAAAGAGCAACGCGCCGCCCTCAGTTGAGAGCACGCCGTTGCTATAGCCGCGCGCAGGGCCGAGCGATTCTGGGTTGATGAATTTGAAGGCCATAAACGATGTCGGATTTCAAGCGCCGGATGTTAGATTATCGCGCTGCTTCACGCTTCGGGCCGGATGCGGCATAGCTCTGCTTTCATCCGTTAAGCTTCATTCGTCATTCAAACTCAAAAGAGCACGCTGCCGCCGTCAACGTTGATGGCTTGCCCGTTGATGCCGCGCCCTTCTTCGGAGGCCAGCAGCAAGGCGAGCGCGGCCACTTCCTCCGGCGTGACGAGACGATTCTGCGGGCTCATGCGATTGAGCACGTCGCGCGCTTCCGCCTCACTCTTGCCCGTCTTGCCGGAGATGTTGTTGATGGCCTGCCGCGCCATCTCTGTTTCGACGTAGCCCGGACAGATGGCGTTGACCGTGATGCCCTTCAAAGCCACTTCGAGCGCGAGCGAGCGCGTCAGCCCCAACACGCCATGCTTCGAGGCCGTGTAAGCCGCGATGTAGGGCGCGCCGGTTTTGCCTGCGATGGAAGCGACGTTGATGATGCGTCCCCAACCGCGCGCAATCATCGCGGGCAGCGCGGCTCGCGCGCAGAAAAACGTGCCGGTCAGATTAACGGCCAAGTGACGCTGCCAGAGTTCGTCGCTGGTCTTAACAAGCGGCGCGCTCTCGGCGATGCCAGCGTTGTTGACGAGAATCTCAACGCCGCCGCCGAATCGCTCGCCCACAGTTTCAAAAGCGCGCCGCACGCTCTCCGCATCCGAGACATCGCAGACGACCGCGAGGGCCTTTGTCGCAAACGTCTCATTGATTTCCGCCGCCGCCTGCTCGACCTGTTGAACTGTGCGCGCAGCGACCGCCACGCGCGCCCCTTCACGCGCGAACGCGAAGGCGACGGCGCGACCGATGCCGCGTCCGCCGCCCGTGATGAAAGCTGTTTTGTCTTTGAGCTTCAACTTGCTGAAACGAAGAACGTCAATCTCGCATAAAGTTCGCGGCTCTTTATCTGAGCGAGCCGGTCGTGACGCGCGGAGGCCGTTTCTCTAAAAATGCGCGGACACGCTCGCGCGCTTCGTCCGACTCGAAACATTGTAGCTGCGCTTCCGTCTCATATTGAAGCATGCGCTCAAGGCTGGCATTGTCGCTCATGTAGACGGCGTGCTTGGCCGCGGCGATTGACCTCAAAGGCGCGTCGCGCAGGCGTTCGGCCATCTGTCGCGTCTCTCTCATCAGTTCCGCATCAGTGAAGACACGATTGACGAGGCCGAGTTCGAGCGCGCGTCTTGCGTCAATCGCATCGCCCAGGAAAAACATCTCGCAGGCCAGATTCGGCGGCAACATGCGCGGCAAAAAATATGTCCCGCCCCAATCCGGGTGCAGCCCGACTTTGACGAACGACTGGCTGAACGAGGCGGACTCCGAGGCCACGCGCAGGTCGCAGCAGAGCGCCAGATTGAAGCCCGCGCCGTAGGCCGCGCCGTTGACGGCGGCAATCACAGGCTTCGACATTTCTCGTATCGCCGTCACGACGCGGCGGCCCGCGCCGAGCAGTCGCGCGAACTCGTCCGCGTCGTCCCGCTCCATCAACTCTGCCATGTAGGCCACGTCCGCGCCCGCGCAAAAGCCGCGCCCCGCGCCCGTGATGACGACGACGCGCACGTCACGCGCGCTCGCCGCCTGCTCCAGGGCTTCGGCCAAATCGCGCCGCATGTGTCCCGCGAAAGCATTCAACTTTTCAGGACGGTCAAGCGTCATCGTCCTGATGCCCGCTTCGGTTGTGACTTTGAGATTGTCGTACATAAGAGTGATAGGTGATAGGTGATAAGTGATAAGCAGTAAGAGAAAGCTGTCTTGCTTTTTCTTACTGCTTATCACCTATCACTGTCTTACTTTCCTTTGAATTGCGCCTTGCGCTTTTGGACGTAGGCGTCTAAGCCTTCTCTAGCGTCTTCGGATTGGAAGAGTTGCTGCTGCATCTCGCGTTCGAGCGCCAGCCCGTACTCGAAGGGAATCTCCGCGCCGGATTGAACGCTGCGCTTGATGCGCCCGACCGCCTGCGCGGCCTTGTCCGGCAAAGTAAATTTTCGGGCGTAAGCCATGACCTGCCGCATAAACTCCGCGCCGTCGCCCGCTTCGTAAATGTGATTGACGAGGCCCAACTCCAAGCCGCGCTCGAAGTCGAACAACTCGCCGGTCGCCATCAACTCGATAGCGCGCGACTTGCCGACGATGCGCGCAAGGCGCTGCGTGCCGCCCGTTCCCGGCAAGACGCCGAGGCTCACTTCCGGCAGGCCCATCTTGCCCGCGCCGCTGCGCGCTACGCGAACGTCCGCCGCCAACGCCACCTCCAGGCCGCCGCCGACGCAATGGCCGCCAATCGCAGCGATGACGAGCTTCGGCGTCTGCTCAAGCCGCGACAAAGTTTCGTTGGCGTGCAGGCAGAAGTAGTACTTGAAAGTCGGCGTGACTTCCGACAGCATCTTGATGTTGGCGCCCGCGCAGAAAAACTTGTCGCCGCTGCCCTTGATGACGATGACTTGGACGCTCTCGTCCATCCGCGCCGCGAGAATCGAGCGGTCAAGCTCCTGCATCATCTCGTAGCTGTAAGTGTTCGCGGGCGGGTCGTTCAAAGTCAACAGCGCGACGCCCTCCGTCGCCGCATACTGCACGAGCTTGCCTGTCATCTCTGCGGTCGAACTCTCTTCAACCTTTGCTTCCGCTTCTGCCATCTCAATCAAGCTCCGTTAAAAAAGTTGCTGTTCCGAATTTACTGCTGCGGCGCGCGCCAAACGCTCAGGCGTTCGGCCTTTGTCGTCTTCGGCGTGAATTGTAGCTCGCCGCCGCCGTTTCCGGCGAGGAAACCTGAGAGGAAGAGGCGCGCGACGTTATCCACCAACTCGTTGACCGAGAGCTTGCCGCGCGGGTCGTACCAGTTGTAAATCCAGTTCATCATGCCGAACAAGGCGTAGGTCGCCACGGTCAAATCGAGCTTCTGCCGGTTGCCGTCCAACTGGCCCTGCGCCTCCGACAGGAGGCGTCGCACGAGCCGCGTGTACTGCTGCTTCTTGCCGCTGACGCGCTCGTGCATCTCGCCCGCGAGCGAGTCCGCCTCGTGCGACAGCACCTTCATCTCCGCCATGTTGGCCGCGAAAAACGAGAGATGATTTTCGATGACGAGGCGCAGCTTCTCAATCGCGTCCGTCGTTTCGCGCAATCGTTGCTCAAGGCGTTCGAGGACATGCCCGAAGCAGTTGTCCTGAATCAGGAAGAGCAGTTCTTCTTTCGACTTGCAGTAATAATAAAGCCCCGCGAGGCTCACCTTCGTGGCGCGCGAGATGTCGCGCATGGAGGTCGAGTGATAACCCTTCAACGCGAAGATGCGCGCGCTGGTGCGCAGGATGAACTCAAGCTTCTGGTCGTAGCGCGTGAAATCTTCCATAACCATCCGGCTTTAACTAAAGCCTCACATATTCAAACTCGAACGGCTTGCCTTTGATGCCTGCGGCGGGCGGGGCAATCCAGTTGGCTATCTTGCCCGGCTCTGTGACGGGCTGCATCAGGCTGCGAACGTATTCGCGGTCGGCCATCGTCGGCAGCCATTCGTCGCGCTTGCGCTCAAACTCTTCCGCCGTGATAAGGCGGCCTTCGGTGTCGAAGGAGTGACCAGAAAATTCTCCGACGTGACGATGAAAGCGAGCGCTCGGCAGCGAGAGCCGCGCCGTGACGCCTTCGTCCGCGATGAACTTGTTCCAGCGCGTGAGGGCGCGTTCGCAGTCTTTGACGTACTCGCCGCGCAACACTTCGTTGAGCGCGTTCCTCAGCGGAACTTCTCGCGGCACGAGTTTGCCGTCCTCGACGACCGTTAAGTTGAAAGAGCCGCTCGCGGCGATGTGATCTTCGTACTGGTCTTGCTCTTTGTAGCGTCCCTTGAGGCCGGCGGCGAAGAAGTCCGCCGAGTTGGAGCTAATCTCGCCGCCGAAGAGGTCCAGCGAATAGCTGAACCAAAAGTTAATGTAGCGTTGCAGGATGTCGAGCGGGATGGCGCCGAGTTCGCGCACGTCGCCGTCGTTGCTCTGCTTCATCAACTGCGCCGTGCGCTTGACGACGCGGCCCACGCCCGTTTCGCCGACGAAGAGATGATGCGCTTCTTCGGTCAGCATAAACTGGCAAGTGCGGGCCAGCGGCTCGAAGCCGCTTTCGGCGAGCGCGGCCAGTTGATACTTGCCGTCGCGGTCTGTGAACATCGTGAAGCAGAAAAAGTTGAGCCAGTCGTCGCACGGTTGATTGAAGGCTTCGAGGATGCGCGGCTTGTCCGGGTTGCCGCTGCGTCGTTGCAACAACTCGTCCGCTTCGTCGCGCCCGTCGCGCCCGAAATAGCGTTGCAGCAAGTAGACCATCGCCCACAGGTGACGGCCTTCTTCGACGTTCACTTGAAAGAGATTGCGCAGGTCGTAGAGCGACGGGCAGGTCTTGCCGAGTTCGCGTTGTTGTTCGACCGAAGCAGGCTCCGTGTCGCCCTGCGTGACGATGATGCGCCTGAGCGCGTTGCGAAACTCGCCCGGCACTTCCTGATAAACCGGCATCCCGTAGTTGTCGCCGAAACCGACTTTCGCATCCTTGCCAGCGGGCTTCAGAAAGATGCCCCAACGATAGTCAGGCATCTTGACGTAATCGAAATGCGCCCATCCTTCCGGCTCGACCGAGGTGGCCGTCCGCAGGTAAACATCTTTCTCCTGAAAACCGTTCGGCCCCATCTCGCGCCACCAATCAAGAAAATTGGGCAGCCAGTTTTCCAACGCGCGCTGGAGCCGCTTGTCCTCCGACAGATTAACGTTGTTCGGGATGCGTTCGTATAAATTCATGCTCATCGTGCTCACTCCGTTTGCAATAAAGCAGTAACAAGTGACGAGTGACGAGTGACAAGTTAAAGCCAACTGCTTAACGCTCGCGGCTCCATGCTTGTTCTTGCTTGCTGCTTGTCACTCGTCACTTGTCACTGTTCTTAAGTTCTCTTGTAATCGAACTGCGCCTGCGTCGGCTTGCCGTAGTTGGTCAAGGCTCCTTGCGGGCCGACGGCGTTGGGGCGTTGGAAAATCCAGTTTTGCCAGGCGGTCAGGCGGCCATAGATTTTGGTGTCGAGCGTTTCCGGCCCCGCGAAACGAAGCGAGGCTTCCATGCCCGTCAGGGCGTCGGGCGAGAGCGACGTGCGCTCTTCGATGGCGACGCGAATCTCGTCTTCCCAATCAAGGTCGTCGGGCGCAAACGTCACAAGGCCCGCCTCCTCCGCAGCCTCCGTGTCGAACGTTCCCGCGCGCTCGAAGACTTCCGACACCTTCTCCGGCTCCGCAAGGAAACGCGATTGCAGACGGATTAAGCCGTTGCTCATCGGAAGCGCGCCGCGATTCAAAACGCTCGCCGCAATCTCAACCGGCTCCGCAGGGTCTTTGAGCATGTAAGTGCGGTCAGCCGAGAGCGCGAGTTCCAAGAGGCTGCCCGCGAAACAACTGCCCGGCTCAATCAAAGCGAAGAAACTCTTGGCCGTCAAATCCAGACGCCGCAAGATGCGCGCCATGAAGAGCGTGATTTCACGGACGAGCCAGTTGTCCTGATGCGCCGCCAGCATTTCATCAACGGCCAGCACACGCTCTATGCTGCCCGTCGTGCGCAGGCAGACCAAGCCCGTTTCGAGTTCGTTCATGCGCAAGTGCAAGAGCGCGTCGTCCAACTCCCGGAAGGCTTGCAGCGGCCAGTAAGCGTCGCCGAGTTTTTCTATCTCTTCGACGGTGGCGGGCGTGTCGCCCTGCGGGCCGCGCACGGTCAAATCCGCGTAGCGCTTCTCTCGATTCAGTTTCAAACTGACGTGCTTGTATTCGCGCCCGTCAGCCTTAGCTTCGAACGCGAGCGGGTTGAGCTTGATGCCGCGCGCGGCGTTCTTCGCGCCGTCCGCTTCCGTTATACGGCGCAGGCGCGCGGCGACCTGTTCCTGAAATTTGCTGGTCGGGAAATAGTCGTCAATCAATCCCCACTCTTTCGCGCGCTTGCCCTTTAAGCCTTCGGCCAAAGTCGAGAAAACGTCTGCGCGGTCGCGCCGCACCTTGCGCTTGTCAACGAGGCGCGTCAGGCCGCCTGTGCCGGGCAGCACGCCGAGCAAGGGGATTTCCGGCAGCGAGATGGCCGAGTTGCCGTCTTCGACCAGATAGATTTCGTCGCAGGCGATGGCGAGTTCGTAGCCGCCGCCGGAGGCCGTGCCGTTCAAGGCCGCGACGTAGCGTTGCCCCGAATTGGCCGAGGCGTCTTCGATGGCGCAGCGCGTCTCGTTCGTAAACTTGCAGAAGTTGACTTTGAAGGAGTGCGAAGATGTGCCGAGCATGTAGATGTTGGCCCCGGCGCAGAAGATGCGCGGCTTGAGGCTGGTGACGGCGACGACGCGAACCTCCGGGTGCTCGAAACGAAGCCGCTGAACGGCGTCGGCCAGTTCGATGTCAACTCCCAAATCGTAGGAGTTGAGCTTGAGCTTGTAGCCCTCGGCCAGCGTCTCGTCCTCCTGCACATCCATCGAAAGCGTGGCGACGGGGCCGTCGATTTGTAAACGCCAGTGTTTGTATTGCTCCGGCGAAGTCTCGAAATTAATCATGAAAGCGCTCTTGTCCTCAATTCTTAAAAGCAGCCGCGAAGACGCCCTTGGCCTCGCGCTCTGCGCTTGTCTTCAAAGGCTTGCCCTGTTGTGATGCTCAAGCCCGTTCGAACGTTCGTTCGAAAAAGGATGATAATTGAGCGGCGCAAGGTCGTCAAGCGAGCGCACGGAAGATTGCCGAGAGCACGGAGGATTGGAAGAACGCGGGCGCGAGCGCGGACGATTATGATTCAGTAGTACACTCCGAGAGTATAAAAAATGTGCAATGCGGAAGCTGGCCTGAATGGATGGCGAGTCTCTGGCGGAAGAGCTTGAGAGAGAGGCGGGCGCGTTTTTGTTGGCTTAGATATTGGAGCTTTGATTTGCCTGTGTGATGAAGCGCAGTGGCACGGGCCTTGCTCACGTTGGATGCGTGTAAATGAGTAACTGAAAACATGGGGATATGGGTCAGGCTCTTTCGATAACAGTGAGTGAAAAGCTTTGGGGGAGGCTTCTCTCTCACTTTTGAAAAGCGGTGAGCGATTCTTTCGGGGGAACGGAATTGTTCGACGCCTTCCAGGTTATCAGAAGAGCAGTATAAATAGGCTGCTGGTCAACGCGCCTTTGAAGCTTTGGGGGAAGCTTTTGAGGAAGACCAGCAGCCCATTTATTATTGATTCCATGTTATGATTGCCGGCACGGGAGACTGACAGGCAGAAGATGAGCGTCGCAGAGATTGAAAGACCGAAAGAGACGGACGTGGTGTTGGCGCAGAAGTCCGCCGCAGGCGATACGGCTGCCTTCGAGGAACTCTATCGTCGCCACTTTCGCCGCGTCTACGCGCTCTGCCTGCGAATGCTCAATGACCCGGTTCAAGCCGAAGACCTCACGCAGGATGTCTTTATTCAACTGTTCAATAAAATCGGAAGCTTTCGCGGCGACTCGGCCTTCACCACTTGGCTGCACCGGATGACGGTCAACCAAGTCCTGATGTACTTTCGCAAGCGTAGCACGAAGTCGGAGTTGACTTCGGGAGACGACGAAACGCCGGACCAGATAGTGAAGGGAACAGAGAACCCGGACAAGATGCCCATCGTTGACCGCATCGCTTTGGAAAGGGCCGTGCAGCAATTGCCGCCCGGCTATCGCACGGTCTTCATCCTGCACGACGTTGAGGGCTACGAGCACGAAGAGATTGCGAAGATGCTTGGGGTTGCGGAAGGAACATCGAAGTCGCAACTGCACAAGGCGCGTTTGAAATTAAGAAATCATATCAGGCAACAGGCGGCGCGCAATTAGCTTCTAACACCGTCTGGAGCGAACAGAAGCGTAAGATGACCAAGATTACCGAAAATTGCGCCAAGAGTTTAGAGTTGCTGAGCGACTATCACGAAGGCGCGCTCGACGAATCGGCGAAAGAATTTGTCCGCGCACATCTAGGCGAATGCCCGCCCTGCATGGTCGTGCTGGAAGACATCCAGATTATCATCACTTCCGCGCCCGTCATTCTTGAAGAAGACGGCATCGCTTTTCCAGACGAGAACATCATCTGGCAGCGGATGCGAATCACGAAGACCACCATCCATTAGTTTTCTCTTTTAAATTTTTCGTTCCTGCCAGTCCTGTCTACTGCGGGCGTTGCGGCGTGAGTTCGTTGGGCTTGACGCTGACATCGAAAATCTCAAACGTCCCATATTCAAATTGAACGCGGCCACCGGGCGCGAGCAGCGGCGCGTGGCCTTCGACTTTTTTGATGCTGCCGACGGTGCTGAACGTGATGCGCTGCGGCGTGAGAATCTTAAACTTGCTCGGCGCGTATTGAAACTCGAAGCGGATGACCGGAATCGGGTCTATAAACTTTGGCAGGCGGATAATGATTTCGCGTTCCTCGCGCCAGAGTTGGGCCGTCGCGGCGTCTAGCCAGAGGCGGCCACGATAGAGCGGTGCCGCCTTCGCTTTCGGCAGCGAGAGATTGAACTTCAGCAGCGGGTGCTGCGCAATTTGCCTGTAGGTGAGCACGACGACTTCGTGGCCGTCTATCGTCTCGCGCCCCGTTTCCCTGAACTCGAAAGCCTCGCGCACTTCCCTTTGCAGAGCCATGCCCTGATTGAGCGTGTAGCCCTTGATGCTGTAGCTCAAATCGTAGCGCGAGCCTTCGCGGTCAATGCGGTCAAGCTCCTTGCTGACCGAATCAACCTTCACCAGCCGCTCGAAGAGATTGATGGCGCGCTGCTCCTGATCTGCGACGGTCACGCCGTCAACTTCGCGCACATGGCGATACTCGACCATCAGCGTGCTCTTCAGTTGCGATTGATAGACGACGAAATCGGAGAGCAGGCGACGCTGGCGCATGAGTTGGCCGCTCGGGTCGTAAAGCTCAACGGTCTGCCGTTCCTCGGCCATCAAATCCTTGAAGACGTTCGTATACTCAAGCGTGCGTTCGGCGGCTTGATTAAGCAGGCTCTCAAGTGGCGGCGCGACGGGTTTGGGAGCGGGACGCGCGGCTGTCTCCTGCGCGTAAGATGCGAGCGGCAGGAGCAACAGCAGCGACAGCGTGAAGGCCGCGAGCGCGAAGCCCTGAGCGGCGGCGACGGACAAGGTGTTGAGCAGGCATCGGCGGAAGTTCATCGCGGGAATCTTGAGCGGACTAATTTGGATGAAAGCTGCGCGTCGAAAATTCGGTTGACGTGTGGCCGGCAAAGCCACGGCGCAAGCGCTCTTGCTTCGGCTGGCCTCACGGCCCGAAAGAGAGCGAAGCAATCTTATTCGAGCCGCGATTCAGTGTACAATGTTTGCTCGTCTCTCGACAACGGACAGTCTCCGGCAGTTTGAAAGCAGAGGGTAATTAAGTTGAAGAAAGAATCTCTCATCGCGCTGTCTCTGATTCTCTCGTTGTGCGCCGCGCCGCTCTTCGGGCAAACGAACGCGCCCGCCGCCGCCACCGCGCCGCAGCAGCAGGACGACGATGAAGTGGTGCGGATTACGACGAATCTGGTGCAGGTGGATGCGGTCGTGATGGACAAGAGCGGCAAGCAGGTAACAGACCTGCGGCCCGAAGAATTTGAGATACTCGAAGACGAACGCCCGCAAGCCATCACCAACTTCTCTTACGTCTCCACGGACACAGCCAACAGCGGTAGCGCGCCGAAGTCGTCTTCCGCTGCTGCTGCGGCTGCGAGCAATCGGGACGCGAGCGTGCGCCCTGCGCGCGTCAGGCCGACGGACACGCACAGGACAATCCTGCTCGTCGTGGACGATTTGGGCTTGACCTCCGAGAGCGCGATTGCGACCCGCCGCGCCTTGAAGAAATTTGTCGAAGATCAACTGCGCCCGAACGACCTCGCGGCGGTCGTCAACACCAGCGGCGGCAGCAGCGCGGCGCAGCAATTGACCGCGGACAAAAAAACGCTCCTTGCGGCCGTCGAGCAAGTGCGCTGGAATCCGCTGGCGCGTTCCGGGCAGGACACCTTCAGCTACGGCACGGGCTCGAACAACGACCTCTCCAGGTCAGGCCCGAATCTGCCCGTCGCCAACAGCAGCCCGCCGAGCATTCCGTCTCCCGGCAACGGCATCGGCCCCGGCGCGCCGCTCGAAGATTCCATCAAAGCCCTGAGCTTCATTCTCGGCGGATTGAAGCAACTGCCGGGACGCAAATCCGTCGTCCTCTTCAGCGACAACTTCACCATCTTTCCCGGATTGAAGGGCAACGAGTTGGAGCAGTACGAGCGTATGCTGCGGACTCCGGGCGGGGGCGGCGTCGAAGCGAAAGACGCGGGCTCGTCAGCCAAGGCCGTCGAGCAGCAGTTGGAAGAGATGGAACTGAGAAACATAGCCTTGAGCGATGGCCGCCAGCGCACGGTCAACACGCAGGAACAACTCGCCAAGCTGCTTGACCTCGCCAATCAAGTCTCGGCCGTCATCTACACGCTCGACCCGCGCGGGCTGCTCGTCTACAACCTCGCGGCTGACACGACCGGCAAGCAGGCTCTCGGAACCGGAAACTCGCCCGGCTCGCTCGACAACTTGATGAGCAATCGCAGCCTGAAGGTGCGGCAAACGCAGGTCAGTCTTGAGTACGTCGCGCGGCAGACGGGCGGCTTTCTCATTCACAACACGACAGACCTCAACAGCGGTCTTCAACGCGTGCTCGACGACACGGCTGGCTATTACCTGCTCGGCTATCGTCCCGCCGAAGGAACGTTCGAGAAGAACGCGGGCGGGCGCAGCCGTTTTCATAAAATCAGAATCAACGTCAAACGACCGGGCTTAAGCGTGCGTTCGCGCAAAGGTTTCTTTTCGAACGGCGGCGACGAGCCGCGCGCCGCCGCCGCTGCTTCGACAATTCCGCGCACGCGCGACGAACAGTTGATGGCGGCCATCAATGCGCCGTTTCAATCGGGCGGCGTCAACTTGCGGCTGACCACGCTCTTCGTCAACGAAGCGCCGGGCGGCTCTTTCCTGCGCACGCTGCTGCACGTTGACGCCAACAGCCTGACGTTCAAGCCGGACGCGGAAGGCTGGCAGACGGCCTTGATGGATGTGCTGGCGATGACGTTTGACGAACGGGGCGGCGTCATCGAGCAGGTCGCGCGCCACGAGGCGATTCAAGTCAAGGGCGCGACGCAGCAACGCTTGCTCCGCAACGGCCTCGTCTACGCGTTTGATGTGCCGGTTAAAAAAGCTGGCTCTTACCAGTTGCGCGTGGCCGTGCGCGACGCGGCTTCGGAGCGGACTGGCTCTGCGCAACAGTTAATCGAAGCGCCGGATTTGACGAGCGCGAAGCTGGCTCTCTCAGGCATCTTCGCGCGCGGCGTTGATCCTGCCGTGGCCGGGAGCGCGAGCCTCAAGGTGGACACGACGGCGGGCCTGCTGTCGGGGCCGCCGAAGATTAGCGACGCCGAAGCGACGACCGATTCGGTCATCGTCCAGCCGGGGCCGGAGGCCCGACGCCTCAGACGCGGGCTGGCCCTCGAATATCGCTACACCATCTTCAACGCGCAACACGAAGGCGCGACCGATAGCCCTTCGCTGCAAACGCAAACGATGCTCTTTCGCGACGGGCAAAGAGTCTGGGCCGGAGAGCCGAAGGCCGTTGACGTGATTGACGAGAATGATGAGGGAACGGCTATCGCCACGGGCGGACGCCTGATGCTCGGCGCGGAGATGACGCCCGGCGAATACGTCCTGCAAGTCGTCGTCACGGACACTTTGGCCGGAGGCGAAAAGCGGACGGCGACGCAGGCCATAGATTTCGAAGTCGTTAAATGACGGGCGAGCCGATGAACGAGCAGCCGCTTTGAGTCTAAGAATGAAGAAACCTGAGACGATGGACGAAGCCTACATCTTTCAGCTTAACTGTTCTAAGGGCGGCGTCCCGAAGCTTGCCGTCGATGAAGCGCTGCTGACGCGGACGGGGCTGGCGGGCGACCGTCAGGCGAAGCCTTTTATACACGGCGGGCCGGAGCGCGCTCTCTGTCTTTATGCGGTCGAATTAATTCGCCGTCTTCAAGCCGAAGGCCACCCGATTGCTCCCGGCACAATCGGCGAAAACGTCACCGTCGCGGGCCTCGACTGGCTCGCGCTCGAACCCGGCGCGCGCCTCGCCCTCGGCGACGAAGTGGTAATCGAGATTAGCTCCTACACGTCGCCCTGCAAGACCATCGCCGCCTCCTTCACGGACGGCTCATTCAATCGCATCTCCCAGAAACTACATCCCGGCTGGTCGCGCCTCTACGCCCGCGTCCTCCAAGCCGGTCGCCTCGTCGAAGGCCAAGCCGTTCGGGTTTTATAACTAAGTCCAAAGTCCAAAGTCTACAGAACGAAGTCCAAGGTCAAGATGATGATTCTTGACCTTGGACTTTGGACCTTGGACTTTGGACTTGCTTTATTTTTTCCCGGCGAAAATCTGGACGAGGTTGATGAGCGTCTCGGTTGATTTTTCGAGTCCGCGACGGGAGTTGTATTCGAGCTTGCCGTGGAAGTTCATGCCGCCTGTGAAGAGGTTGGGCGTGGGCAGGCCGCGAAAGGTGAGGTTGGAGCCGTCTGTGCCGCCGCGAATGGGACGGATTTTGGGAGAGAGTCCGGCGCGGCGCGTCGCCTCCATCGCGTTCTCCGTTAGTTGCGGATAGTTCTTCAAGACCTCTTTCATGTTCTTGTAATTCTCTTTGACCTCGATGCTGATTTTGACGGCGGGAAATTCCGCCTGCGTCTGCTTGACCATCTCTTTGAGCAGGGCTTCCTTGGCGTCGAGGCCGCTCATGTCAAAGTCGCGGAGCAGAATCTTGAGCGTTGATTCCTCAACGTCAATCCTGCCGTCGTATGGATGGACGAAGCCGACGCGCCCTTCGGTCGTTTCGGGCAGCATCTCTTTGGGAAAGCGCGAGAGATAGTTGGCGACGGCGTAGGCCGCGTTAATCATGATGCCTTTGGCCGTGCCGGGGTGCGTGCTCTTGCCTTTGAAGCTGACGGTCGCCGTGCGCGCGCTCCAGGTCTCTTCGCTAATCTCGCCCAACTCTTCGCCGTCCACAGTGTAAGCGAACTGCGCGCCGAAGACTTTCACGTCAAACTTGTCTATGCCGCCGCCGACCTCTTCGTCCGGCGTGAAGGCGACGGCGATTGTGCCGTGCTTGATGTTCGGGTTCTCGCGCAGCGTGTCAATCATCGTCATGATTTCGGCGATGCCCGCCTTGTCGTCAGAGCCGAGCAGAGTCGTGCCGTCGGCGGTGATGATGTCGTCGCCGATTAACTGCTTGAGGTAAGGATTATCTTTGGCGGTGATGACCTGCGTCCGGTCGTTGGGCAGAGTGATGTCGCCGCCCTGATAATTTTTATGAATGATGGGATTGACGCCTGTGCCGGAGACGGCATCGGACGTGTCCATGTGGGCGATGAAGCCGACGACGGGGACTTTCGAGTTGTCTGGCAGATTGCCGGGAATGGTCGCGTAGACAATCGCATACTCACTGCCGCGAACGTCCTGCGCTCCGAGTTCGTTCAATTCCTTAATCAGCAGGTTCGCCAACTCAAACTGCTTCTTCGTGCTCGGCACGGTCGTCTGGTCTTCCGCCGATTGCGTGTCAATCTTCACGTAGCGCAGCAGGCGTTCGACCGCCGATTCGCGCGGCGGCTTAACCTGCGCGCTCGCGCAAACGGTCGTCAAGAGCAAACAAACGATGGCTGTGTAGATTGCTTTCATCATTATCATCCTTGCCTGAAATTTATTTCATCACTAATCATAGAGGAGACGAAGCGCGCGGGAGGAAACGCCGCAACGACTGATGAAAGCCTTGCTCTTCATCGCGCATCCTTCAACGCTTCCTCTGTGGTTAAGCTATAATTTGAAAAAGGCTCATAGTCAACTACGGGCGCGGCGCGTCAACGAGTTGGCGCAAGAATGTTCTGACGTAAAGGATTGACCATCATGATTGAGGGAAGCGATTTTGAGCAGACGGCAGCGAGCGCGGCGGATGACGAGCGGGCGGGCGCGTGCGGCTCGCGCGAAAGCGAGTCGAAGTCTCAACTATCTTTGCGCGAAGAGTTGGAACAGGCCGCCGCCGGACTCTCTTACATGAGCGAGTCGGATTACCCTTACAAGTTCTTCTCGCTGCCCGCGGAGGGCGAAGATGATTTGACGCCGGAAGGATTTTTGAAGCGCTTCGGTCTCTCGCGGCAGTTGCTTGACGAACTCGGCGCACAGACCGAGCGGCTCGTAGAGCAATGCTCGCTCGAAGATTTTTTTCCCGGCGAAGACGACATCGCAGAGCGTCGCGGCACGGACACAAGCAACCCGGAGGTTGTCGCCGAGTGGGAAAAGTTGCAGCGCATGTTAGCGGCGCTCAAACGGCTGCGCAAGGTCACGGTGTTTCGCGTCGGCCAAGTCGAGATACGCTGCTACATCGCCGGACTCGACGAGCAAGGCAACATCGCGGGGCTGGTGACGACCGCCATCGAGACATAAGCAGACACGCCGCAGGGCTTTGATTTCGGCAAGCAACGCGAGATGAAGAAGGTTTTAGTCATCGGTTCAGGCGGGGCTGGCAAGTCCACGTTTGCGAAACGTTTGGGCGCGAGCCTCAAGACGGAAGTTATACATCTGGATTCTCTCTACTGGCAGCCGGGCTGGATAGAGACGCCGAAAGCCGAATGGGTGAAGACCGTCGAAGAGTTGGTTAAGCGCGCGGCCTGGGTTATGGACGGCAACTATGGAGGCACGCTTGAGACGAGGCTGCGGGCCTGCGACACGGCCATCTTCTTAGACCTGCCGCGCTCTGTTTGCCTGTGGCGCGTGATGAAGCGGTTGCTGCGCTACTGGAAGCGGAGCAGGCCGGACATGGCCGGTGATTGTCCTGAGAAATTCAATCTGGAGTTCACGCGCTGGATTTGGGATTATCCCGCAAGGGTGAGGCCGGAAGTGTTGGAACGGCTCAAGGCGCATTCGGAAAACAAACAGGTCATCCGGTTGCGCTCGCGCGCAGAGGTGGAAAATTTTCTCTCCCGCTTGGAGCGCGCCGCCGCGCAGGAGCCGGACTGAGCGCATGGCTGGCGCAGAATGAGAAATGCGGATTGAAAGACAAGCTGTCTTTCAATCCGCATTCTTTGTTGCTCAGTTTGAGCGCGATCTTTTACGGCACGCCGCACTCTGCATCCGTGTGCGTGATAACGCTGTAGAAGCGTTGCTGGTACTCCGGCGAGTTGATGAACGCGCAGACCATGGCGATGTAGTTCGGCGGGTTCATGCTGTTCAATTGATTGAGCCAGAAATTGAACCCTGCCACGTCGGGCGTCCGCTTGAGATAGCCGAAGTATTCGGCCAGCACGAAGGATTGGTTAAACTCCGCGTTGATAAACTCCGGGTATTCAACCAGCTTGCGAATGACCTTGGCGCGCTGAATCGGCCCGGCGTTGACGTAGATGTTGCACTCGTTAATCAGGTCGTTGCGGCGCGGCGTCATGTTGACGCCGGAGCCCGTCTGGACGTTGTTGATGAGCGCGTCAACGAAGGTCGGGCAGACGTTCGAGGCGGTCGGCCCGTACTTTTGAATGAAGTCGCTGCGCTGCACGAAGTCTTCGGCGAAGGCTTCCTTGCCGTTTTCCGCGTTGGGGCCGGCCTGCACTTTGCTGCGACCGAGAACAAACTCTTCATAGCTGATGCGCGTTCCCAGAGCGGCTTTGAAGAAACGCTCGACGAAGAAGCCGGTCTGTTGAAACTCCTGCTCGACGAAGAAGGCCGCTGAGACTTCACGGCGACGGCGATTGACGCAGGCCGTGTTCGCTCCGCAAGCGGTAATCTGGCCCGTCCAGTAAGCCAGACCTCCGGCGTCCGGCTCGCGATTGAGAAAGTCCAGATATTGCTGGCGCACGAAGAACTGCGCGTCGTCAATCGGATTGGTGGGCGACGGCCCCGTGTCGTTCTCGGCGATGGTCAGGTCGGCCACGCTCGGCGAGCCGAGGCCCGCTCCCGTCGGGTTGCTCAGAATCAGATTAACCTCTTCGTCGCCCTCCTGATAAAAGTCGTCTTCGAGCAGAATCTTGAAGGTCTTGCTGGTTTCGCCGGGATTGAATCGGAGCGTCCCGACGGCAATCTGGTAGTCCGATTTCTGATTGGCATGACCGGATTTAAATTCGTCGAAGGTCGCATAGTTGACGGTGGCCGCGCCTGAAGCGTCGCCGGTGCGCGTCACCGTGATGGAGATGCTGCCGGTGCCTTCGTTGACGAGGTAGCTGCTGCTGCTGAACTGCACGAGCGAGGGCGAAGGCGTGTTGACGACATTGAGCGAGCCGAAGAGGCCGTGGCCTTCTTCGCCAATCCCGGCTGAGAAGTAGAGCGTCGAAGAGTCGCCGCCGCTGCCGCCGTTGCCGAAGGTGAGGGCCCACAACTCGTCAATCGAAATCGGGTTGCCGCTCTCGTCGTTGAGCGTGCCGAGGAAGGCTCCGGTCAGAGCGTTGAAAGCATTGACGTGGCCTTCGTCGGAGAAATTGCCGACGAGCAAGGCATTGCCGAACGAGCCGAAGGAAGCCGGAGCTATCGTGACGCCCCAGGGGGCATCGAGCGGCCCGTTGTTAATGCCGAACGTCAGGTCGCGCACGCCGTTGGCGTTGAACCTGCGGACGAAGCCGTTGCCCATCCCGTTTTCAGCATGCCCGTCCGTCCCGACCTTGGCGTAGGTGACGTAGAGCGAGCCACCGATGGCTTGAACGTTATGCGGGTGATATGTGTTGCCGGGAGTCGTCGGGATGGTCGGGTCTGCAAAGGGAAACGAAGCGGTGGGCTGAAGCGCGTAGTTCTTGTCGTAAACGTCAATCGCTCCGTTGGCGAAATCCGCCGCATAGAGAAAGTTTCCAGAGCCGTTGTTGGCAAGAGCAAGGCCCGTGTAGACGTGGCCGGGATGACTGGCGGCGATTTGCGCCTGCGTCGAGCCTGCCGCCGGGACGTTCGGATTCCAGCCCGTGATGTTGCCCGACAGCGAAGCGAAGATGAAACGCGCGGCTCCGCTGGCCGAGCCGTTGGTGACGACGAAATCGGCTGTCCCGTTGGCGACCGTTCCGGTCGGGGCGCTGCCGGGAATGGTGACGACCAGACTGTTTTTCGTAAAGAGACTGCCCGCCACGTCACCCGCGTAGAGCGTGGCGGTTCCAGTGGCTTGATTGGCAACCCAGAAGGGACTCGTCGCCGTCATCGAGATGCCCCAGGGGTTGATGAGCAGCGGGTCTATGATGCGCGCGACGCCGGGCAGGTCGGAGACGAGGTTGGTCTGGCGGTAGGGCGTGGCGAGCAACAGCGAGTTTGACTCCTGCGATGCTGTGCTGCTCTTGAGCGGTTGTTTGCCTGAAGTGTTGACAGCCGCTGCGGGAAATCCTGCCAGTATCATGAGGCTCATCAAGCCGAAGAGCGCTGTGGCGATGAGCTTTCGGGAGTGGCGTTTGACAAAGCGCTGGTAAAGCATATCAAATTCTCCTCTTCACTTTCGGACGGGTAGTTGTCACGTTAGAGTTGGCGCAAGGTTCGCTGCGGCTGAGGCGCAAGCCAGCCTGACAGTCAACAGCGAAGCGACCGATTTATGCGCCAGGCGTATCGCATGGCGGAAAGAACATGGCCCGGTTAATGGGGGCAAGACGTTTGCGGGTCGTGCCGGACGAGTTGCGGAAGCTCTAATTTGCGGCGCGGCGAGCAGCAGCGCACATGACAGCCGGGCTAACTATCGTTAGAGTCAATCAAGGAAGCTCGGAACATGCGGCTAAGGGGGAAAGCCGCCCATATGGAATTTTCTAGTGCGTCAATGGGTTGGACTCTATTCCCATCGCTCTGCGCTGTCAAGAGTATTTGCGACGGGCGATTGAAGAAACCGGAAGGCTCAAAACGATGAGTAAGAACGATTCACATGACACAGAGATTCCGGCCACGGAATCAACGCTACAGCGCGTGCGCGAGTTGCGTCGCGCTTTGCTGCGCCTGCACAAGACGCTGCTCGACACGGAGCGCGCCGCCTACGAGCAGGCGCACGGAAACGTCTCAAGCGGAGAGTTGCTGCAACTCGTCATCAATCACGAACAGTTCGCATGGCTGCATTCCATCTCCGAGCTAATCGTGCGGATAGACGAGATGCTCGACGCGGACAAGCCTGTAATGAACAGTGATGCGGAGTCTCTGCTCGCGCAGGCGTGCTCGCTCGTCAAGCCTTCGGAGACGGGCAGCGAGTTTGAAAGACGATACCACGCCGCTCTTCAACGCGAGCCCGCCGTCGTGCTCGCGCACAGGGACGTGACGAAAATGCTGCCCGCCGACGCGTAGCCTTCGCATAGCTTTTTCGTGTCTCGTCAGGACGAATGCCGAAGCTCGCGCGGCGGCAGCGTTACGTTTCTCCGGGGAATAGTCACACATAGATGCAAGCACGAAATCGCTGCAAGGCATCGTGCAAATCTATTCCGAAGGAGAGAAAGACAATGACACGCAAACTATGCCTGGCTTTAGCAATCATGGCGATGCTGGCGGCGGCGTTGACGACGAAACAGTCGGCCATCGCCCCGCTCGATACGCAGACCATCACGCTCAACACAGGCTTTAACCACAACACTCAAACGAAGTATTCCATCGGCTTTGTTCCGGGCGATGCTTTCTGGTCGGTCATTAAAGACCCCATCACTGGAACTTCCGAGCCGCGCCCGGCCAACGTCATCAACAAACATCCTACTGCGTGGAACGCGGCTCCGGCCGACTCGCAGTGGATTAGCTATTCTCCAAACGGCTCGCAAGCTCTGGTGGCGGGGCCTTACTACTATCAGAAATGTTTTTGCATGACGAAAGCCTTGTGGGATAATCCAGAAGCTATCCAGCTAAGCAGTCTGGACGTTTCGGTGATGTCCGACGACTTTTTCTATCTTGGCCTCAACGTCGCGCCCGGCTCTTTAGGCCCGCCCAACAATCTGCACCAGTTGGCGACCAGCGGCGGCAAAGGCGGCTTCGCCGGCCCGCCTGCGGTTTGGAAAATCACGGGCGACAAGCTGGTCAAGTTGCTGCGACCGGGCCGGAATTGTTTGACCGTCAGAGTTGACGATATTGGCGGCGTCATCACCGGCTTCAACTTGGTGGGCAGCCTGACCGCCGCCGGCATAGACGGAATCGCCCAAGCCGTTCCGCCCGGTTCTACGCCCCAGTTCAACGGTTGCTCTTCATGTAGCAAAATCAAGTTCGAGAATGACGCCGAACTGAAGAGCGGCGCAGTGAGAGACGGTCTGGGACTTCGACCACAGAAGTGAACAGAGCCTTTGCCGTCGGTCAACGGAAGCCACAGCTTCGCCAACCGAACAGCCCAAGCCTTCAACGGCTTGGGCTGTTAAATAACTGTCTATCTTTTTATGATTGCGGTATGCTATCGCCGAATTTCCTGACGGCTCGAATCGGGACTATCTGCCAGTGCCGGAAACTAAGGTCAACAAAGAAGTGACGCGCGAAAAGTTTGCGAACTTCCTCGCGTGGCTGAGTCCTCAAGGCGACAGCGCCGGAGAAGAGTATGAACGCCTGCGCTTTCGGCTCTGCACTTTTTTCGCGCTGCGCCGCTGTCGTTTCTCCGACGAACTGGCGGACGAAACCATCAACCGCGTGATGCTCAAACTCTCCGACGAGCAGATTGAAAACAAGCTCGCTTATTGTTACGGCGTGGCCAAGAATGTCTATCGTGAATCGTTGCGGAAAGAGCGCGCTCATCTGGACATTGACGAAGTGACCATCGCCGCGACCGTTCCCGCCGAGCAGAGTTTCTCCGGCGAGTGTTTGGACAAATGCCTAGCGGAACTTTCCCCTGAAAGCCGGAGCCTGATTCTGGATTATTTTTCTGAGGTCAAGCTGGCGAAGATTGAACTGCATCGCCGCATCTCCGAGAAACTTGAAATGACGCAGACGGCTCTGCGCATGCGCGTGATGCGCATCAAGCAGAAGCTGAAGATTTGCGTTCGGGAATGCATGAGTTGACCGTTACAAAACACCCGTCAAAGGCACATCCATTGGACGGCGATAATAATGGGCGAATCTTTAAAGAGCGAGAAGACAGTCCGCGAGTATCTCCTGGGGCGGGTTTCGGATGAGACGACGCTCGAAGGGATTGAGGAACTGTTGTTCACCGACGAGGAGTTCTGCTCGCAGGTCGCCCTCGCGGAAGACGGCATCATCAACGATTACGTCCTCCGTCATCTGGACGAAGCGGACGCGGCCAGCCTGCAAGCGACGCTCGCGGAGAATCCCGACAGACGCTTTAAGCTGCAACTGACGCAGGCTTTGAGAGAAAAGGCTCTGGCCGAAAACGCCGTGCTCGCAGAGAATGCTGATGAAGCGGAAGCCACGCCGTCGTCGTCGTTCTTCGCTTCGCTCAAAGCCTTCTTTCGCCAGCCGAAGTATGCCGCTGCGTTTGCCGTTCTGCTGGTTGCCGTGCTCGCGTCGGTCATCTACTTCGGCAGCAGAGAGAGCCGTGACGAACTCGCCGAACTGCGCTCTATGTACCGGCAGTCGCGCCCGACCGAAACGCGCCTTTCCGAGTTTGACTACGCACCCGTGTCGCAACTGCGCGGCGGGCCTGAAGCCCGCGAGGCGAGCCGTTTGCGGCGCATCGAAATTAATCTAATCGAGGCCAAGGAAAAGAGTCCGAACGCGCAGACGCATGACGCGCTCGGCGTCTTCTATCTCACGCAGCAGAAGCCCGCGGACGCCATCAAGGAATTCGAGAGCGCGTTGAAGCTCGCGGATAAGAGCGCGAAGCTTCATAACGATTTGGGCGCGGCCCATTTTGAGTTGGCGAAAGCCTCCGCCCCGGAGAAGAAGCTCGAAGAGTTGGCTCACGCCCTGGAAGAGTTCACGAAGGCGACGGACCTCGACGGCAATCTGCTGGAAGCTCTTTTTAATAAAGCTCTGGCCTTACAGGAACTGGCATCGCCGCGACAGGCGAAGGAAGCCTGGACGCTCTACTTGCAAAAGGATTCGTCTTCGCCATGGGCGGACGAAGCGCGCCGGAACCTCGCCCGCCTGGACAAAGAGCAAGCGCGTCTCTTCAAGAAGGATGAGCAGGTCTTGCAGGATTTTCTGGCCGCTTATCGCAATCAAGACGAAGCTCGCGCGCGAAAGATTCATAACGAGACGAAAGGCAAGTTGACGGGAACCGTTGTGCCGCTTCAACTCTCGCGGCGTTATCTCTTGGCGAAGCAGCGCGGCGACGAGGCCGAAGCCAATGAGAGCAGCGCGGCCATGTCCTTCATCGGCAGCTTTGAGCAAGCGCAAAACTCCGAGTTTTTTTTTCTGAGTTAGCCGGGTTCTACGCGAACGTCGGCGCGGATAAGACGGAGCGACTGTTGCAGGCGAAGGATATTTTCGTCGGCGCGCTGCATTCCATAGCGGACGATTACGCGAAGGCGATACGAGAGTTTGAAAAGAGCAGAGACCTCTTCGCGCAACTCGGCGACGCAGCCGAAGCCGCCATCGCAGAGATTTGGGCAGCCCAACTCTTGCCCGAAGTCGCCAAAGTCGCGGAGAGTCGTCAACGATTGACGGCGATTATCGCAAACGCCAGCAGCAGGAAATTCAACCTCCTGATTCCGACGGCGCATTACTGGCTCGGAGTTAGCGACTATCGCCAGAATGCTTTTTCACAAATGAGCAGGAATTACAAAACCGCGTTGCGACTGGCCGAAGCCGGAAGCAATGCTTTCGAAGTTCAGCACGTTGGCGAAGCTCTTGCGTCTTATTACTCAGACCTCGGAGAGCTTGAGCCTGCTCTGGCTTATGCGAGCAAGATGCTTCCCGGCAAAGACCTTTACTATCAGGACCAGAGCCAGTTCTGGCGTGACAAGGGAACGCTCGCGGATTTGTCTCTCAAGCTGAAACTCTTTGCGACCTCATTGAGCTTTTCCAAAGAGGCTCTGGACATTGCCAGAGAAGAAGACTCGCCCGCCAGCCTTCGCGTCAATCAGAATTTGCGCAACGTGGCGAACGCGGCGCTGGCCAAGGGAGACTTCGAAGCCGCTTTAAAGTATGCCGACGAATCAAAGCAAATCGCGCTTCAGCGCAAGGCCAGCCCGGAGAACACGCAAATAATCGCTGAAATCTATCTGCTGCTGGCGGGCGTGAAAAGAGAGATGAAAGATTGCGACGCGGCTTTGACGGATTACGACAAAGCCCTTGAGCTATACAGTCGTCTCCCTGAGTTTACAGTTAGCTCGTATCAGATTCACAAGGGCAAGCTCTTCTGTTTCGAGCAACTGAAATGGCCAGATGATTTTGCCGCAGAGTTGAAAACGGTCCTGGCCCTGTCAGAAGAATATCGCGCGACCATCCGCGAAGACGACTCGCGGCAGGCGTTCTTCGCCAACGAGCAGGACGTTTTTGACGCCGCGACAATCAATGCCATCGAAGCGCATGACAGCCAACGCGCTTTCGAGTTTGTCGAGGCGTCGCGGTCGCGTTCGTTGTTGGAGTTTGTCGAATCCGGCAAGCCGATTGCCGAAGTCGAAAAGGATTTCGCTTCGGTGGCACGTTCGCTTTCGCTGCCGGAAATACAATCGCGCATGCCGGAGCAAGCGCAACTCTTGCAGTATGCCGTGCTGCCTGACAGGCTGGCGATTTGGGTCGTTTCGAAGACGCGCTTCGATTTGGTCTTGAAGCCAATCACAGCCGCCGCGCTGGAACAGAAGATAGACGCTTATCAAGCATCCGTTATCGGGAAAGGGCCGGAGGCCGCAGTCAGGCAAGCCGGAAGAGAGTTGTCTGAGATTTTGATTCCGCCAGACCTCGACGGCGCCAAACAGCTTTGCGTCGTTCCAGACAAATCTTTGCATCAACTCGCATTCGCTTCGCTCGTCTCGCCCGCGGGCAAGTATCTGCTCGAAGAGTTCGCCTTGTTCTACGCGCCCAGTTCTTCCGTGCTGGCGCTGGCGACGGAGAATGCGCGGGGCAAAGAACGCAGCGGCGAAGAGAGCTTGCTGAGCGTCGGCAATCCTGATTTTGACCGCGAGGAGAATCCGAATCTGGCAGACTTGCGTGACGCCGAAGCCGAAGCCAAAGCCATCGCCGTTGATTACCAGAAGCCGCTTGAGTTGCTCGGCGGCGATGCCACCAAGGAGAAGTTCCTGCGCGACTTTGCCTCCGTGGAAGTGATTCATTTCGCCGGACACTTTGTCGCCAACCGGCAACTGCCGGGCAATTCAAAACTGCTCTTCGCGGGCGGCAAGCTTCGCACATCCGAACTCGGCGCGTACAAGCTGCCGAAGGCGAAGCTGGTCGTGCTGTCAGCCTGCGAAACAGGGTTCGAGCGTTACGACAAAAGCGAGGGAGCCATCGGCATCGCCCGCGCTTTTCTGGCTCTGGGAGCGCCGCTCGTCGTCGCTACGCAGTGGAAGGTTGACTCCGAACCGACGAAAGATTTGATGATTGCCTTTCATCGCAACCGCACGGAACAACGGTTGCCGTCCGCCGAGAGCTTGCGGCGGGCGCAGCTTGAAGTGTTGAGCAACGAGAAGACGAAGGCTCCCTTTTACTGGGCCGCGTTCTCGCTCTTCGGCGGCTACGCCAACTACTGAAATGATGCGCTTCTGCCCACAATGCGGCGACTACTACGCGGACAACCTGCTGGCCTTCTGCCTCGCTGACGGAGCGCCGCTGGCGGACGTAGACCCGCGCAGCGAGCGTTGGAACGAAGGCGCGCGTGTCATTGAAGAGAAAGCGTCTGCGCTCAAGAGACAGCAGCGCAAACTAAAAAGGCGGCGCGTCGTGTTGAGAGCGGCGACGCTGTTGGTCGTAGTCATGGTCGTGTGCGTGGCGGTCGTCAATAGCTTGATTTATCTGGAACTGACGCCGCAGGAAGATGCTCTGGACGAACCTTCAACACCGGCGACACCGCCAGCCGTAGCCAAGGGCTCAACCCCTCCGCGCGCCCCGATCAAGTCTTCTCCCACAGCGAAGCCGAAGCCGACCGCTACACCGAAACCGACGACGACACCGACGCCCGTAAAAACAAGCACGCCGCCGCCGGACACGACGACAACGACAACGACAACCACGACGACAACGTATCCGCCAGTGGTGACACTATCGCCGACGCTCCCTTCGATTACATCGCTTGTTCCGACTTGTTCCGAGGCCGACCAGAGCCGCGAAAGGCAGAGCATCATCAGAAGATTCGGCGAGCGTTGGCGGCAAAGCAATGCGCCCGCGGGCGCCGATAACAGAGAGGCCGAGTTAGCGTCCGCCGACTATCAGATTGTCTTCGCTAAGGGCTGCATGGCTGGCTCCGTCACGGCCAGATATGTATGGCGCGTCAAACCGAACGAGGCGACCGCGCAGGTTGCGCCCGTCCTGAAGGTGAAGAAATACGCCTGCATGAAAATCGGCGGCGTGTGGCTGTGCAGCTAACGCGCCTCTTCATTAAAGGGCGTTACGTTTATCGCTCGAAATGCACTCTCATCTGAAAGCTCTTTTTAAACCAAGCTTAGGAGAACGTTATGTCCATCAATGAAAGTTCCGCGACCGCGCTTGTCCGCTTCACCGGCCTCGGCATCATCTGCTTCAACGACGAGCGCGGGCGTGGCGAAATCGCCGCCATTCGTGACGATAAACATTTGCTCAGCATCAAGATTCAACAGCCCGTCTATCAGGACGGCGGCGAGCATGACATCATCGTCTATCAAGATGTCGCCGCCTATCACAAGCTTCAGAAGGAAGATGTGCAGATTGAAATCAAAGCTGTGGGCGCGCCCGCCATCGAGGGCTTTGAAATTTATCAAAGCGGAGATTTCGACAGGCTTGATTCCGCCGACGTTAATGATTTTCGTTGGGTCGTCAACCTGAGCGCTTTGCACGACGACCTGGCTCTCAGCCCCGTCACTGAAGAACGCCATCCGTTGACGAAAATATATATCGGCAACGGTTTGTTCTACACGCACAAGCTGGACACGGAGATGTTCTTTGAAAAGGTGGAGACAAGCGCGAACGGGGAGGCGCCGCCGCCGGAGGTCTTCGGCAACGTGGCGGAAACCATCGGCGTCAAGATAGAAGGCGCCGCCGTCAGCTTCACCATTCGCATCGGCGACAAGGAAGAGACGCGAACGCTGCAACGCGTCGAGGGTCTTCCGTTCAGAATCGAAATCAAAAACATGGACTACAGCGAGAACGCCGTCTACAGCGACATGGCCGATTACTACGGCTATCTTTCCAGCCCAAGCGGCGCTCGCTTTGACCTCATCCCGGTCATCGAAGATGGCGGCGGCCAAGCCGCGAGCGGCGGCTCCATCAACCAGAAACAGTTCTGTCATCCGATTGCTTCGGACTTTTCATCCATAGATGAACTCTGAGCGAAACATGCTCATTCTCGTCATCGGCAGTCACCCGATTTTGTCCCGTTCGGATGGCAACGGCGGGACAATCTTCTATTACTACTACGACGAGATAACCTGGGTCGTCGCAGCGTTGGCGCTTGCGTGGCTGGCTTGGTTTTTGGCGCGTCGTTACAGGCGCGCTCTGGCCTTAAGGCGTCCGTCGCGGCCCGCCAACAACTACGGCGCGCTCAAACGAATCATCAAGCTCAAACATGAGTTGAGCGCGAGATACCTGCGACCGGGCAGCCGTGGGAATATACACGCTGTCGGCATTGGAATGATTGGCGGCAACCGATACTGCCTTCAGGTCTTTATCAATGCCGCGAATGAAGAGTTGTGGGCAGGCTCCGGGCCGGCGACGTTGCCGGATAACTACGGCGGCGTTCCTCTCGTCCTGATAGAGATGCCCGTGGCAGGCTTTTTGTCGGAAGCAAGTTTAAGTTCGCCTGCGCCTTTGGAACAGTATGCGAGCGGCATGCGCGAGCGGCAGGAAGTGATAGTCGGCGGCATCAGCGGGGCGAACGCGAACCTGACGGGCCAGAGCGGAACCATCGGCTATTTTTGTTCGCGCAAAAGCAGATTGCCGCGCCGCAGGGAAGTTCATCTGCTCAGCAACTCGCACGTCTTCGCAGACCTGCGAAAGCCGACAGTTGATGAAGGCGATTTAATCATGCAGCCGAGCCCGGGCGAGACTTCAAGCAACAGGCCGATAGGCGCGCTGGTCAACTTTTCCACGTTGAAGTTTGAGCGCGACATCACAGACCCCAACCACATCGACGCCGCCATCGCCAAACTCTGGGGGCCGCAGCGACACAAACCAGTCATCCCGTTGATTGGCGCGGTCAAGGGTTATGTCTGCAAGCGGGACGTTGAAATCGGCGAACCCGCGCGCAAGTCCGGGCGAACCACTGGTTACACCGAGGGCCGCATCTTCTCTATCTATCTGGATATTTGGATTCGCTATGACCGCACAGGGCAGGCGGCCTTTTTCGAGAACCAATTGTTGGTCGAGCCGTCTGCGCCGCAGTATCCGAAATTTGTTGCCAAAGGAGACAGCGGCTCGCTTCTGGTTGACGCGAAACAGCATGCCATCGGTCTGATTTTTGCCGGGATGTCGGAGGCTTCCGAATCGCCGCGCGCTGTGTCTAACCTTGAGGCCGCTGCGGGACTCAATCAAGCCGCCGTCAAGCCGCCGCGAATCGAAGGCTACGGCGTAGCCAATCCCATCAGCGAGGTTTTGGAGCGACTCAAAATCGAGTTGCTTGTTTGACTCTCCCTCGATAGCCCGTCCATCAAGCTTTGAGAAACTCAACTCACGCAATCAATATTTCCCCTCGCTCTGCGCAGACTAACAGCCGGATAATCCGCTGAAACGACAACCCGGATTAGCAAGAGTTTTGTCGGCGCGCGGCCCGCCCGGAATCGGACATGACCCGGCCCGCGCAAGGCCCGCCACATGGCCTCCTTCGAGTGGTTTAATATATTGACAAATCTGTCATCGGAAGACTACAGTTGCCAGCCTAGAATTGACACGCATTATCATCATCCTTATCGCATCTCGCTGGCGGCCCGGAGCCTTGTCGTTGCTTCACTTCCTTGAATTTTGCGATAGCGTATCGGGGCTTCACTAATGAAGTAGAATGAAAGCGCACGCGATTCTTGATGGTGGAAGAGCAGAGGGGCCACGTTAATCGGCTGCCTTAGCGAGTTGGTTTGAGGCTGAGACTGCCGAACTCGATTGCCGGGGGAGGACATGTATAAAAGACGACGGCTTGGGCCAGTTATTCTGGATGCTGCGCGCCGTCATGCGCACTACAAGGCCGCTCATGCTTTCATCGGCGGCACGGGGGCCGTGGGCGGGGCGGCTCTGCTTCAGATGTTGTCCGTCTATGGTGAGATGTTCGCTATCGAGGCTCCTGAGCCTGACGACGTGCCTGTCCTGCTGGCCACCGGCCACAGGGAAGATGATATTCGGGCATTCACAAGGCGGCTGTTTCGCGCGTTCGAATCCATCCATGGCCCTGAGAATAAGCCGACGCCGATTCGTTCCGGCTATATCACTCACTACGGCGCGTTCGTCGCGCTTGAGCGCTTCAATGTCGCCTTCTTAGCGGAACTGCAAAGGGCTCTTAATCTGGCGGACGAAGAGCGACCCGAAGCTGTTCGCGGCGCTCTTGAAGCTCTTCGTTTAAAACTCAACCTGCCGAATGAAAGCTCCGTGCAGGTTCTCGCCGCGGCCCTGAACTCGGCGCGACCGCTGAGCCAGTTTCTAAAAAACTACGCTGACAAGTTTCTTCCGGCCTCGTCCGGCAAGCCCTATCGTTCGGTTGTCATAGGCATACCGATTCCGACTCTCATCGCCTATCATCATGGCGCGCTCGACCTCGTTTCCAAATATGTCAACGATGCGCCAGCGGCGGAGCTTGAATCCCTGAAACACTGCTTCGGCCAAGCTCTGCGCGACGACTTGGTTCACGTTCAGAACTCGCTGGCCGATAATCTTATCGTCGCGCATACCACGGGCGTCGGCGGGATGTACGATGAAGTCCACTCTGACGAAGGGCCGAAGAAAACGATTCGGCTTGGGTTTGCTCATGCGGCTCAGGATGAAGCCCTGTTGCACAAGCATCGCTTCGCGGAAGAGTTGACGCAGATGTACGCCGAGGCGGGCATTAAGACGCTGGTCACGGCGGCGGCCATTGGCATTGATGAGGTTCGCATACGCGAACGCATCCCACTGCATTTTCAGGTCGCAAAGATGCTCTTCGATTTTCCGCGCGAGTTGTTTCCCGGCTCTAAAAAAACCTTGCCCGCGGACGCTAAAGCGAGTCGAAAGGCAGGCCACGCCGCTCCGGCGCGGCAGTTTGTGAACATTCATCAGCCTGTGACAGTCCATCTGACGCATCCGAATCATCGCCCCGCGCAGTTCGATCGAGGCGCGGAGTTGAGGCCGGGCTACGCGCTCCGCAGCGGAGAGAACGGATTCTTCAGTGTGGCGAACGCAGAGGCTCTCTATCGCACGATGCGAGTCGCGTCGGCCAGCGAGTTGGGCCACGTCCTCGCCAGCGTCGGCCTTTTCGGAGATGACCCGGACGTTCCATGGTTCCCCGGCGGCGTCTGCTACTATGCGGAGACGGACAACTCCCGCCAGATATTCGACTTCTTGAGGCAGCCTGCGTTGATGCAGATGCAACTGAGCGGCTTAGAGCCGATGGCCTTGCAGGACCTAGGCTCGTCCAAGCATCAGGGAGAGCTTCACACCCTCGCGCTTCTTATTCTTCTTCACAGGCTGCGCACGCTCGATCTGGATTCCCTTGACCCTTACGTTGACCCGGCGCACTTTGACGCCGCCAGATTCTTTGTCGAGCGCTCGCGCCCTCTGACCTTTGAAGATATTGAAAGCTGGAACTTCACGACCATCGCGGAAGACCTTGCGACGCTCGTTGCTGCCGACAACTCGGACGACTTGATGGCGCTTCGTTCTCCAATCCATCGCGGCCTGTTTCCGAATCGGGACAAAGCTATCCAGATGGTTTTCAAGGCGGCTCTCTCAGCCGTCTGGATGATTCCTTCCCTGGGTTCGCCGCTCATCTTCAACCGCGGGCGCGAGTCCTTCATGAAAAGCGGTTACTTTGTCGCGCCTCTCAATCTACTCTTGAGCGACACCGATACGGTGGACAGGTGGTTCCACGAGACACACAACAAAAGCGAAAATCCATGCTCCCACGAAGAGTTCCGCGACTTCCATATCTGCGATAGGGGATTCATTGATTTGCGCCCGCACGCGATGATCTCTACGGCGCGCAATAGCGACGAGGATTTGACCGGGAAAATCATGCGCGCTGAGAGCGAGGAGGAACTGCGCCTTGCTCTATCGCGCATTCCTCCCTACTCGTACTTCACCACCTGCGGTCTCTTAGCGGTCATCTACAGGCTTCGCGGCCTGTATCGTCTCTTGCGGGAAGGGATGATTGAACTGGGAACCTTTCATGAGTTTCGCTGGCAGATGACCCGCGATGACAACGGCCACATTCTTGTCGTCCCCGGAGCGGTCGAAGCCTTCCGCATGGTTTCGGAGGGGCTCGACAAGACGACTGGAACGGAGCGACTGGACGGCATCTGGGGATATGAGCGAAGACCGACCACGGACAGGCGCGGAACGATTCCCGGATTATGGAACATCCGTAGTTGAAGATACGCTTATCTTCATCCTGCTTATCGTCGCTTATCTTTCGCCACATTCGATTCTCTAAATCTTAAAGTCAACTCCTGCCCGCAGCCGTCCTTAACGGACGCGCGTGACGGAATTGCCTTCGCCGCACGACGACTCGTACGCCGCCATGATTACCCATGCGACCAGCTTCGGGTCTTTCGCGTAGAAGGAGAGCAGATAGGGGCGACCGACGACAATCATGTAGCTGGCTTCTTTCTCCTTAAGCTTCCACTGGTAAACAACACGCCCTTGCGCCTTGCGAGTTTCTTTTAACTCGTTGATGGATTTCTCTTCAATATTAAGGAGCCGGGCCAGAGCCTCTGTGGCGACTCTCTGCGGGTTACTGAAAGCCCACGCTCGCTCGCCTGCGTCGGCCTTACGCTGTGCTTCAATCAGATAGCCGGAGGATTCCAGAGGCGTCAGGAATTTATAGCCGCATCCCTCTTTATCAAGTTTCGGCTGGTCTGCCGACGCGCCGTAATCCAGGTCTTCACGGTCGTGCGGGTCAACGGAGACGACCTGCTGAATTGCGAGCAGGCTACAGCAGCCCATATGCCCGTAGCCGCCCCAAGCGACGCCATTCGGATATTTCATCTGTTGCCCGGCAAAGAATCGCCCGACGATAGTCGCATGCACGACCGAATCGGGGCGACCCTGAAGCAGCTTATCGAATGCGCGGAATCGCTCGTCATCAACCAGCGGAATGTTTATCGTCTCGACCCTGAGCGGTTTCGGGCGGCTGCGGTCAGCCGCCACCCCGCAGCAATACATCGTGCCGGACGCGGCCTTTCCGCCGTACTCAAGCCACACGCCGGGCCATGACGGACACTGCGGGTCGGAGAGCGTGAAGTCCTCGAAGCCGTGCGAAATAAATCCTGTCACCTCGATTAGCTTGTGATTGTAAGCAGCCGGGTCACTCTTCAATTGACAGGTGGGTATTTTCAAAGGCTCTTCGCGTTTGCCCGGCTGTCGTGCGAGATGCAAACTCTCCGTCCCTGATGTCATCAAGCTGATTGATGACCGCGCGCCGGAGCCTTTTAGAACTTGCTCGAACTCCTGCCTCACCTTGCTCTCTTGACGAGTCGAGCTTTGCGCCGGCGCGAAGGCCGTCGCGCAGATGAACGCGAGCAGGAACAAGCATGCGCTGACACGAAGCTTCATCTAATCCAACTTTCACTCGCTTTGAACTGCGGCGAGATTTGCAAAGAGATGCCGGAGTCGTTGTCTCTCATTAACGATATAACGTTTCCTTTTTGTTTTGAAGCGCTCCCTGCACTAATATGTCTTAAATGTCGATTCCTGAGACAACATCCGCCGAAGCCTTCGAACGCTACGTCGGCGGGAAATGCCTGTTCGAGAGTCGCGGCGAAGCTTGGAGCGACATCAAAGCATGGATCGTCGCGCTCCCGCCTACAGTCGGCACGTTGCAACTTCCTTCAGTCAGCGAATCGTTCCTCGCGTGGACTACATCGGGCGAAGTGGATTTTCAGGAGCGGGAGAACGAACAGCCATGGGTCACTCATCGGATAAAGAAAGGCTCTTTCTTTCTCACCTCTGGAGGCGCTCCCTACGATGTCCGCTGGAGGGCGATGACCCCGGAGCCCTTTGAAACCATGCTGGTCTTCGTTGAGTTGCCGCTCCTTCAGCGCGCCCTGGAGGAGGTCTTCGGAACGGACGCTGCTCATGCACAACTGCGAGACCTTTCAGCGTTCACCGATGCTGCTTTGAATTTGTTGATGGAACAATTACGCGATGAGTTGATGCGCCAGGAGGCGAGCCCTCTTTTCGTGCAAGGTCTCGCACAGATGCTTGCCATCCACCTCGCCCGAGATTACGGGGAAACAAACGAGGAGTCGCGTAGCGCCAGTCCCTCACTCCCCGGCTATAAGCTCCGGCAGATAACGGACTGGATGGCCGAACATATCAGTGAAGACTTCAGCCTTGAGGATCTGGCGGCTCAAGTCGGGTTGAGCAAGTTTCACTTTCAGCGCCTCTTCAAGAGCGCCATGGGAGTCTCACCTTCGCGCCATCAGATTAATTTGCGAATGAATAAAGCGCGACAACTGCTGCGCGAGACGAAGATGAGCGTAGTGGATGTTGCCCTGGAGGTGGGATACTCCAATCCTAGCCACTTCGCACAACTCTTCCGCAGAGAGACCAGCCTTTCCCCAAGCGACTACCGTCGGCAGCGTTGACCTCCCCATTAGCTGCGTATTTCATAAAAACCCATCCTTTCAGTAGGAATCGCGCACGTTTCTGCGATGATTCACGAGCATTGTTCTTCTGTATTCCGATCCGTTGTTTCAAGCAATATCGCGACAGGTAGAGCAAGAATACCTGCGACGGCTGCGCCAGCGCGGAGTAAATTAGCTTTACCTTTTAACGAAGAGTGAGGAATTCGAAAATGCAGAAGCGCAAACTCGGAAAGAGCAGCGTCGAAGTATCAGCCATCGGGCTCGGCTGCATGGGCATGAGCTGGTCTTACGGCCCGCCCAAAGACAAGCAGGAGATGATCTCGCTTCTCCGCGCGGCTGTGGAACGCGGCGTCACCTTCTTTGATACCGCCGAAGTGTACGGCCCGTTCGCAAACGAAGAACTCGTGGGTGAAGCCCTTGCTCCGTTCCGCGGGCAGGTAGTGATCGCAACCAAGTTCGGGTGGGCGCCTGCGACACCGGATGAGGCGCGCTGGAGCGCTCTGGATAGCCGGCCCAAGCATATCAAGGAGTCGGTCGAAGGCTCTCTCAAACGTCTGCAAGTCGAGACGATTGACCTTTACTATCAGCATCGCGTTGACCCGAACGTTCCAATCGAAGACGTGGCGGGAGCGGTGAAGGAATTGATTCAGGAAGGCAAGGTCAAGCGCTTCGGCCTTTCCGAAGCGGGGGCGCAAACCATTCGCCGCGCGCACGCCGTTCAGCCCGTGACGGCGCTCCAGAGCGAGTACTCGCTCTGGTGGAGGCAGCCTGAAGAAGAAGTGCTGCCGACACTTGAGGAACTCGGCATCGGGTTCGTCCCATTCAGCCCCCTCGGCAAGGGCTTCCTCACGGGGAAGATCGACGAGAACACTACCTTTGATAGCTCCGACTTCCGCAGCACAGTCCCACGCTTTAACCCGGAGAATCGTAAGGCGAATCAAGCTTTGGTCGATCTGCTCAACAGATTCGCGGAGCAAAAGAAGGCGACGCCTGCTCAGATCGCGCTCGCATGGCTGCTCGCAAAGAAGCCCTGGATAGCGCCGATTCCGGGCACAACGAAGCTGCATCGCCTCGAAGAAAACATTGGAGCAGCGGACGTCGAACTGACGCCGGAAGATCTACGCGCCATCGAAAGCGCCTCCTCAAGTATTAAGGTCGAAGGGGCTCGGTATCCTGAATTTCATGAACAGTTGACGGGCCGGTGAGGCGACCGGCCAGAAAACATAAAGGAGATAATCGTGGCAGACGAACAAACACCTAAGCGCAATCCTTATTCTGACATCGCCCCTGCGCTCGGCGAATACACCGATAAAGTTCTCTTCGGCGACGTTTGGGAACGACCCGGACTCTCCAAGCGTGACCGGAGTCTCGTCACCGTGGCGACTCTCGTCGCGATGTATCGCACGAACGAACTGCCATTCCATCTCGGCAGAGCGCTTGAGAACGGCGTCACGAAGGATGAGCTGATAGAACTCATCACGCACCTCGCTTTCTACGCAGGCTGGCCGCCGGCCAGCACCGCAATCGGCATCGCGAGGAAAGTGTTTGCGGAGGCCGCGGAATAAGAGGGAGTTATGCCGCACATCATCGTGAAGGTCTGGCCGGGAAAATCAGAGGAGCAGAAGACCCAATTGTCCGAACAGATCGTCAAAGACGTTACGACCATTCTTGATTACAAAGAAGAGTCGGTCTCGGTGGCGATAGAAGAAGTGAAACCACAGGATTGGATGGAGAAGGTCTACAACCCCGAGATCCTTCCGAACTTTGAAAGGCTCTACAAGAAGCCGGGGTACGAACCGTTTTGAATCGCGCGGGCGATAACAGGAGGTAGATAATCATGCGTGCAACAGTAATGTTTGGAGCAGGCGACGTTCGTATCGAGAACGTCCCCGACGCCAGTTTGGTTGAGCCGACGGACGCGGTTGTTCGCGTCACGCGCGCTTGCATCTGCGGCAGCGATCTCTGGCCCTACAAGTCGATGGAACAGAGCGAGACGGGCCGCGTCATGGGACACGAGGCCATCGGCGTCGTCGAATCGGTCGGCTCGGACGTTCGCGTCGTCAAAGCTGGCGAACTCGTCGTCATGCCGTTCGCGTTCTCTGATGGCTCCTGCGCCTTCTGCCACGAAGGACTACACACGTCATGCGTCCACGGCGGGTTCTTCGGCAACGAGGAGATAGCGGGAGCGCAGGCCGAAGCGGTGCGCGTTCCCTTAGCGGACGGGACGCTCTTCGTCCTGCCTGTAGGCCGTGACGACGCGCTGATGCCATCGCTCCTCACCCTTTCAGACGTGATGGGCACGGGCCATCACGCGGCCATCGCCGCAAAGGTCGGCCCCGGCAAGACGGTGGCCGTTGTCGGAGATGGCGCCGTCGGCCTCTGTGGCGTTATCGCGGCGCGGCGTCTCGGCGCAGAGCAGATCATCATCATGGGCCGTCATCCAGACCGGATAGCGCTCGCGAGAGAGTTCGGCGCAACAAACGTCGTGAGCGAGCGGGGCGACGAGGCGGTTGAGCGAGTGCGCGAATTGACCGGAGGCTTCGGCGTCCATTCCGTCCTCGAATGCGTCGGCCTCGAACAGTCGATGCTTACAGCCATCAGCATCGCGCGTCCCGGTGGCGCGGTCGGACGCGTCGGCGTCCCGCAGGACGAGACGATGCCAGCCTCGCAGCCCGCGTTCTACAACAACGTCACCGTGAGCGGCGGCCCTGCGCCTGTGCGCGCCTACATCAAGGAACTTCTGCCCGATATTCTCGAAGGCAGGATTGAGCCGGGCCGGGTCTTCGACCGGGTTGTCGGCCTCGACGAGGCGCCAGACGGCTACCGCGCGATGGACGAGCGAGAGGCGATCAAAGTCATGGTCGAGCCCTGAGGGACAGGCGCTAACAAGATAATCGAGTAAAGGAGTAAAGAAGATGGAAGTCAAAAGAGGTGGCTCACAACCTTCCGGCAAGGGGCCGGAGGAATACTTCACCGGCAATGTTCGCATCGACCCGCTATTTCAGACACCTGAGCCGGCTCGCATGAGTTGCGCCCTCGTCACCTTCGAGCCGGGAGCCAGATCGGCTTGGCATTGGCATCCGCTCGGACAGACGCTGCTCGTCACTCAAGGCTGCGGATGGGTGCAGAGCGAGGGCGGGCCAAAGGTCGAGATACGTCCCGGCGATGTCATCTGGTGTCCGCCGAATGAGCGGCACTGGCACGGCGCCACGTCAACGACGGGGATGTCGCATATTGCCATTCAGGAGATGCTTGATGGTAAGAACGTCGAATGGATGGAGAAGGTCAGCGACGAGCAGTATCGCAAGGATGTCTTTGAGAAACGTCCCAACTGACCGGCTTGTAGAGGCGGCCAGCGCTGGATGCCGGAGGTCGGCATGGGTGGCTTCAGTCTGGGGTGGTAAAGCCCCTTTCTTCGCCCGAGATCTGAATAGTTTGCGAGCCGCCGGATGGCTATGCTTTGACCGTGTGTTTCATCATTTAAGAGTTAACTATGTCGGGTAACATTCAAGGGTTGACTATTTCCGCTAACGCTTCCCATCCGGCGGCGGCGCCTTCTGTTGTGGCGGCGCTGCTGCCCATCATGGCGGCGGTCTTTGTAGCCTTCCTCGTCATCGGTCTGGCGATGCCGGCGCTTCCGCTTCACGTGCACGAAGGCTTGGGCCTCGGCGCTTTCGTGGTCGGCATCGTCGCCGGCGCGCAGTTCACCGCGTCCCTGCTCTCAAGGTTCTGGTCGGGTAGTTACGCCGACAGCCGGGGCGGGAAGCGCGCAGTCGTCGCCGGCCTGCTGGTCGCCGCGGCAGCAGGGCTCCTCTACCTTCTGTCGCTCCGTTTCGCCGGCACGCCCGTTACATCAGTCACAATCCTGTTGGTGGGCCGGGCGGCGCTCGGAGGGGCGGAGAGCTTCATCATCACAGGGGCGCTCAGTTGGGGGCTGGCGCTTGGAGGGCCACAGAACACGGGGAAGGTCATGTCGTGGGTGGGGACGGCGATGTACGTCGCGTTCGCTGTGGGCGCGCCGTCCGGCTCAGCGCTGTACGCCGCTTACGGATTCGCAGCCATCGCGCTCGCGACGACGCTGATCCCACTCGCCACGCTGCTGCTCGTCTTGCCGCGCCGTGCGGTCGCCCCGCAGGTCAACGCCCGCCCCTCATTCTCCAGTGTGGTCGGCGCCGTTTGGGCTCCGGGCATCGGCCTGGCGTTCAGCAGTATCGGCTTCGGCGCGATTACGACGTTCGTCGTGCTGCTCTTCGCGCAGCGTGGGTGGGGCATGGCTTGGCTCGCTCTGACCGTGTTCGCGACTGCCTTCGTCGTGGCGCGCTTGCTCTTCGGCCATCTGGCGGACAGGATTGGCGGAGCCCGAGTCGCGCTGGTCTGCGCGCCGATTGAAGCGATTGGGCTGGCGCTGATTTGGCTAGCGCCATGGTCGGGGCTGGCGTTGTTCGGCGCAGGCGTCACCGGCTTCGGCTACTCGCTTGTGTATCCGGGCTTCGGCGTGGAAGCTGTGCGGCGCGCGCCGCCGGAAAGTCGCGGCCTCGCCATGGGAGCCTATACAGCTTTTCTAGACCTGGCTCTGGGACTCGCCAACCCCGCGCTTGGGCTGGTTGCTGGTAGGTTCGGTCTGGGCTCGGTGTTTCTCGTCAGCGCGCTGGCCGTGACGTGCTCCGCGGCTGTCGCAGCGCGGCTCCGAAATACGCTGACGTTCGCCTGACACTCTGCAAAAATAGAAAGCTCAGGCCCGAATAAGTTCTCTCGTAAGCAATTTTGCGACACTCGTTTTTTTCCACTTGGGGGCAACGTAACTGACCAGTGTATTTCATACTTTGATGAAAATTCGCTTGCGATACAGAATAGCCGCTACGCCGAACCAGAGCAGCACGATGCAGATGGCGAAGAGGAGCGAGGCGCTCTTGGGCGTTGCCCACGAGGCGAACAGGCGTTCGTAGATGAGGGTCTGAAAATCCACGGCGCTGCCGTCGTCGCGTGTGAGCGTGACGAGCGAGATGATGCGCGAGAAAAGTTCAGAGAGGAAATAGATGGCGAGCGCGTTCGTGCCGAAGATGAGGAAGGGCTTTGCCCATCGTCGCACACGCTTAATGTCAATGAGCCATAAGCAGATGGCAAGTAGTTGAAGAGCCAGGCCAGCCGTCAGGAGGACGTAAGAACTCGTCCATAGAGCCTTGTTGATGGGGAACCAGAAGGCCCACGTCCAGCCGGCAATGACAAGGCTCGCGCCCGCGACGAACATCCCTGCGACTTGCTCAAGCTCCGACCGGCGCAGCCGCAGCCAATGGCCCGTGAGCACACCCGCGAGCGTCGTCGCAATCGCAGGCAGCGTGCTCAATATTCCCTCCGGGTCGTAGAGCGGTTTCCATGTGTGCTGCCCGAACAACTTGCGGTCAACATAGGCCGCGAGGTTCCCCTCCATGCTCAAATCGCCCGCGCCGAAACCGGGCACAGGAATCAAGACCGACACCGCCCAGTAAAGCAGGAGGAGTGAGACTGCGATCATGGCCTGCGTCCGCCACTTCGTGTTTAAGAAAATCACAGAGGCGATGAGATAACAAACAGCGATGCGCTGGAGGACGCCGGGGATGCGCCAAGTCGAGAGGTCATAGCGGGGAAAGCCCGCGAGGAAGAGTCCAAGCCCGAAGATGATGAGAGAGCGTCGAATAATTTTCAGATAAAGGTCGCGCTTCGGGCCGCCTGTGTTTTCGGCACGCCGGCCGAGCGCGAGCGTGATTGAGACGCCGACGATGAAGAGGAAGAAGGGAAAGATGAGGTCGGTCGGCGTCCAGCCGTGCCATGCGGCGTGTTCCAGCGGCGAATAAATCGCCTCCCATGAGCCGGGGTTGTTGACGAGAATCATCGCGGCGATGGTTAACCCGCGCAAAACGTCGAGCGAGGCCATGCGGCCCGCCACCTGCGTTCCTCCACGCTCCGCGCTCAACTCCTCCATCGTTTCACTCCAACTTATTTTTAACAGCCGTTAAAAAGCTGCCGCCTTCAAGCGTCTAAGCAGGCGCGCACCCGTTCCCTCACGTCTTCCATCATGCTCTGCGCGCTGCTTTGGTCATCGGCCTCCGCGACGATGCGGATAATGGGTTCGGTGTTCGAGCCACGCACGAGGAACCAGCCGTCGCGCGTCGTCACTTTAACGCCGTCGCGCAAATCCATGGGCCATCGTGCATACTCATCCCTGACCATTCTCAACACCGCGCGAATTTTGTCTGAGCGGCAGGCCAGCTTCTCCTTAATCATGAAGCTGCGCGGCAACTCATTGATTAACTGCGAGACTGTTTGATTCGTCTCGGCGAGCAGGTGCAGGACGAGCGCCATGCCGACAAGGCTGTCGCGCGCGAAGTTGATGCGCGGGTAGATGACGCCGCCGTTGCCCTCGCCGCCAATGACTGCGCCTCGCCGCAACATCTCTTCCGCCACATTAGCCTCGCCAATCTTCGAGCGATAAATAGGGCAGTCGAAACGCGCGGCCACCGCGTCGAGCGCGCTCGTCGTTGAAAGGTTAGCCACGACGGCCCCGCGCTCATGGCTCAACACATACCGCGCCGCGAGCGCCAGCGTGTATTCTTCGCCAACCGCCTGCCCTAGCTCCGAGACAATCGCCAGCCGGTCGGCATCCATGTCCTGCGCGAACCCTACATCGCAACCGTGCTCGCGCACCGCCTTAGACAACGCGCCGAGATTCTCCTCGACCGGCTCCGCGCCGCGCGGGAAAAGACCATCAGGGTTAACGTTCAGCGGAACGACCTCGACGCCGAGCGCTTCAAGCAGACGCGGAGCGACGATAGAGCCTGCCCCGTTGCACGAGTCAACCGCCACGCGAAGCTTACGCGCGCGCTGCGACTCAAGGGGCAATGGGCCGAGCGCATCCAGTATGGTCTTGATGTGCAGATCAATCGCCCCGGCTAATGGCTCGACAGAGCGCATCTCCGCGCCCGCGACCTTCCTGTATTCGCCCTGATGATAAATGTCCAGAAGTTGCCGGGCCTGCGCGTCGGCGAGGAAGAGTCCGGCGGAGTTGATGAATTTCAAGGCGTTCCACTCAGCCGGATTGTGGCTGGCCGTGATGCAGATGCCGCCGCGCGCACGACGCTCGCGCACCAGCAGTTGCACAGTCGGGACGGGGCAGATGTCCAAATCAACCACGTGACATCCGCTTGAGAGCAGGCCAGCCACGACCGCTTGCCGCACCATCTCGCCGGACGTGCGTGTGTCGCGCCCGATGACGATGAGGCCCGGCCCCGTGTATGTCCCGAACGCCTGCGCGAAGCGCACCAGCAGCCCTGGCGTCAACGACTCGCCGACGACGCCACGCACGCCCGAGATGCTGATTTTGAGAGTCGGTATCGCTCGCATGAAATCGGTGATAAGTGATAGGTGATAAGAGGAGCGAACGGTTCTTATCACCTATCACCTATCACTTCCTTTCTTCCTTCCTCAGAATCCTGAGTCCCTTCACGCCTTTCAGGTCGAGGCGAAAGAGCGCGCCTTTGGTGGTCTTCTCTTCGCCGAGCGCGCCTGTGACGTAGAGTTGATTCATGCGGGGGCCGCCGAAGGCGACGTTGCTCGTGGTTAGATTGCCCGCCTCGTACCTGCGCAGGAGTTTTCCTTCGGGGCTTAAGACCTGCACCTGTCGCATGCCGTAGTGCGCGATGTAGAGATTGCCTGCGCGGTCCAGGCAGATGCCGTCGGGCTCGTTCGCTATCTGCTCGCCCTCCTTCAAGGGGAGATTCGCGAAGACGCGCATCCGTCCCAACTTGCCGGGCGCGATAATGTCGTAGCTCAAGATGCGGTTGTGGTTGCTCTCTCCGACGAGCAGCGTCTTTCCGTCCGGTCGAAGGGCGATGCCATTGGGAAACGCCAACCCTTCAGCCACGAGATGAGTCTTGCCCCGCGCGTCAACGTAATGAACTGTGCCGATGGGGTTCTGTAGGTTCGAGCCGCCGGGGTCTGTGAAATAAAATCCGCCCTTCGGGTCAAGCGTCAAATCGTTGGGCGCGCGCAGAGGCTTGCCGTCATATTCGGAAGCAGCCCTTTCAAGAAGCTTGCCGTCGGCGTCGAGGCGCAGGACAGCGTGCTGGCTGCCGTCGCAGACGAGGTGCGTGCCGTCGGGCAGAATCTTGTGGCCGTTGGGCGCGCCCGTCTCAGCCCACTTCTTTGCCTCGCCGTCAGCGCCGATACGATAGATGATGCCGTGGTAAACATCCGAGATGTAAACCGCGCCATCCGCGTCAACGACGGCGCCCTCGCTGTAGCCGGGAACTTCAACGACCTTGACGGCCTTAACATCACCTTCAGTCGGGAGGCCGGCGTTCATGAATGCGGCGGGCGTTAGGATGAGAGCCAAAAGAAATTTCTTAATCACAGTGTTGCTTACTCCGATGATTGTGCTGCTTATCTTCTGCTCTCTGTGAGCGCGTTTCAGCACTCAACTTGGGGTCACTTAACAACGCGGTCGCGCGCCCAGTTGAGCAGTTCGTGCGCGCGCGGCGCTGTCTCGGCCTCCGCGATGATGCGGATGATGGATTCCGTGTTCGAGACACGCACGTGCGCCCATCCGTCGGGCCACGAAACCTTGATTCCGTCTGTCTCGTCATAGTCGAGCTTTTCCCTCTCCAACTCTTCGTGCATCCGCTGCAAGAGCGAGTGGATGCGGTCAGGTTCAACCGCCATGTTGTGCTTGAGCATCTGAAAGCGCGGAAGCGCAGCGGCCAACTCGGAGATGGACTCGTTAGTCTGCGCCATGTGTTCGAGGATGAGGCCGATTGCTGCCGCGCTGTCGTGCGTCCACTGCACGCGCGGGACAATCACGCCGCCGCTCCCCTCGCCGCCGACGACAGCCCTCGCTTCGACCATCGCCTCGGAGATGAACGCCTGCCCGACGGGCGTGCGCAAGACAGACGCGCCGCGCCGCGCCGCCACGCGCTCAATTGCCATGCTGGTCGAAATGTTCGTCACGACCGCGCCGACCTCCCGCCGCAATTGAATCTCCGCCGCAATACAGAGCGTTGCCTCCTCGGACAGCATCTCGCCGGTTTCTGTCACAATCCCAAGCCGCTCGCCGTCCGCGTCGTGCGCGAAGCCGACGTGCGCGCGTCCCGCCAGAACCACGGCGCGCAGTTGCGTCATCGTCTGCGGCCCCGGCTCGGGCGCGTGCGGGAAGGGAAGCGTCGGGTCGTCGTTGACCGCCAGCACGTCGCAGCCGAGGGCCTTGAGCCAGCGCGGGGAGAGCAGCGAGCAGGAACTATTGCAGCAGTCCACGGCGACCGTTAACCGGCGTGCCTTGATGGCTTCAACGTCAAAGGCGCGGGAGAGAATTTCGAGATGATGGGAGACTGCGTTCGCGCGCTCAACCTTGCTGCGGATGCGCTCCCAGGTGGCCTTGGCGAACTCGCCTTGATGGAAAATGTCCAGCAGTTCGTCGGCCTGCGTCGAGTTCAAATAGAGGCCGTCGCCGCGCACAAACTTCAGCGCATTCCAAGGCTCTGGATTGTGGCCCGCCGTGATTGAGATGCCGCCCTCAGCCGCGAGCCATGAGACGGCGAGTTGAAGGCTCGGCGTCGGGCATACATCCAGGTCAATGACTTCACAACCGGCGGCGAGCAGCCCTGAGACGACCGCCGCTTGAACCATCGGCCCCGAAGAGCGCGTGTCGCGGCAGACGAGAATGCGCCCCGAGTCCAGATATGTGCCGAAGGACTGCGCGAGGGCCACCGACAGTTCCGGCGTGAAGGTTTCCCCCACCACGCCGCGCACTCCGCTGATGCCAATCTTGAGCGAGTTCACACCTGTCTCTTCATATAAAAACGTCAGTCTTGCTAAACGTTAGTTTGCTGTATGTGGGCGTGGGCGACGGGCGGCGCACGTCCGCAGGTTATAGCTCGATTTCAGTTGTCTTTGAGCCGCGCTGACTGTCTACGTTAGCTTTTACAGCGGGTGGTTCGGTAACCTCAAGTATGACACCGTAAGTTACGCCGCATGAGTTGGCTCATCGGCGAAACTCTCAGCCTTTCTAAGGCCATAAAGACCCAAGCCTGCTGACCCTTCTTCGAGGAACATATGAGAGCGAGGACATGCCTTCCATTTATTCTGTCCCTGTTTTGTGCCATCAATGCCTCTGCTCAGAGCACTGGCAATCCGAGTCTGGTCGCCCTGCGGCGCAACCTGATGCCCGTGCCTGCCTCTGTGCGATTCAATCCCGGCAGGCTTCCCCTCAACAAATCTTTCAGCGTCGCCTCAAGGGGCCAGCCGGACGCGCGTCTTCAGGCCGGAGTAGACAGGTTCTTGCGGCGCATCGAAGGGCGCACCGTCATGGAATTGCCGCGTGGGCTGGCCAATGATGAGACTTCAGCGACTCTCCTGGTTGAATCGGGAGGGCCGGGCAAGGCTGTGCCTTCGGTCGAAGAAGATGAATCCTACACGCTTGAAGTTTCAGAGCGGCAAGCTACGCTCAAGGCTCCGACGACAATCGGCGTCCTGCGCGGCCTTGAGACTTTCCTGCAACTCCTCGACAGCGACCGCGACGGCTACTTTATCCCGTCCGTCAGCATTCAAGACAGACCGCGCTTCCCCTGGCGCGGCCTCCTGATTGACGTGGCGCGACACTTCCAGCCAATCGAAGTCTTGAAGCGCAACCTAGACGCGATGGCCGCCGTCAAGCTCAACGTCCTGCACTGGCACCTGACCGAAGACCAAGGCTTCCGTATCGAGAGCAAGAAGTTTCCAAGGCTTCATCAGCTAGGCTCTGATGGAAACTTCTACACGCAGACGCAAGCCCGCGAGATTATCGCTTACGCGCGCGAGCGTGGCATACGGGTCGTGCCTGAATTTGACATGCCGGGTCACGCCACCGCCTGGCTCGTCGGCTATCCCGAACTCGGCAGTGCGCCTGGGCCGTACACCATCGAGCGCAAGGCCGGAATCTTCGAGCCCGCGCTCGACCCGACGCGCGAGGAAGTCTACAAATTTCTGGACGCTTTCCTCGGCGAGATGGCCGCGCTCTTTCCAGACGCTTATATGCACATCGGCGGCGACGAGAACGAGGGCAAGCAGTGGGATAGAAATCCGCGGATTCAAGCCTTCATGAAAGAGAAGGGAATCAAGGACCATCACGCGCTACAGACTTACTTCAACCAGCATGTGCTGCAAATTCTTAAAAAGCACGGCAAGATTATGATGGGTTGGGACGAGATTTTTCAGCCCGACCTGCCGAAAGAAGTCGTCATCCACTCATGGCGAGGCACGGAAGCTCTGGCCGAGGCGGCGCGCAAAGGTTACAAAGGCGTCCTCTCAAGCGGCTTCTACATTGACCTCAGCTTCCCCGCCTCGCAGCACTACGCGACCGACCCGCTCCCCGCCGGCAGCACGCTCAACAGTGATGAGGCCGCGCGCATTCTCGGCGGCGAGGCGACGATGTGGAGCGAGTGGGTCAGCCCCGAAACCATAGACTCGCGTATCTGGCCGCGCACCGCCGCCATCGCCGAAAGGCTCTGGTCGCCGCGCGACGTGACGGATGTTGAAGACATGTACCGGCGGCTCAGTGTGGTCAGCGTGCAACTCGAAGAACTGGGGCTGATGCACGAAAGATTTCAGGGCGTCATGCTCAGGCGACTGACTGGCGGGCGAGACACAGGGCCACTTCAGATTCTCGTTTCCGTCGTCGAGCCGGTCAAGGAGTACAGGCGTTATCAGCAGCGACCGCAAACTATGCTCTCGCCACTCACCGGCCTGATTGATGCAGCCCGCCCGGACAGCGAGGCCGCCCGCCGCTTGAGCCTTGCGGTTGACGCGCTGCTCTCGGATGCTCCACGCTTCGAGGCGCGAGCGGAACAAGCCCGCGACATCATGACCCGTTGGCGCAACGCCAGCCCTGAGTTAGAAGTATTAATAGATAAGTCTCCGGCCTTGCATGAGGTGAGGCCGCTCGCCGCAGAGTTATCCGATTTGGGGACGATAGGCTTGGAAGCTCTTTCCTATCTCTCGCGCGGGCTGACGCCTCCCGCCGAGTGGCGCAAGGCCAAACTGGCAGTTATCGAGAATGCAGCAAAGCCAAAGGGCGCGCTTGAGTTCGCCGTCATTCCGAGCATGCGCCAACTCGTTATCGCGGCCTCCGAGTTGCCGCGACTCAAAGAGATGACGCCCGCCGAGTGGAGAGCGCATGTCAAGACTCTGGCCGCGCCGCCCGGAAATAAACAGTGATAGGTGATAGGTGATAGGCAAGCAGTGATAAGTGGTGGGTGATAGGTGATAGGAAAAAGCAAGCGGGTTTCTCTTATTACCTATCACTTATCACCCATCACCCGTCACTTCTTAATGCCCTGTCCTTCGACTACCTTGATGTAAGCATTGACGGGCAGGTTTGAGAGCTTATCTATGATGCCACTCGGCCAGCGAATCTCGACCATTTCGGCCTTCGCCGCCGTGCCTAAGCCGAGCGTCTCGCGTGGGTCGTGCGAGGCGAGATAGCTTCCGCCGCCAGTCTTCAAACGACTCCGTTTGACCCCGCCCGCCTGCCACGTAATGATCGCGCCGACCGCCGCCGGATTGCTCTTTGTTGAGACGAGTTGGAGGCCGAGCCAGTGGTTGCGATTGCCGCCTTCGTTTCGGAGCAGGAGCGGAGCCTCGCCGTTATTCGAGACGAGCACATCCAAATCTCCGTCGTTGTCGTAATCGCCGATTGCCATCCCGCGCGCCGGAAAGTTTCTACTGAAGACAGCGCCCGATTGCTGGCTCACGTTTCGGAAACCTTTCCCTGTGTTCTCGAACAGGAAGAGCGGCTCTTTGTATTTCACGCGCGCCGACTTCATCTCGACCATATCGTCCGGGTGGCCGTTGGCTAAGAGCAGGTCTGCGTCGCCGTCCAAATCGTAATCGAAGAACTTCAGCCCCCAGCCGGAAAGAAGTTGCGTCGCGGGCGCAATCTCTCCCGGCTCATCTATGAATGTCAAATCTTTCTGATTGCGATAGAGGCTGAAGAACTCCTGATCTATGTTGGCGACGAAGAGGTCTTGCCAGCCATCATTGTCAAAGTCTGAAGCGTCCACGCCCATGCCGGAGCGCGGCGTCCCGGCCTCGCCGTAGGCCACGCCCGCTTCAAGCCCCGTCTCCTCAAACTTGCCACGACCACGATTGATGAAGAGGAAGTTGGGCATCGTGTCGTTGGCGACGAACAAATCCATCAGGCCGTCATTATTGACATCGGTGGCGACCGCGCCGAACGACTTGCCCGGCGATGCGGCGATGCCGGAGTCCGCGCTGACATCAATGAACGTGCCGTTCCCTTGATTGTGGAAGAGATAACTCGGCCTCGGTTTGAAGATGCGCGGGATGCAGTAGTAGTTCTGCGTCGCGTTCCTGTCAACGCAGAGGCGGTGCTGCGATTTGTCGAAGTGAACGAAGCTTGAGACGAAGAGGTCGAGGCGACCGTCTCCATCGTAGTCGAACCAGACGGCGCAGGTTGACCAGCCGGGGACGACTATCCCGGCCTTCTCTGTCACGTCCGTAAACGTCCCGTTGCCGTTGTTGTGATACAGGATGTCCGGCCCGTAGTTGGTGACGTAAATATCCATGAGGCCGTCCGCGTCGTAATCTCCGGCGGCCACGCCCATCCCGAAACGGCCTCCGGCCACGCCTGCCTTGTCCGTCACATCTGTAAAAGTCCCGTCGCGGTTATTGCGATAGAGAGCGTTTCTGAGCGGAGCAGCGGGCGTGTAGAAATCTGACGCTCCGCTGTTGACGAGGTAAATATCCATCCATCCGTCCGAGTCGTAGTCGAAGAAAGCGCAACCCGCACCGACCGTCTCCGGCAGGAAACGCTCAGGCGTGTGAGCGTTATTGTGACTCCAACTGATTCCGCTCGCCTGCGCCGGCACTTCCTCGAAGAGGACGACCCGTTGACCATCCACGCTCGATTGCCCAGCGCGATTGTCGAACGGCAGGATAAGAATGAGAACGAAGGCTAAAAAGGGAACGACCAATTTATCTTTCATAAACATGAATGAAGGCGTCCAAGTCTCTTCGTCGTCCGGCTCGCGTTCTTTCGTTTCTGCGGCGATGGTGAGCCGGAGCATCAGCGCTGGCTTGAAGCAGCTTTAGCGAGGCGTCGGCGGGGCTTGAATGTCGCCCTCGCCTTCCTGCGCCTTGCCTTCCGTTTTCAGCTTTTCGACGATGCGCATCTCTTCCTGAGCGCGCTGCGGATTTTTCAGCCGCGCGTAAAGCATGGCGAGGTTGTAGTGGGCCTTTGAATCTTCGGGACTCAGCTTCACTCCTGTTTCGAGCGCCTGTTGTGCGCGCGTGTAGTTCTTCAACTTCAAGTAGGTCGCGCCGAGAGCAATGTGAACATAAGCGAACGAGGGCGCAAGTTGAATCGACTTTTCAAAGAGTCCTATCGCTCGCTCGTCTTCGTTCTGTCCCTGCGCTATCAAGCCAAGATAATAAAAAGCTTCCGGCGTCGCGGAGCTTTTCTGAAGACTTCTTTCAAGCAGCGCGCGAGCCTCCGCGTACTGCTTCTCTTTGAGCAGCACGTAGCCCAGATGCAGTTGCCCTTGCGCATCGTCGGGTTGGAGCTTGAGGAACTGGCGGAATGATTGTTCGGCCTCCTGTAGGTCGGGCGGAGCTTTGAGCCAAGCGATGCCCAGGACGAAGTGATATGACGGAACATCTGGACTGAGTTCGATAGCCCTTTTAAGGGCCGAGACGCCCGCCGTCCTTTCCCCTTTCTTCAAGCGCGCCTCGCCGAGCACGCCGAGCAAGGGGGCTGAAAGCTGCTGCGAGCCTTTCAACTTCTCGACAAAGTTGATGCACTCGTCAACGCGGTCTTGCGAGAGCAGCAACCATGCGAGCCTGTAACCGGCTTCCGCGTTGTCAGGCTCAAGGCGCAACACTTCTCTTAATTCCGAAGCCGTCTTCTCCGGCTCTCTCTTGAGCAGGTAGAGGTGGGCCAGATTCATGTGCGCGCCCGTCATCGAAGCGTCACTGCGAACGGCGCGCGAGAAGAGAGTTTCGGCCTCGTCCAATCTGCCCTGCTTGGCGCGAATCGCGCCGAGCAGATTGAGCGCCGTAGCCTCTTCGGGCGCGGCTTTCAAAACTTGACTTAAGAGCCGCTCGGCCTCCGGCAGTTGGTTGCTGCCAATCAGCGTCGCCGCGCGTTCCAATTGTTTGGCGCTATCATTATCATTGCCTTGCGCCGACGCGCCCGCCGGAGCAAGAAGAGGGCAGAGAAGCGCGAGGGTAATCACGCAAAGGCGGACGGCGGATTTCCGCGGAACGGTGTGCACAGCTTTGGCCTGTTCTAATCTCAAGAGTTTCCTGCTCTAGCGGCGAGGCATCATTTTATAATCATTCTGCGCGACGATGCCCTGACCTTCTTTAATCGTGAGCGCGCGATTCGGCTTCGCGTTCATGATTCTATCAACCGCGCCGCTCGGCCAGCGAATCTCTATCAGGTCAATCTTCGTTCGTTTCTCAAGGCCGAAGTGCAGCCTCAGATCGCTTTGCGAGATGTAGCTTCCACCGCTGCGCACCTCGTCCATTTGCGTCAAATCGCCGGAGACGATTTTAACCCGCGCTCCGATTCCATCGCGATTACTCTTCGTGCCGACCGTTTTAATCAGCACTGAGCTATTAAGGTTTCCGCCGTCATTGCGCAGCAGTTGCGCAGGGCCGTCCAGGTCTGCGATCACCAGATCAACATCGCCGTCGTTATCTATATCTCCGAAGGCGACGCCGCGACTCGCGCGCTTTTCCACGAGCGGAGCGCCGAGTTGTTCGGCTACTTCCGTGAATGTTCCATCGCGATTATTTTTATGCACCAGCTTGCGCTGGCGATAGTTTTCGAGCTGCGGGTAAACGTGGCCATTGGCGATGAACAGGTCTATCCAGCCATCGTTGTCGTAGTCGAAGAATTTGGTGCCCCATCCGACGTAAGGATAACTTACCGCCGCGACTTTGGCGGCATGTGAAATGTCCGCGAAGTTCAGTCGGCCTTCGCCGTGATAGAGCGTGTTGTATTCATCAACGAAATTGGTCACAAAGATGTCGAGCCGCCCATCATGGTCGTAATCGCCGACCGTGACGCCCATGCTTCCCTGCTCGCTGCCATTCTCGTTGACGGCAGTGCCGGAGGTAAAGCCTATCTCTTTGAACGTTCCGTCGCCTTTGTTATGGTAGAAGAAATTCGGCGACGAGTCGTCCGCCACATAAATATCCGTAAAGCCGTCTTCGTCAAAGTCGCTGCAAATAACGCCCATTCCGAAGTAGCCGTTCGCGTCATCCACTCCGGCCTTTTTCGAGACCTCCGTGAACGTTCCATCTCCGTTGTTGTGATAAAGCGAATCGCCCGCGCCGGGCATGCCTCTGGGCCCACACTGGACTGGGATTCCTTTATACTGGCAGGTCTTGTCCTTACCGAACTCAGGCAGCCGCGTGACATCGAACTCCACGTAGTTGGCGACGAAAAGATCAAGCTTGCCGTCATTATCGTAATCTACGAAGGCAGCGCCCGTTGACCAGCGTGGATCGCCCACACCTGCTGCCCCCGTGACATCCGTAAAAGTACCGTTGCCGTTGTTTTTGAAGAGACGGTTTGGCCCGA
>JAWVFT010000115.1:0-21222 GCA_033855775.1 Blastocatellia bacterium | reverse complement strand
AAAGTTATCATCCTTCTTGATGCGCTCGACCAGCTTGTTGGAATACTCGTAGAGCTTTTGAATGTCTGGGCCGCTCAAGTATAAGCCGAGCGACGAGCCGCCGCGACCGCCGCCGCCGATGCTCGCGCCGATGGAAGACGTGCCTGAAGCCGTGATGACATACTCCTTCGGATACTTCTTCTTGCGCAGCATGTCGCGCGTCTGTTGAATCAAGTCGGACTGCGAAAACTTGCGCTCCGCGACCGGCTTGAGCCTGACCGAGATGGAGCCTGCGTTCGGCGAACCGCCGCCGCCACCGCCACCGCCCGCGTTGACGAGCGTGCTCTCGACGCCGGGAATCTGCTCGCGCACGTCGCGCGCAACGCGCTCAAGAATGCTTTGCGTCGCGGCGAGGCTCGTGCCTTGCGGAGCGCGCAGGTTGACCTGGAAAGCAGACTCGTCTTCGTCGGGCAGGAAGTTGTAGCCGACCACTCTGTAGAGCGGCATGATGGAAGCGATGACGATGACGCAGAGCAGGACGACGACCCAACGATGCGCCATCGACCACTTCAACATCCACATGTAGGAACGGTCAATCGGACGATAAAAACGGCCGCCCTTCGATGACGTGTGCGCCTTCGCCTCGCGCTCTTGAGCCAATATCTCATCCGTCGTCATGCGCGCCATGTCGTCGTCGCCATCGCCGTCGCCCGCGCCGATAGCGGGGACGCCTTCGGGCGTGATGGATTCCTTCGGCGGCTTAATCCAGCGCGCCGCGAGCATCGGCGTCAGCGTGAACGAGACGATGAGACTGACGGCAATCGCGGCGGCTGAAGTCAACCCGAACGAAGACATGAAGCGACCTACGATGCCCGACATGAAGCCCACCGGAATGAAGACCGCGAGCAGGGAGAGCGTCGTCGCCATGACGGCGAGGCCAATCTCCTTCGTGCCTTCAATCGCCGCCTGATACGGGTGCATCCCTTTCTCTTCGACGAAGCGATAGATGTTCTCAAGGACGACGATGGCGTCGTCGATCACGATGCCGACCATCAAGGTCAGCGCGAGCATCGTCATCTGGTTGAGCGAATAGCCGAGGGCCGCGATGATGGCGAAGGCTGAGATAATTGAAGTCGGGATGGCGAGGGCCGCGATGATGGTCGAGCGGAAATTCCACAAGAACAGGAAGACAATCAAGGCGGCGAGCAAGCCGCCGATAACCAGGTGCTCTTCGATGGCGTGCAAGCTGGTTTCGATAAACTCCGACTGGTCGCGCGTGACGGCTATCGTCAGGTCTTTCGGCAAGAGCGGCGTAATCTCCGCCATGCGTTGCTTGACGCCGTTGATGACGGCGATGGTGTTCGCGCCGGACTGCTTGCGGATGCCGAGCGAGACGGACGGCACGCCGTTCAAGGAAGCCGCCGATTGCGGGTCAACGCCGCTGTCTTCGACGCGGCCCACGTCCTTGACCTTGACGGGATAGCCGTTCCTGGTCGTGATAACGATGTCGTTGAAGTCTTCTACTTTGGTGACGCGCGAGAGCGTTCGCAGCGTGACGGTGCGCGCTCCTTCGTCGAGTCGTCCGCCGGGCAGTTCGAGATTCTGCGCGCGCAGGGCGTTTGACACTTCCGTCACAGAGAGGTTGTAGGCGCGCAGGCGGTCGGGGTCAACGTAGATTTTAATTTCGCGCGCCCGCCCGCCGAAGACCACCACTTCGCCAACGCCGTCGGCAGACTCGATGCGCTCCTGTATCTGCTTCGTCACGAGGTCTGTCAGTTCGATGCTTGAGCGCGGCGCGCTGATGGCATAAACGAGGACGGGCTGCGAATCGGGGTCTGACTTTCTGACGACGGGCGGGTCGGCTGTCTCCGGCAGGCGATTGATAATCGTGCTGACTTTATCGCGCACTTCCTGCGTGGCGAGGTCAGGGTCTTTTTCGAGATTGAAGTTGATGGTGACGGTTGAGCGTCCCTGCGACGACGACGAGCGCATCTCGTCAATGCCGGGAACGGTGTTGACCACGCCTTCGATGATGTCCGTTATCTCCGTCTCAATCTCTTGCGGAGCGGCGCCCGTGTTGGTCGTCTGGACGGAGACGGTCGGAATGTCAATCTTCGGAAAGCGGTCAACGCCGAGCGTGAAGAAAGAGAAGCCGCCGACGACCGTCAAGATAAGAATGATGACGGTCGCAAAGACCGGACGCCGCACGCAAATTTCAGCTAACTTTTGCATTACTTAACTCCGAGCCAAAAGCCTCAAGTCCAAAGCTCAAAGTCGGAAGACTGCGCCTGGACTTTGGAGGTTGGATGTCGGGCTTTGAACTTACTGTTGTCGCACACGCGCGCCTTCGTAAAGCTGTTGCAGATTGCTGGTCGCCACAATCTCGTCGGCGTTGACGCCCGACAGGATTTGCACAGTGTCGCCCTCTTCCCCGCCAATCTGCACGACGCGCAACTTCGCCGTGTCGCCTTGAATGACGAAGACGCGATAGGATTGCGTGTTCTGGTCTGAGAAGACCGCGGAGCGCGGGACGAAGACGGCGCGGTTGCCGCCTTTGCGCACAATCTGCGCGGTGGCAAACATGCCGGAGCGGAGCGCGTTGTCCGAATTTTCAATCGCCGCTTCAATCGTCACGGCGCGCGATACGGGGTCAATCGCAGGATTGACAGCCGTCACTTGCCCCGCGAATTTTCTATCCTTATAAGCATCGACTTCGAGCGACACGCCCATGCCGGAACTGATGTACGGAGCTTCGGATTCCTGCACCTGCAACTGCAACTTGATGGGGTTGGTGCGCAGCAGCGTCGCCACGACGGACGAGGGCGTCACATATTCGCCGACGGCGATGGGACGATTGCTGATGTAGCCCGCGTAGGGCGCGCGAACAACCGTGTCGGCCACGGCCTTCTGCGCGATGGCCGCCTGCGCTCGCGCCGTCTCGACCGCAGCCTCCGCGCTCTGAATGGCTTGATTGCTCTGGCGCGCTGTGTTGATGGCGGTTTCGAGTTGTTGACGCGCGGCGTTGACACGCGCGCGGGCCGTGTCGCGCGCGGTGCGATACTGGTCGTAAACGCTGGCGGCCACATCGCCCGTCTCGACGAGTTCGCGATAGCGACGCTCGTTGGCTTCGGCCAGGCGCAACTCCGCCTGCGCCTGCTCAAGACTTGAGTTCACTTCGCGGACTTCGGGAATAGCGCTGGCGTCGAAGTTGCCGCCGGGTCGCAGGCCGAGGCGTGCTTCCGCTTGCCTCACGACCGCAATCGCCTGCTGCACTCCGGCCTGCGCTTGCAAGAGTCGAAGCCGCGCGTCCTTATCATTGATGCGGGCCAGCACGTCGCCCTGCCGCACAAACGCGCCGACGCCGACCGGCGTTGCGACGACTTGACCCGAAGCCTGCGGCGCCACGTCCGATGTCTCGTCAGCGCTCAGGCTGCCGGTCGCTTGAATGTAAGATGGAACCTCGCGGGCCACGGCGGCAGCAGTCGTGACGACGACCGGAGCCGAGTCGGCAGTCGTCGCCGTCACCGATTCCGTTCTGGCCGTTCCCTTGGCGTCCGCCTTCGGCCCCGAACGCCCGCAGCCAACGCCGCAGAGCGCGCCCGCCAGCACGAGGCCGGAGAGCGCGACGGCGTGTGTCCTGCGAGAGAGAAATGAAGAAGACATAAGTATCCCTTTATTTAAACCGTATTACTTTGAAGACGCGCCGCAGCCGCTTGCGGTTACAAACTTTTATGAGTTACAACCGGCGACTGCGAGTCGGAATAGTGCAGATGAATCTATTCGACGCTTGGCTGCCTGCGCGTCACAGGAAGCTTGCGATTAAATCTATTAGAGTGTCGAATGTGTCACAGGGGGAAAGGTGAATCTTATATGAACGACCCGTTGGACGAAAGAGCAGAACGGTTGCGCGAGTTCTTTGACTTGAAGACGGACGCGGAACTGCCTGGGCCTGAAGGCGCGAAGTTTGAGTTGACGACGGAAGCCGAAGCCGGACTCGCGCACTTCAACATCGAATGGCACATCATCCCTTCGGCTGAAACGCTGCCGCTCGACGATGCTTACATGGCGCGGCTCTACCCGATGGCCCCGCGCGATTTCATGAAGGAGCGTGAGCACGGGCCGAGCTATCATCATCAACTCGTCAAGGGCCACGAGCGACATCAAGGGCGCATCATCGGAGTTGAGACGACGGCGAAGCCGCGTTACCTGCCGGGCAATCGCCAGTACTACGGCACGGCTTACGGCCACGACGCGACGACCGACCCGTTCGCGCCCTACATGGGACGGGCCGGGATGATGAACGGCACGCGCTACGCGCACAACTATCTGAGCTTGCGTGAATTTATACGCGTCTTGAATGAAGACTGGCGAGCGCGCAGGCTGTTGCCGTCGGGTTATCGCGCGACCGTTTGCCCGCCGGTCGTCTTCAATCTCGTCGGCACAATCTTTCATCCCGAATGGAGCGAGACGGAGACGCTCGAACTCGGCTTCTATAGTGACGAGCAAGGCAACGCGACGTGCTACGGCGTCGGCTCAAACGCGCGGGGCGATTTCTCTTTCATCAACGAAATCGAAGGCGAAGGCGATTGGTCTTTGGCTGGCTTCCGCCTCGCGCTTGTGCCTGCGTGATAAAGGCTGTAACTAGAAAAGCGAACGCTCCGTTTTCAGTGGCAGAAGCGCGCGGGCGATTGAAACGTCGATGCTCAACAGAATAAAAAATCTCAAGTGGCATCAATGGCTGGTGTTGTTGGTGTTCATCCTGGCCGTCGTCGTCACTGGATTTTTCGCGGTCAGCACGATTCGCCGCGCCGTCTACTGGCGTAATCATAGAGACGAGCCGATTCGCCCATGGATGAGCGTGCGCTACGTCTCGCGCTCTTACCGCGTGCCGCCGCATGTGCTCTATCAGGCCATCGGGCTTGCGCCCGTCGCGCATGACCGCAGGCCCTTGCGAGAGATAGCGCGCGAGCAGAATCGCCCGGCCGAAGATTTGATAAAGGAGCTACAGGACGCCATCGTTCATGCGCGCCCGCCGTATCCGCCACCGCCGCCGCCGCATCAATCCGATGGAGGCCCGCCTCCATGAGTCTCAGCGATTACCTGTTGAGCACGCTCGGAGTCTACGGCTTGCCCGTGCTCTTCGCCACATTGTTCATCGGCTGCATCGGCGTTCCGATGCCCGCGAGTTTGTTGCTGCTCGCCGCCGGTTCGTTTACGGAGCAGGGCGAGATGAGCTTGTGGCCTGTGCTGGCGCTGTCGGCTGCCGGAGCCATCGTGGGCGATAACGTCGGCTATGCCTTGGGGCGTTGGGGAGGCCGTCGCGTCTCCGGCTTGCTCAGCCGCATGGTCGGCGGCGACGAACGTTTGAAGGAAGCCGAAGCCTGGCTGAATCGTCGGCAGGGCGCGGCTGTTTTTTTCAGCCGTTGGCTGCTGACGCCGCTCGGCCCGGTCGTCAATCTCACGTCGGGGCTGACGGGTTATTCGTGGCCGCGCTTTCTAGTCTACGACGTGCTCGGCGAATTGCTGTGGGTCGCGCTCTACGTCATGCTCGGCAGGTTCTTCAGTGACCGCGTGCAGGAGATGGGCGAACTGTTGGGCGATTTCGTCTGGATGATTGTCGGCCTCGTCGTCGCGCTCGTGCTCGGCTGGAAACTCCTGCAATACTTTCGCGCTCGCTCGCCTGAAGCTCCAAAAGCGAAGAAGCCGCGCCCGCTCGTTGACGAAGCATCCTGACCGGCGCATCAACGAAAGAGCGCAGATAAAGCTCAAACGAAAAAAGCTGTAACCGTCATTCGCCGTCATGCGTCTTGCATAGTGACTGGCCGAATTGAGGCATCATTCTCCCTCGTGTATTCGATACGGCTCACACAATTCACTTAAGCTTTGGAGAACAGACTGATGCAATTAACTAGAACCAAGAAGTTCGTCGGCGGGCTGGCTCTGGCCGGGTCGTTGATGTTGACGGGAATCGCTGGCTTCGCGCAGCAGCAGCAGGACAACGGACAAGAGCGCGGCGGACAGGAGCGCGGCGAGCGTCACGGGCGCGGCCATAGGGAAGGACGCGGCGACAAGGGCGGGCGCGGCATGAGAGACGGCTTCGGCGGTCGCTTCGCCGAAAAGCTCAACCTGACCGACGCGCAGAAGGAACAGATGAAGCAGATTGCCACGCGTTATCACGAGAGCGCGAAGGCTCTTCGCCAGCAGAATCGCGGCGACGAACGTGGCGGCGGCTTCGACATGCCGAAGGACGGCACGTTTAATGAGTCAGCCGTGCGCGCGGCGGCTCAGGCGCGGGCCAATGCGCGCGTCGAGATGGAAGTCATGCGAGCGCGCATGATGTCCGAGATGTTCGCCGTCCTGACGCCGGAACAGAAAGCCCAACTGGCGGCTGAACGCCAGCAGTGGGAACAGAAGCGTCAGGAATGGCGTTCGCGCCGTCAGGCTAACCCGACCGAGAAGCAGTAACGGCGCCGGAGGAACGGATGAACGCGGCGGCGCTTGAGCGATGGACGATAGACAGACTCCTAATAGTTCATCCATCATCGCTGCCGCGCTCATCCTTCTCTCCATTTAGGAAGTCTCCCCGCAAACAAGAATCTCTCCCCACTAAAATTCAAGTGGAGGACTAAAGATGAAGAACAAGCTCAGGGCAATACTTATGATGTGCGCGCTGCTGGTCGGCCTGTCGGCGACGGCGGCGGCGCAAGGGACATATCGAACGCGCAATGGCCGCACCGTCACTGTCTATCAAAACGGCAGGCGCGTCTATCGTCGCCCGAACGGCGTCACCATCGTGCATCGCGCGAACGGTCGCAACGTCGTCGTCCTGCCGAACGGTCGGAGCGTCATTCGCAGTTCGAACAGCCGGCAGGTTTACGGTCAGGTGAGTCGCGCGCGGACGTATCGTTTGCCGAACGGCAGGCTCGTCACCGTGTTGCCGAACGGCAGACGCATCTACCGCTAGTTGGTTAAGCAGCAAATCGGTGTAAGATTGGAGGGCGAAAATCCTCTAATGGGGCAGCCCTGAATGAAAGGGCTGCCAATTTATTTTTGCCGGGCGCGAAAGCACGGAAGACTTTGGCGCTTCGCGCTGCCGCGAGAGATGAGGGGCGGGCGGTTAATCATTTGATGGATGAGATGGCAGAAAGGCCCGACCCCGCAGGCGACGCGAGCGCACGGGCGCAATCAACCGCCGAGCCGCCCGACGCAGAGCTTGTGGCGAGAGCAGGCGCGGGCGACGAAGAAGCCTTCGAGCTACTCTTCAATCGTCATCGCCGCCGCGTCTCGCTCATCGCAGGTCGTTTCTTCCGCCAGCCCGAACAGATAGAGGAAGTCGTGCAGGAGAGCTTCACGAAAGCCTTCTTTGCTCTCGGCGACTTTACCAACGCGCAGGAATCATCGTTTGCCGCTTGGCTGGCGCGCATCGCCTTCAATACTTGCTACGACGAGTTGCGGCGGATGAAGCGGCGTCCCGAAAGCTCGCTGAGCAATATCTCCGACGCGGAGACGGCCTGGTTGCAGGAGCACATGCGCGCCGAAGGAGCCGGGGCGGACGTGGAAGCGACGGCTGTGGCGCGCGACCTCGCGGATAAACTGCTCGCGCGCCTGAGCGCGGAAGACCGTCTGGTGCTCGTCATGCTCGACGCCGAAGAGATGTCGGTCGCGGACATCGCCAAGCTCACAAAATGGTCAAGCTCGAAGGTCAAAGTCCGGGCGCACAGAGCGCGGGCGCGCTTGCGTCGCGTCTTGAGCAGATTCTTGTAACCGCGCATCAAGCCGGCGCGTTTTTATTGATAAGCCGTTTGCTATATCTTGACGGCAGAGAACGGGTGAAAGCCAATGTCGGACACAAAGAGGAAGCAGGGATTGAACGAGCGGCTCGATAGCCTTGGTCGTGAAGTCGTTCGCGCCGCTGCGATGGATGAGACGGCGGCGGAAGCTGTCGCTTCGTCGCCCTTTCTGTACGCGCGCCTGCGAGCGCGCATCAAGGCCGAAGGCGAGCGACGCGAAGAAGGCGAGCGTTGGTTCACGCTGCTCGGAGTTGTCTGGCGCGCTGTCCCGGCGATGGCCTTGACCACTATCTTCGCTCTCGCTCTCTTCTGGTCGGCCAGCGTCAGCACGCGTTCGCCGTCAACGTTCAGCCTCGAATCTTTGCTCGACACGCGCGACGCCGGAATCCAGCATGTGGTCTTCGCAGACCGACAACCTCTGTCCAGCGACGAAGTGCTGGCGACCATTCTGAACGAAGACGAGCGGGAGGCAACGAGATGACGCTGCGCTCAAAGACTCGACTGAAAATCTGGCTGACGCTCTTCGGCGTCTTCATCCTCGGTGGCCTGACCGGCGTGGCCCTCGATAGCGCGTATCGCCTGCGCGCGGGCGACAACGGGCGGCAGGAAGGGCGCGGCGGCGCTCGCGGCAAGGAAGACGGCCTTGAAAGGATGAAGCGCGACCTCAATCTCAACGAGCAACAGTCAACCGAGATTCGCGCCATCCTGGACCAAACGCGCAACGACTATCGCGCGCTCCGCACGGAGGTTCGCCCGCGCTACGACGCCATCCGCCAGAACGCGCGCACGCGCATTCGCGCCTTGCTCAACCCGGAACAGCAACAACGTTTCGACGCCAAAGTCGCCGAGCGCGACGCGCGACGCGGCGATGATGACAGGGACGACCGCTAGCAAGCGAAAGCAAAAAGTAACGGACATAAAGCGCGCGACAAACAGAGAGCCAGCGACAAGCAAAGAAGAAAGGGAAGTCAGCTTTCATTAAAAGCTGTCTTCCCCTTACTTGTTTGTCTGTTGCCTGTTCTCTTATTCCGTGGCGCTTGGTTCGTCGTGATGCTCTGCGGTGTAGAGTCGCAGGATGTCCTGGCCCTGACGCGAGCGCGGGTCAATGGTGCGCAGGTGTTTGCGCCCCTGCATTTCCCAGATGGCCGTCACCTGCCCGTCTTTTTCGACGGCATGATAAGTAATATCTTCGGCGACGGCTTCGGGCTGCGCGGTCGTCTCCGGCTGCTCCGGCGCGCTTTCCGCCGCCGCGCTCTCCGTTATTGCGTTCTCGTTCTCTGACATGTGGTTGTGAACGCTCTCCTCTCTTCTTGATTCATTTATGCTCGATGTTTGCTCAAGGATTGTGGCACACGCCGCACGGACAAGCAAGGCGCGCGAAAAGATGAGACGCGGGGACGCGGAGACATGAAGAAAGCGGAGACGCGGGGAATGGGAGACAGGGAGACATAGCGACGCGGCGACGGAAAGAACGGAAGGCTTGATTACTCTGCTTCTTCGCCGCGTCTCCGCGTCTCCGCGTCTCCGTGTCTCCCGTTCCCGGCGTCTCCGCTTTCTTCATCGAGGCGTTTGACCAGGTTGACGTGCTCGCCGTGGTCGAAGCCGTTGGCGCGGAAGTAGTCAATCAAGTCGCCGTCGTTCCAGTTGACCATCGTGTTGACGACGCGGACATTGGCCTTGCGGAATTTCGTGAACAACTCGTCCATCAACGCGCGGCTGACGCCCTGCCCGTGATAAGCAGGGTCAACGCCGATTATCTCAAGGCGTCCAGATAACGCGGTCGCAAACTCCCAACCCTGCACGTCGCCGATGACGAAGCCGACCACGCGGTCGCGCCGCTCCGCGACGAGACAATATTCGGGCGCGCGGCTGATGTAGGCGGCGGCCTTCGATTCGTAGTAGGCTGCGTGCGGCCTGCCCGTAATCTTTTCGTCAATCCGCATCACCTCGTCTATATCGCGCACAGTCATCCGCCGCACCGTCAAGTCCTGCATGCTTCTTCTGGCCCTCCTGTGCGCCCTGTGCCGGCGGACACCGCGCAACATGCGCGCCGCGACCTTGCGAACGAGTCGCGGTTTGAGCGAGCGACGAATGATGTTGCGATACGTGTCATGGCCGGAGACTGAATCAAAGAGCGCATCATACATCAGCGGGTCTGTCTTGCCGACATCAATCATCGGGTCTAAGAAGGCGCGCGCGCCGAGCAACATCAGACGCCGCACCAGCACGCCGTAGCGATGGTCGCCCAACAAATCGCCGCACGATTGACGATAGCTCTCGAACGCGCGTTTCGAGACGCCATGCTCAAGCATCGTCTCCGCCGCGCGCAAGCCCGTCATGATGGCCGTCGAAATGCCTTTGCCCTTAAACGGGCGCAGCCAGCCCGTCGCGTCGCCGACGAGAGCGTAGCGATGCCCGTAGGCTCCGCGCGCGGGGGCCGAGGGGAAACGTCCTTCGTAGTAGTTAATCGTGTTCGGGTCGAAGGCTGGCAGGAGCGACTGCACTTGCGGCATTCGCAGGAAGCGGTCAAGGTCGCGCGACGAAACGCTCTCGCCCGCGATGTTGACGAGGATGTGGTCGCCCTTCGGCGTAATCGCGCCGAACTCTATGCGCGGGCAAGCGGGCGGCAGCAGAAAGGCGTGAACGATGTGGCCGAGCTTTTCGGTCTGGAAACGCGCGCTGGTTTCAATCGTCGTCAGGTAACTCTTCAACCACTTCGACGGGCGCGCGTAGCGGCCGTCGCGCCGCGTCACATCCTCAAAGACCGACAGCATCGCTTCGTCCAAACCGAAGGCGCCGACCACAGCGTCCGCGCGCTCATACAGAGACTCGCTGTAAACTCTCACTTCGTCCAACTCGCCGCTGCGGACAAACTCTATGCCCGTCACGCGCGAGCCGATGACCTCTGCGCCCAACTCGCGCGCGCGGTCAAGCATGAACTGGTCGAAGGCTGCGCGCTCGACGGCGTAGGTCGCGCGCCCGTGTCCGGGGTCGCCCGCGTGCGCGCCGTGTCCGGTCAGCAGCACGTTCTCGCGCGGCCCGTGCAGGCGATAGCCGAAAATCTGTCGCTTGATGAGCGCGGGCGGCAAGTGTATGTCCAACTCGCGCGCCAGCGTCTCCTCAATCGGCGGCGACAGCACGCCGACACACTGGTTGGCGTGGACTAGAAAATCCTTGCCCTCGAAAATCAGGACGCGCAAACGCAAGCCCCGCTCTCCCGCTCCCTGCAACAGCTTGATGGCGCACGCCGCCCCGCCCGGCCCGCCGCCGATGATGACGACCGTCGAATTATTCTCCAAGCGGCAATCGCTCATGCGCCCTTACTCGAAGATGAGCTTTAACAGTCCGGCGACGATAATCAGATGCGTGGCGGCCCACAGCAAGATTTTGAGGGCCGTCATGGACGTAGAAAAGACGGCCAGCGCGGGAGCCTTCCGGCGCCCGTTTTGATAGCGATGCAGGATGAGATACATGCTGATGTTTTCCAGATAATCAGCGAGAGCCTGACCGAGCGGAATGAGGACCGGATACGGGCTGACGGTCGCGTCGGGCGGCCTGAAGTGGTTCTGCAAATAGACGATGATGAGAGCCAGCGCGCAGCCGTAGACGAAGGGATAAATGAAGTCCAGATGAAGAGTTTTGTAATGCGCGCGATAGTCTTCTTCGGTGTAGGCGTCGAGCATCGCGTAGAGCTTGCGCGGGCTATAGATGCTGGTGTCCGTGACGAAGTAGAGATCGTGGTTGAGGGCTTCCTTAAAGCGCGCTTCGATGCGTCGGCGCGGGCTGCGCGTGAAGAAGAGCGCGCTGAAGACGATGTAGACGAAGACCGCGATGAGCACGACGGGCAGGCTGGCGATTTTCAGGAAGAGTTCGCTCGGCGACATGGTTCATCATTCAAACTAATAAATTGAACGCTTGACGGAAGCTCCCGAAACAGCAAGAGCGGGAAATGGAGGTTAAATCATTTTCCGCTCTTTGGCTACTTCGAGTTGCTCATTTTCCGTCTACTTTGTCAGGAAGACATCCCAGGCCCATCGTCCGACCTGAGCGTGTCTGGCATCGTCAACCTTAGCGCGATAGCGAAACTGATTGCCATAGTAATCGGTTTTCTTCGACTCTTTGTAATCAAGGTGGAGCCGCGCGACATCGAGCGAGGGCAACGTGCGCAATTCATTCGACTCTGAAACGCCGTTGTGATTGCTATCCTGCCAGAGCCGCAAGCGGGCGAAGATGCTGTCTTGTCTATCAATCACGCCGTCGGCATTCCCGCCGTTGGCCGTTTTGTCATACTCGGCCAGAGCGAGAAATCCGTGCTGATGATTGGAAGGCGGTTGCGGGGTAAAATTGCCGAACAGTTCCGTCCCGTTATCAATCGAGCCGTTGCCGTTTCTATCGAGGACGAGAAAAGCGTCGTCCGCATTGGCGGCTGTCCATGCGATGCGCGTCGTGGTATTGCTGTGGCTGAGATTGAAGATGACGCCGCCGGAAGCATCGGTGAGGGCGAAGCCGTTGCCCGCGACATCAATCAGGATTGGCGAGCCGTCGCAACAAGTGTTGTTCTCGGCCAGCGGATTATTGTAAACGCAGATGACGAAATCGCACCCGCCGCCGTTGTTTCCGGTGTCGCCGCCCGGCACACACTGGCAACTGGATTTATCACGAAAGCTGCCGTCCGGGCAGGGATTCTGATTGATGCAGGCGCAGCAATCGCTGCCGTTGTTGTAATGCTTGTCGGGGTCGCAGCCGCCGCTTTGCGGGTATTGATGATAATCGGCGGGAACGTTGCCCCCGGCGCAGGAGCAGACCCAGAAGGGGTCGCCGCCGGTCGTGGAAGGAAAGCAACTGCAATTGGTGTCGTTGGGGCGCGTGTTGGGGTCGCACGTCGGCGTTGGCGTCGGTGTGGGCGTCGGCGTTGGAGTCGGCGAAGGCGTCGGCGTCGGTGTCGGGTCGCCGATGGCGCAACTCTGGCCCGTTGGCTCTTCAAATTGGCAAAATACCGTGCCATTGTCCTGAGTCTCACAAGTTTGGACTGTGGTATCCGTATGGAAGCATGAACCATAAGGATTGCTACAAAAACCAGCCGGAACGACCGCCGGAAAATGGTTCGGGTTATCACAAGCACAGGTGGCAAAGCCTAAGTATCCCCACATGCAGTCGTTGCTATTCTGGCAGTTGCACGGAACGGGCCGTGCTGCGCTGGCTGTGGTTAAGTAATCCTGCGGAGAAAAATTTGCCCGCAAGAAACTTGCGGGCTGCATTGATTGAAATGTTGTTGGACACTTGCCGGACGAGCTTATCGCTCCAGCTTCGATGCCGAGCGACTCGACCGTCGGCCCTCGCTTCGGAATGGGCGCCTTCTGTGACTGCTTTCTGGCAGGGTCAGGAACGGGTTGACCGTGCGGCCCGGCTAAGCCTGTGCCATCCCCGAAGTTGATGAATACTGGATTGAACCTGACCTTCTTAGGGTTATCCCTTTGCTCCTCGTCTCTTAATTTCTCATACGCCTTCACCTTCTGCTCAGGAACTTTCAACGTAATGCTCTGGCCCGGCAAGATGGGCACGTCGTCGGGTTCTATCGCCGTCGTCAGATACACCAACTCCGGCCTTCCATAGAGTAGGCCAAAGCCCAATGGGTATCCCTGAATAAGGAAATCCCGCATGGTTACACTGATGGCTATATAATAAATCGGCTTGTCGCCCGTGTTCTTCACTTCAAGTTCCAAATCCCGCGCCCAGTTCTTGTTCTTCAAGTCTTTCGCCGCCTTCTCCTTCTCCGCCTTGATTTTTATCTTGATTGGCAGCCGCTCCGAACTCAGGTCTTCAAACTTTCTCTCATCCTCTGATTGCGCCCTGCTCGGAGCCATGCTGACCGCACACCAGACCACGGCTAAGCTCAACAATCCAACCGCCAGAGCGACTAGCTGAGAACTGTGAAGATGGAAGAGGCGGTGAAGCTTCATCAGATTGCTCCCTTCTGCGGAACTGGAAGACCGTCTATGCCCATGAATCCGGTTTTATCGCCAAAGTTAATCACCTGAAATCGGATTTGCACTCTCTTGGGAACGGGCTTCTTAATCCTTGCTCTCATCCCTTCCATCCCGTTTGCCCACTTATTTTGAATCTTAAAAGTGTAGCTTTTGCCCGGCTCCAGCGGCACGTCTTCAGCAACAACTTTAGCGGTAAAATCTGCCAACTCGCTTCTGCCATAAATGAGCGGATACCCTAGCTTGCGCCCGTTCTCGGAAGTCAGTTCCGGCAACTCCAACAGAAGCGCGAGAAAGTAAATCGGCTTGACGCCTGTGTTTGTCACTTCGAGTTCTAAGTCTCGAAACCACCTCCCGTTCTCCAAATCCTTGAAGGCTCTCTCTTTTTCGGCTTTAATTTTGACTTTGATTGGCAAATGCTTCGGTATCTTATCTTCAAGCTCTCTTTCCTCAACCGCCTGCGCCCTGCTCGGCACAAAACCAAGCGCACACCAGACAATCAGTAAGCTCAACACGGCAACCACCAGAGCAGCCAGCTTGGAACTGTGAAGTTGGAAGATTCGGTGAAGCTTCATCAGCTTGAACTCCTTTGTGAGTGAACCGATATAGCAACGACTCGTTAGCAATACGCAGAGCATAGTCCTCTTAGCTTTGCTCGTCAAGAATTATCGGAGTAGCCAGCCTGTCTGTTTAGATTAACTGCTCTTGCCGGATGCGAGCCGACGCTTTTGTCGTTCTCAAGCTTCACTGATAGCGCGCAGGGCGAGCGCATGCTCGACGGCGCGGCGCGGGGCGACGACGCCCCAACCCTGCCGGTCAACTTCGATTGACGGCAAACGCTCAGCCGTGTCAATCAGGATGCGTTTGACTTGCTGCGGGGTCAATCGCGGATTCGCTTCGAGCATGCAGGCGACGATGGAGGCGACGATGGGCGAAGCGAACGATGTGCCGTCAACGTACTTGTAGTGCTGCGTGATGACGTTGCTTTCGCGCAGCTTGATGGTAATCAACTGGCGCAGGAGCGGAACGGGCAGGTTGCGCGCTTCGTCCAAGTCCGAGTCGGCTCTGGCGTTCTCGGCGATGATGGCGTGTAGTTGTTCGTCGGGCGCGGCGTCGAGTTTGGCGAAGAGTTCGGCTTCCTCTGCGGTCTGCGTGTGGGGCAGGATGGGCGCGGGAACCCAGATGCCGGGCGCGATGACTTCGGGCTTTTGCAGGCCGTCAACGGTCGGGCCGTAGGACGAGCGATACATGCCGCGCCGCGCGCGGTCGAGCGAGTTCTGGTCGTCGAGTCCGCCGACGCTGATGGCCGAGGGAGCGGAGGCGGGCGGCAGCACAGGATGGCCGGGCGCGAGTCCGGCGTTGCCGACGGCGCAGACGACGACGAGGCCGAGGCTGACCGCGCGTTCGACCGTTTGGGCCAACTCGTTGCTCAAGTACGATTGCTCGTAGTCGCCACCGGCGGAGATATTGACGACGCGAATCTTGTATTCGTCGCGGTGCGCGAGAATCCATTCGAGGCCGCGTTGAATGCTCTCTTCGGAGATGCGGCCAGACTTGGCGAGCTTGACGAGAACAACATTGGCGTCGGGCGCGATGCCGCGATAGAAGCCGTAAGAGAGTCCGCCGTTGCCAGCGGCGACAACCGAAGTCATCATCCCGTGCCAACTCGAAGGGTCTGGCGTTTCCAAATTCGTCTTGTCGCCTTCGGCGGCGACGATGCTGTGATAGGCGAGGATGCGATTGCGCGGCTCGGTCAAATCCGTGTGCGCGTAGAAGCCTGAGTCTAGGAAGGCGATGGTCACGTCGCGGCCCGTGAAGCGGTCGTCGGCGTCCAGGCGGAGCGGCGTCGAAAGGACGTGGCCGCCCTGTTGGAAGACCGCGGCGTCCGTCTGCAACTGTATGCGCGCTCGCTCGAACAACTCTATGCAGCGCGGGCAGATTTCCGCGAGCATGATGCCAGCCGGAGCGTTGGCCGCGACGATAATCTTCAGTTCATCCGAGAGCGCGTCGAAGGGCGCGAGGCCGTCCGGCGATTCGCGTCCACAGACCGGGCAAATGGGTTTCCCGGCGGCGAGATTGGAATGCAGCGTTGTCGGCTCAAGCGAGATGATGTCTTCGGCCATTGTTCCCCTTGTGTCCTTGTCCTATGGTTTTCGTTTACCGGCGGCTATGATGAACATAAACGCAACTCAAGGCAAGCGCACAGGCGAGTTGAAACAAAGACGATAGATTCTATGTAGATTGTTGCCACACACCACACAAAGAAGACAGAGCAGCTAATCATGGAACGAAGCGTTTCACGCTGGAGGCGCAAAGCAGAGAAAGACGGAAGCTCGCAAAGAGTTGACTGCTGCTTTGCGAGCTTTGGTTTTTCTTTACCTTTGCGCCTCCAGCGTGAAATGGTTTTCGGTCAGTAATCGCTTCTGCGGATGAACGATGACGGATGTTTACGACATAGCGATTGTGGGCGGCGGGCATAACGGGTTGGTGTGCGCGTGTTATCTGGCGCGGGCGGGTTTGAGCGTCGTCGTGCTTGAGCGGCGGCACATCGTCGGCGGCGCGGTCTGCACGGAGGATGATTTGATACCGGGCTACAAGATTGATGTCGGCTCAAGCGCGCACATCATGATTCACTTGACGCCGGTTGTGCGCGAGTTGGAGTTGGAGCGGTTCGGGCTGGAATACATAGAGTGCGACCCGTTCGCGTTTGCGCCGCTGCCGGACGGCGAGGGAGCCATCTATTTCTGGCGCGATGTGGAGAAGACCTGCGAGTCAATCGCGCGTGTCAGCCCGCGCGATGCCGAGAACTATCGTCGCTTCGTGCGCGAGTGGGGCGCGCTCAACGAAGGCGTCTTCGAGGCTTTCATGAAGCCGCCGACGATGATGAACCTTGGCCGTCACATGATTTTCCGTCGCAACGCGGAGCAGACAGACCCCGCCGAGATGGTCAGGAAATTGATGACGAGCTACGGCGCGCTCGTCTCTCAGACGTTCGAGCACGAAGGCTTGCGCGCGGCTCTCTGCTGGCTGGCGGCGCAGAGCGGGCCGCCGCCTTCGGAAGCAGCGACGGGCGACTTTCTGGGCTGGCATTCGATGATTCACAAGAGCGGCGTGAAGCGACCGCGCGGCGGCTCAGGAGCCTTGACGCAAGCCCTCGCTCGTTGTCTTGAGCATCACGGCGGAGAGGTGCGATTGTCGGCTGTGGTCGAGCGCATAGAGGTTGACGAAGGCGCGGCGACGGGCATCACTTTGGTTGGCGGCGAGCGTGTGCGAGCGCGCCGCATCGTCTCGAACGCGCACGTTCGCACGACGTTTCTCGAACTCGTCGGGGCGGAGAATCTGCCCGGCGATTTGGCGAAGCGCGTCAATGATATTCGCATCGGCAACGGCTTCGGGATGATAGTGCGCTGTGCCGTCTCGGAGTTGCCAAACTACACTGCGGCGCCCTCGAACGGCGCGGCGGCGGATTGTCATCAGGGCTTGCAACTGCTCTGCCCGTCGCTGCGTTATCTCGACCACGCATACGCTGACTACCTGCGCGGCCTGCCTTCGGCGAAGCCCGCCGCGCTGGCGATGACCTTCTCTGCCGTTGACCCGACGCTCGCGCCCGCTGGCCGCCACACGCTCTTCATCTGGGGACAGTATTACCCGTATGAACTGGCCGGCAATCTTTCGTGGGACGACATCGCGGAGCGCGAAGCGGACAAGCTGATTGATGTGGTCAACGAGTATGCGCCGAACGTGCGCGCGTCAATCCTGGACCGCTTCATACAGACGCCGCTCGACCTCGAAAGACGTTTGGGACTGCTGCGCGGCAACGTCATGCACGTCGAGATGAGCTTCGACCAGATGTTCATGTTCCGCCCGCTGCCGGAGCTTTCCACGTACCGCACGCCGATTAAGAATCTATACCTGACGGGCGCCTCCACGCATCCCGGCGGCGGCGTCTTCGCCGCATCGGGCCGCAACACCGCCCAAGTCATCCTGCAAGACCTCGGCCTCAACCTAGCCAACTGGCTGCGCCGCACCTTCGGCACAAACCAAAGTTGACCCCGCGCCGCCCAACGCACAACCAACACAGCCCACAGCATGACGCGCGCCGCCCAACGCACGTCATAATCTGCCCAACGCAAGTTATAACCTGCTCAACGCACGCTATAACTTGTTCAGCGCACGCTATAACCTGCCCAACGCCCGCCATACTTCCTTCAGCGTACGTCATACATTCTTCAGTGTACGCCATACGCTGGACAGCGTAGAGCGTTACGCGCCTCTGAAACGTTCTTACGCTCCCTCGAAACGTTCTTACGCGACTCCGAAATAATGATACGAAGTTCCGCAACGACGATACGCGACATCGAAACAACGATACGCCACTCCGAAACGACCTTACGCAAGCTTGAAATAGCGTTCCGCCGCTTCGGAAGAACGTTCCGCAGGCTCGGCAGAGCGTGCGCCGAAGGCTTGATGGAGCGTCGCGGCGTTGGAATACTTGATTTATTAGTATTCTCTTTAATCGCAACCTGATAAAATATGAATCGCCCGGCCCCGGCGTTTGAACGCTCCTCACTCAGAGAAAAGAGACTTCTTCGATGAGAAAACTAAATGTGTCGCGTTTCGCGCTGATAATTTCGCTGTGCCTGTTGCTGACGGCTCTCATGGCCTTCGGCCCAAGGCGCGCGGCGGCTCGTCGAAAGACCGCTTCGCAAGCGTCTGCTGCTGTTCTGGCCGCGCGCTCTAACGGCAAGATTGCTTTTTCGACGACGCGCGACGGCAACTCGGAAATCTACGTGATGAACGCCGACGGAAGCTCGCCGAGGCGGCTCACCTTCGACGCCTCGTTCGACGGCGACCCCGCATGGTCGCCCGACGGCACGAGGCTCCTCTTCGTCAGCACGCGCGACGGCAACGAAGAGATTTACGTCATGAACGCCGACGGAAGCTCCCAGACGCGCCTGACCAACAACGTCGCGCTTGACCACACGCCCGCATGGTCGCCCGACGGAGCGCAGATAGCCTTCGCCAGCAACCGCGACACAGCGCAGTTTGACATCTTCATCATGAACGCCGACGGCTCGTCTCCGGCCAACATTTCCAGAGGCGGCGGCGCAGCCGATTACCAAGAGCCTGACTGGTCGCCCGACGGCGCTCGCATCGTGTGCAGCCAAGCCTTCGTGCAAAACAACGCGCGCGGCCCCTACGGCGTTCTGGTGATGAACACCGGCGGCAACAACCAGACGCGCCTCACGTTCCCTGGCAACACAGACTTCAACCCGCGCTGGTCGCCCGACGGCGCAAGGCTCGTCTTCAGCAGCGACCGCAGCGGCAACCTCGGCACGCTCGAAATCTTCACCATGAACGCCGACGGAAGCAACCAACTCCGGCTCACTAATAACGTCAACGAGAACAGCCGCCCCTTCTGGTCGCCCGACGGAACGCGGATTACCTTTCAGAGCAACAAGGCTCTGAGCTTCGACATCTACACGATGAACGCCGACGGCGGCAATCAATCGGTTCTCTTTCTCAACTCGGCTTTCGACGAGTTTCAACCCGTCTGGCAATCCGTCTCAACCCCCGCGACCAATCCGATTGACGACCCGCAACTCTTCGTCCGTCGTCATTATCTTGACTTCCTCTACCGCGAGCCGGACGCAGGCGGGCTCAGCTATTGGACGAGCCAGATTACGATGTGCGGCGCGGACGCCGCTTGCGTCACACGCAAACGCGCCGAAGTCTCCGCGGCCTTCTTCGTCGAGCAGGAATTTCAACAGACAGGCTACTTCATCTATCGCCACTACGCCGCCTCCTTCTGCCGCCGCCCGACCTTCGCGGAGTTCACCACAGACCGCAGCGCTTTGACCACGGGAGCGAATCTGGAAACGACCAAGCTGGCTTTGACCCAAGCCTTTGTCCAGCGCGCCGAGTTCATTCAAAAATACCCGCTCGTCCAGATCGCGCCGGAGTTTGTTAACGCGCTGCTCGACAACATTCAAACCTGCGACGGGCTAAACCTCGGAGCCGAGCGCGACAACTTAATCGCCGCCTACAACCAGAGCCCCGACCAGACCACGGCCCGCGCCCGCGTCCTGCGTCTGGCGATTGATAACGCTGCCTACATTCAGGTCGAGTTCAACAAAGCCTTCGTGCAGTCGGCCTACTTCGGCTACCTGCGGCGCAACGAAGACCCCGGCGGCTATCAATTCTGGCTCAACGTGCTGAACACGCAAGTCCCCAACAACTACCGCGCGATGGTCTGCGCCTTCATCACCTCCGCCGAGTATCAACGCAGATTCGGAACCATCATCACACGCTCCAACAACGACTGCTCCGCTATTAACTAAGCGCGCCTTCGGACGCGCTCGACTCCGCCGCGAGGCTCAACGCATGAGCCTCGCGGCGGAGCCGCGCCGCAGCAGAGTCACTCCGCAGCTTGAGCGCAGCCGTAGCGCATCCTTCGTCCGGCTCTTAAAACTCCCGCTCAAAATAATTTTGCCCGCACGTATTTCTGCGCCCGCTCGCTGCTCTGTTAGCGTGCAAAACGGTTCCCCGGTCGCTGTGAACAAAGGCAGCGGGCATAACTTTAAAGGAGAAAGAAATTGAAAAAGATTGCTTTGATGACATACGCGCTGGCTCTGCTGGTCGCTCTCGCTGCTGCGCCCTTGAGCGCGCGCGCCGATGTTAAAGATCGTCTCTTTGACTTTACCGACGCTTACTACTTGCAGAACGGCATTGACCCGGCTCAAATCGTCAATCGCGTTAACGGCATTCCCCCGCGCTCGATTTTCGACAATCCCAACTTCGCCTTTCAACGCAACGTCCGCGCCCTGCGCTTGAACCCGGCCTACAACCACAGCGGCGCCATCACATTCTGGACAGTGATGGGCGACCTCTTCGTCGAAAGCTTCACCAACAACGCCGCCGGACAACGCGCTCGCCAGATAGCCGACAACATGGTTCTCTATGTTTTCCCGACGCGCACGGGCAATCCGATTGGCCTCGGCAACAACCGTCAGGCCGACATCGTTGACATGCGCAACGGCTACTTCAGCAACAATCCTCTGGGCCTCTGGCTGCACGTCTGGGTCAGCTACACAGACCGCGCGTTCAACACCTCGGAAGGCAAGAAGGCTTTGGACGATTTGGCTAAGAAGAACGGCCTCGCCCTCGACGGCACGCCCATCATCAAGACCCTGAGCGACCTTGAGAATCTCTTCAGCAAGGGTTTGGCCGTCAAGCGCTTTCGCAACCCGAACGGCTCGGAAGGCCCTATGTACGGCATCTGCCCGGTCGTCAAAGACCCGACCGACGGCGGCATCGCTCAAGACAACGTGCTCACGGTCGTGCGCAAGACGGACGGCACGCCGCTTGAGCCTGCGTTCGTCATCAACTTCGACAGCCTGAAGAACACAGGCAACTGGGCGCGCTAAAGCGGCGCACGATTTAACAAGGGGGGAAGCAGTCGGGGGGGG
>JAWVFT010000114.1:0-17600 GCA_033855775.1 Blastocatellia bacterium | reverse complement strand
CTCAAACGTTTGAGCAGCCGCGCTTTCATCCTTTCAACAGTTCTCGCTTCAAGCTTTCGTGCGCGCTTCAGAGCTACTGCTTGAGCGTCACCGTCGTCCACAGCGGCCAGTGGTCTGAGAGCCCGATCTTATGGTCGATGCCGTGTTCGAGGGCGCGCAGGTTGCGGAGCCAGAGCCAGTCAAGCTTGAGCTTGAAGATGAAGGTCTTCCATGTCTCTTCGCTGTTGGTGAAGGGCGTCGTGAAGCCCGCTTTGGTGAAGAGCGACGTGACATCGCGGATAGCATCGCCCTCTATCGTGTTGAAGTCTCCGAGGACGACCGACGGCATGCTTTGCTCATAGCGCGCGAGGTCGTCGAGCACCGCCTGGAAGGCTTCGATTTTTTTGGTGACGGACATGCGCGTCTCGCCGTGGACGGAGTAGACGCGCCATGCGGGCGCGTCTTTCAGCTTGATGGTCGCGCCGACGGCAACGCGGCGTCTGCCGTTCGGCCCTTCGTTCGGCAGGACGATGCGGCTCACGTCCGTGAGCGGATAGAGGCTGAAGATAGCGACGCCCGTTTCTTCTTCCTGCGGCTTCCTGGCTTTGACGGGCGGCGGCGGCGCGGCCCATGCGTAGTACATTCCAAGCTCTTCGGCCACGCGGCGCGCGGTGTTGGCGTTGCCCGTGCGCTTGCGATTGCGGTCAACTTCCTGTAGCCCGATGATGGTCGCCCCGCCGACTTCGGCGTCGTTGCGCAGCAAGGCGATGAGCTTGTTCAAGTCTTCGCCGCCGCGCCAGCGTATGTTGTAGGAAACGAGTTTGATGTTGACGGGCAAGACGGAAGGCTCGCGCAACTTCGCGGCCCTGCCTGTTTCCAACAGCGACGAAGATTCTGCGACTGCTTGAGCGCGGACACGTTCGTCCGGCGACGCGCACACGAGCGCCAGCAGCAGCAGAAACGGCAACGCTTGAATCCTTGAGCGGCGAGGTCTAGACATTTTTTTCTTAACTCCTGAAGCGGGCGTTTGATTCGTCCACTCCGATGTCGAACATGAAGAGCGCGGTGGCTCTTTACTCTTTACACTTCCAGCCGCAGCCCGTCGGTTGCGCCGATGGTTTCCCCCGGCCACAGTTTCAAGGCTTCGGCGGCGATGTCAACGTTGTCCCATTCCGGGTAAAGATGCGTGAGCAGCACGCGGCGCGGCGCGGCGTTGGCCGCGAGGCGCATCGCGTCCGCCAACTCAAGATGCGTCTCGACGGGCTTGTCGCGCCGGAAAGAGCACTCCATCATCAACAAGTGCGCGCCGCGCGCGAAGGCTGCGAGGGCTTCCGTGTAGCCTGTGTCCGAAGTGTAGACGAGCGACGCGCCGCCCTCTTCGTCCAAACGCAGGGCCAGACTCTCGCGCGTGTGCGGCGTGGGAAACGCGCTGGCCCGCAAGCCCGGCAGGATTTCAAATTCGCTGCGCGGCGCGACCTCGCGGATTTCAATGGGGAACGACTGCTTGAGCAGCTTGTAATCGTTGGCTTCGTCGAAAGCGCGAAAGAGTTTCTTTAAGCCGTCGCCGCCGAAAATCAAGAGCGGCTTGCGACGCGCCTTCGTTTGCGGGGCGTGCTTGGTGGCGAAGAGAAAGGGCGCGAGGCCGCCCACGTGGTCCAGGTGAAAGTGGCTAATCCAGATGGCGTCGAGGCCCGCCCAATCAAGTTGCTCCTGCGCGACGCGATGGACGACAGCCGCGCTCGCGTCAAGCAAGACAGAGCCTTTGGTCGTCTCAAGCCAGTGGGCCGAAGCCGCGCGCCGCGCATGCGGAACCGATGAGCCTGAGCCGAGCACGACGACCTTCATCCGTTTTACCCCTTGAACGAAAACATCTGTCCCCTCAACGCCCACGGCTGCGGTTCGCCTTGTGCTGTTCGATAAGCTCGTCGGGCGTGATTGCCGCGACGACTCGACCGATGACCTCCAACGGAAGGTCGTCCAGCTTGCGAAAGCGCAGGCACCCCTTGCCCATCTCAAGTTTCTTTCCCGCCTCGGCGAACGCTTCGCGCAGCCATGTTTCCTGCTTCGAGTCTTGATAGACGCCTATGAGATGAAGGGCGAAGTAATTCTTCTGAGCCGCGAGGGCGACGTAAGCGAGCGGCTGGCCGTTGTACGTGTCCGGGAACCTCTCGCGCGGAACTTCGTAAGCAATCATTCCCCAGTTCATCGCCTCTTTGTATCCTTCCGGCAGATGTTGAAGGATGACCTCCCGCACACGCGCGACGATGGCGCGACGCTCTTCAGGCAGTTCGCTCAAGTATTCCTCCACGGTGGCAGCCGCGCTCTTGACCATCAGCCATGCTCCTTTGACAACATTCTAACTTGCTTTATCGTCGCCGTCTAAATTCGTTTCTCACAAAAAAGTTTGAGCCGTCGTCTTCGGCTTCCTTTTTAAGAGTTGATTGACCGAACCCATGATGAAACCCGAAGGGCGCGCTTGTCAAAGCGCAGGCCGTGTGGCCGCCGCCCTCCGCGCGCCTTGACCATTGCGCGTCTCTTAAGCTAAACCTCAAAGGCGTTGAAACGATTCGACCCGATTAACACAAGCGCACATGCAGACAACAGACACGAAACTAGATGTGCTGGCCGTCTTCTCGCACCCGGACGATGCGGAGTTGACCGTGGCCGGAACGTTGTTGAAGCTCAAGTCGCAAGGCTATCGCACGGGCGTGTTGGACATGACGCGCGGCGAGATGGGGACGCGCGGCACGCCTGAGCTACGCGCGCAGGAAGCGGAAGCGGCGGCCCGCATCTTAAAGCTCGACGCGCGGCTCAATCTTGAACAACCGGACGGCCACGTCTGGCTGACCGAAGAGGCGCGGACGGCGATGGTGCGCGTCATTCGCGCTCATCAACCGAGCGTCATACTGACTTCTCACTGGGACGACCCGCACCCCGACCACGCCAACACTTCGCGCATCGTCCGCGAGGCCGCGCGCCTCGCCAGCATGCGCCGCTATGACGAAGAGAGCGGGCAAGCGTCGGTCAGCGTTCCGGCCCTTGCTCATTCGCTTTTCTCGCGCCATGTCGTGCCGTCGTTCGTCGTGGACGTGACCGATTTCGTGGAAGAGAAGATGAACGCCATTCGCGCCCACGCCTCGCAGTTTTACCGCGCCGACGCAGAGGAGCCGGAAACGCGCATCAGCGGCAAAGGGTTTTTGCAGCAGATTGAATGGCGCATGCGCTACTACGGCTCGCTCATCAACGTCGAGGCGGGCGAAGCCTTCTACGTGCGCGAAGCCCTCAACGTCGAAGACCCCGTGGCCTTGCTCACCAGACCCATGAACATCTATTCATAAAGGCAAACGCTCGCGTCGTTCTCGCTCGATTCCAGGGACTACGAGTGATGGTAGTAGGTCGGCGACGAGGTTAATCTTGCGCGTCTCATCAAACAGCAGATGTTCGCCTTCAAGGAATGAAAGCCGCCGCTCTTTCATTCCTTAAGATTGCCTTCGGACTTCTTATGCGACAGCGAAACCAAACAAGATTCACAAACGCCCGCTCTCTCTTTGCGCTCTTTCTCGTCATCTTCTGCTTGGCTTCTCTTCCGGCCTGCCGCCAGCCGTCGTCGAACAAGACGGCGGGCATCACCGTCAACGATGCGGAAGGCAAAGGCGTCACGATTAACGATAGCTCGCGCGTCGTCTCAATCGGCACGGCCACGACCGAAACCATCTACGCGCTCGGCCTCGGCTCGCGGCTGGTCGGAGTTGACAATTCGAGCAGCGACTATCTGAAGGAGACGAGCGGGCTGCCGAAGACCCGGCCGCGCACGACGCTCTCGGCTGAAGGCATACTGGCTTTGAACCCGTCGCTCGTCATCTTGCCGACCGACGCGGGGCCGCCGCAGGTCGTTGACCAACTACGCAACACGGGCGTCACCGTCTTCTCTCTTTCGGCCAACTACACGGTCGAAGCGGTGAAGGAGAAAGTCCGCGCCATCGCCCGCGCGCTCGGCGTTGACGCGAAGGGCGCGGAGTTGTCCGACTCGATTGACCGCGACATGAGCGAAGTCGGAAACCTGCTGGCGCGAACCAGGTCTAAGCCGAGGGTCTTGTTCATAGGGCGTGGGCCGAACATGCCGAACGCCACTATGTCAGGCAAGGGGACGACGATTGACGAGATGATTCGCCTCGCCGGCGGGACGAATCCGATGGACGGCTTTCAGGGTTTTAGGGAGATGACGGACGAAGCCGTGATTAACGCCGCGCCGGATGTTATTCTGATGACCGAAGGAAGTTTTGAGCGAAGCGGCGGCGTTGACGGCGTGCTGAAATTTCCCGGCGTGGCTCTGACTCCGGCGGGCAAAGCGCGCCGCATCGTGGCCGTCAGCGATATTTACTTTCAAGGCTTCGGCCCAAGCGTCGGACGCGCCGTGCAGGATTTAGTCCGCAAGCTTCATCCTGAATTGAGCGTGACCGAGAACGTCAAATCTCCTGTGTCTGTTTCTGACGGAGAGCGCAAGTAGTGTCATCAGTCGCGGCCCGCATCTTTCCCGGCTGGCGTGTGAAGTCGAATCGCGGGCGCGCTCGCGGCGTCTTGCTGGCTCTGGTCGGACTGCTTCTCGTCGTCGCGTTTCTGGCGGTTGACAAGGGCGCCGTCGAGATTTCGCTCTTGCAGTGTTTGTCCATCATCGGCCGGCGCGTCGGCCTTCATCTGCCGTGGCAGTTCACGGCCCAACAGGAAGCCACGCTGCTCTACATACGCCTGCCGCGTGTCACGCTCGGCCTCATCGTCGGCGCGGGCCTTGGCGTTTCGGGCGCGGCGATGCAGGGCTTGTTTCGCAATCCTCTGGCCGACCCAAGCTTGATTGGCATCTCCAGCGGCGCGGCCCTTGCCGCCACGATGGTCGTCATCATCGGCGACGCCGTTGCCTTCAGCCTGCCGCCCGTGCTCCAACTTTTTGTCTTTCCTTTCGCGGCCTTCGCAGGCGCGCTCGTCACAACGATGCTCGTCTATCGTTTGGCGACCATCGCGGGGCAAACAATCGTGGCGACGCTCTTGCTCGCGGGCATCGCCATCAACGCGCTGGCGCAAGCGTTCTCCGGCTTCCTGACCTTTTACGCTACCGACACGCAGATTCGCAGCCTGACCTTCTGGAAACTCGGCAGCCTCGGCGGCGCGACGTGGACTTCCGTGTTGGTCGCCGCGCCCTTCGTCCTTCTCCCGCTCCTGCTTTTCCCGCGACTGGCGCGCCCGCTCAACGCGCTGCTGCTCGGCGAGTCGGAAGCGGGGCATCTGGGTTTCGATGTCGAGCGCGTCAAGCGGCTGGTCGTGGTGATGGTCGCGCTGGTGGTCGGCGTCGGGGTCGCGCTGACGGGCTTGATAGGCTTCGTCGGATTGGTCGTGCCGCATCTGCTGCGATTGATGATTGGGCCTGACCATCGCGCTCTGCTGCCCGGCTCGGCCCTGCTCGGAGCGAGCCTGCTGGTTGGCGCAGACCTCGTGGCGCGCACCGTCGTCGCGCCAGCCGAACTGCCCATCGGAATCCTGACGGCCATCACGGGCGCGCCCTTCTTTCTCTGGCTGCTCTTGCGCGATAGAAAGTGGAGGCTGATACATTGATTGAAGCGCGCCGCGTGCGGGTCAGCATCGGGCCGTCGGTCTTGCTTGAGGACATCTCCGTGAGCCTCTGCGCGGGAGAAGTGCTGGCGGTCGTGGGGCCAAACGGCGCGGGCAAGTCAACGCTGCGCAAGGCTCTCTGCGGCGACACACAATTGTCGGGCGGCGAAGTATTGATGAACGGGCGTTCGCTTAAAGATTGGCCGCTCTTGGAACGAGCGCGGCAGCGAGCCGTGATGCCGCAGGACTCGACGCTCAACTTTCCGTTCACTGTTTTCGAGGTCGTGTTAATGGGCCGCGCCCCGCACTTGCGCGGAGCGGAAAGCGCGCGCGACCACGAGATCGCGCGCGCGGCTCTGGAAGCCGTCGAAGCCCTGCATCTTGAAGAGAGATTGTATCCGACGCTCTCAGGCGGCGAGCGGCAGCGCGTTCATCTGGCGCGCGTGCTGGCTCAAATCTGGGAGCCTTCGACCGCAGGAGAGCGCTTTCTGCTGCTCGACGAGCCGACATCGAATCTGGACCTGGCGCACCAGCACAGCACGCTCGTCGTCGCGCGACGCTTCGCTCATGAAGGAGCAGGCGTGCTGGTCATTCTTCACGACCTGAATCTGGCGGCGCAATACGCCGACCGCGTTTTGATGCTTCATCAAGGCCGCGCCGTCAACTGCGGGCGGCCCGTTGACGTGCTGACGCGCGATGCGATTTACGAGACGTTCGCCGTGCGCGCCGTCGTCTCGAAACACCCGTTCATGGACTGCCCGCTCGTCGTGCCGATGCCCTTGTTGCCGTCGTCTCAAGAGAGCGCCGCGGCCACGCGAATTGATGGCGTCTGAACAGCAGGTTGAGAGACGCGCTTTCTATTTTTCAACTTCCCACTTCCAACTTCACGCTTTCCACTTTCCACTTTCCACTTCGCGCTTCATCCTTAATCGTTTCTGATTTCCTGCTGGTCGCTGACGATGCGGCGCTCGGACGGTTTTTGCGCGAGGACGGCGCGAACGATTGAGAGCATGGCGACGGAGCGCGGGGCTTCGTTCGTGAAGCTCTTCGACAACTCGACGGCGCGCGTCAAGTCGTCTTTAGCGAGCAGGCTGAAGATAAGGTTGAGGTCGAAGATGTCAACCGTGAAGTTGGTGGTCGAAGAGCCGCGTTTGGTGATGAAGCGGGAGACAATCTCCGCGTCCTCGCCTGTAAACTCATTGTTGGAGTTGGCCGCCTTCAAGGCTTCGCTCAAGGCTTCCCATGCGCGGTTGCGGTCAAGCTCATAAAACCTTGTCGCGACGCCGAAGAGCGAGCGCGGGCGGTCTGCGTCGCCGCCGCCGATGCGTCTGGCTTCGGCCAGAGCTTCGTCCAGGAGTTCGGCGGCGCGCGTCGGGTCAGTCTTCGCCAAGAGGTGCGCTATCTCAAGCAAGGCATAGGCGCGTTGCACGTTGGTCAGTTCGCCTGTGCGCGCCAGCCGCAGGGCTTCCGTCGTATCCTTCTTCTCCACAGCGCGCCCGACGAGCGTGAAGTCCACATAGGCGCGCGCTTGCTTGCGCAGGTCGGCGTCGTCAATCTTGTCAACGTAATCGCGGGCGCGGGCGTCGCCCTTGCGCGCGGCGGAGAGCGCGGCCCGCGCATAGAGCATGTCGCGCGCTTCGCCGTTCGGCGCGCGGTCCAGATTGTCGAGCGCTTCCTGCCCTTCGTCTTTCATCGTCTCTTCGGGGACGAGTCCGCGCGTCAGCATGCTGCTCTGCCCGTTGCGAAACTGCTCGGGCGCGTCGGGCGTCAAGGCTCCGAGTTGCGCGCGAAGCTCCGGCGCGTAATCCGCCGCGTGCTGCTCGAAGAGCGGCAACAGCCGCGCGATGGTGAAGTACAAGCCGGGGCGTCCGGCCAGCGTGCGGTCCTGGTCCGGCGGCAACAGCGGGCGCAGCAATATCTGCGCGGAGGCGCGGAAGAAGGCCGCGAGCAGTTCCCGCTGCATCACGGGCGCGACGATTTTATCCCGCTGCTGGCTGGTGTGATTCTGCCCGTCGCGGCGCGCGATGACGTATAGAAAAGGCGTGAAGGCGTAGGACGAGAGCAGGGAAACAGTGGTCGCATCGGAAGCGGGGTCGTTGGCCGAGCGCACGAGCAGCGCGGCGAAGCGTTGGTCAGCCGCCGCCTGATTCTTCTCCCGCAGTCGCGAGAGATACGTAATGCCATACGACGTGACGCGCTCAAGCCCCTTGTCCGCAAACTGCAACGAGTGCTCAATGTCGCTTTCATCCAAAAAGCGTGTGGCGAGGTCGAGCCGCGCGAGCACAGCCATCGGCGGATTCTCAGGGTCGGGCGTGGCGAGTTCGATTGTCCCGCCGCCGGGGCCAGCCGAAACGGTGAAAGGCTCTTCCGTGGCGGCGATTGTTTTGGCGATGAACTCTTCGGCCAGCGCGCGGTCGTGACGCGCCGCCAGATTCAAGACTTCGGAGCGCAAGTGTGAAGCATTGCCCGTGAAGCCGGGGTCACGAGCGGCGCTTGTGCCGCGTTGCTCTTCGAGCCGTTTCAAGCTCTCGCGGTCAGCCGTCTCCGCCGCGTCCCATGCTCTGCGAAAGAGAGAGCGGGCGCGTTCCGTCTCCGTGTCCCACAAAGCATCCGCCGTGCGCGCCAGCACGCGCGCCCGCAACTGCTCATCACGAAACGAGCGCGCTTCCTCGGCCAGCGCGGTCGCTAGCGCGAGCGCGGTCGCGCGTCTCTCTCTGGCCAGCGGGTCAACGCTCGCTCGCGCGCCCGCCGCGCTCTTGCCCTGCTTGCCCGCGCCCGGAGCAGCGGTCTTGCCGGAAGGAGTCTGCCCTGCGGCTTGCGCGCAAAGGGCCGTCAGGCAAAGCGCAATCGCCGGAAGTTGAAAGCGTTGATTCATTGTTTTTGTCTCCACTGAAAAAGCGCTGCTCGCGCCGGAAGGGTGCTCTTCATGAAGATACGCGCGAATCGTTGAACGGTTCCGAAAATATGGATGCCCCGCGCGCCCGCTATCATAACTCAAAGATTGAAGCCGAAGCGAAAGGTTAAAGCGAGGACGAAAGCCCGCGCAAGCTTTCGTCAAGAACGCCGGGCAGCGCAAGAGCCGCGCGTTGTTCGTTAAGACAACGGGCGCGGCTCTTAAGTTGAAAACCTGGCCTGAGACTTTTAGTTGGCCTCAGATTTTCAGACGGCGACGACTTCGATTTCCGGGTCAACTTCCTGCTTGAGCATTCCTTCGATAGCCATCAGCGTTCCAGACAGCGAGCTAGGGCAACTGCCGCACGCGCCCTGATAACGAATGCTCAGCGTGTGCTCCTTCAAGTTCAGGACTTCCAGCCAGCCGCCATCGCCCGCCAACGCGGGGCGCACCTTTTCATCGAGTATCTCGTTGATTTGGGCCAGTCGCGGGTCGTCGCTGACGGCGGCTGCAATCGAGCCTCCGATGGCGGCGGCGGCAGCGGCAGCCGCGCCGTTTGAAGCGACCGCTTCGGCGGCGCGAATCGGCACGGCGAGCCTCGGCAGTAAGTCGTCCCAATCGCCCTCGTCCCGCTTCTCGACCGTAATCATCTTATCCATGTAAAAGACCGACGCGACCTCTCCGACCTCAAACAAAGCCTTCGCCAGCGCATCGTCTTCGGCTTTCTCCGCCGAATCGAATTGTCTGGCCGTGCCATTCGTGACCGGCTCTTTGAGAATAAATTTGACGGCGTTCGGATTCGGCGTCTCTTCAATATCACTGATTTTCGGCATAACTTTTCTCCACCACTTCAATCATCTTTCAACGCGTAACTTAGATGCTCTTAACGATGCTTTAATTGCTCGTCATTATACCTCTTTCGTCCGGCTATTGCTAAAAGCATTGCATGGGCATATACTTTGATTCTCGCTTGACCCCCCTTTTACAGGTGAGACAAGTTGAGGCAAGAAGCAGGAGGTTGCGAGGGCCTCCTGCTTTCTTGCTATCAGGGGCTCGAAGTTTGAGGCCGGTCAAACGACAGGCGCGCTAACTTACGGCTTCTGACAGGCAACTTCCGGCCTCTGAATAATGAACATCGGCATCACTGTTTATTCGTCATACGGCGGCAGCGGAATCGTCGGCTCGGAGCTTGGCAAAGAGTTGGCGGCGCGCGGCCACACGGTTCACTTCATCGCTTCGAGTTTGCCGACGCGCCTGACCGAACTGAACGAGCGCGTCCGTTTTCACGAAGTCGAGATGATGTCTTACCCGCTCTTCGAGCACCAGCCCTACACGCTCGCTCTGGCGACGAAGATGGCGACCGTCGCCGAGACTGAAAACCTTGACCTGCTCCACGTTCACTACGCCATCCCACACTCCATCAGCGCGATTCTCGCCCGCGAAAGCCTGAAGCCCGCGCGCCGCTTGCCCGTCATCACGACGCTGCACGGCACGGACATCACGCTCGTCGGCGCAGACCGTTCTTACCTGCCGATTACGCGCTACGGCATCAAGCAGTCGGACGGCGTGACGGCCATCTCGCATTACCTGAAGCGGGCCACGCAAGAGACTTTTCAGTTTGACGACATCGAAGTTATCCCCAACTTCATCTGCGCTTCGGATTACCAGCGGCACCCGATGCCGCAACTGCGACAGGAGCTAGCGCCGGACGACGAGCCGTTGCTCGTCCACGTCTCAAATTTTCGCCCCGTCAAACGCCCCGTCGATTGTGTAGAGATACTGGCGCGCGTGCTGCGAGAGACGAAAGCGCGGCTGGTGATGGTCGGCGACGGCAGCGAGCGCGTCAACGCGGAGCATCGCGCGCGTTGCCTCGGCATCTACGAACACTGCTCTTTCGTCGGCAAGCAAGCCAGGATTTCCGACTATCTCTCCGTCGCCGATGTGCTCTTGTTGCCCTCCGAGCAGGAGTCTTTCGGCTTGGCCGCGCTCGAAGCGATGGCTTGCGAAGTCCCCGTCGTCGCCTCGCGCGTCGGCGGCGTGCCGGAAGTCGTGACGGACAATGAAACTGGCTACTTGAGCGAAGTGGGCGACGTGGACAAGATGGGCGCGGACGCCGCGCGCCTCGTCCTGAACGAAGAGTTGCGGCGCGAGATGGGACGGCGAGCGCGCGAGTCGTCCACCTCACGCTACAGCACAGACCTTGTGATTCCGCAGTACATCAATTTTTATGAGCGCGTCCTCGCCGCGTAAGTCGGCGCACACGGAACACGGCGGCGCGGGCGAAGACAAGCCCGTCCGCTACATCATCCAGAATCTAGAACGCGCCTACGGCGTGCCGGCAAACGAGCGAAGCTCCGACCCGCTCGACATGCTCGTCCAGATAATCCTCTCGCAGGCCACGAGCGACACCAACAGCCACCGCACCTTCGCCGCCCTCAGGAAACGTTTCCCAAACTGGGACGCGCTTCTTTCAGCGCGCGAATCAACCATCGCCGCGACGATTCGCTCCGGCGGCCTCGCCAATCAAAAAGCCTCCGTCATCAAAAGCCTGCTCCGCCAAATCAAGGAGCAACACGGCGCGCTCGACCTCAGCTTCCTGCACGAGATGCCAGCCGAAGAGGCCGCGCGTTATCTCAAACAGTTTCGCGGCCTCGGCCCGAAGACCATCGCCTGCACCTTGCTCTTCGCCTGCCGCAAAGAAATCTTCCCGCTCGACACGCACATCTTCCGCATCCTGCGGCGCGTCGGCTTGATTCCGCAGAAATGCGCGGACGCCCGCGCGCACGAAATCATGAACAACATCGTGCCGCCCGGAAAGTTCTACTCCTTCCACGTCAACCTGATTCGCCACGGTCGCGCCCTCTGCCGCCCTCGCGACCCGGCCTGCGAGCGTTGCCCAATCGTTGAATACTGCGACTACGGCCACCAGTTGATTTGAGACGCTGCCGTCGTTTGAGTCAACGCTCAATCTTCGTTGCGGCTGCCCGTCTTTGATAGCCGCGCTCTCTCTTTTAATTTGACTGTCGGCCTGTTACTTTGGCGTTGATGGGTTATCTGGTTGACGGCAACAATGTGATGGCGCAGCGTGTGGGCTGGCACAGGGATAAGCAGGCGGCGCGGCTTCGTTTGCTCGACGAGTTGGCGCAGTTCGCGGCGGTTAAGCGCGCGACGGTGACGGTCGTTTTCGACGGAGCGCCGCTCACGCATTTCCCTGACGGCGCGCGTTACAAAGGCGTCCGCGTCTTCTACGGCGAGCGCGGCTCAAACGCCGACGAGCGCATCAAGCAGTTGGTGGAAACTGCGCGCGAGCGGCGAACGCTCAAGGTCGTGACATCAGACCGCGAGTTGGCCGCGTACGTTCGTCGCTGCGGCGCGCAGGCCGTGCGCTCCGGCGAGTTCAGGCAGCAATTGGAGCAGGCTGCCGCGTCGCTCGACGCGCGCCGGATTAAGACCGAGCCGCAGATTCCCGACGAAGAAATTCCAGACTGGATGCGCTACTTCGGCGTCGAAGAAGATGACTAGCAGAAGACAAGCGAAGGGCTCTCGTTGCCTCGCGTGCCTGAAGCGAAAGGGCGCGCGTTGCCTTGTGCCCTGGCTTAGACGCGCTTGATGTCGAAGATGAGTGTTCGTCCGGCGAGCGGGTGGTTGGCGTCGAAGGTCACAGAGTCGGGTGTGACTTCTGTGATGATGATGGGGATGTCCTGACCGTCCGGCAGTTGAAGGCGGAGTTCCATGCCGACTTGCGGCTCGCCCTCCATGTTCAGTTGGGCGCGGTCAACTTTCCCGACGAGGGCTTCGATGCGGTCGCCGTAGGCGTTTGCCGGCTCAATCGTGATGGTCTTTTGGTCGCCGACGTTCATGCCTGTGACGTTCTCATCAAAGCCTGCGATGACCTGTCCTGAGCCTAGTTGAAATTCCAGCGGCTCGCCGTCCTCCGAGGAATCAAAGACCTCTCCGCTCTCCAGGCGGCCCGTGTAATGAACGCGAACCGTATCGCCGTTTTTTGCTGGCTCTGGCATAATCTCTCCGTTCAGGTTTAGTTTGGCAAAGCATCGCATATTCAAACAGGGAAAGCAAAAGCAATGATGAAGCATGACAGCGTAGCGATGAAGGCGCGGCTCTTCCGGCTCGCGTCGTCGCGCTTTCATCGCTCATCGCGCTCGTTGAGACTTGCTGTTGCTGTTGGAGAAAGCCATGAAGAAAAGAACCTCGCTCGCGTTGCTGCTACTGTTCTCGCTCGCTCTCAACAGTCTCGGACAGACGACACCGACGCTGCCGCAGCAAGGTCAATCAGGCGACGATGAAGTCGTCCGCATCACGACCAACCTCGTGCAAGTGGACGTGACGGTGACGGACAAGAACGGCCATGTCGTGACAGACCTGCGGCCCGACGAAGTGGAGATACTGGAAGACGGACGCTCGCAGAAGATTACTAACTTCTCCTTCGTCTCGCTGGAAGGCGAAGGCGCGCGGCAGCCTGTCGCAAACGCGCCGGGAACGACCGTTGATAAAACGGCTCCACCTGTGCCGCCCGCGCGCCTCAAGCCCGAAGACGTGCGCCGCACAGTCGCCCTCGTCGTTGACGACCTGAGCCTCTCTTTCGAGAGCATGCACTTCACGCGGCAGGCTTTGAAGAAATTCGTTGACCAGCAGATGCAGCCCGGCGACCTCGTTGCCATCATCCGCACGGGCGGCGGCATCGGCGCGCTTCAGGAGTTTACCTCCGACAAGCGGCAACTCTACGCGGCCATCGAGCGCGTCCGTTTCAACTTGCAGGGGCGCGGACGCTTCGGCGCGTTCGCCCCGCTCGAAGGCGACCTCGTGAAGGGTTCGCAACTGCCCGGCGGCAGGGAAGCGCCGGAAGACAAGAGCGGCTCGCTTGACGAAATTAACGAGTTCCGCGAAAACATGTTCGCCATCGGCACGCTCGGCGCGGTCAACTACATCGTGCGCGGCATGCGGGAATTGCCCGGACGCAAATCCATCCTCCTCTTGTCCGAAGGCTTCAAGCTCTTCGATACCGGCAGCGATAGCGACAACTTTCGTTTCCTGGAATCCCTGCGCCGCCTGATTGACCTCGCGAATCGCGCTTCGGTCGTCATCTACACGATGGACGCGCGCGGCTTGCAGACGCTCGGCCTGACCGCCGCAGACAACACTTCCGGCCTCAGCCCGGACGAAGTTGAATCCCAACTCAGCACGCGCAGCAAAGAGCTTTTCGACACGCAGAGCGGCCTCAATTATCTGGCGCAACAGACGGGCGGCATCGCTATTCGCAACACCAACGATTTGTCAGGCAGCATTAAGCGCGTGCTTGATGACCAGAAGGGCTATTACCTCATCGGCTATCGCCCGGACGAAGCGACGTTTGACCCCGCGACGGGCCGCCGCCGTTTTCATCGTCTCAGCGTGAAGCTCAAGCGGCCCGGCTTGAACCACCGGACGCGCACAGGCTTTTACGGCATCAGCGACGAGAAGGCCGTGCCCACTCGTCGCACGCGCGTGCAGCAGATGGTCGGCGCGATTACGTCGCCCTTCAATTCGAGCGGCGTGCGCCTGCGCCTGACTTCGCTCTTCGGCAACGACCCGAAAGCAGGCTCCTTCGTCCGCTCCATCCTGCACATCAATGTCCGCGACCTGACCTTCACGGAGGAAGCAGACGGCTGGCACAAGACCGTCTTCGATGTGCTCGCGTTCACCTTCGGCGATAACGGAACGGTGATTGACCAAGTGAGCAAGACGCAAACGATTCGGATGCGCGGCGAGACTTACCAGAACGCGCTCGCCAACGGCTTCGTCTATTACATGACCGTGCCCGTCAAGAAGGCCGGAGCTTACCAGTTGCGCGCCGCGCTGCGCGACGCCGCCTCTGAGCGCGTCGGCTCCGCCAGTCAGTTCATAGAGGTTCCAGACATCAACAAAAACCGGCTGACGCTTTCCGGCATCGTCATGCAGGGCCTTGACCCCGCGACGCTCAAGAGCGCGACGCAGCCTCCGGCGCAGGAGGATGTCGCGGCCAACGCGGGCGCGGACGCTGCCCGGAAGACGGAGGACGTGACGGACGCCACAGACCCGCAGGCCAGCCCCGCCGTGCGCCGTTTCTCGCGCGGGATGGTGATGCAATACGGCTACGTCGTCTACAACGCGAAGGCCAGCCCGTCGCCGCAACTGACGACGCAACTGCGCCTCTTCCGTGACGGCCAACTCATCTTCACAGGCAAGGTCATGCCCTTCGACCTGACGGGCCAGCAGGACTTGAAGCGACTGAACGGCGGCGGCCTCGTCCAACTCGGCAACGAGATGATTCCCGGCGAATACGTCCTCCAAGTCGTCGTCACAGACGCCCTCGCCAAAGACAAATACCGCGTGGCGACACAGTGGATTGATTTCGAGATGGTTAAATAACAGTGACGAGCGACAAGCAACGAGTGACGAGCAGGAAGAAAAGCCTTGATGAGTGACGAGCGATGAGCGACGAGTAGAAGGCAATCGGCCTCTGCTCATTACTCATCACTCATCGCTTATCGCTCATCGCTCATTATTCATCGCTCGTCACTCATCACTTCTTACTCTGGCTCGCTGCTTGTTACTCGTCACTCGTCACTGCTCTTATGCGTTCAATCATCATCGGCACAGCCGGACACATTGACCACGGAAAGACTGCGCTGGTGCGCGCTCTGACGGGCGTTGACGCAGACCGTCTGCCGGAAGAGAAGCGGCGCGGCATCACGATTGACCTCGGCTTTGCCGAACTGGATTTGGCGGACGTGCGCATCGGCTTCGTGGACGTGCCGGGCCACGAACGCTTCATCAAAAATATGCTGGCGGGCGCGCACGGCATTGATTTGGTGGCCCTCGTCATCGCGGCTGACGAAGGCGTGATGCCGCAGACGCGCGAGCACTTTGATATTTGTCGCTTGCTCGGCGTGCAGGCGGGCCTCGTCGTGCTGACTAAGACCGACATGGTTGACGAAGAGTTGCTGGCTCTCGTCCGCGCCGAAGCGGAAGAGTTGGTCGCGGGTTCGTTTCTCGAAGCCGCGCCGGTGTTGGCCGCGAGCGCGCGCAGCGGAGCAGGCATTGACGAACTCAAGCGAGCCTTGCGCGAAGTCGCGCTCGCCGTGCCTGCGCGTTCCGACGAGATGGTCGCGCGCCTGCCCGTTGACCGCGCTTTCACGATGAAGGGCTTCGGGGCGGTCGTGACCGGCACGCTTGTCGCGGGCGAGATTGCCGAAGGCGACGAGATGGAGTTGCTGCCTGCTGGCGCGCATGTGCGCGTGCGCGGGCTTCAGGTTCACGGCCAGGCGGTCGCGCTCGCGCATGCAGGGCAGCGGACGGCTGTGAATCTGGGCGGCGTCGAAGCCGCGAGCATCGAGCGCGGGATGACATTAGCGCCGTCGGGCCGCCTGCGTTCGACGCAGATAATAGACGCGCAGATTGATGTTTTGAAAAACGCGCCGCGCGGCCTGCGTTCGCGCGCCCGCGTGCGCGTTCATCTGGGCGCGATGGAAGCCCTGGCGCGCGTGCGCGTGTTGGAAGACGCGGGCGAGATTCGGCCCGGCTCTTCCGGCTTCGCGCAGTTGCGTTTTGAATCGGAGGTCGTGGCCCTGCCGGACGAACGCTTTATCCTGCGTTCATATTCGCCGTCGCAGACGATTGCGGGCGGGCGAGCGCTCGATGCGTTTGCCGTCAAGCATCGCGGGCGCGAAGTCGCGCAGGCGCGCGCGCGGCTCTCAACTCTCTTGAACGCGGGACGCGCCGCGCAGTTGGCTCTCTTCGTAGAGATGGCGGGCGAGCGCGGGCTGCGGCGCGCGGAGTTGGCGGCGCGCACGGGCTGGCGCGATGGCGTGCTGGAAGAAGCTGTGGCGCAGGCCGTAGAGCAGGGAACGATTGTTGACGCCGACGGCATACAGGTCGGGCGCGCGAGCTTTGAGAGTTTAGCTGATGATGCGCTCGCGTTGGTCGAAGCGCATCACAAGCGCGAGCCGCTGACGCGCGGGATGCTGCGCGAAACCTTGCGCGAGCGTCGCTTCGCGCACGCCGCGCCGGAAGTCTTTCGCGCCGTCATCGCACGCCTCGAACAGCAGGGGGCACTCGTCTCAGACAAAGAGATTGTCCGCGCCAGCCAACATAGTCTCGCGCTCGCGCCAGCCGACGCGGCCCTGCGCAATCGCCTCGAAGAAGTTTACCTCGCGGCGGCCCTCGAAGCTCCGACCTTCGATGAAGCCCTCGCTCGCGCCGGTCATGCGACGACGACGCGCGAGCACGGGCGCAAGATTCTGCAACTGCTGCTCGACGCGGGCGTGCTCCTGCGCATCAACAAAGACGTCCTGCTGCATCGTCAGGCGTTGGAGCAACTGGTTGAGAAACTGCGCGCCTACGCGGCGCAGCACGAGCCGGAGCGGCTGATTGATGTCGCCGCTTTTAAAGAACTCGCGGGCATCTCGCGCAAGTACGCCATCCCGCTGCTCGAATACCTTGACCGCGAGCGCATCACGCGCCGCGCCGCAGATCGCCGCCTCATCCTGTAAAGCAAATTGCCTTTGGCCTGACGTTGGGGGTTGCTTTCCGTCGTGCTGTAGCGGTAACATGCAGCCGAACAAGAACAGCAGACCGTCTTTGGGAAAGGACGGTGAACCCGACAGTTTCTCTTCTGAACTACTAACAAGTTTCGCGTCAACGGCTTTATTCGTCGGCCCTTTTCTGTATAACTTTGACAAGAACGACGGAGGTTCAAGATGAAGAGTATGCTAGACATTGTAACGTGGATAGTGGGTTTGGCGGCGACGGTGTTCGCCATCTACAACTACTACAAATTTGCGACCCACAGCGATTTGCAGGGCGGGCACAGCTTCCTCTACCTTGCGATTGCTTCGACCGTGGTGGCGTTTATTTGCGCGCTGATCTTCTTCGTGCGCCGCGTCAACAAGGAAGAGGAAATTCACATTACCCAGTAAGAGCGGCGGGGCGCGCACGCTCGCGCTCTCCGTACAGCGACTTTCTCGTCGCTCCACTCTTTGCTGGCTGAAGATAGTTTTGGCCATCGCTTTTCTCTCTTAGCGAAGAGAGAGCCGCGGTTGTCGTTGCCGAGTCTTTCGGGAACGCTGATTGTGCCGCCGTTTGCGCTCGC
>JAWVFT010000113.1:0-13421 GCA_033855775.1 Blastocatellia bacterium | reverse complement strand
CCCACGCCGAGACGTTGAAGGGCGCGCATCGCGTTGGGCCAGACGGCGATGGCCGCGCCGACATCGAGCAACGCCGGAGCCTGCTCAAAGACCTCCGCCGCAAGCCCCGCGCGCCCTAAAGCCAGAGCCGCGCTCAGGCCGCCGATGCCGCCGCCGATAATCGCTATCTTCATCGCTTCACAATTCGAGAGTCCATATGCCAGCGGTCTTAAACTTCGTCAGGCTTCCTCAATCTTCGACACCGATTTTGAAAGCCGCGCGCCGAGAGGTTATATTAAATTTGACGGATTAACGAAGAGGCTCAGGATTTTTTCCGATGAAGACAGATCTCTCGCACAACAAATCATGGCGCGGCCCGTTGGTCGCGCTGCTCTCAATCGCCCTGCTCGCGTCAAACGCCTTCGGGCAGCAGGCCGCGCCCGCCAGCGCGCTCACCGCGACCGAGCGCGAACTGAGCGCGAGCGTCAAGGTCGAAACCATCAAGGAAGTGACGGCGGCGCTTTCAGCCGACGAGATGCAGGGACGCGGCACGGCGCAACCCGGCGGCGACAAGGCCGCGACGTATCTCGCAGACCGCTTCAGCAAGCTCGGCCTCAAGCCTCTCGGCGATAAAAGCTCTTACCTGCAAGGCATCAAGTTCAAGTCAACGGAGTTTCTGCCGGAGACTTCGTTCAAGGTCGGCGACGACGCCTTGAAGTTCGGCAGCGATTTCGTCGTCGCGCCTCCGCTGACCGGAGACGAGAACGCCAGCGGCAATCTGGTCTTCGTCGCTTACGGGCTGGTTTCGTCCACGCCGCAGCGCAACGATTTGGCCGGAGTTGATGTGCGCGGCAAGATGGTCGTGATGATTGAAGGCCCGCCGAAATATGTTGACAAGGCCGCATGGAAAAAGGCCGACGCGCAAATCAACATCATGGTCGAACTGGTCAAGCAGGGAGCTGCCGGTCTCATCTTCATCAGCAACGGCACGGAAGAGCATCCCTACTCGGAGGTGTCCGACTACCTGACGCGCCGCTCGGTCGAGCCAGCCGACAACGAAGAGTGGCCGGCCTTTCTGCCGCCCTTTTTGATGGTCAGCAACCAGACCGCCGAAAAGCTCTTTGCGGCCTCCGGCGTCACGCTCGCGCAGGCTCTTGTCGAAGCCGAGAAGGACAATTTTAAGCCAATCAACCTGAAGCAAACGGCGAAGATTGTCGTTCGCATCAAGAAGGGCAAAGGCACCGGCAGCAACGTTGTCGGGCTGCTCGAAGGCTCAGACCCGAAGCTGAAGAGCGAGGCCGTCGTCTTCACGGCTCACTATGACGCCTTTGGCGTCGCCGCCGACAATCGCATCTATCACGGAGCAGCCGACAACGCGCTCGGCGTCGCAGAGATGCTGGCCGTCGCCGAAGCCCTGACGAAAGCGACTGCGCGCCCGCGTCGTTCAATCATCTTTCTGGCCGTCACGGGCGAAGAATACGGCTTGCACGGCTCGGAGTATTGGGTCAAGAATCCGACATGGAATATCAAGCAGGTCGCCGCCGACATCAACCTTGACGGCATGGGAACGGAAGTCTACGGCCCCGTCAAAACGCTGGTCGGATTCGGGCCGAGCATTCAAACCTCAGCGCGATATTTAACGACGTGGCCGCCGCCAGCGGCTTGAAGATTATCCCCGACCCGATGCCCGACGAGAAAGCTTTTTATCGCTCAGACCATTACGGCTTCGTCAAAAAAGGCGTGCCCGCCTTGATGATGTTGGGCGCGCCGGAGGGCGAAACGAAGATTTGGATTGACCGCATGAAGGCCTGGGAGAAGACGGATTATCATCAACCGACCGACATCATTCGCCCGGACTGGAACTGGGACGGGCCGCGCACCGTCGCCGTCGTCGGGCTCTTGATGGGCTGGCGCGTCTCCAACAATGAACAGATGCCGGCGTGGCTGCCAACCTCGCCGTTCAATCGTGAGCGCGGGACGAAGGAACCGCCGCCGCCTGAGCCGTAGAAAGGATTAACAGACTGTGCCAATCGAGTGGCAATGGCGCGCTTTCGCGGAACTGTCTCTGAAGGAACTCTACGCGATTATGCAAGCGCGCCAGATAGTCTTCATCGTCGAGCAGGCTTGCCCGTACCTCGACGCAGACGGCTACGATGAAAGAGCATGGCATCTGATGGGTTGGGCCGGGCAGGAAGAGGAGAGAATCCTCGCGGCCTATGCGCGCGTCTTCGCGCCGGGCGTCAAATACAGCGAAGCCTCCGTCGGGCGCGTCATCACGCACCCGTCAATGCGCGGGCAAGGCTTGGGCGAAGCTTTGATGCGTGAAGCGTTGCGCCGCCTCGAAAGCCTTGCCCCGCACGCAGCGGTGCGCATCGGCGCGCAGATGTACCTCGAAAAATTTTATGAGAAGTCAGGATTTCGCCGCGTCTCCGCGCCCTACGACGAAGACGGCATCATGCATATCGAAATGCTGCGCGCGGCCAACGGCCTTTGACGCCCGCCCACGATTGGTTACTATCTGAGCCGCCATCGTTCATAGCGCAATTCGCTTCAGTACTTTTACAAGGAGAGCTTCGCATGCCGACATCAACCCCGCCGCCCTACTTTCCACAGGCTTCGCTTTCCCCGCCCGACCCGAAAGCTGCCCTGAAGAAAAAGCTGATGTTCGTTGGCTGTCTGGCCGTGTCGCTGCTCTTGCTCGCCGGTTTTATAGTGGGCTTGGTCTACTTGATTAAATGGATTTTTTGAAAAAGTTAAGCTGCCGTCCTCAACGAACGACAGCTTAACTTTCCTGCCCCTTGACCTTCCGCGCAAACGTTCTCTCAGTAGTTCAGATTGACGACTCCTGTGTCTCTCAAAATAGACATTGACGTTGTGCCGTCGCCGTTGATGAGCGCGCTCGAAGCGCTGGAGCTAACGTTGTCGCCGACCAGCACGCCGTCGCCGAGCAGGACGCTATCGCCGAGCAGAACGCCGTCGCCAAGCAGTGTGCCGTCGCCGAGCAAGGTTCCGTCGCCGAGCAGCGTTCCGGCGCTGACGAAGCGCGTCCCCTGGGCCAGCGTCGAGCCGCTGCTCGTCAGAATATTATCGCCGAGCAAGACGCCCTGCGTAATCATCGTCGTATCGCCCAACAGCGTGCCGCTGCTTGTCAATTCGCAATCGCCGAGCAGCACGCCCTGCGCGTAAATCTTCTGATACACCCCGAGGGCATAGCCCGTCGCGTAGGTGTGATTCAGGATGATGCCCTGCGACCATGGGAAGGTATAGCCGGAGATGTTCGTCGCTCCGATGCTTGCGCCCGCCGGAGGCGCCTGCGTAAAGAGTGGCGTGCCGAGCGCGGTCGCGGCTGAAAGGTCTGCGCGGACGAGTTGGGAGAGCATGACCGCGCCGCTGACGTTGAGTTGCCCCGCGCCCTGCTCGAAAGTGTTGTAGCCGCGCAAGGGTTGAGCCGTGTACATCAGCAGGGCTTTTATCATGTTCGGCGTCAGGTTCGGATTGGCCTGAAGCAACAGCGCGACGGCGCCCGCGACGACCGGCGTGGCCATCGAAGTCCCGCTCAAGGTCATCATGTCTGCGTTCGCGTTCGTGCTGACGTTATCGTCTAAGCTCGGATTCATCCTGACTAGAAAATTGTTGATGGACAACGCCCCGACGAGCTTGTTGCCCGGAGCAACGAGGTCAGGCTTAATCAGGTTGTCGTAATGCTTGACGCCCGCCGTGTCCTTCCAATAGCTGCGGGTCGGCCCGCGCGAGCTATAGGTGGCCACGCCGTCGTCGGCGCGCGTGTTGGTGCCGTAGGTATTGGCCGCGCCGACGGTGATGGCCGAAGGCTCGTTGCCGGGGCTGTGAATCTGGCCGTAAACTTTTCTGCCGAGGATGTCCTTGCCTTCGTTGCCCGCCGCAGCGACGACGACGATGCCGACGTTGGCGAGGCTCCGCACAGCGCGACACAGCGGGTCGTTCTTGTAAGAGTTGACGGCCACGGAGCCCAAGCTCATGTTGACGACGCGGATGTTGTAGAGAGCGCGGTTGGTTAAAATCCAGTTGATGGCGTTGAGCAAGCCGGAGGTCGTGCCGGCGCCGTTCGCGTTCAGCACGCGCAGGTTGATGATGTTCGCGTCGGGCGCGATGCCCGTGTACGCGCCGTTGGCGATTTGACCGTTGCCCGCCGCCAGCGAGGCGACGTGCGTGCCATGGCCGTAAGGGTCGTCCGTCCGGTTCTCGCCAGTGAAATCTTTGCTATAGACGACGCGCGACTTGGTGCGCGCGCGATTCAGAAAAGCCTGATGAGCGGCATAGATGCCTGAGTCGAGGATGGCGATGCCGACGCCCGCGCCGTTAAACTTGATGGTGGTAATCGTGCCGTCAGGATTCGGCTTCAGATATTCGCGCACGTCTTCCGCGCCGCTCGTTTTGGAGACGTGCTTGTCGTCAAGCGAAGCCACTGCCCTGTCGAGCGAGAGATAAGAGACTTGCTCGCGCCCGGACAATTTCTCGACCGCCGTGAGCGGCAACTCGACGGCCTGCGCGCCGAGGCGATTGAAGTCGCCCGTGACGCTGACGCCGTTGCGCTTGAGGAAATTTCGCAACTCGACATTCTTCAAATCGTCGCCTTGCAGGATGACGCTGACGCGCTCGCTGCCCGCGGCCGTCGCCAGCAGTTCGCGCAAATCGCCGGACACTTTATCGCCGACGAAAGACTCCTGCCCCTGCTCGCTCTCCGTTGCTGTTTCTGCGGCATCTTGATTAGTCGAATCGGCGAGAGCAGAGCTTTCAATATCAACGCTGATGCCCTGCGTTCGTCGCTCAAGCGTCGCGCTCTGCGCGGTCAACTCCGCGAAGCTGTCGGCGGTCGCGGCGCCGATGAGTTGCAACTCGTTGCGCGACAGAGCCGCTTCCAGAGCGGCCTTGACGCCCGCGTTCTTGCGAACGAGGTCGTCCAGCGCGTCGATGTAGAGAATGACGCGGCCCCTTGAATTTTTGACATCGGAGAGAACCGCGTCGAGGCGCGCTGTTATCTCGCCTTCATCTCTCGCGCCCGCGAAAATCGCGTCGAGGTTAAGACGAAACAACTGCTTCTCGCGCAGCGCGGCGGGCGCGGAGGCTTCGATGATGCTCTGCGCCAGAGCTTCGACGATGAGGCCGCGCACGGCTCCGGCTGCGCCGAGCAAGACCGGGCTGTTCTTCGTCTCGCGTGAAAGCGTTTGGAGCGCGCGCCGGACTTGCGCATCGTAGCCGCTAACCGGCTGTAGCTTGCCCTGACGGGCAAGCTGCGTCAGGTCTGTGGCGTAGAGTGAGAGAGATTTGAAGCTGGCTCGATTCCCGTTTATCGCTTGAGAGTCTGCGCCGCGTTGCGCCGTGGCGCTAACCAGCGGCCCGGCGCAGAGCGCGAAGATAACCGAGAGGCAAGTGAGCCAGCGAAGAGCAAGAGAGGGTTTCATAAGCATTCTCTGTCGACTAACCCTTATGTTCAGTTCAACCTTGAGAGCGGCTGACACCCGATTGTGTCTGACGCGGGCTTTCCCACTGCATGCGTCGTGCCAGCAGCGACGACGACGAGAATTGTTGATTTTGTTGAGGAAAAATCGAGCGATGATGAAATCGGATGAAGCTTCGCGGTCAACGACTTGTCAAAGTGAATGACGGCTCGGTCAATCTGGCTTGAATGATTTGAATGATTGCTGGACTGAGAGCAGAGGAAGATTCAACGCAGAGCTAGGCGGAAGAGAGTTGTCTTAAGAAAGTTGAAAGTTGAAAGTTGAAAGAGACTTCAAAGCTCTTATCTCTTCGATGCTCAAAGCTTTCATCTCTTCGTTGCCCGGCTCTCTCTTCGGCTTCACAGCGGCGAAGCAGCCTGAGGTTGAGGCTTGATGGAAATCCGGTCGGCTGTCGTCGCCGTCCATTCGGGTTGCCAACTCTTTCCGGCTATCGTGTATACTGTCGCGCGTCCCCAATCAATTTTACTTCTTTCAAAGTTGCAGGAGTATTCACGAAATGAAGCTACTGATGATTGTCTCGCTGTTGCTCTGCTTGCCGCTGGCCGCGCTAGCGCAGAACGGGCAGGCGCGCAAGCTCTTTCCGTATAATTATTCGATTGACGATTTGCCGAACGGGCTGCGCCTCGTCACAGTCCCGACCGACTATCCGAATCTGGTCGCGCTCTACATCGTCGTCCAGACCGGCTCGCGCAACGAAATCGAAGAAGGCAAGAGCGGCTACGCTCACCTCTTCGAGCATCTGATGTTTCGCGGCAGCGATAACTACACCTCCGAGCAGCGCGACGCCATCCTGAAGCGCGCCGGAGCCGACTCGAACGCTTACACTTCCGACGACCGCACCGTCTACCATGAAATCTTCTCGAAGGAAGACCTCGACGAGATTATGAAGCTCGAAGCCGACCGCTTTCAGCATCTCAAATATCCGCAGGACGCTTACAAGACGGAGACGCGCGCCGTCCTCGGCGAATATAACAAGAACAGTTCCAGCCCTGTCTCGAAGCTCTACGAAGTGTTGCGCGCGACCGCTTTTAAACGGCACACCTACGCGCACACCACGATGGGCTTCATCAAAGACATAGAGGACATGCCGAACCAGTACGACTATAGCTGGCAGTTCTACAATCGCTACTACCGGCCTGAATACACGACCATCGTCGTCGTCGGTGACGTGGCGCGCGCCGATGCGCTTCAGATGACGCAGAAATATTTCGGCTCGTGGGAACGCGGCAAGTACATGCCGGAGATTCCGAAAGAGACGGAGCAGGACGGCCCGCGCACGAACCATGTTGACTGGCCGACGCAGACCTTGCCCTATGTCGTCGTCGCGTTTCGCGGCCCGGCTTATTCCGACGAGAGCAAAGATAAAGCCGCGTTAGACCTGCTCGAAGCTGTCGCCTTCGGCGAAAACTCAGACCTTTACCAACGGCTCGTCTTGAAGGAACAGAAGGTTGATTCCATCAGCCCGAACTTCGACGACCAGATTGACCCGGAACTGTTCGCCATCTTCGCGCGCGTCAAAGACCAAAAGGACGTTGACTACGCGCGCGACCAAATACTGGCGACCTTCAAGCGCTTCACGACCGAGCAGATTCCGCAGGCGAAGTTGGACGCGACGCGCTCGCGCCTGCGCTACAGCGTCGCGCTTCAGATGAATAGCTCGAACGCGATTGCCAACACGCTGGCCCCGTACATCTCGCTGCGCCGCTCGCCTGAGACGATGAACAAGCTCTTCGCGCTCTACGACCAAATCACGCCGGAAGACATACGCTCTGCCGCCGCGCGTTATTTCGTCGAACGCAATCGCAGCATCGTCACGCTCTCATCGAAATCCGACAACGGAGGCACAAAATAATGTCGAAACTTTCTGAAGCGGCCAGCCCGTTGAAGAGCTTAACGGCGTGGCTGCGCCTCGTCGCTTTCATGCTTCCGGCGCTCTTGCTCGTCGCGTTTGCGCCCTCTGGCGCGCGCGCCCAGAGCGCTCCCGAAAAGCAGCCCGGCGGCATCAAACCGCCGATGTCCGGTGAATCCAAAATGACGAAATCCGCGGCTAAGAAAAAGAAGCTCCCGGCGAAAGCTTTGTCCGGCAACATTGCGACGGTCTTGCTGCCGAACAGTTCGCCGCTCGTCACCTTTCGCATCCTGTTCATGACCGGCTCGGCCCAGGATCCTGTGGGGCAGGAAGGCGTCGCCGCTTTGACCGCCGCGATGCTGGCGAAGGGCGGCACGCGCTCCATGTCTTACGAGCAGATTGTCGAAGCGATGTATCCGATGGCGACCTCTTTCAATTGGCAGGTCGACAAGGAGATGACGGTCTTCTCCGGCACGACGCACGTTGACAACCTGAGCCACTACTATCAACTCATCAATCAAATGCTGCTCAACCCCGGCTTTCGTGAAGAGGACTTCAAGCGTTTGAAGGAAGACGCCATCAACTATCTGAAAGTCTCGCTGCGGAACGGCAACGACGAAGAGTTGGGCAAGGAGCAACTCTACAACACCATCTACAAGAGCCACCCGTATGGCCATCACAACATGGGCGACTTGAGCGCGCTCGAAAAGCTGACCGTCCGTGATGTCATCAATTTCTATCGCGGCCACTACACGCAGGACAACCTGGTCGTCGGCATGGCGGGCAGCTACCCCGAAGAGTGGCCCGTCAAAGTGTTGGCCGATTTCTCGAAACTCCCGAAGGTCAAGGCCGCGCCGATGAAGTTCAACGCGCCCACGGTCGCCGCCGGAATGAAGATTGGCATCATCAAGCGCGACACGCGCTCGACCGCCATCTCGCTCGGCTTTCCGCTCGCCCTGACGCGCGCGGACAAGGACTGGCCCGCGCTCGCCGTCGTCGCTTCCTACTTCGGCCAGCATCGCTCAAGCAACAGTTTTCTCTATCAACAACTGCGCGAAGCGCGCGGGCTCAACTACGGCGACTACGCTTACATAGAATATTTCCCGCGCGGGATGTTTCAGTTTCAGCCAGACCCGAACCTCGGGCGCCAGCAGCAAATCTTTCAAATCTGGATTCGCCCTGTCGAGCCGCAGAACGGCCTCTTCACGTTGCGTGCCGCGCTCTACGAATACGACCGGCTCGTGCGCGACGGGATGACGGCGGAAACCTTCGAGGCGACGCGCGACTTTCTCTTGAAGAACGTCAACGTGCTGACGCAGACGCAGAACGCGCAACTCGGTTACGCGCTCGACAGCCGTTACTACGGCATCCCTGATTTCAACCAGCACATGCGCCAGCAGCTTTCTCGTCTCACCCTCGAAGATGTCAACCGCGCCATTCGTCGTTATCTCAAGAGCGACCGGATGCGCATCGTCCTCGTGACGAAGGACGCCGAAGCCCTGCGCGACTCAATCGTCGCGGGCTCCCCGTCGCCCATCACCTACAACGCGCCCAAGCCGAAAGAGATTACAGACGAAGACAAGCTCATCGAAGCCTACAAAATCAACGTTCGCCCCGAAGACATCGAAATCATCCCGGTCGAACGCGTCTTCGAATAAACACAGTCCAAAGTCCAAGGTCTAAAGTCTAAAGTCCAAGGTCAAGAACCATCATCTTGACCTTGGACTTTAGACTTTAGACTTTGGACTATCTTTACGACGATGAGATGCAGCGCGATGATGAAGCCGTCGGAGGCGAGGTTGAACCAGAAGCCGAAGCGCAGCGGGTCCGGGCGCCACAGCCAATCGTAGATGAGTTGAATCAACGCGACCGCAATCAAGTCCAGCGCAATCACGACCGCCGCCAGCGACGCCGCGTACTGCCACCACAAACGGCGGCGCGCAAACTTCGGCAGCAGCAACAGCCTGTCCAGATAAATCGCCAGAGCCGAGGCCGACACCAGCGTCGCCGTCGCTGAGATTGCGATGCTCAGCCGCGGATGGAATTGGCGTGTGGCGAAGAGCCAGAGGAAGAACACGCACAGCCACACAGACAGATGCAGGATGACGCGCCGGAAAGTCAACACCTTCGCCTCGCTTCAACAGTCAACACCTTCGCCTCCGTCTTAACCGGCATATTTTTTTCACGCTCAAAGTATTTTTGCCCTCACTCACCCGCTCTGTTACTCCGAGAGCGCAGCAGACGCGCTCTCAGGCAAGCGTTTCAGGCAGACTCCCGGCTCCTCTAATTATTGTCTTTATAAACGAACTCAAAAGGGAGCGGCCATCGCCGCTTTATAAAGAATAACTGTCCAGCATACAACCGGGAAGAGCAAGGCTCTTCGCATTCAGGAGAAAACAATGTGTCAATTTCCCCCTCGTAAAAGTTTTTCTGCGCGCCGCACGGCTGCGGGCGCGCTCTTCACGATGGCTTTGCTGTTGACGGCTTTGCTCGCGGCCTCTGTCGCCACGGCGCAGGCTCAATCGGCCACCATCTACGGCGCGCTCTCTAACTTTGATGTCATCAACCACACGGAGCACGAAGCTCATGGCTTTGAGGTCGAGTTTGAAGGGCTGCACCCGGAAGATGTCTACTACACTTTCAGCGCTCAACGCTATGGCAGCCCGACGATAATCCCAACGACAACAGGCGTCCGCGTGCGTTGGGCGAGCGCCTACGACTACGCCTCGCAGCTATTCCTACAGACGACCGTGGCGCACGCCCCGAACACGTCCTTCGCGGGAACGTGTTACCAGTGGGGCGGAGCCAGCTATGCCACCAGCGGGTGCGAGCACTTCGGCGTTTCGCTGCGCGCCAACGCCGTTAAGACCACCTATCGCTGGCTGATTGCCGACGCGCAGACGCCCGGCCAGTTAGTTGCGGTTGACCCGCCGGTCGCTATTCCTTCGCCTGTCTATGTGGCTCTGCCTCCGGCGCAGGAAGGCGAAGCCCCCTTGCTCGAAGCCGAAATCGAAGCGCCGGAGCCTGCCGAAGCCCCGGAGGTCTACGGCAATGCGCAATGGGTGAAAGTCTTCAAGACAGAGTTGCTGCGCGAGGTGACGCTCGACGAGTTGGTCAGCGACAACGTGATTGTCCCGCAGGACGCGGCGCACGCCGAAGTCTCCTGGGAAATCTTGCAGGACGAACCCGCCAGCAACGGCAACGGCAGCCGCAATCGTCGGCAGAATCAGGGCAGCCTGAGCGCAGGCACGCGCGCTGTCGTTCGTCGCTATGAAATCTACCAATACACGGGCGCGTACGACCCGACGACGCACGAAGCCTTGTGCGCGGACGGCTTGTGCAATGCTCCGCAGGATGGCGAAGTCGGCGACTACATAGGAGCGCAGATGGCCGCGGCCAACGTCGCCGTCCCCTCCGTCACCGTCGCCAAAAACGGCAGCGGCAGCGGCAATGTCTCTTCGTCCGACAGGAACATTAGCTGCGGCAGCAAGTGCTCTTTGTCCTACAACGCTGGAACGGTCGTCACTTTAACTGCCAGCCCGTCGTCCAACTCCGTCTTCGCGGGTTGGGGCGGAGCCTGCGACGGCAACCAACTGACCTGCACCGTGACCGTCAATGAAGCCCTCAACGTGACCGCGACCTTCAGCACACCCACGACGCTCTCCATCAAGACTTCCGGCAAAGGAACCGTCACAGGCGCGCAGGTCGGCATTGACTGCGGAAAGAACTGCTCCGCCACCGTCGCGCAGGGAACCGTCGTCACGCTGACCGCCGCGCCCGCATCCGGCTACAAGTTTCTCAACTGGACTGGCGGCGGCTGCTCCGGCTCTGCCCTCACCTGCACGCTCCCCGTCACCAAGAGCGCTCAGGTGCAGGCAAACTTCGGCAAGTAACCGCGCACGAAGCCCGCATCAACCAACGGGGCGGAGAGTGTGTTCACGAAAAGCCGACGCTCTTCGTGAACACACTCTCCGCCCCAAATCATTTGCGTCTCACATTGCCGCTTGACGCATGATTCGACAGCAGCGCGGACAGCGAATCAGAATCTACGCTGCTTCCTCACTGCTGCCCCTTTCCGCCACCCTACTTTTTGCGTTCGGACGGCTTCTTGCGACCGACCGATTGCGCTTCGTCAGACTCACGCCTGAGTTGTCCCGTCACCTGATCGCGCATCCCGACGATGGCGTCATGAAATTCCCATTCGATGGCAGCCGCTCTATCGCGCGCCGCCGCTGCCGCCGCTTCGGTCTGCGCTTATTCCTCCTGCGCGGCGTCCACGCTCGCCGCCAGTATAGTCAGGGCAGCGGTCGAGAGAGCCGGGTCGTGTGGAGCGTAAGCCGTAATCTTTTTCACCGCCGCGAGGCTGTCACGGTCTTCGCGGAGGATTGCGGGTCGTAGCCTTCTGGATTGGTCTTTATCGCCGTGCGCACGTGCGGCATCGCCTTTATGACTTGCATAGTCAATTTCACCTTCACCAATGCGTGAATACTTGGGCCTTGCACATTTGTTGAGGCAATAAGCAAATCATAGTTGCCTTCATCTGAAGCACAAATTGCATTTAAAGCGCCCTTGCAATCCACACTAATAGGAATGTCTGGCAGCACAATCTCTTTTCCGACATAATCTTTAACGATTCTCCCAAGTTCATTACCGCGCATCTTTCCTTCAATCACCTTTCCAACCGAAGCAAAGAGAAATATGTAACGAAGACGCGCCAATGATTTCTCGTGATTATCAGCCTTAAATTGCCTCATGTATTTCAAAGAGTAATCAGCCGCCGCGCTCCAGTTTTCAGATTCTAAAGCTGAGACCACATCATTCCATTGCCTCTCGGATAATGTATTAGCGGGCGTAGGCTGTTGGGCTAAAACCGTAAGAGGTATCACCCCGAAGAAAAGGGTCACTAAGATTATTCGTCTCATTGACACCTCCAATTCTTGATACGCGAAGCGAGCTAACAATGGCATGCACCCGACCGCCGACACGAACCTTGTCAAATTCATGCAATCGCTCGGGGCGGCGAGTGCATGCCGTTGTTAGCTGGCCGGTGAGATATAGAAACCTTACTTATTCCGATCTCCTTCAATCTTGATTAAGTATTGGAGGAAACCTCCATTCCTGATCCATTTGGCGACCGAGTAAAAGAAAACGAATTTTAGTATCAGAGCTAAGCTAATTATTGCGACCCGCTCGGTATTAACCTTTGGAAGGTCTGTCGCTTCGACGCGACTCCATAGGAGTTGGACGAGCACGTAAAGATACAGTGGCGCTAATATAACGCGAGGTATTCGAAGGTAGTGGCTATCAAGTCTGCCAATGAAGAATGCCATACCTATCGCTGTATATGCAGGAATAAGCTTGTGAACAAAAATGTCTGTGATTCTCACCTGCGCGGCTGTTGAGTTATACCAATCAACAAGCATGGATGCGATAAACACGATGCATCCAAACACTAGCACTGCGATAACACCACGTCGAAACACTATCGCGGAATTAGGTTTCAACTCAGTTGTCACACTTGGTGGGTCTAGCACGAAGAACAAATAATAATAGAAGAAGCCAATAAGCATGTGAATGGCGTCCGCTATATACCACGTCCATGCCGGATGAACGAAGTTATGGAGACCGAACCAATGGATGAGTAGCCAAGAGTAGAATGACATATGACCAAGCCATAAGAGACGCCACCCCAGCATTAATTTTCGAAAAGAGTTTTTCGTAGTGGCCGGCGTTGAAGTGTTATCAGCATCCTTTATTGCCTGCCGGGTTTGGGGGTCCCATAAAACGAAAGCAGCCAATAAAACGTTTAAGATTGCTATGCTGCCTTCTAAGCCGTTGACACCAGTTAGAAACTGAGGTCCGTAAACATTGATGAAAGGAACTACCTTCTTGGCAACTATATCGTCTCCAAATAGAAAGATCATTATAGAGAGAAAGAGCGCGATGTAAGCAAGCCGCCTGGCGCCCTTGTCATAAGCATTAGGAGGACTGCTTTTCAAGTCTGGAGTATTATTTTGGTGGGAATCAGTAGCTGCTTGTTTGCTCATAGACTGTTCTCCTGCTTAACTCTCACTAAGCCATGAATGGGCCATCTA
>JAWVFT010000112.1:0-6574 GCA_033855775.1 Blastocatellia bacterium | reverse complement strand
GCCCGACGACGGCGACGAGATTAGCGAAGGCGATGTCGTTAAAGTTGACACGAACCTCGTCAACTTAAACGTCCGCGTCATTGACCGCAACAATCGTCCCATCAACAGCGTCCGGCAGGAAGACTTTCGCATCTACGAAGACAACGTGCCGCAGCCGATTGAGTTCTTCTCGCGCGAGGAAGTCCCGATTAGCTACGGCCTCGCCGTTGACACTTCCAACTCCCTGCGCTCGCAGATTCAGCAAGTGATAGACGCCGGGAAGACCATCATCAATAGCAACAAGCCGGGCGACGAAACGTTCCTCGTCCGCTTTATTGATAACGAGAAGATAGAGACCATCCGTGATTTCACCTCCGACAAAGCTGATTTGATAGAAGCCATTGACGGCTTTTACACGGAGGGCGGCCAGACGGCTGTGATTGACGCGGTGTATCTGGCAGCCGAACATGTCGCGCAGTATAAGAAGGGCGACGATGACGACCGGCGGCGTCGCGCCTTGATTGTCGTCACAGACGGCGAAGATCGCGACAGCTTCTACACGCAGGAAAAACTGTTCGAGCGGCTGCGCGAGGAAGACGTGCAGATTTACGTCATCGGCTTTGTCAACGAACTGGACAAAGAAGGCGGCTTTATCTCGAAGAGCCCGCGCCAGAAAGCCATGAATCTCGTCAATCGTCTGGCGAAGGAGACGGGCGGGCGGGCCTTCTTTCCAGAGTCTCTGTCGGACTTGCCGCAGATTGCCGACGAGATTGTCCGCGACATGCGGACGCAGTTCGTCATCAGCTACAACCCGACCAACAAGTCGCGCGACGGCACCTTCCGCTCAATTCGTGTGGCGGTCGCAGACGCGCCCGGCGGCGGCAAGCGCATCGCTCTGACGCGCTCTGGCCGCACCGTCCCGCGCGAAGGCGTCGCGTCGCCTGCGCCCGCGAAACAACCGGGAGCGACTACGATGAAGCCCGCCCCGGCCCCGGCGCGCAGGAATCCATAGCCGCCGCAGTTTTCGCTTCAACATCACAGCAGCAGCAGAAGCAGTCGTCGTTCGCGGCGGCTGCTTTTTCTTTCAACTCTTTCTCCCTTTTTTGTGTCAATCACAGCCCTTACACAACTATTACATTCGCCGCGCCGATAACTTGTTACGATGAGGCCAGCCCCTTCATCAGAACTAGTGGCGTAAACTTTTTAATTCGAAGGCGGAGAATCATCAATGCAAAACGAAGCTGTCGTCAACACCGAGAAGTCCGGCCTCAACTGGAACACGACTATCTTTCTGCTGCTCTTTCACGCGGGCGCCATCGCCGCGCTCTTCATGTGGAACTGGAAGGCGTTTGCTCTGACGGTCTTTCTCTGGTGGGTGGCGGGCAGCCTCGGCGTCGGGATGGGCTTCCATCGCCTGCTGACGCATCGCGGCTATAAAGTTCCGAAGCTGGTCGAACATTTTTTGACGCTCTGCGGCACGCTGTCGATGGAAGGCGGCCCCGTCTACTGGGTCGTCACGCATCGCATTCATCATGCTTACACGGAAGTCCCGGGCGATGACCCGCACACGCCGCGCGACGGCGCATGGTGGGCGCACATCGGCTGGATGCTGCAAGGCACGGCGCAGCAATACTCGCCGGAAGTGCAGATGCGCTACGCGCCCGACTTGCTGAAAGACCCGGTTCACGTTTGGATTAATCGTCTCTGGTGGGTTCCCCTGGTGATTTCGGGCGTGCTGCTGTTTGCGTTTGGCGGCTGGCCGTTTCTGATGTGGGGCGTCTTCTTCCGCGTCACTTTCAACTTGCACGCGACGTGGCTGGTCAACTCCGCGACGCACATGTGGGGTTCGCGCCGCTTTGAGACGACGGACGATTCGACCAACAGTTGGTGGGTCGCCCTCTTCACGTTCGGCGAAGGCTGGCACAACAATCATCACGCGCATCCGACCGCCGCGCGCCACGGCCTCGCATGGTATGAGATTGACATCAACTGGTGGGGCATCCGCACGCTCCAACTGCTCGGACTGGCGAAAGGCATCAAGCAAGTAAGCTTAAGCCAACTCGCCGCCGCCAAGTCGGAAGCGAAGCAAGAGCTACCGAAGGCAGCGTAAAGACTGAGACGCGGGGACCGAGGCGACGCGGGGAAAGCGATAACAGCAGAGCTTCGCGCCGTCTTCCTCCATCGCCCCGTCTTTTCTCGCCGCGTCTCCGCGTCTCCGCGTCTCGTCGCCGCCGCGTCTCGCCCCTACGGCGCGGCTGCTCTTTTCCGTCCTTCATCCCTTACAATAGCGGCGTGCGTGTTAGTGGTCGTCGAAAGTCCATCGTCTTCTTCGTGACGCTCGGCTCTTGCCTCGTCGCGCTGGCGATTGCGTTGAACGTCGGCTGGATACTGCTTAACTGGCGCGAGTTGGCCCTGCTCGTTCTGGGCATCATCTTCTTCGTAGTCATCATCGCCGGACTTGTCCTCAACACGACCTTCCTCGTCCGCGAGATTCGCCGCAACGAACAGCACGACGCCTTCATCAACGCCGTCACGCATGAACTGAAAACGCCGCTCGCCTCCATCCGTCTCTATCTGGAAACGCTGCAAACGCGCGAGGTGGACGAAGCGCGCCGCCGCGACTTTTACAACATCATGCTGGAAGACAGCAATCGCCTGCTGAGAACGGTCGAGCAGGTCTTGCACGCGGGGCGGACGGGCGACCGTCGCCGTCTATTGAGCAAGAGCGTGATAGACCTCGGCGAGATGGTGCGCGAGTCCGTCGAGTTGGCCCGCACGCGCTATGCCCTCGACACGGGCGCGCTCAGCTTCACGGAGCGGCTGCGCGAAGGCGAACGGCCACTCATCCTCGGCGACGCGGACGAACTGCGCGCCGCCATCTCGAATCTGCTGGACAACGCCGTCAAGTATTCCGACGGCGAGGTGTTGATTGCGGCGGAAGTCTTCGTGATGGACGAGCGGCGCGTCGCCGTGCGCGTCAGCGACCACGGCATCGGCATCCCGCCCGCCCAACTCAAACGCATCTTCAAGCGCTTCTATCGCGCGCCCGGACTCTTCATGAAGCGTTTCAAGGGAACTGGCCTCGGCCTCTTCATCGTCCGCTCGATTGTCAAAAAGCACGGCGGTCGCGCCTTTGCCGAAAGCGAGGGCGAGGGCCACGGCAGCGTCTTCACGATTCAACTACCGAGGACAACGAAACGATGAGCGCGGTGCTGATTGTGGAAGACGAACAACACATCGCCGACGGCCTGCGCTTCAACCTGGAGGCCGAAGGCTACACGGTCGAAACCATCGGCGACGGCGCGGCGGCCCTCAAGTTGTTGACGACCGAGCGACAGCGTTTCGCGGCGGTCGTGCTGGACGTGATGCTGCCCGGAATGGACGGCTTCACGGTGGCGGCGGAACTGCGCCGCGCCGGACAGTTTGTGCCGGTCTTGATGTTGACGGCGCGCGGGCGGCCCGAAGATGTCCTGCGCGGCTTTGAGGCCGGAGCAGACGATTACCTGCCGAAGCCCTTCGAGTTGACAATCCTGCTGGCGCGGCTAAGGGGCTTGCTGCGGCGGCGCGAGTGGCAGCGCAGCGACAAAGACAACGCGAGCGATGCGACGACAGCCGAGCTTTCATCGCTTTCATCTTCCGCCGGAGCGGAGCAAAGACTCGCGGCTCCGTCGTTGCCCGTGGCCGCCGAGGTGTTCGTCTTTGACGGCAAGACGATTGACTTCGATGCCCTGGAGTTGCGCGTCGGCGAGCGAGTCGTGCGCCTGACGCTGATGGAAGCGGAACTGTTTCGCTATCTCATCAAGCACGCGGGCCGCGTCATCTCGCGCAAGGCGATGCTCGAAGATGTCTGGGGCTTGCGCGAAGACACGGACACGCGCGCCATCGACAACTTCATCGTTCGCCTGCGCAAGTACATCGAAGACGAGCCATCCCGGCCCAGACATTTGCTGACGGTCAGAGGCGTCGGCTATCGCTTCATCGCCACGCCCGACGGGAAATGAAGAAGTCCAAAGTCCAAGGTCTAAAGTCCAAAGTCAAAAACCTGCGCTCCGACTCTTGACCTTGAACTTCTGAGCTTGGACATTGGACTTTAAACTTTGGACTTGTTTCGCCCTCAAGTGGTAGCATGTCGCGCGATGCTTTACCGATTCCCTTTCGTGTTTCTAAGGAGTAGCCCTGATGCCCTGTGACCCCTCGATGTTTACCAAGATCAAGCTCTTCGAATTGCTGGATGAAGAGGATCGCCGCGTGTTGGCCGATGTCGTTGACACGCAAACCTTGACGGAGGGCGAGACGCTCTTTCAAGCGGGCGAACCCGGCGAGGCTCTCTACGTCGTGCAGTCGGGCGAGGTCGAGTTGTTCATCAAAGACGTGACGGGCCAGAAGATAGTCCTGACGGTCGTCGGCGCGGGCGATGTCTTCGGAGAGTTATCCATGCTCGACAGCGGCCCGCGCACGGCGACGGCTGTCGCGCTGGTTGAGAGCGAGTTGCTGGTGCTCGACCGCGGCGATTTGTTGCTGCTCTTCCAGAAGAAACCGGACGCCGCTCTGCACATGATGGCCGCGATGAGCGGGATGACGCGCAAGGCCGACGAGTTGTTGAAGACGCGCGTCTCGCGCAACGTCAACGAAGAGGTCGAGCAGCATTCCACAATCATTCAAAGAACCGCCGACTGGCTCGCATGGTTTAGCGGCAGCATCATGTTTCTGGTCATCCACGCCGTCTGGTTTATCATGTGGGTTTCGCTCAACACGCTCATCCTGCCGCGCGACGAAAACGGCGTGCGCGGCTTCGACCCGTTCCCCTTCGGGCTGCTGACCATGATTGTCTCGCTCGAAGCGATTTTTCTCTCCTGCTTCGTCCTCATCAGCGCCAACCGGCAGGCGGAGAAAGACAAAGTGCGTTCCGATATTGAGTATGAAGTGAACATCAAGGCCGAGATGGAGGTGGCGCACCTGCACGAAAAGACAGACCGTCTCTACGAAGACATGCTGGCCCGCTTCAGCCGTTTGGAGAAGGCCATCACCCCGACAAAATCGGCGGCGACAGAGGTCGAGAAAGCCTCGTCCTGAATGCCCGCGCCTGACAATTGAGATAGTCTTTCACAACAGCGACATTCACAATGGGTTCGACAACGAAGGCCACGTAGAAACTCAAACTTTCTTCGTGGCCTTTAAGTGTCGCTGGCGGCGAACTGCTTTCGCTTCGTCCTGCGCTTGCGCTTACTTCGCTATTTTTATCTCCGGCGCCGGCGGCTCCCAACCACTCAAGATGAGGTATGCGATGAAGGCTATGAAGAGGAGCGAGAGGCAGAGGATGGTCAGGACTGCCGGGTCAACGCGCATGAACCATATTCTCTTTTCGTCGTCTTCTTCAATCAACTCCTGCGGCAGTGTGAGTTCGCCTGTGTTGACGGCGAGCGTGCCGTCGTCTTTGTTGTTCGCAGGCTGACGGCCTTGCGCGCCGTTTCCTTCTTCGGGCGGCGTCAGGCGCGATTCGGATTCCGTCTCGCCCGCTTGCTTCTTGCCGCCGCGCGCCTTGCGCCCTGACTTTTTTACAGCCATTTGATTTTCCTGAAGTAGAGGTAGAGCGTAAAGCCTATCAGCCACATCGCCAGCAGGGCGAAGACGTAGCCGTATCTGGAGTGCAGTTCGGGCATGAACTCGAAGTTCATGCCGTAGATGCCGGCAATCAGCGTCACGGACATCAGAATGGTGGCAATCGAAGTCAGCCGCTTCATCACCATGTTCATGCGATTGCTCTGAATCGAGAGATACGCGTCCATCGTCGAGCCGAGCATGTCGCGCAGCGTGTCAATGGTGTCGGCGACGCGGATGATATGGTCGAAGACATCCTGAAAGTAGACGTGCGTTTCGCGTGCGAAGATGGGCTGCTCGCGCCTGAGCATCGTGTTGAAGACATCGCGCAGCGGCGTAATAGAGCGACGCAGCCAGAGCAGTTGCTTCTTGATGCGAAAAATTTCCTCAATGGAACGCGAGTCAAACTCGCCGAAGATTTGGTCTTCCAATTCGTCCATCCGCTCGCTCATCGTGTCCAGCAGCGGCAGGTAATCGTCAACGATGGCGTCCATCAAAAGATACGCGAGCAGCCCCGCTCCGTGTTCGGCGCGGTCAGTCCACTCGCTCCACAAACGGGCGGCGGTTTCGACGGCGCGAATCGGGCGGCTGTGAACCGTGACGAGATAGTTTGCGCCGAGGAAGATGTTTAGCTCGCGCAACTCAAGATGATTTTCCGGGCCTACGAGTTCGGCCTCGTAGAGCACTATGAAATAGTAGCCCTGATATTCTTCGACCTTGGGCCGCTGGTGCGCGTTGCGGCAATCCTCTATCGAGAGCGGATGAAAGTCGAACTCTGCGGCCAGTTCCGTGAAATCCTCGCTCGTCGGGTCTGCGACATCGGCCCACACGATATTATGTTTAGACCGGAAGAGTTCTTTGATGTCCGCCGGCTGCACGTCTTCCTGAAACGTCTTGGCCGAACTGTCCAGACAGATGGTCTTAATCAAGCAGGGCTTCCCTCCCTTCGCGTCTCGTTGGCCTGACGAGTATAACTGTTCCGCTAACTTTTCCAAGC
>JAWVFT010000111.1:0-18962 GCA_033855775.1 Blastocatellia bacterium | reverse complement strand
TGGCCGTCCAGACGCGCCCGACCACGGCGTCCAACTCTTGCAGGGCGAGCAGGTGCGTCTGGTCGTCGTTGTTGTGATGCGCCGCATGGTCAAACTCTGTGCTGTAGAAATCGAGATAACGAATCTTCGGGTCGTTGAGCTTTTCCATCAACTCGCGTTCGAGTTGTTCCATGACGATGCTGCGGCCCTCGAAGCCCATCGTCCATTCGTCAACCAGTTCGCGCGGGCTGCGCGTCGTGAAGCGATTGCGAAGGCCGAGGCCGAGCGTCATCCAGCGCACGCCGCGCTGGTACAACTGAAAGCTGATGTAGCGTTCGCCACGCGGAAAGGCGTCCATCAAGAGCGGCAGCCCCAACTCGTCCAACACTTCGACGCCCGGCATGTCAACGCGCCGCTGCGCGATGTTCTCTATGTAGAGCGGGATGAAATTCAGATAGTCGTAGGAGTGCAGCGTGTAGCGGTCAAACTCGACGTTGCCTTTCACCTGCAAATGCTGGCCCGTGTCGAGCAGCGACCATGAAGGGCCGGAGAGGCTCATGCCGCGCACGTAAAAATTGCTGAGCCGCGCGCCGCGTTCATAAAAGACGTGCTCGAACCACGGCAACATGCTTTTGCCCGTGCGCGGATTGCGCTCGCGCTCGTAGCGGTCAATCAGGTCATTCGGCAAGCCGTCAACCTTGATGACGACGACGCGCCGCGTCTCGGCCTGCGCCGCGAACGGCAGCATCAGCAGAAAGAGCAGCGTAAGCGTCGAGAGAATGAGCGACGCATCTCCGCGTCTCAACGCGTGTCTAGTGTCCCTCATTGTCCGATTACACTCAGAATCACTTTCGCGTCAGCGGGCGCGATGCGTTGCTCCTGCTTGACGGCGAGGCGCAGGTATTCGGCGCTGAGAGCGCGCCAGCGCGCATCCAGATTAGCGTCACGATAAATCCGCAGGAGTTCCTTTTTGGCCGTCTCATTGTTGATGCGATAGAGGCAGTTTAAAGAGAGCCTGAGCGTCTCTTCGTCCTGCGCGCGGGCGAAGATGCGTGCGGCTGCGGTGGCCGCCTTGCCGCTCGCCTGCTCGCCGTGGTCAACAATGAATTGCAGCGAGCGGCGCACGTCTTCCATGTTCCAGACGACTTCAATCTGCGGGCTGGACTTCGCCACCTCGCGCAGGAAACGCTCGTGGTAGGAGAGGCGACGCGCGGTGTCGAGCCGCTCCTGCATCTGCGGCGTGTTCTGCTCGCGGTGCGTGTAGAGCCCGAAGCTCAGCAGATTGCCGAGATGAAAGAGAGTCTGCTCGACGCGCCCGTGTTTGAGCTTGACCATCTCTGCGCGACGGTCGCGGTCAAGACGCGCGGGCAGCCCGTCTGATTTTTGGGCATAAGCGATGAGGGCCGCGTACTGGTCGCGCGCCAGTTGGGCTTCCGCGTCCAAGTCGTTTTCCAAGGGGTTGAGCGAGACACGTTCGAGCCGCCGGCTGATTTCGTCGCGCAACTGCGGGTCGAGCGAAGCGCTCAGGGAGAGCAGCAGTTTCAACTGCGAGTAAGTTCGCATGCGCGACTGCTGGTTGATGTCTATGCCGCGACGGCCCGTGACGTAATCGTAAATGGTGCGCCCCAGAAAATAAGGGATGTCGCCGAACTTGGAGAGCGAGAGCACGTTGCGCGCCACGTCTTCGAGAATGCGCCGCGACATCTCGCGCCGCTTCGGATTTCTCCCGTCACGAAAGTCAACGAGCAGCATCGGAATCTTGGGATAATCCAGACCGTAGAGAGCCAGCGGTATCATCTGCACTGGACGCGCGCCGGGCGCGGCGGCGTCAACGGGGCGATGCTCCGCGTCGAAGTAGCGCGTCTCCGTGTAGCCTTCCCAGTAGCGCAGGCGGTCGTCGCGCCATGGATTAGCGATGTTCAGAAAACGCGAGTTGAAGGCGCGCTCACGATTCGTCACAAGGTCTGGACGCGCGACCCAGAGAAGGGCGTGCGTGGCGCTGCCGTCGGGCAGTTGGAGCGGCTCGAAGTAGAGCGACTCGGCCTCTGCGCGCTGGCGCAGCAACTCCCAGTTATGGCCGCGCACGTCGCGCGTCAGCGTCGTCTGCTTTTCATAAACGCGCTGCAAGTTAATGTCGTCAACGATGCCGCCGAGCGTCTTCTCCGTCAACATCAAGCGCGCCTGTATGTCGTGCATCTCGGTGGAGTTGAAAAGCGGCGTCGCGCCGTTTTCCTCTTCGTAGAGCGAGAGAATAGCGAGGGCTTGCGCGATGTGCGTCTGGCGATAGTCGCCCATGTTGCGACGATAGTTGCGCGTCGCCAGCTTCAGGGGCAAGCCGTAGGAATCGAGCAGGATGCTTTGCAGGGCCGTCCAGAAAACTTTTTTCCAGACCTCTTTGTCGGTCGCGGACAGGTCGATGACCGGCGGCGGCGTCTGCCCGACGGCGCGCTCTTTGTTGCCCGCGCGATTGAAGAAGAAGGGAACGAAGGCGGCGGCGCGCTGGCTGAAAGAAGGGCTGGCGTAGGTCAGCATCCAGAGATAGCGAAGACGGTCGTTCTCAGGATTGTCGTCGCCCATCGTGTCGCGCAGGACGCTGACCAGCGGGACTTCCGCCTTCGTCGTCGCGCCTTCGCGGGCGAGGCCGTCGAGCCGTCCGAAGATGGTCAACAACTCGGCTCCTCCGGCCACGGTCGTGCGCTCTAAGCGAAAGCCGGAAGAGTCTTTCAGCGCGTGTCTTTCGGTCTGAGCTTCAAGGGGCGCGATTGGCTGTTGCGCCTGCGCCTTCAGGCGGACAATTGGCGAGAGCGCGAAGCAGAAAACGAAAACGGCTAAAATCGTCCGGCGCGCAATTGATAAAAGGGGAACCCTGCTCATCTTGTTCGATTAACCTCTAACGATTTCCCCCTCCGGCAAATATCTGCGTCATGTGTGGCGAAAAAACTGCGCGCGCCTGCCCGCGAAACGCAGCTTTCTGTTAGACGTTTCAAGAAACTACGCCGTTAACGCCCTTGCTTCTGGCAAGCCCTGTGCCGTCCTGGCTGAAAGTAGACGGGCGGCGCAGAAGCTTTCAAGATAACTCTAGCCGTTGAACGCGCGCGACGACGCGCAAATCTATGACACTTCCACAACTGTCATAATTACGCTCTGATGTCTGCGCGCCGCCTCTTCGTTGCCGCCTATCTTCACTTGATGAGCGGAGCGATGGCGGCAAGCTGGCTCGCGTCCAGGACGTAGACACTAAGCGCCGGAATCCTCCCTAGCGAAACACTCAGGACAGGCGTCGCCGTCGTCTCCAACTGTGAGACAATAGCATCATTGCTGAAGTAACGACGCCCGCGCGCGATGATAACGTAATCGCCCTCGCGTATCTCGGCCATAGATTTTTTGTCCGACAGCGAAAGCGTTTGCAAATCTTCGCGCCCCGCCAGTCGCGCGTAGTGCGCTATGAGTCCCGGCGTTTCAGACGCGACCCGCGCGCCGCTCGGAGCCAGCGCAACGATTTCTCGAACGCCGTCGCGGATGCTCGAATCATAAAATTCGTCGTGCGGAAAATAGCTTCCGGCGCGCTCCCAACCGCCGCCGAGCGCGTTCGTGTAGAGCCTGTAATGCGGCGCGACGCTGATTGACGCATAAGCCGGAAAGGCCAGCACGAGCAGCGCGAGCGCAGCCCGCGCGTAATTCTTCAAAGCCTCGCTGTCGGAAAAACGCGCCACGGCTCGCGCCAACAATTGACCCATGAAGCTTATGCCGACCGCCGCCGTTATCAACACCACGGGCAAGGCCATCGTAAAGTAACGCGTGAACTTTCCGCCCATCACCGTGAACGGCATAAACCAGAAGAGCATCCAGAAGAGAATCAGAAACCGCCCGTCGCCCAGACGCTTGCGGAACAGGAGCGGCAGCCCGACCAGAAACGACAACACGACCGGAACCGCCATCTTGAAGGCCATGAAGACATAGTAGAAATACCATGGGCTGCCCTTGAGCCAGAGCGTCACCTGATTGCGATAAAGCGCGCCCATAAACTCGTAGGCGTCGTGGCCGATACGTTTCTCGCCCGCGAAGACGCGCATCTCATGCCATGTTTGCGGCAGCAGGATAGTCGGGTTGCAAATCAAAAACGCCGCGCCCATGACGGCGAAGAACATCAGCCAACGCCCTTTGCCGAGACGCCAGCGCGTTGACTTGATGCCCTGAAAAATCCAGTAGTAACTGACGCTGATGCCGAAGAAGTGTGGCAGGTATTTGGAAGCGAGCATCGCCCCGAAGGACGCAGCCGTCGCCCAGTAGTAAGGCTCAGGACGCCCGCTGCCGCTCTCCGCGACGCGCTGGCTGCGGAGCCAGAAATAGTTGGCGAGCAGGAAAAAGAAGGCGAAGAACGTGTCCTCTTTGGCAATCCGGTTAAAGCCGATGCCGCTTGGGTCGAGGGCCCAGAGAGCCGCCGCGATGAGCCCGACTTCAACGCCGAAGATTTCCGTTGCGAGCAGATAGATGAGCAGCGAGATAAAGGCGCCAAACAGCGCGGCGGGAAACCTGAGCGCGGCTTCGGTCGAGACATGAAGCGAAGGATTATTGGCAACCAGCGAGGTCTGGTTCCATTGCTCGGCGGCGACAACGCTCGCCGTCAGCAAGGCTTTCATCAACATCGGATGCTCGCCGTTGGCTGCCGTCAAGCCGTGCGCGCGATAATCCTCGACGGCTTGCAGCTTGTTCAACTCGTCTTCGCTCAAGCCCTCTGCGCCGAGTTGCGCGACGCGCAGGCCGAAGCCGACGAGCAGCACCAAAGCAAGGCCCGCGACAACGAGCGTGCGGCTCATTGAGCGCGTTCTTGGCTGCTCAATCTGGCGTTCCGTCGGATGCGCCGCCGCCTCAACGCTTTCTGCCGAAGCTGACAAAATACTATCGCTGCTCCCTCAAAAATATTGCCCGGCCCGCTCGCCGTTCATGCTCCCTGCGTGGTCAAGACGATTCGGCTTGTTGCCCGCAAAAGGCGCAAGGTTATCCTGATTTGAACTGCTCTGTCAAAAGCCGACCGGCGCGCGCCAGCCGAAACGATAAGCGGATTCATCGCTGGCTGGCAAAGCTCGTTGAAGCTCTAGCGTGATGAGTTGCCGGTAGCAGCAGGATTGCGCGGAGCCGTCTGGTTTGCGTTCGCGTTCTCGTTGAGTGTAGTCGTCTCGACAATCTCCGGCGACTTCCAGCCTGCGCGTTGCAGCAAGGTGAGGCCGAAGCGAATTGGCACGGCAAAGTTTGAAGCGGTGTTTTCCGTGAAGACCGCGAAGTTGACGCCGATGACTCGCCCGGTCTGTCCGAAGAGCGGCGCGCCGCTGCCGCCCTCCGCCGTGCGCGCGTCGTAGACGATGCGATGCGGGTCTAAGTCTGTGATATTGCCCTGCGTCGTGAGCGGCTGGATGCGATTCTTGTCGGCCAGACAGCCGAGCAGGGATTCGAGCGACGAGCCGCAACGGGCTTGAATCATCCGCGCCTCCGCGTCGTCGCGCAGGGCGAGCAGCCTGTCGGGGCCGTTCGGATAACCCATCATCACGACCGTCTTGCCGATTGAAACGGCGTCCGAAGATTCCTTGTCGAGCGGCAAGACGGGAATGTTCGACGGCACATCCTTGACATCGAACATGCAGACGGCGAGGTCGTCGGTTTGCGCCGCCATCTTAAACTTGAGCGCGAAGGGCTGTGTGATGTCAGGGAAGTAGGCTATCAATTTCTTGAGGCGCGGCTGGCCGCTGACGCTGCTGGTCAAGCTCTGCGCTCGCTCGTCTGCCAGCCACGGCTGCGCGACGTGGCGATTGGTCAGCACGTAACCCTCGCCGACATAAAAGCCCGTGCCGACAAACTCGTACTCGGCGATTGAGCCTTTGCCTTCCGGCGTCAGTTGCAAAGGCTCCGTGCTGCTCTGAATCACCATTCCTTCGTCGTCCGTCTGCACTTCCGGGTAACGAAGCGGGCGGCCCGTTCTGGCTTCGACAAAATAATATGAGCCGGAAATCAGGCAGACGCCGCCGCCGTAGTCGCTGCGCATCTTCGGGGCGAGCGAGAGGCTGTTGAGAATGGTCTGGTTCGATTGGTCGAGGCCGGAGATTTGGTCGTTGGTCTTTTGAATCTGTTTCTTGACCGCCGCCAACTCCGCGTTCTGGTCTTCGACAAGACGACGGTTGCGCTGTATCTCTTTGTAGCCGACGAAGCCTAGATAGAGCAGCCCGCCGACGAGCACGATGCTGATGAACAATGCCGTCAACTTCGTGCTCAGCTTTATCTCGCTGACCAGTTCGCGCGTGAACTCGCGGAGGAAGACTTTCGCGTCGTCGCGCCGCGCGGTGGCGGCGGATTCCAATGCGGCTTGCTCGATGAAGGGCGCGACCTGCGTTTCGCGGCGCGAGCGAACGAGAGCCGGAAGCGCGCTGACCGGAAAGAATTGCAAGGTCAGGTTGGAAGAGGCAAAGCTAAACTCGTCGCCTTCGTCAACCTTGTCGTCTTCGACGAGCGGCTCGCCGTTCCTGGTGATGCCGAGCGAGGGGTTAAAGTCTGTGACGCGATAAAAGCCGTGGCTGCGCGTTAGTTCGAGCGCGACGCCGGGAGCAATCGGCGAAGTCGTCAGGGCCGAAGCGCGCAGTTGCAAATCGCAATCCGCGCTGGCTCCGATACGAACGCGGTCTTGCGACACAATTTCCGTGTGCCTGTCTTCGCCCGCCGCAATGTGAATGACCAAACCGGTCGCCATACTGCAAATCTTGAAAGCGCAATCCGCCGAAACATTAAAGCAGGCGACCTTAGACACTGCCGTTCAACTTCGCGCGGCTGGTCGAATGGTCGCCCCTCGCACGTCATCTTACATTAACCACCGCGCCGCAAGCAAAAGCTCCTCTCATCGACGGGCCGGAAATTGTTTTCCGGCGATTTCCAGCGCCAAACGCTTCGTGTTAGCATCTGGCTTTGGACGAGAAAGAGATGAGTTATTGCTATGAGTGAACGACTTAATTTGGAAGACCGTGAGCACGTCTGCGCCCTTGCTCCCGTGGCTTACGCGCCGATTCGCCATCACGTCTTTGTGTGCAACGGAAAATCATGCACGGCTGTGGGCAGCAGCGAAGTTAAGGAAGCCTTCGACCGCGAGTTGAAAGCGCGCGGGCTGCTCTACGGCAAAGAGAAGAAGGGACGAAATCCGCAGGGCAGCATCGTCTTGACCGATTGCAGTTCGGTCGGCTTATGCGCCGTCGGCGCGGCGGTGCTTGTCTACCCGGAAGGCATCTGGTACGCGCAGGTGCGCGCCGCAGACGTGCCGGAAATCATCGAGGAACACTTGCTCAACGGGCGCGTCGTCGCAAGGCTCGCGCTCCTCAAAGTGCCTTACGCGGGAGAGCCGGAAGGCGAGCCGTCAGCAAGCGCGAGCATTGAAAGCGAAAACTAATCTTTCAAGACGGAGTTTGAATTGGCAATGATTACTGAGACTCAAAATCGTTGGGCAGCACAGTTTGTAGCTGTGCTGCCAACTACGCTGCCAACTGCTTTCCTGTCGCTCGCCGCGATTGTTGTCGCGGCCCTTTGTTGCGCTCCGGCAGCGGCGCAGAAAATCGTCTCGCCGCAGGTGAAGAACGCCGTCGAGAGGTCTGAGAAGGCTGCAAAAATCATAGACACGATTATGGCTCTGCCGGGCGCCGAAGGGATTCCGCGTGAAGTCGTCGAAAAGGCCGAAGCGGTCGCCGTCATCCCGCACGTCGTCAAGGTAACTGTGATGTTTTCAACCACCACCAAAGGCTACGGCGTGATTAGCCGTCGGACGCCGAAAGGATGGACGCTGCCTGCTTACTACGGTTTCGGCGGCGGCGGCAAAGTGGCGAGCCTCGGCAGCGGCGAATCCAAAGACATCATCATGTTTTTCATGAACGACAAGATGGTGGATTATTTTCAGAAGGGCCGCTTTGAGTTTGAGCGGGAGAGAGCAGCGAACGGCGGCACGGTCGGCGTCAGCATTCAAAAGGCCGTGCTCGACAGAGCCAACGTCTTCGTCTATGCGCTGGATGACGGCAAACTGTCCGGGCTGGAAATCTCCAACGGCTTCTGGACGCAACTAGTGCTTAATCCAGACAACAACATCAACAACGTTCTGTACCGCATGAAGGGACGCGACGTGATTGCGCGCAAGCCCGTCAACGCGGAAACGCTGCCCGAAGGCGTCAACGCCTTTCAGCAAGCTCTCACGCGCTATTCCGTGCGCCAGTAAAAAAATAAGCTTTGAAAAAGTTAAGCTGAAGTGGTTGCCGTTTTAGGCTTCCAACGAAGGACCGGCTTGCGCGCGGCGGCGGCTTCGTCGAGCCGACCGATGCGCGTCGAGTGTGGAGCGCTCATCACAGTCTCAGGGTCTTCGACGGCTTCGCGCGCAATCGAGCGCATGGCTTCGATGAACTGGTCAAGCTCTGCGCGCCCGACCGATTCCGTCGGCTCAATCAACATCGCGCCCTGCACAATCAAAGGGAAGTAGATGGTCATCGGATGAAAGCCGTAGTCGATGAGCCGCTTGGCGATGTCGAGCGTGTGGACGCCCTTGCGCGATTGGCGTTTGTCCGTGAAGACGACCTCGTGCATCGGCGCGGCCTCGAACGGCTTGTCGTAATCTGAGGCCAGCCCCTGCGCGATGTAGCGCGCGTTGAGCACAGCCGCTTCGGTCGCTTCTCTCAGCCCGTCGTAGCCGTGCGTCTGGATGTATGAAAGGGCGCGCACCATCATGCCGAAGTTGCCGTAGAAGGCTTTGACGCGACCGATGGATTGCGGTCGGTCGAAGTCTAAGCGGAAAGCGTCGGCGTCTTTGACGACGCGCGGCACGGGCAGAAACGGTTCGAGTTCTTTCGTGCAGCAGCAAGGGCCGCAGCCGGGGCCGCCGCCGCCGTGCGGCGTGGAAAAAGTCTTGTGCAGGTTCAGGTGTATGACATCCACGCCCATGTCGCCGGGGCGCGCGACGCCGACCAGCGCGTTCATGTTCGCGCCGTCCATATAGACGAGCCCGCCCGCGTCGTGGACAATCCGGCAAATCTCACTAATGTTTTTTTCAAAGAGGCCGAGCGTGTTCGGGTTGGTCAACATCAAGCCCGCCACGTCGCCGTGCGCGCACAACTCGCGCAGGTGTTCGAGATCTGTGAAGCCTTCGGCGGTCGAGCGAATCGTCTTGACGTTAAAGCCTGAAAGGTTGGCTGACGCGGGGTTGGTTCCGTGCGCCGAATCGGGAATCAACATCGTGCGCCGAGTGGCGGACGCGCCCGCTCCGTCGCGCGCGTCAATGAAGGCGCGAATCAGCATCACTCCGGTCATCTCGCCGTGCGCGCCCGCCGCCGGTTGCAGCGAGACTCCGGCGAGGCCCGTAATCTCCGAGAGACTTTCCTGTAGCTCGTGAATCAACCGCAAAGCTCCCTGCGCGTCTTCGGCGGAAGCGAGCGGGTGCAGGTTGCCGAAGCCCGCTATGCGCGCAACCTTTTCGTTGAGCCGCGAGTTGTACTTCATAGTGCATGAGCCGAGCGGGTACATGCCGAGGTCAATCGAATAGTTCCACGTCGAAATGCGCGTGAAGTGGCGCACGACATCAACCTCGCTCACTTCCGGCATGCCTTCGAGGTCGTCCGTGCGACGCAGGTTTTGCGGGATGAGTTCATCGAGCGGAGTCTCTTCAACGTCGAGCGGCGGCAGACGATAGCCGACGCGCCCCGGCTGCGAGCGTTCAAAAATTAAACCTTCGTTCTGCGAGATGTGCGATGTGACTTTCGTGATGCTCATTGATTCGTTCAGCCGTTGCTTCGTTTAATCGTCCGGTCATTCGTTCGCGCTGGCGCGTTCTTGCCATCTACGAATCAATTGCTAGACGGTTAAAGCTTTCAATCCCTCGACCAGCGCGTCAATCTCGGCGCGCGAGTTGGTCTCCGTGACGCAGACTAGAAAATCGTTTGCGCGGTCGGCATAGTAGCGCGAGAGCGCGAGCCCGCCCGTTATCTCTTTCTCCGCGCCGAGACGCGAGAGCAACTCTGCGGCGGCGACGGGCGCGCGGACGACGAACTCGTTAAAACGCGCGCCGGAGTAGGGCAGCGAGAAGCCCTCAAGCTCTGAAATTTTTCGCGCGGCGTAGGCCGCCTTCTGCGCGCATTGCTCCGCGACTTCCTGAATCCCGCGCCGTCCCATCGTCTCCATGTAAACGGTCGCGGCCAAAGCGATGAGTCCTTCGTTCGTGCAAATGTTGGAGGTCGCTTTCTCGCGCCGGATGTGCTGCTCGCGCGTGGCGAGCGTGAGCACAAAGCCGCGACGGCCCTGCTTGTCATAAGCTTCGCCGACGAGACGGCCCGGCATCTGTCGCGCATACTTGTCGCGCGTCGCAAAGAGGCCGAGGTAAGGCCCGCCGAACGAGAGCGGGATGCCGAACGATTGCCCTTCGGCGACAACGATGTCGGCGTCGCACGCGCCGGGCGGGCGCAGCAGTCCGAGCGAGATGGATTCCGTGATGGCGACGATGAGCAGCGCGCCGACGGCGTGGGCTTTTTCGGAGAGCGCGTGCGCGTCTTCGATGCAGCCGAAGAAGTTTGGCGACTGGATGACGAGCGCGGCTGTCTGGTCGTCAAGGGCCGCGAGAGCCTCGTCAGCCGTCAGCCCGGTTGAGGCGTCAACGTCCAGTCGTTGCAGTTCAATCCCGTAGTGCTGAACGTATGTGTCAACGACTTCCAGATATTCGGGATGCACGGCGGTCGAAGTGATAATCTTCTTGCGGCGCGTGATGCGTTCGGCCATCAAGACGGCTTCGGCCAGCGCGGTCGAGCCGTCGTACATAGAGGCGTTGGCGACATCCATGCCCGTCAACTGGCAGACCAGCGTTTGAAACTCGAAGATGGCTTGCAGCGTGCCTTGCGAGATTTCGGGTTGATAAGGCGTGTAGGCCGTGAAAAATTCGGAGCGTTGAATGAGGTAATCAACGACCGTCGGCGAGTAGTGAGAGTAGGCTCCTGCGCCGAGGAACGATGGACGGCGGGCGGCGTTGTTGCGCGCCGCCATGCTTTCAAAGCCCGCCAGCAGTTCCATCTCGGAGATGGCGGCGGGCGTGTTGAGATGAGCGCGCAAACGCATCTCCGCCGGAATCGAGTCGAACAATTCTTCCGCCGAGGTCAGCCCGACCGTGCGCAACATCTCGGCGCGCTCCTCCGGCGAGTTTGGGATGTAGCGCAACTTTTATTCTGTCTCCGCTTTCGTAAAATCTTCGTATTCGGCGGCGGTCAGAAGGCTGTCAACCTCGCCCGGATTTTTCATGCGAATGCGAATCATCCAGCCCTCTTTGTAAGGGTCTGTGTTGACCTTCTCCGGCTCATCCTGAAGCGCTTCGTTGACTTCGGTGACTTCGCCGCCGACGGGCGTGAAGATTTCCGAAACGGCCTTGACCGATTCGACCGAGCCGAACGATTCATGCGCCTCAAAAGTCTCGCCGACCTTCGGCAATTCGACATACACGACATCACCGAGCGAATGCTGCGCGTGATCCGTAATCCCGATAGTCCCGATGTCGCCCTCGACGCCGATCCATTCGTGATCTTTACTGTATTGTAGATTCTCTGGAATATTCGCCATGCCTGCTTGATTCTCCTTCTGGAACAGTGGCGAGCGACAAGTGACGAGTGACAAGCAAAACGCTTTAACTCGTCACTCGTCACTCGTCACTTGTCACTGCTCTTCTCTCGTTTATAAAAAGGCGTCTTGACGATGACGGCTTCGACCAGACGGCCACGCACGTCAATCTGGATTGCTTGCCCTTCGCTCGAATGCTCGACGGGAACGTAGGCCAGCCCGATGTTCTTCTTCAAGTACGGAGCGGGGCTGCCCGAAGTGACGCGGCCCAGTCGTTCGCCGTTGATGACGACTTCCTGCGTGTCGCGCGCGATGCCGCGCTCTGTCATCTCAAAGCCGACGAGCTTTTGCCTGACGCCCTCTTCCTTCTGCCGCGCCAGCCGCTCGCGCCCCGTGAAGTCGCCCTTGTTGAGCTTGCAAATCCAGCCGAGGTTGGCTTCGAGCAGCGTCGTCGTTTCGTCAATCTCGTGGCCGTAGAGAGCCATCGCCGCTTCGAGCCGGAGCGTGTTGCGCGCGGCCAGCCCGCAGGGCAAGACGCCTTCCGGCGTCCCTGCTTTTCCGGCGTCGAGCAGTCGCTCCCAGAGTTGCTCCGCCTTGTCCGCGGCGGCGTAAACCTCAAAGCCGTCCTCGCCCGTGTAGCCCGTGCGCGAGACGATTGACTGCACGCCGTCGACCGTTCCCTCTCGAAAATGATAGTACTTAATCTCGGCCAGCGGCACGTCCGTCAAAGGCTGCAAGATGCGAAGCGCGTCCGGCCCCTGCAAGGCAATCTGGCAATAGTTTGCGCTCACGTTCGCAAGCTTGACAGCTTCGCCTTCATGATGAGACTGAATCCAATCCCAATCCTTCTCGGTCGTCCCGGCGTTGACGACCAGCAGCAGATGGTCGGCAGCGAAGCGATAGACGAGCAGGTCGTCAACGACCGTGCCTTCGGGCGTGGTCAGCGCGGAATAATGCGCTTGCCCGTCAACGAGTTTCGCGGCGTCGTTCGAGCAGAGACGATTGACGAAGGCGATGGCTTCGGGGCCGCGCACGTCAATCTCGCCCATGTGCGAGACATCGAAGAGACCTGCGCGCGTGCGCGTGGCGTTGTGCTCCTCGACCGTCCCCGCAGGATACTGCACGGGCATGTCCCAGCCGCCGAAATCAACCATGCGCCCGCCGAGACGACGGTGCGCGGCATTCAGTGGTGTTTGCTTCAAATCAGGCGCGGTCAAGCGGCTCTCCTAACGCATCTCCAGCGAGACGGATTGAAACTAAATTCATCACTTGGGTGGAGCGGGAAAGCTAGCATGCTGCGGGCGGTGCGTCAAGTTAGACAAGCATTAAGCGAAAGCGCGATTCGATGACGAAAGGATGCGCAGCAATCGGCCCCGGCCAGAGCAACATGGGAAAGGCTCTGGCCGGGGCCGTTGAAAGCTCTGAGGCAAAGGCTTCGGGTCGTCTAAAATTCCTGCTCGTCAACCTTGACTTTCTGCACGACGAAGACGACGCGCATCGTCTCCGGGCGACGGTCGAAGGAGGCCGGGACGAAGGCCGCATCCTGCCTCAGCGCGGCCTGAAAATCGTCGAGCATGCGACGGTCGCGCGGAGCTTGAACAACTCCGGCCAGCGAAGCGCTGCCGTTGCTGAACACGTCGGTCACGACCACCATATCGTCGTCTTCCTGCTCGGAGTGAAGCTGCGAGCGCGTCAGGGCGGCCAGCGCGCCGCGCGGGTTCAGGCTCGGAGATTCAATCGCGTAAGGGGCGCGCGTCGCCGCAAACACGTCGGGCGCGACAGGCTTGGTCAAGTCGTAGCCGTCGCTCGTGATGCCGATAATTCTGTAGGCCGCTTCGTCCGACTGGCGCGAAGCTTTATCCCAATCGCGGAACGTCATCATGCTCGTGCGCAAAGCCGTGAGCATCCCGACAAAGAGAATAATCGAAGCCAGCGAGCCAATAGTGTAGGGCATCAATCGCGGGCGTAGCCACTGTGCGAACCTGATGTTGAGCGGCAGATGCGGCTGACGCCTTTGCGCCGCCGCCTCAATGGCCAGCGCGTCGCTGATGGAAGAGGCGAGCGACAGTGGCGCGGACGGTCTGGTCAACTGCGAGAGTTGACGCGCGAGCGAACGCAGGTCGGCCAACTCGGCGCGGCAGACAGGGCAGCATTGCAGGTGCTCGTCCGCAGCGACGCGCGCCGTGAGCGTCAGTTCATCGTCAAGATAAGACGAAAGCGCTGGTTGTAGTTCCTCACAAGACATAAAGAATCAGGGGCAGAGGACAAAGGTCGGAAGACGGGCGATAGTCAATAGACTGGCTTCGCCTGTTCCGGCCAACGGCCTCTGTTGCGCAGCGAATGGCTGGCCGACCCCGGCTGCTCCCTTAAGTATCAAGGAAGCAACGCCGCTGGTTTCCGGCGCGTGCGGCCCGTCTCCTTTTGGCCCTGCTTGAAAGCTGGAATCAAGAACGGGTGTTGCTGGCCACGTTTTCAATTATCGCTCTCAAGGCGGAGCCGCCGGAGACTGACCTCTGAACCCAAAACCCTCTTCGTCACTTCTACCCTTTTGGCACCGAGTTTGTTAGTGAAGCCGGGGCGGGTCAGCCATTCGCTATCGAGTTTTCAGTAGCCGGTCATCAGTCGCTTTGCCTAAGCTTTTAACTGACTGCCGGCTACCGATTACTAATTGACAAAGAGCTTTCAAGCGCTCGACGCAATTCCAAACGTCCGCGGGAGAGTCTGGATTTGACCGTCCCGATGCTGATTTCCAGAGCCACCGCAATCTCTTCGTAGCTCAAGCCTTCGACATCGCGCAAGATGACCGCTTCGCGATAGGAACGACTGAGCGAGCGCAGGGCCAGACGCAAGGACGTTTCGCGTTCGCGCGCCAGCGTCTCCTGCTCAGGGTTGTTCCCTGCGGCGCGCAGGCGGCTGCCGAGCGTCTGCTCTTGCTGGCCGTCCTGCGCGTCGAGCGAGACGGTCACGTCGCGTCGCCTGCGTCGCCACCAGCGCCAGCGATTGCGCGCCTGATTGATGGCGATGCGGTAGAGCCAGGTTTTCAAATTCGCGTCACCGCGAAAGCGACCGATGTTCTGAAACGCTCTGAGGAACGTCTCCTGCGTTAAGTCGCGCGCCTCTTCCGTGTCTTCCGTCAAGCGATAGAGCAAGGCGTAAACCTCGCCGGAGCGTTCGTTGACGAGATGTTCGAAGGCCGCCGCTTCTCCGGCGCGCAATCTGTCAATGAACTGATTGTCCGTCGCCGCCGCGGCGCGCAACTCGTCGGAGGCTGCTGCCGCAACCTGCTCCAGATTCAGTTGCCCGCGGAGGGCGATTGGCTCTCCGAAGCTCACGCGTTTCCCCCGGCGGCGAGAAGCTGTTGCAAGTCTGTCATTTCCCGGACAGTCCCACGCTTAGACACCGCTCGTTCCATCTTTGTTCCAGAAATCTTCGCCGCCATTTAAGTAGACTCGGAAAGAGGCGATTCTTCCCGTCGTCGCGCCCGCCCGGACGCGGCCATCCTACAATCTAAGACCCGCGGCTCAAGCGTAATTTGCGGCCTCGCGCCGCCTCGCGCCAACTCCTTCGAAGGCGCATCGTTTGGATGTGCGGGAGGCGCGGGCCGGTGGCCTTCGCCTGCTTGCCGCGCTTTACAAAGGCGCTCCCGCTGGCTTGCTTGACAAGCTTTCGCGGCCACCGTTAGAGTTATTCTTTCGCTTATCATACCACCCTCATGAACGTCCTTGACTGTGGGTACTTGCAAAAGGAATAGACGTGGCCAACTATAAAAAGAAACGCGCGCGTGAATTGAAACACGACCGCTTCCGCGACACGACGATGAGCTTGATGGACAGGCTCGGCGACCAGCTCGAAGGCAAGGGCAAGACGATTCTCTACGCCCTCATCGGCATTGTCGCCCTCGGCTCGCTGGTGCTCATCTTCAACTCGTGGCGCAGTCGCAAGGCTGATGAAGCACGGCAGGCTCTCGGTCGCGCCATTGAAATCGCGCGGGCTCCCGTCATCGAACAACCCGTCGCGGGCAACACCGAACTCAGTTTCCGTAACGAGACGGAGCGAGCCAAGCGCGCCGTCGAAGAGTTCCGGCAGGTCGAAGCCAAGTATAGCGGCTCGACGCGCGAGATGGCGCGCTATTTCGCCGCCAACAATCTGCTTGCGCTTGACCGCGCGAAGGCTCTCGAAGAGCTACAGAGTCTCAGCAAGAGCGGCGAGCAGGAAGTCTCCACGCTGGCGACATTCGCCCTCGCGCAAGCCAGGGAAGCAGACGGCAAGCTGGACGAAGCCGCCACGCTCTATAGCGATTTGGTCAAACTCAACAGCCCGCTCATCACCGCGGAAACGGCCAACCTGCGCCTCGCGTCGGTCTACGAAAAGCAGGGAAAGAAAAAAGAGGCGGCGGATATTTTGTTCAATATCGTCGAGCCGTGGCGCAAGGCCAAGGATAAAGAGGGCAACCCGCTGCGGCAATCCGCCGCCGCCACCGACGCAGCCAAGAAACTGGAAAAGCTAGACCCCGCGCGCTACGCGCAGTTGACGCCCGCCGCGCCCGCCGCTTCAGAAGGATAAACAGCCGGGAATCCATCGACGGGAAGTCTCGAAGGCCGCGCCTCCAACGGGCGCGCGTCCGGGCCTGAAAGTCGAGCCTTCTTTTTGACTCAGGACTCCTGCCGGTAGTCTTCCAGACTTCTGACTTAAAGCATGGACAATCTAACGCACTCGCTCGTCGGTCTCGCTGCTGCGAAGGCGGGCTTGGAGCGTTTGTCGCCGGGGGCGACGGTCGTCTGCGTGCTGGCGGCGAACGCGCCGGACGCGGACATCTTCGCCATGCTCGGTGGCCGCTGGTTCTATCTTCATAATCATCGCGGCATCACGCATTCCATCATCGGCACGTTCACGCTCGCGCTGCTGATTCCGCTCTGTTTCTATTTGGGCGACAAGCTCTACGCGCGCTGGCGCGGGCGCGAGCCGCTGGTTCGCTTCAAAGGATTGCTGCTGGCCTCCGTCTTGATGAGCCTGAGCCACCCGCTGCTGGATTGGACGAACAACTACGGCGTGCGCCCGCTCCTGCCCTGGGACGGTCGCTGGTTTTACGGCGATTTGGTCTTCATCGTTGACCCTTGGATTTGGCTTGTGGTCGGCGGGGCTGTGTTTCTGCTGACGGCGAAAACGCGCTGGCGCATGCTTGGCTGGACGATGCTCGCGCTTGTGCTGTCGCTGCTGGTGATGAGTTCGCGTTTAGAGAGCGTTCATCTTGGGTATCCGAATCTTTTTCGCGTCATCTGGTTCAGCGCGCTCGCCTGTCTGGCTGTGGCTCATTGGAAAGATTTGGCGAAACATTGGGGCAGCCGCCTCGCCCTCGCCGCGCTCGCCTTCATCGTCGTCTACTGGGGCGCGCTCGCCTTCATGCACAATCGCGCTCTCAATCGCGCGCGAGAGGCGGCAAACTATCTAGCGTTGTTGCGCAAAGAGAGCGTTCTTCGTGTCGCGGCGATGCCGACGCTGGCGAATCCCTTGCGCTGGCGTTGTCTGGCTGAGACAGACCGTGCGACCTACCTCTTCGATTTGACGCTTGGCCAGCAGGAAGTTGTGCCGGCTGATGCAGTCCCTCCGTTGCGTTACGAGAAGCCTGACAACGAAGAAGCCGCGCTCGTCGCTCAAGCTGAGCGAGATGCGCGGGCCGTCGTGTTGCTTGACTTCTCGCGCTTTCCCGTCGCCGTTGTTGAAGGCGATTGCCTCAGCCAGGCTATCGTACAATTCGCAGACTTACGCTACACTGAACCGGGGCGCGGCGCGCGCAGCGGCGGCTTCGCGGCGGTCGGGATTCCGGTCAGTTGTCAGCCGGAAAATGGAGAAGCAAGCAAGAGATGAGCGAGACGGCGCGTTTACAGGTTTCGGGAGCGGTGGCGGAGGCCGCGAGCGCGCGTGTCTTGCCGCCCGTGCGCCGCACAAGGCTCGCCAGCGTGCGCGTCTCGCCCGGAGGCTATCTGGCGGCGGCGAGCGCTTTGACCTTCGCGGCTCTGCTGTTGCTGCGCGCAGAGTTGGACGCGCATGCCTTGCTCGCCATCGCCTGCGCATGGCTCATCACGCCGCTCCTTGCTCTGACAGACCGCATCAGCTTCGACGGCCACAGCCTGAAGCGACGCGGCATCGTGCCGTTCGTCCGCCAACTCGTCATGCGCCGCTCGCTCTGCTTGCAGCTTGACGACATCGAGCGAATCGAAACCAACGCGGTGCGGACGCTGCGCAGGGGCGGGCGCGTTCGTTATCGTTATCGCAGCGAAGTGACGGGCAAGAACTTGAGTCTCATTTTCGCTTCTGGCGGCGAGAGTTACCGGCGTATGGTGCGCGTGCTGTTTCCGCTGCTCGCCGACGAGAAACTGGACACGCGCTCAAGCGAACTGCGCGACTATCTGGCCGCGCCGCAAACCTTGAGGCTGACGCTCAACCACCTGCGTCTGGCTTCCGCGGACGTGCTCGACCAGGCCACGGAAGATTTTCAGAGCGGCTTGCGCAAGAGCGTCAAACATCAGCGAACCATCACGGAGATGCGCCGCGCGACAGACTTTGAGCGTGGCCGCCTTCTGCGTCGCGCCGCCAACGAATTGCGCGCGGCTGGTCGCCTGCGCGAGTCTGGCGAAGCCTTTCGCCGCGCTCTGCTGGTGACGCCGAAGGACGGCTGGCTGGTTTACGAGTTCGCGCGCTTTCTGCGTTCGCAGGCCAGCGCGACGAGCGATGCGCGACTGCTGGCCCGCGCCCGCGCAGGGCTGCGACTCGCGGCGCGACGCGGCGGCGACAATGCGCGACTCCTGACACGCATCGGCGAAAGCTTTTTTGAGTTTGGCGACACAGACCCGGCGATGCGTTTGTTTCGCCGCGCGCTTGAACTGAACCCGCGCTCCTTTCGCGCCGAGATAGGTCTGGCCGAACTCGCCCTGCGTAACGGCAAACTCGCGCACGTCATTCATCATTACGACGCCGCCGCGCGCATCGCGCCCGACGACGCGCTCGCCCGCTTCGCTCGCCGCGAATCGGACTACTACACAAGGCTCAACGACGACGACGATTACCTGACGACGGAACTGCGCCGCATCAGTTGGTTGCAGCACTTGCATCAAGCCCGTCGCATCGCCGCGCGCATCACCTTCACGGGCATCACCGTCGGCCTCATCGGCCCGACCGTTGACCCTGCCATCGAAGCCCTCGGCTGGTCGCTCGCCGCTTCCTCCGTCATCGCCTGGATTAGCATCGCCTTCGTCAATCGCTTTCTCATTCGCAGAAGCAAAGCTCCGGCGACGGAATAACAAAAAGACGAAAGTCCAATGTCCAAAGTCAGGAAGCTCAGCTCTTGACTTTGGACATTGGACTTTCGACTTTCGACTTGCTTT
>JAWVFT010000110.1:0-3528 GCA_033855775.1 Blastocatellia bacterium | reverse complement strand
TGCGCGAGCGCAAACGGCGCTTTGGTTTGTTGTCGCTCAGGTTATTTTCTGAAACTCGCTCGCGGAGGAGACTTAATTGATGTTCCCGGCCTCTCACTTGATAATCGCGCAGGCGGAAAGCTTTCCGATTCCGCGTTTCTTCTTCCCCGTCGTGCTGTTGCTCCTGGCGGGCGGCGCGCTCGGTTGGTTAATCGCGGCGGTGCTCGGCTTCGCACGCGCACGCGCCTTCGGAGCCTCCGCGCGCTGGTTCACCTACGCCGCCGTCTGCCTCTTGATTTATCATCTGCAATTCTTCGCGCTGGCCTTCGTCAGCAACGACCCGAACCAAGCCCTGGCCGTCGGAGCCTTCTTTAATCTCTTCGTGCTGCTGGCCTCGATTTGCGCCATCATCGGCTTCCTGCGCCTGACCACTCCGCGTTAGCGCATTGCCGCAGCCGCGCGCTTTCTGTATTCTCTAGCCATGGGTAGGCGTTTGTTTCTTCTCGTCGCGTTCACGCTTGTCGTGGGCGCGGCAATTTTCTATGTGGCGCAGGAAGAGCGCGGCGGGCGGCGGGCGGCGGCCCGTCCCGGCTTCGTCTCGACGAGCGGCGCAAGGTTCACGATAGACAACGCTCCGGCGCGCTTTGTCGGAGCCAACGTCGCCGTCATCTACGGCGACGAAGAGCGCGAGCGGATGCCGGAGACTTTGCGACAGGCGGCGCGCGACGGCATGAGCCTGGTGCGCGTCTGGGCCTTTGGCGAAAGCGGCGAGGACGACGGCGAGCCGGGCGGCGTGGCGCGCGACCGCTGGCTGCATCCGCATCCCTTTCGGCGCGGCCCCGAAGATTGGAACGAAGAGGCTTTCGTCAATCTGGACCGCGTGCTGGTCGAAGCGGCGCGCAACAACCTGCGCGTGCAGATTTGTTTGACCAACTGGTGGCGCGACACGGGCGGCGTCGTTCGTTACCTGCGCTGGGCAGGGCTGCCGGACGCCGCCGACGACAGCCAGCCCTTCGGCATCAACGTCGAACGCGCCATGCCCTTTTACTCGAACGAGACTGTGCGCCGTCTCTATCGTGAGCACGTCAAAAGAATCGTCGCCCGCCGCAACACTGTCAACGGTCTGTTCTATCGTGACGACCCGACCATCATGGGCTACGAGTTGATGAACGAAGCGCAGGCTCCGACCGGGCGTTGGGCCGAGCGACGAGCGTGGGTCGCAGAGATGAGCGCTTATATCAAATCGCTCGACCCGGATCATCTGGTCGCGCCCGGCACCTGGGGCTATCGCACCTCCTGGGAGCGGCGCGAGTGGCTCGAAGAGCATCGCATCCCAACTATTGACTATTGCGACGTGCATATCTATCCGCGCGATGACGCGGACAGTTTTGTTGACTCGCCCGAAGCCCTGCGCGGCTTCATAGACAATCGCGCGGCTGCCGCCTTCGCCGTCGAGAAGCCGCTCGTGCTCGGCGAGTTCGGCATGGGCCTGGAAGGCTACAACGGCAGCTCGCAGGCCGAATGGTATCAAGCTTATTTTGACGGCGCGGCTCGCGCCGGAGTCGGCGGCGCGCTCTTCTGGATTATGACGCCCGACCCTCGACGCGGCTACAGCATCTCCTACCTGACCTCGCGCGATGAATCCATACGCGCCGAGGTACGCAGCGCCGCCACGCTCTTCGCTTCGCTCAGGACGAGCAGCCCGCCGCCGCGCCTGCTCAATGCCAGCCATCATCTCATCCCGCATCAGTTCGTCTTCCAGCAGCCCTTGAACGACCCTTCAACCTTGCCGGAGAGCGCGAGCCTAGATGACGGCGGAACGCTCTATCTGTTCAAGCCGGAGATGGCTGTCGGCGGTCGCTTTGAAAAGCTAGGCGGCGGGCAGGGCTATATCTGGGGTAGCGGCGCGGGCCATGTCGAATATCTTGTGCCCGGTCGCGCTGATTGGCGGCGCGTCGGAAAGCTCGTCGTGCGCGCACACGCGCAGCCAGCCCTTCCCTGGGACGCGCATCCGCCGGTGACGGCGACGCGCGTGACGCTCTTGATTAACGGCAGAGAATGCGGCTCGCGCCTGATTCCGGTGGAAGACCCGAAGCACGCCGTCACGCAGGAATGGACGATTGATTCGTTGGCTGTGCGCTTGCAGGCTGCGCGCGGCCTGCCGCTCTCGATTCGGTTTGTCGTCAAGCCGGACGCGGACATGCCCTACGGGCTGAACATTTCAAACTACCCGGAAGGCTACTCCGACAAAGAGGTCAGGCCGATTCAAGTCGAGGTCAGGTGAACAACGAAGCGGAGCGATTGATGAAAGATGACAGATGACAGACGAAAGCGTGGCTCTTCAACTTTCGAAGAGCCACGCTTTCATCCGTCGCCGTTACTAATCTTACGCTTGCTGTAAAGCGCGCAACGCTTCCTGCGCGTAGTAAGTGATGATGATGTCGGCTCCGGCGCGTTTGATGCTCGTCAAAGTTTCGAGCATCACGCGTTGTTCGTCTATCCAACCTCTTTGCGCCGCCGCCTTAATCATCGCGTACTCGCCGGAGACATGGTACGCGGCGAGCGGCAAATCGAACCTGTCGCGCACCATTCGCACGATGTCCAGATAGGCGGTCGCAGGCTTGACCATCAGCATGTCCGCGCCTTCGGAGTAGTCCAGTTCGGCTTCGCGCAGAGCCTCGCGCGCGTTGGCCGCATCCATCTGGTATGCGCGACGGTCGCCAAACGTCGGCGCGCTATCGGCGGCTTCGCGAAACGGCCCGTAGAAAGCCGAAGAGTATTTCACCGCGTAAGACATAATCGCAATCTGGTCGAACCCTGCGGCGTCTAAGGCTTCACGAATCGCTCCGACCTGCCCGTCCATCATCGCCGACGGCGCAACCACATCCACTCCTGCTTCCGCTTGGCTGGCAGCCGTGCGCGCCAGCAGTTCGAGCGATTCATCATTCAACACTTCGCCGCCGCGCACGACGCCGCAATGGCCGTGCGAAGTGTACTCGCACAAGCAAGTGTCTGCGATGATAATCAACTCCGGCGCAGCGCGACGGATAGCCCGCGCCGCCTGCTGCACAATGCCATCCTCTGCATAAGCGCCGGAAGCCGTCTCATCCTTCGCCTCCGGCAGCCCGAAGAGAATGACCCCGCGAATCCCCAACTCCGCCGCCGCCTCAGCTTCACGAACCAGTTCATCAACCGACAGATTAAACACGCCCGGCATTGACGGAACCTCACGCCGCACGCCAGTCCCCGCGCAAACAAACAACGGCAGCACGAAATCATCGCGCCCCAGCCGCGCCTCGCGCACCAGCGCCCGCAAAGGCTCCCGCCGCCGCAAACGGCGCGGACGATGAACAAGCTCAGACATCTCTCACACTCTCCTCCCGCTCCCGCAATCAACCGCCAGAATAATACTCGTCCCTTACTCTATGCGAATCAGGAGTAGGAGAAGCAGATGAGCAATGAGCGATAAGATAGTTTTGTGGAAACTACACTTATCGAACTCTACTTGCTCATCTGCCGCCTCTACGATACGCAGCCCATCCTGAAACA
>JAWVFT010000109.1:0-13695 GCA_033855775.1 Blastocatellia bacterium | reverse complement strand
GGTTGGTTCGAGTGAAACCCACTACGGCAGCCCGCCTCTCGACGATTATGAGCGAAGCTGAAACGGTTAGCTCTTGCCCTTGTCCGCTTTCTTGCCCTTGTCTTTCTCTTTCACTTCGGGCGGCAGCTTGTTGGCGGCTTCGACGATGGACTGTATGTGCTCCAGGGATTGTTCCAACACTTCGCGTTCGGCTTCTTCCTTAGCCTGCTCGCGCATAGGCGTCAGTTGCCCTGCGAAGCGCGTCGCGGCGGCGGCCAGCTTGCGTAGAGCTTTCGGCAGCAGACGATTTTCGGCGTCGCGCGCGGCCACGTCGTCTATGTTGGTGATGGCTTCTTCAAGAATCTTGGCGAGGTCTGCGAGCAACTCCGTGCGCGTCCCCTTCGGCAGTTCGCCCCACTTCTCCACGTCCTTCTGAACTTGCTTGTTGCTCGCAGCGTTGGGGTCTGTCAGAACCAGCAGCCTGCGCTCGGCGGCTTTGATGAAGACATCTATGCGCTTATCTAGAATCTGGGCCTCGCGCACCTGATCTGCTTCCAGCGGCGTCAGGTGGTCGCGCTTGGCGCGGGCGTGGGCCGGGACGTTTGCGCCCGCCGATGAAAGGCCCGCGACGAAGCAGATGATGAGAGCGGCGAGAACTTTATGTTGACGCATTAATATTTACTGCTGCGGCGAGCCGCCTGTGAATGCCTTGACGGTTTCACCGGCGACAGATTTTTCGTCGCGCTTGACTTCCTCGCGCTTGAGTTCCTCGCGCACAACCGTGTCGCCGTAGAAAGCGTTGAGGGCTTCGGTGCGGGCGTTGCGCGCGGATTCGGCAATCGGCTTGATGTTGATGGAATACTCGGTCGGCGTAACGCGGCGAATCGCTTCGAGGCGTGTGCCGTGTGCGCGCAAGGTTAGCTCGACGCGCTTGAAGAGGTCGCGCATCTTGCTCTTGTCCACCTTCAAGTTGTCCAGATAGTTCATCGCGTCTTCCACGATGCCCTGATAACAGCCCAACTCGGAAGAGGCCGCGTCGTAAGAGAGAGCGGTCGTCAATTCTTCCGCGCGCTTGAGCCGTAGCTCCGCGAGGTCCAGGGCTGCGCGCGTGCGCGCCTTGACATCATGCGCCAACGAAAGCTGCGCTCGCTCGTTGCTGGACACAAGCTTCATCGGCGGCGGGGCCGTCGTGAACGGGTTGACGCCCTGCGCCTGCGCCGCGCACGCCAGCCACATCGTCAGCGTCAACAACGAACAGATGCTGACGGCCATTTGCGTTCGATAAGAGAGAGGAGAGTTCATGGTGTCTTTCATATCCTCCTGCTGGACAATCAAGTGTGACGCTTGAAACGGAAACTGGCTGAGACTATTGCCTCATCCTTTTACCATTCATGCTTCACGAAATCATGTCCCCTTCTTCTGCTTTGTTCCCTCGCCACGCTTAACTTGATTGCGCAGCGAAGGAAGCCGCAGGTTGACTTTATCAATCTCAAGCTTGTTGGCCTCAGCCTTGGCCCGCGACAGGAAATCTTCGTAAGCCGCCAGAGCTTGCGGATACTCTCCCAGAGAGTCGTGCGCCGTGGCGATGAAGAAATAAGTGACGGCCAACTCCGGCTTCGCATCGGCCAGCCAGCGAAACTCTTCCAGAGCTTCCGCGAAGCGTTTCAACTCGTACAGCGCGGTCGCCAGATTAGCGTGCGCTTCATACTTTTCGGGCGCGACCGCCAACACGCGCCGCGCGATAACCGTCGCCTCCGCAAAGCGACGCGCCTGCACCAGAGCCGCCGTGTAGCCGACCGCGAGGTCAACGTTCGTCGGCTCAATCTCCGCTGCGCGACGATAAAACTCAAGCGAGCGCGCGGGGTCTGCCCTGCGATAAGACGCGCCGAGGCAAGCCAGCAACGAAGCGTCGCGCGGAGTCTCCGCCAGCGACTTCTCCAACGCCGCGCGATTCTCCGGCGTCTCCTCGCAACTAGACAAAGAGCTATGCAGCGCGATTGCTTCGGGCCGCTGCTTCGTCCCTGCATCGAGCGCGTCCCATGCGCGCCGCGCCTCTTCTTTCCTGCCCGCCTGCAAGTAGAGATGTATAGCTTGAAGACTGACGCCCGCGTCGTTCGGAGCGATGCGCCGCGCCGCTTGCGCGTCCGTCAACGCTCCGTCGAAGTCGCCCGCGTCGGCGCGAAGCTGAGCGCGAGCGATGAGAGCTTCAAAGCTTTGGTCGTCGAGCTTGAACGATTGCTGAAAACTTGCCAGCGCCGCTTTCTTGTCTCCGAGCGACGCCTCCATCCAGCCGCGCGCCATCCAGAGCTTCGCGGTCGCGCCCGTCTCCGCCGTCGCCTCGCGCAGCAGCTTGAGCATCACCGCCAGCGATTCACGAGAAGCTTGCGGGTTGGCATGCAAGCTGGCGGCAGCCGTGTAGAAGGCCAGCGATGTTTTCGCGCCGAGTTCAACCGCGCGGCGCAGCAACTGCTCTGCTTCCGTTGATTGGTCTACATTGAGCAAGAGCGAGCCGAGCATGAGCGGCGGCAACGCCCAGTTCGGGCGCAACTCCGCTGCGCGACGAAAAGCCTTGAGAGCTTCCGCCGCGCGATTGAGCGAGATGAGAGCCGCGCCGCGCTGGTATTCCGCTTCGGGAAAATCCGGTCGCAGCTTCAGCGCATCTTCGTAGAGCTTGAGGGCTGTTTGATAATCTTTGCGCGCGTGCGCGTCCTGACCGCGCTCGAAGAGTTTGATGGCGTCGTCGGCAATGTCGCCTGCCTGTGCGTGAGTCAACAGTGAAGCGCACAGCATGAGGGAAAGCGCGACCACATGAATGACGGCATGTGAACGAAAGCGATAAAACATTTCGTCAACTGCAACTTTCGATTTGTCGAGCAGCGTTCTCGAAGAAGAAGAATCCTCTGGGGTGTGCCGATAGTAACACGAGGCCGCGCGAAGAAGAAAGGGAAATGAAGGGACGCGGCGATGCGGTGACGCGGCGATGAAGAAAGCGTGGGCTGACTCTTCAGCATGTCTTTGCGCATTGTTCGCTGCGCCTTCATCGTTCTGTCGCCGCGTCTCCGCGTCGCCGTGTCCCCGCGTCTATACGCTCCGCGTCTCTTCGACTACAGTTGCGCTCAAGCGGAGGCATGCGATAACATTCGGCGCGCGTAAGACGTAAACCCCTTTTGATGATAATTTGAAGCTGACGACTCCGGCGCGAAGCTCGCCGCTCGCGGGTTGGCCGGAGAGACTTGGGAATAAAATTCTGTGAGCAGTCGTGTGGTCGAAGAACCGAAGGTCTTAAAGTTTGAAGCGGAAGCCGCCGCCGCTCTTGCTGCCGATGCTCTCGTCAAAGAGCAGCAGTTGCGCGCTCTGTTGCGCGAGATGGCGTCGGCTCTGGTGGCTTTCTCAGGCGGCGTTGATAGCTCTTACGTCGCCTACGTTGCGACCGCCGAACTTGGCAGCCGCGCGCTCTGCGTGACGGGCGACTCGCCGAGCCTTGCCGCCTACCAGCGCGCCGAAACCGCCAGCCTCGTTGCGCGCTTCGGCTTTCAACACGAGATTATTCAGACCACCGAACTCGAAGACCCGCGCTACACCGCCAACGCTTCAGACCGCTGCTACTTTTGCAAGACCGAACTCTACGAGCGGCTCGCCCCGCTGGCGCGCGAGCGCGGCTTCGCCTACGTCCTCGACGGCTCGACGACGGACGACCTTGGCGATTACAGGCCGGGACGCGCCGCAGCCCTTGAGCACGGCGTCCGCAGCCCGCTCATCGAAGTCGGGATGAGCAAGCAGGAAGTGCGCGAACGCAGCCGCGCCGCCGGACTGCCCACATGGGACAAGCCCGCCAGCCCTTGCCTCTCATCGCGCATCGCCTACGGCACGCCCGTCACCATCGAACGGCTCAGCACAGTTGACCGCGGCGAAGAGATTATGCGCGAGCTTGGCTTTCGTGAATTTCGCGTGCGGCATCACGACGAGTTAGCGCGCCTCGAAATCGCGCCCGCCGAACTCGACCGCGCGCTCCGGCGCGAAGTCGTTGACGAACTGGCCCGCAGATTCCGCGCCCTCGGCTTTCGCTACGTCACGCTCGACCTGCACGGCTATCGCACGGGAGCGATGAACGAGATACTTAAAACAGTGACAAGTGACGAGTGACGAGTGACGAGTTAAAGACAGGAGCTTGCTTGTCACTCATCACTTTTAACTCGTCACTGTTTTACAGGAGGCAATGATGGCAATCAGTGCAATCGCAGATGATGTGCGGCACATCAAGGAAGATAATCCGTTTGAGTCTATGATGTCGCGCTTCGACCGCGCGGCGCAGTTGCTCGACCTCGACCCGGATTTGTACGCGGTGATGAGGGTTCCGAACCGCGAGTTGAAGGTCTACATCCCGACGCGCATGGACTCCGGGCGCATACAGGTCTTTGAAGGCTTTCGCGTCCAGCACAATTTCGCGCGCGGACCTGCCAAAGGCGGCATCCGCTATTCGCCCGACGTGAACATTGACGAAATACGCGCTCTAGCCGCCTGGATGACCTGGAAGTGCGCCGTCGTCAACGTCCCGTTCGGCGGCGGCAAAGGCGGCATTATCTGCGACCCTTTGCAGATGTCGCAGGGCGAGCTTGAGCGCATGACGCGCCGCTACGCCGCCGAGTTGATAGACTTCATCGGGCCGGAGAAGGACGTGCCGGCACCCGACATGAACACCAACGAACAGACGATGGCATGGATTATGGACACCTACTCCATGCACGCGCGCCACACCGTCACCGCGGTCGTCACCGGCAAGCCGATTGACCTCGGCGGCTCTTCCGGGCGGCGCGAGGCGACCGGGCGCGGCATCCTCTTCGTCATCAACGAAGCGATAAAGCGCTTCAAGATGACGCCGCCTTCCACGCGCGTCGTCGTCCAGGGCTCCGGCAACGTCGGCGGCATCGGCGCGCTCCTGCTGCACGAGGCTGGCTACAAAGTCATCGCTATTTCCGACGTTCACGGAGGCATCTACAACCAGAACGGCATAGACATTCCAGCCGCCATGAAGCACCTCAAGGACACACGCTCGTTTGAGGACTACGAGGGCGTCGAGCGTGTCAGTAATCAGGAGTTGCTGGAAATCGAGTGCGATGTGCTGGTGCCTGCCGCGACCGAAAACCAGATTACTTCACAGAACGCCGAAAGAATTAAGTGCAAAGTTCTGGCCGAAGGCGCCAACGGGCCGACCACCGCCAACGCCGACGCCATCCTGCATCGCAACGGCGTCTTCGTGATTCCAGACATTCTGGCCAACGCCGGCGGCGTGACCGTCTCCTACTTCGAATGGGTGCAGGACAGAATGGGCTACTTTTGGCGCGAAGATGTCGTCAACGAGCGGCTTCAGGACAAGATGGTCGCAAGCTTTAACGACCTGTGCCGCTACGCCGACCAGCATAATGTTGACACCCGAACGGCTGCTTATATGTTGGCGATTGACCGCGTGGCCTACGACACACGGATGCGAGGCATCTACGCGTGACGGAAAAAACATAGTAGTTTTTGCGCTAAGTTGTGAAAAAGTCTTGATTTCCGCGCGGATGTGGAGTATGGTCTGGCGGAAATAAGTAAACGTGGCAAAGTCTGAATTGTCGTAGAATGAAGACGCCACCGAGCTTATTAGATTGACAGTTCCGCCGCTGTTTTCATATAAACAGTGGCATTGGATTCGCAGTCCGAACAAGAAAACAGCCGGGAGGCGTTCACTCGAAGCAGCATGAACGCCAGTGGGCCGGGCGCCTTGCAAAGCGCTTGACTCCTTCTCGCTGCTCCGCTCCATACTACTTCTAGGGTGTTATGGTTGAAGGGCGGTAGCAGTTCTAATTAAACTTTATCGTTGCACGCTTGTAGTTGGAGCGTCCGCGCCCCGCAAGGATTAACGGGAAATGCGCGTGATGTCTGTGAGGGATAAACAGGTAGATGCATAAAGACATCCGCCCAACCCGTGGACTTGCTAAGCAGGCCGCCCGATCCGCAAATTTACTATACTCATTTCGCAGGAGGAATGCGATGAGACTCGCTAGCAGAGCGCTTTTACTTGCGCTCACCTTGTTGGTGCTGTGTGCCGCAGTATCAGCTCAAACTTTAAGGAATGAGAATGATCCTCGGAACATTTCTCCCTCCGTTGGCACAGGCGGCCCTCCGGGAGGGCCAACTGGACTTTTCACCATTTACGATGGGCAGACGCTGCGCAAAGGTGAGTTCACCTTCAGCATCGCCTATTCCAACTTTGACCGCGACCCCGGCAACGTTGACATTACAGAAGTGCCGGTCAGCTTTCAGGTCGGTCTCAACGACCACCTTGAGCTGTTCTTCAACACGGATGCCTACAGGGGCGTCAAGGTCAACAATCCACAAAATCTGTCGAGCTTCTATCTGCCTAACTCGCAGTTGAAGTTCCCGTTCTTAGGCTCAGGCCCGGCCATCGTCCTTGCTCCGCAAGGCTCGAACGTCGGCAGCCTGCGCGGAACGGCTGTCTTCCGTCCGGCCTTCAATCAGCCGTTCGTGCAGTTTCCGTTTAACGGCGGCTCGGCTGGAACGTTTGGCGTCGGCCCTGGATTCCGTGGCAGCCTCTTCGGCTTCCCCGGCTTCAATGCGACGCTCGGCCCGCCCGTCATCCAGCCCAACAGCGGCAACTTCGGGCCGGCGGATAACTTCCCCGGGATCGGTTCGGTTGTCGGCGGCATCTTGCCGGGCATCGTGCTGGCGACGCAGACATTGCCGCCGACGATTCTCAGCCCCGGCTTGACCGTTCCGGTGACATTCACCATCGCGCCGAGCTACTTGCCGGACGCTCCGTTCGTCAATCGGCTCTACGGCACCTCGTCGTTCAACACCTTTACGGTGGGCGCGAAGTGGCGTTGGACGGGGCCGAACAATCCGCTCGGCTTCGGCGTCATCGGCCTCTATCGCTTCTATGCTGATAAGGGCGACGCTGCCGGCTTCAACCAGTTGCAGCGCGGCTCCAGCCCCGGCGGCGACATCGGCGACTTCGGCGCAATCTTCTTCTTGGACGCGCGCTTGAGCCGTTCGGTCAATATCTCCGTCAACGGCGGCTATATCTTGAACAGCAATCCGAAGGGTGATTTCGGCAGCGGCGGCGAAGCCGTGCTGCTCGACCGTCCCGACGAATTTCTGGCCGGCATCGGTTTCGACTTCCCGGTTAACAAGTACATCCAGCCGATTCTCGAAGTTAAGTCGGTGCAGTATGTGGGTGGCCGCACGCCGAACGCATTCGAGAACAGCCCTGTGGACGCGCTGGCAGGCGTCAAGATTTACCCGGCGCGCTGGTGGGGCTTCGGCCTTGCCTATCGCTATCACCTGAACCAGCAGGATCGCGGTCTCTTTGAGGGACGCGATTTCAACACCGCCATCAACCAGACGACGAACGTCATCGTGCCGGGTCGTGGCGTAGTGGTTATTCCTTCGACAACGGGCGCGGCGACGACGGGCGGATTCCCGCGCGGCTTCATCGAATCCGAGGATGCCAACGGCTATATCGCTCAGGTGTGGATCGGTCGCCGCAACGCGCGCGCGCCCGAATTCCTGCCGAATCAGGCTCCGACCGTCACGTTATCAACCGCCACGGGAACCATCACGTTGCCGTGCCCGGAAGGCACGATCTCGACCGGTTCCTGCCAAGTCGGAACACCGATGACCGTCTCTCTGTCGGCTAACGCGACCGACCCCGACGGCGATACGTTGCTCTACACGTACTCGACCTCCGGCGGACGCATTACCGGCGAAGGCCCGAACGTCTCCTGGGATTTGACCGGCGTTCAGCCCGGCACCTACACGGCGACAGTGGAAGTTGACGACGGCTGCGGTTGCATGTCGTTCTCTTCGACCACAGTGACAGTCCAGAATCCGGGACCGGATTGCTGCCGTCCGCCGTGCCCTGAGATTTCGATTAGCTGCCCGACGAGCGAACTCCAAGAGGGTTCACCGGCGACGGTCAGTGTGGATGTCAGGGGCGGTGGAAATCCGTCAGTGACCTACAGCTGGTCAGTCTCCGCTGGTCAGATCAGCAGCGGTCAGGGCACACCTTCGATCACGGTTGACACGGCTGGCCTTGCCGGTCAGACAGTCACCGCGACCGTCGAAATCGGCGGCTTGCCGCCCGAGTGTGACCGCACCCGTAGCTGCTCGTTCAGCATCGCGGGCAGGCCGGTTGAAACGTGCCGTATCTTTGACACGTACAACGACCTCCGCTTCAACGATGAGAAGGCTCGTCTCGACAACTTCGCAATCCAGCTCCAGCAGGAGCCGAGTGCCATTGGCTATTACGCCATCTGGGGTTCATGCGATGGTGAAGGACAACGCCGTGCTGATCGTGCGGTGGCCTACCTTGTCAACACTCGTGGCATCGACGCGTCACGCATCAGAACGGTGGTTGATCCCAACTGCCGCGAGACGCTGACGGTCGAACTCCACATCTGCCCGGCAAACGCGACGCCCACGCCGCAGAACAGCGCGACCGTGACGCCGTGTCCTGAGTGCAGACGCCCCGCGAGACGACCGCGTCGTCCGCGTCGTCCGCGCCGTGGCGGCAGTGAGGAATAAAAGCAAACGCTCGCGTCTCTCTTGAGCCGCGACCTCTTCCGAACGCGGGCGGTGCTTCTCCCTAAACTGAGAAGCATCGCCCGCTTCGCTTTGCGTCGGGGCCTCGCAGACGCCGCGCACGAAATTTCGTACAACCGCCCTCATTGCGCGTTGCATCCTATCCATCGTGCGCTATTTTTCAACCGGCGCGCCGACAGTTTTACAGCACGTTTCGCAAGACGTGCCACGGCGCGCGCTTTTCTTTTTGCTATAGGGATAAGACCGATGATGACCCGACTGATGAAAAGTTTAGTTTTAGTTCTGATGCTCGCTGCTCTTGTGACGCCGACGTTGATGCCGCGCGGCGTGGCGCAGGCAGCGGTTAATAGTTCGGCCAGCGAGACGCCGGAGTCCACGCAGTATGCTATGGATTGGCGCGTGACCGGCCCGGACGGCGGCGATGTGCGCGCCCTCGTGGTTGACCCGAGCGACCCGCAGCGTTTCTATTTCGGGACGCTCGACGGCCAGATTTACACCTCGACCGACGGCGGCCAGCAGTGGCGGCTGCTCTCCAATTTCAATCGCCCGAAGCTCTTCATGGATCACATCATCGTTGACCCGCGCGACTCGCGCGTCATCTATGTGGCGACCCATCGTCATAAAGAGCCGGGCGGCTTCTTCAAGTCAACGGACGGTGGCGCGACGTGGCGCGAGGCTCCCGAGTTAAAGGAAGAAGCCTTGCACTCGATGACGCAATCGGCGAAGAACCCGGACATGATGCTGGTCGGGACGAATCGCGGCTTGTGGGTGTCTATGGATTCGGGCGACAGTTGGACGCAGATGAACACCGCATCGCAGCCCGGCTTAATCAACGTCGAATCGCTGGCCATTGACCCGCGCAACACCGACGTAATTTACGCCGGAACGTGGTATCTGCCTTACAAGACGACCGACGGCGGGCGCACTTGGGCGAGCACCAAGAACGGCATCATAGATGATTCGGACATCTTCGCCATCGACATCGACCCGCGCAATCCAGAGCACATCATCGCCTCTGCGTGCAGCGGCATTTATGAGTCGCGCAATGCCGGAGGTCTGTGGCGGAAAGTGCAGGGCATCCCTTCGCAGTCGCGTCGCACGCGCGCCATCCTGCAACATCCTTCCGTCTCCGGCGTCGTCTTTGCCGGAACGACAGAGGGCTTCTGGCGTTCGACCAACGGCGGCGACTCCTGGATGCTGACCACTTCGAAGCAACTGGAAATCAACTCCATCGCGGTGCATCCGAAAAACCCTGACACGATTTATATCGGAACGAACAACTACGGCGTCATGGTTTCCAATGACGGCGGCAAGACGTTCGCGCCTTCGAACGGCGGCTACAGCGGACGCTTCGCCAACAACATCACTCCCGACCGCGAACAGCCCGACCGCATCTACGCTTCGACTATCAACACGGCGACGGGCGGCGGCTTCTTTTTCGTCAGCAGCGACGGCGGCATGACTTGGCAGCCCGCGATGCGCAACATGCCCAACCGCTTGATTACCTATTCCATCCTTCAGGACGAGCGCGACGGCAACATCATCTACCTCGGCACGAACATGGGTGTTTATCGCTCGCTCGACCGCGGCGCGTCATGGGCGCCGTTGGGCGCGCCGAAAGCCGGGCCAACTGAGAAACCGAAGAAGGGCAGCAGCAGCTCAAAGAAGAGGAGCGTGCCTGTGGCCAAGCGCGCCGACGATATGGTCAAACGCGCGCAGGCTGCTCTCAACGAGGCGGGCTATGATGTCGGCACGCCGGACGGAGCGGCTGGCACGCGCACCATCGCTGCGGTCAGGCAGTTTCAGTCCGACAAGGGCATTCCTGTTTCCGGCAAGATTGACGACGCGACGCTCTCCGCGCTCGGCCTCGGCGGCGGCGTGCAGTCTTCGACGGCTTCCGGCCGATTGCCCACGCAGGCCGTTCATCTGAGCGACCCGATTAACGCGCTGGCAACGACCTACAGCGACCGCGACGGCAGCCCCGGCATTCTGGCGGCCACCAACGCCGGGTTATATCGCACGTTCGACCCGACAGCAGGTTGGGAGAAACTCTCCTTTGGTCAGGGACTCGACGAACGCGCGACCTGTCTCTCGACGACGATGCAAAATCAAAAGACCATCTGGGTCGGCACAGCTTCGTCAGGCGTACTCGTTTCGCGCGACAGCGGAGCGACGTGGCAGCAGGTCGAAGGCATCCCCGCCAACGTTCCCATCAGCGCCATCGAGCAGGACCGAAAGCAGTCGGCTCATATTTACGTCGGCACCAAACAGGCGTTGTGGTTTTCGCACGACGGCGGAGAGAAGTGGATACGTCGCGGCGGCAATCTGCCGTACGGCGACTATGTGAGCATCCTCATCAATCCGCAGAACAGCAACGAAATTATCGTCGGCAACGCTTATCAAAGCGGCGGCGGCGGCAACGTCACGCTCAACAGCGGCGGCGTCTATCGTTCGGTTGACGCGGGCTTCACCTGGCTGCGCATTGACCCGCGCAATGCAGGCTTGCCGAGCCAGCGCATCTGGGCCTTGGCCTTCGACGCGCGCAACCCCGACAAGCTTTTCGTCGGCTCGCATTCAGCCGGGATTTACGTCGCGCGACGCGGAGCCAGAGCCTCGACAAGCGGCGCGCAATAGCCAACAGAGAAGCGCAAATTAAGAGACCGGGCGAAGCAATGAGACTGTAGATTATCGTCGCTTCGCCCGGTCTCTCAATCTTGACGTTTCGTTGCATGTCGCCTATCGCCTTGACAGCCCATCATTTCGGCGTGTACATTGCCGCTCTACCCGGTTCAAGCGGCAGGGTGATTGTCGGACTGATAAGGGGTGAAATACGGGCACGGCGGAAATCGAATTTTCAATATCCATCTTTACAATACCAAACGGCTCGCATCCTCATCTCTAATTCGCCCATCCGATCAATCGCTGAAAGACAAAACAAGCAGGAAGCCGCATGCCCGTTGTCCGCGCAGGTTGAAACATGCAGCGCGGCGATTGAGGCAAGAGGGCCGGGTGGTGGCGTGAAAAGTTCTCGAACGCGCCGCAATTTTGTGAGGGAGTCCGATTAAGAATCCAATGTCCACCGAAGAACCCAAGCCGTCTAACGGCGAGGATAACAACAATCAATCTCAACCCGGCACGCCCGAAGCGTCGCCGCAATCAACCGAACAGCCGCAGCCGCAGCCGCCACAGCAGCAAGGCGCTTCGGCTGCCGCCGCCACATCTTCCGCTCCCGCTCCAACCGCTGCCGAAAGCAGTGTCGCCGACGACGATGATGAATCGCGTTCAGGCAGCGACATGGACTTCGGCGCGATGCTCGACCAGTTCGAGCAGGAGCAGGCGGGCTTTCAAGAAGGCGAAGTCGTTCGCGGCAAAGTCGTCGGAATCAGCGAGCGCGGCGTCGTCATTGATTTCGGTTATAAGTCCGAAGGCATCGTCAATCAGGCGGAGTTCACGGAAAACGGCGTCTTGACGGTCAGCCCCGGCGACGAAGTTGACGTGCTCGTCAAGAGCATGGAGACGAACGAAGGCTTTCCTATCCTGTCGCGCGCCGATGCCGTCAGGATGAAGGCTTGGGACGAGCTGGAGAAGGCTTACTCCGAAGGCACGCCCGTCAAGGGTCGCATCACCGAACGCATCAAGGGCGGGCTGCGCGTTGACATCGACGGCATCGCGGCTTTCCTGCCCGGCTCGCAGGTGGACACGCGCCCCGTGCGCAATCTGGACAGCCTTCGCAATCAAGAGATTGAAGCCCGCGTCATCAAGCTCAATCGCAAGCGCTCGAACGTCGTCCTCTCGCGCAAGGCCGTGCTCGAAGAGCAGAACGCCGGCAAGAAGGACAAGACTCTAGACCAAATCGAAGAGGACATCATCGTCGAGGGGCAGATTAAGAATCTGACAGACTACGGCGCGTTCGTAGACCTCGGCGGCATTGACGGCTTGCTGCACGTCACGGACATGTCATGGGGACGCCTTCAGAATCCGGCTGAGTTGTTCAAGGTCGGCGACAACGTGCAGGTCAAGGTCTTGAAGTTCGACCGCGACCGCGAGCGCGTCTCTCTAGGCTACAAGCAACTCTTGCCAGACCCCTGGGCCAGCATTGACGAGCGCTTTCCTATCGGTCGTCGCTTGCAGGGCAAGGTGGCGAGCGTGGCCGACTACGGCGCGTTCATAGAGCTTGAGCCGGGCGTCGAAGGGCTGGTTCACGTTTCGGAGATGAGTTGGTCGAAGCGCGTCAAGCATCCGTCGAAGCTGGTTAATCCCGGCGACACTGTGGATGTCGAAGTCTTGAGCATTGACCCGCGCGCCCGCCGCATCAGCCTCGGCATGAAGCAGGTGCAGTCGAATCCCTGGCAGACCTTGCGCGACCGCTACGAAGTCGGCTCGCGTGTCTCCGGCCGCGTCCGTAACCTGACGGACTTCGGCGCGTTCATCGAAGTCGAAGACGGCGTTGACGGCCTCGTTCACGTCACGGATATTTCGTGGTCGCGGCGCATCAAGCATCCGAGCGAAGTCTTGAAGAAGGGGCAGGAGATAGAGGCCGTCATCACCAGCATTGACGCGGAAAATCGTCGCCTCTCGCTCTCGATTAAAGACCTTGAGCCGAACGCTTGGGACCGCTTCGTCCAGACGCATCATCCGGGCGATGTCATCAAGGGCAAGATAGCGCGCTTTGCCAACTTCGGCGCGTTCGTCGAGTTGGACGAAAATCTTGAGGGCTTGTGCCACATCTCCGAACTCTCGGACAAGCGCGTCGAGAAGCCGGAGGATGTCGTGCAGTTGGGCCAGGAGATGGACTTCAAGGTTCTGCGGATTGACCCTGAGAACAAGAAGATTGGCCTTTCGGCGCGAGCCGTCGGCCACGACGAGCCGATTGTCGATAGCAAGTCTTATTCTTCGGAAGCGGGCGGCGGCATGGCGAGCCTCGGCGAGTTGGCTGACTTCGGTTTCGGCAAAAGCAGTTCCGACGAAGAACAAGAGAAATAGCCTGCGGCCTGAGGGCTTGTGAGCCTCGACGCCCCGCGCCGAAAACTCTCTCAAAGCGAGAGCGGTCTTCGGCGCGGGGCGTCTCTTTTTGGCAGGCGGCGGCGGAGGTTAAAATGTTGCCTGCGCGGCGGT
>JAWVFT010000108.1:0-22966 GCA_033855775.1 Blastocatellia bacterium | reverse complement strand
CGTTCGAGTCAGGGGCTGAAGGTGCATTGCTACGGCAAACTCGCCGTCGCCTGTTTGTTGCTCACTTTCTACTCCTGATTCGCATAACATTTATCGCCAGCATAAAACTTCCGCCGCGTTGATGCGTCGCCTCAAGGTGAACAACCTGACGGCGACGGACCTGGACGGCGATGGACAGTTTGAGTTCATCGGCGATTTCGTGATTAAAACCGGCGACATCAGCGGAGCGCGGCGCGATTTGTTTCTCATCGCCAGCGCGCAGGGCAAAGGCTACAGAGCGGAACTGGCGGAGTTTCAATCTTACAAGATGGACAGCGGCTTCGGGCGCGGCATCGCCTTCGTTGACCAACTTGACATGGACGGCGACGGCACGGGCGAAGTCGTCACCGTGGACGAAGGCTTCGACGCCTACGGCTACTCAATCTATAAAAAGCGCAATGGCCGCTGGCAAAGCATCCACTCCATCGCGGGCGATGCCTGCTGATAAACGTGATGCAAGGCGGGAAGCGTGAGGAGTGAGGGCGTGCGCGGCAGGGTTAAGGGGCGAGGGGTGAAAGCGGCAACATAAAGGGGACAGTGTGACGTGTGATGAAGAAGAAGAACGATGACGGCGCGGCTCATCGCCCTGAGCCGGGCTGTCATCTTTCTCCTTCTTCAAGCTCATTGAATCGTGACGAACACATCGCTGCGGCTGGTGGCTCCGCTGGCGGTGGTCAGGACGATTGTTTGCGCGCCGGTCAGTCCGGCGGGCAGACGTACGTTGAGTTGGTCAAGGCCGCTGGGAAAGACGTTCGCGCTTCCGGCGTACTCGACCGTCGCGGTTTGCCCGCCGATGCGAACGGTGACGGGCAGAGAGTTGCGCCAGCCCGTGCCGAAGAGCGTGATGACGGAAGGCTGGCCGTTAAGCTGCGACGGAAACGGGCTCTTCGTGTAGCGCAAGCCCGATGCGAGCAACGCGACTGCTTCGCCCGCGCCCGTCTGCGGCACGGTGAAGATGCCGGGATTGTCGTTCGCTATCGCCACATCATCGGCGGCGGTGGCGGCGCCGTTGACGTACACGACGACGGAGGCCGCGCCCGTCGCCGCGTCCAGAGCTTGCACGTTAATCTGCGAATCGTTGAAGGAGAAGACCGGAACGAAGCGGCCTTCGATGCTGACTTGAACGGCGCGCGCCGAGGCATCTGCTTCGGACGCGCCCTGCGCCCCGCGCGTCAGGTTCGCGCCAAGGATAGTCGCCAGCCCGTTGCGCGTCGCGTTGCCCTGACGGCTCGCGCTGTTGGTCATCGTCAGATGCCCGACGGCTCCGAGCGTCGAGTCCGTGCCGAAGGCGAGGCCCGACAGGGCTTGCGTGTTCGGCTGGTCTGTCTCCGCGAAGATTGAGCCGTCGCGCGGGAATCCGTTGAGCGCGGGGTCTGGAAAAGCGTCTATGCGCGGAGCGCCGAGATTGCCGCCGTCAGCCAAGAGGTCTGCTTGCCCCGACGCATCTTCGATGACATAGACGGTTCCTTCGCGGTCAACCGTCAAGCCGTGGAAGACCAGATTGTTGTCGAGCGATAGACCTTCGACGACGACTTCATCGCGGTCGGCGCGGCCATCGTTGTTGTCGTCGTAGAGCGCGAGCATGACCGCATCGTTGCCGACCGAATGAGAGAAGACCAGCCCGCGCGAGTTGGTGGCGATGTCGAGCGGAGCGTCGTCGGAAAAGCGATAAGAATAAAAGGGAACGGGGTCGAGCGTGTCGGGCAAGCCGTCCGAGTTGGTGTCGCGGACGACGCGCAGTTCGTTGGAATCGAAGTCGGCAATCAAGAGGTCGTTGTTCGGCAGAAGGGCGAGCGCGTTCGCGTTGTTGAGTTGGTTGTTGCCGGGGGCGACGAGGGAGCGGGAGCGCGTCGTGTCAAAGCCTCCGGTCGCGGGGTCGCGCACGAGCAGCACGACGCCCGCCGTCGGCTCGTTGTCCGGGTTGCCCGCGCCGCCGTAAAAGCCGCTCGATGAAACGACGACAAACTCGCGCCCGGCGTTCGACGTGCCGGAGACGACGGCGATGGCCGACGGCAGATGAAAGTCGCGCTCAAGGTCGTAGCTGCTCGAAGAGTCGCGCACGAAGTCGCCGTTGGTGTCGCCTGCCACGACGAGCAAGCCGATGGGAAAGTCGTCGTTGAGATTCGACGGCGTAGCGTTGTCATTAATCGCTGTGAAGACTTCGTAGCGCGAGCCGGAGCGACCGACGGCGTTGTCGAAAGAGCCGCCGTCGTTGTCGAACGTCGTGCGCTCGTCAGCCGACAAGTCGAAGTTGCGGTCAACGTACTGCTCGTTGCTTCCGGCGGAGGATGTGATGCTCAGTTGCGAAGTGTGCATCACGCGGCTGAGCGACGTGCCTGCGGCGATGCGCGTGGGCAGCGGCGTCGCCGCTTCGGTCTGCGCGCCGTTCGTTGCGCCGCCGCTCGCGCTTGCTTCTTTGCCGACGACGCGCGCCGGATGCCGCGCCGTCGTTTGTTCAGCCTGCGACTTGGCGCGCGGCCTTGTGGGCAGCATCGCGTTGCGGCTGCGCTGCGGCGTGTGGCCTTCTGTGCGCGGAGTCGGGCTGGCTCCCATGCGCTTGCGCTGAGCGCCGCGCACGTCGGGCTTGAATTGATGCTCGGTTTTGGTCTGCGCGCTGCTGACCACGGCGAACAGGTACGCGCCGAGCGTGAGCGCGGCCAACAACAAGATGACGTTGAGACAAAGACGTGCGACTGACATAACGACCCCGGTTTCAGTTCTTAAGTTTCAAGTTCAAAGGTTCAGGAGTTCGGCTTTCAAGTTTCGGGCTTCAGCGTTTTTGAGTTGAAAGCATGAAGCCCGAAGCTTGAAAGCGAAAGTCATTTAACGTTTGCTCAGGCGTTTGTCGTCGCGTTCCATCTTCTGCCTGAGATTCTTCGCCGGATGTTCGGCGGCGCTCTTCTTGCCGTTCCACGCTTCAACCTGCTTCGTCGTCTGCGGTCGGACAAAAGGGGCGCGGCCTTCCCCGGTTTAAGTCACACGAAGACTATCAACGACGAACGCGACCGGGTTCGTCGCCACGACGCGAAGGACGCGCGGGCCTGTCTTCGCTCGGAGCCGGACGCGGTTCCTCTCGCTGAGGCGGCGGAGCTTCATGCCTCGGCTCCTCTCGCGGCGGCGGCGATTCGTGTCGCGGCTCTTCTCGTGGCGGCGGCGCTTCCTGTCTGGGTTCGGGCCGTGGCTCAGGTCGTGGCTCAGGTCGCGGTTCGGGACGCGGCTCAGGTCTAGGCTCCGGCCTTATCTCAGGGCGCGGTTCCTGTCTGGGCTCAGGTCTGGGTTCGGGCCTTGGTTCACGACGCGGTTCGGGTCGCGGCGCGGGCGTCTCGTCTTGAGTCTCGGCCGGTCGCGGGCGGATGCGTTGTCTTCGCTCGTCGTCATTTGTGCGCGTCGGAGCGGGTGGAACCTCAACGTCTGGCGGCGAGGCGCGACGCTCATCCGGGTTGGTGCGCGGCGGTCTGGCGGCGCGCCCGTTGTTGTTCGCGCCGGGGTTGGAATCGTTGCCGCCACGGTCTTCGCGTTCGGGCGGTTGCCGCTCGATGGGGCGCGCGACGCGCGGCGGACGCTCGACCGCGCCCGTGCCGTTGCCATTGCCGCCCGTGTTGCCGCCAACGTTGCCGCCGCCTTGCCCGCGCTCATCTGCGCTGGCAGCAGGACGCGGCTCGCGGTTGTTGTAGAGACGCGAGCGGCGCAGTTCGTTGTCGAGCGGAGCGCCGGGCGTGCGCGTGGCTGCTCCGGTCGGGCGTTCGCGCAAAGCTACGGCAGGCACGTTGCCGGAGGCCGGAGGACGAGCAGTTATCAAGGGGCGCGTTCGACCGTCCGCGCCGTTGCCGTTTTTCTCGTCGTCGCCGCCGCCTCTGCCTGCGGGCAGGATGGGGAGGCGACCGCGCACGGGTTCGGTCGTCGCGGCGCGGCGCGCGAGGTCCGCGGCGGCGGGTTGCAGGCGCGCGGTTGCGCGTCCAAATTCGCGCGCGGGTTGTGTTGTGATGGCGCGCAGGTACGCAGGATTGCTGCGCTCAAGTCTGGACAGTTCTTCGCGCCTGAGCGGTTGAAGGGGCTGTCTCTGCGTCTGCTGGTAATAACGGCTGCGCGGGTCGTGCTGCCTGTGGCCGAGCGGGTACCAGCAGATTTGCTCGCCGTAGGAAGTCGGGATAAAGATGAAGGCGACGAGGGCGGGACGCCACCATGCATGGCGATAGTTGTAGCCGTAACCGCGCGGCGCCCAACACCAGTTGTTGTTGTAGTAGACCCAACGCCCGTAGTGATACGGCGCCCATCCCCAGGGCTCGTCGCCGACCCAGGTCCAGCCGTAAGGCGAGCACCAGGTCCAGTGGCCGTAGCGATACGGCGCCCAGTTGTAATAGTTGTTGATGACGGTGACGTTCGGGCTCCAAATCCAGCCGTAGTCGTTAGCGTAAGACCAGTTGCCGTAGGCGTCCAACTCTTCCGCGCCCCAGACGTTCGCGTCGTAGTAGCGCTCGCGGTTTTCATAGCGCAGGCGAGCGGCCAAGTCGCGCTCGCGCTCGTCAACCCAGAAGTCCCAAGTGTCGAAGGAGCGCGTGGCGGTCAGGTTCCAATCGCCCGCGTCCATGCCCGTGTAGACCAACTCCGCCGTGCGCCCGTCGCGCAGGGTGAAGCCGGAGGTGTCCGAGTAGATGCGAGCGCGCCCGCCGTCGCGCACCGTCAGGCGCACGCGGCCTCCGTCGCGCTCAACGTCCAAGCGATAGACGCCTTGCTTCTCGGCGGCCATCGTCGTGCGCGGGGCGTCCACCTCGAAATACTCTTTGTCCTTGTCGAAGCGCGCGAGGCGCAACGTCGCCGTGCCTTCAGACAAACTGAGGGCGACGCCTTCATCGCGCAGGGTGACGATGCGCAGCACGGAGTCTGCGTCGACGCGAACGAAGTTGCGCGCGTCAATCTGTATTTCGAGGCGCGAGTCGCGGCCAGTGGCCAGCGTGTCGCCTTCGACGAGCGGAAAGTTGAGCTTCGCCTGCTCCCAATCCTTATCGCCGCTTCTGCGCAGGCTGACCTCGCCGCGAATCAGGCTGACGCGCACGACGCGCGCCGTCTCATCGTATTCGTCCGGCGCGTCCTCGTCGGCAGCGCGCACAGCAGTGGCGCCCGCGATGGCGAGCAGGGCAAGCAGCAGAGAAAGAAAAGCCGTAGAGATGATTCTGTTTGAACGCATGACGCGCCACGCTCCTTCTGTTTGTGAAAGGTCTAAACGGGGGTCAGCAACTCGCAGGAGACACGCCGGGGCAAAACCTTTTTGACTGGCTGCGTGCTCTGAAGAGAGTTTAAAAACTATGCGAGAGCTTCGCTCTGTTGTTAGAGGGCGAGAGCAAAAGGCGTGCCTACGAAAAACACAAAGAGCGCGCTCAACAGTTTTCTTGCGTTTTTATTGCGCTCGCAACGCCCGCGCACAAATTTCTATGCCAGATGGTGCATCTTCGGCACTATATCGTGCGGCACACAGCGAAAGCCGCCCAACTCTAGCCATAATCAACCCCGCCTACGCCAAAAGCATTGCTGCTGCTAAAGAAAGCTCGCCAACTTACGCCATAAGCTCGCCAACTTATGACAAAAGTTCGCTTGCTTATGCCGCAAGCTGACGAACTTATGCCAAAAGGTCTTTTACTTATGGCATAAGCTGGCGAGCTTATGCCGTAAGTTCATGAACTTATGATGGAAGCTGAGCAACTTATGACAAAAGTTCGCCAGCTTATGCCGGAAGATTGCCATCCTGCGACGTAATTTCCCAACACTATAAAGAAATCAGGCGAGACGATAAAGAAATTTCCTCCGACGATGGCATAATTTCGTGTTGCGCTAACAAAGTTTCGTGTTGCGCTAACAAAGTTTCGTCTTGCGATGAAGAAGTTTCGCCTTGCGCTAAAGGAGTTTTGCCTGACGATGACGGAGAACGGGTTAGATGTCTTTGTCTATTAAACCTTCTTGTCGTAGAAGCCATCTGACGGTTAAACTTCTCTCGTGAAATTTGAGTGGGATGAAGAAAAGAACAGAGAGAATATTCGTAAGCATGAGTTGGATTTCGTTGACGTTTGGGAAATCTTTGATGCTCCAATGCTGACGAATCTGGATACCAAAGAAGATTACGGAGAAGCTCGTTGGATTGGCATCGGTTTTCTCAAGAATTTCATTGTGGTTGTCACTTATACCGAAAGAGAAGATATAATTCGCCTCATCTCTTTACGAAAGGCTTTGAAACATGAGCGGGCAAGATTTGAAGAAACCCTCAGAGACGAATTGGGCGAGGGTTAGCGAAATGACAGACGAAGAGATTGACACATCGGATATTCCATCCCTTGATGAGACATTCTTTGCCAACGCTCGTCTACGGATGCCGGAGAAGATGGTGTCCATTACGCTGGACGTTGATGCCGGGGTGCTTGAATGGTTCAGAGCGCAGGGTGAAGATTTTCAGAATCGTATTAACGCAGCGTTGAAGATTTACGCCGAGGCGCATAAAGAGCAGCATCGTTAGTCCACTTAATTCAGGCGTTGTTAGCAAGCAAGCGGCGGGAGTTTCATCAGAATCTCCCGCCGCTTTGCTGTCATCGTTTGCTGCCTTAGCTTGTCGCCGCGTCTCCGCGTCCCTGTGTCTCCGCGTCTTCGCTGGCGTCTGCGTCGCGGCCGACGCCGAGGGCGTCTGCGACGCGGTTGATGTAGTTGAACCACGAAGCGATGAGCGTGATTTGTAGAATGCCACGGTCGTCGAATCCGGCGGCGCGCAAGCGTGTGTGATGCTGCGGAGTGATGCGCGTGGCGTCCTTGGTCAGTTGGACAACGTAGTCGAGCATCAAGCGGTCTTGCTCGGAGACGGGCGCGCTCTTGTAGTCGTCCTGCAAGGCTTTCACCAACTCTTCATCGAGGGTCACGCGACGCAGAAACTCTGCGTGAGACTCGATTCAATAGTGGCATCGGTTGCTGACCGAGACGACCGTCGTAATCATCTCCTGCTGCCGCCGTGTGAGCGGCAACTCCGGCGACATCAGCGAGCCGAAGGTGGCGAAGGCATGATAGAGCGCGTCCGGTATCAGGCTGTGCGAAGCGACGATGGATGACGAATCGCCGCCGGGCGTCGGGTGAACCGGCTCCGCATACTCAATCGGGTACAACTCGCGTTGCGCTTCCATCGCGTGGCGCAGCTTCTCATCAGCTTCCTCCATCGGAATCGTCCGAATCCATGTCATCGTCGCTCTCCCTTTATCAATCGTTCTTCTCGCAGGCCCCCGGCCGTCACACTCTGGCCCGGTCGCTTTTATCTACCCCGTTTGCTTCAACCTTGTCAATTGACAACAGCCGTAAACTAAAAAGAGCCACACGGCGCGTGTGGCTCTTTTTAGTTTACCGAAGATAGCGCTAACGAGGCTCGAACTCGTGGTCTCCGCCTTGAGAGGGCGGCGTGTTAACCAACTACACCATAGCGCCTCACATTCAAACAGCGAAATTATAGAGTTATGCGCGCGCTCTGGCAAGCGGGCGCGAGGAAAATTATTGACGCCGCCGCGCTCCGTGTAGAATGATGTCCCGGCAGCGATTTCGCCTCACGTTCAATGACGTTTCGTTGGGCTGCGGCGCTTTCGGCGGTTAGCGAATGAGCGGCGGCGCGAAGGAGAAGAGCATGCGGATTACTGTGTTGCGAGAGCCATTGGACGCGCGGGTCGCGTTGGTCCCCGAATCCGTGAAAAAGCTGGTCGCGTTGAAAGCGACGGTCGCCGTCGAGAGCGGCGCCGGGTTGGAAGCCGGAGCGACGGACGACGATTACAAAAACGCAGGGGCAGAAGTCAACGCGAATCGCGCGGAACTCGTCTCGTCTGCTGACGCGCTGCTGGCGATAAATCGTCCCGCGTTGGAAGACTTGCATCTTCTCAAAGCGGGCGCGGTCGTCATCGGATTCCTGCGCCCTTTGGACGAGCCCGCGGCGCTCGCCCCGCTCGTCGCCCAGGGCGCGACAGCCTTTGCGATGGAACTCATCCCGCGCACGACACGCGCGCAGGCGATGGACGCTCTCTCTTCGATGGCGACGGTCGTCGGCTACAAAGCCGTGCTCGTGGCCGCGGAAAGTTTGCCGCGCATGTTTCCGCTCTTGATGACCGCCGCCGGGACTGTGCCTCCGGCGCGCGTGCTGGTCCTGGGCGCGGGCGTGGCTGGCCTGCAAGCTATCGCCACGGCGCGACGCCTCGGCGCCGTCGTCGAAGCTTACGATGTGCGCGCCGCAGCGGGCGAGCAGGTGCGCTCGCTCGGTGCGACCTTCCTCGAAGTTGACCTCGGCGGCATTCAAACGGAGGACGCCGGAGGCTACGCCAGAGAACTGACGGAGGAAGCGATGCAGCGCGGGCGCGACCTTATCGCCAAACACGCGAAGAGCGCCGATTGCATCATCACCACCGCGCAGGTGCCCGGACGACGCGCCCCGCTGCTCGTCACGGCGGAAGCCGTCGCGGGCATGAAGCGCGGCGCGATGATAGTTGACCTCGCGGGCGCGACCGGCGGCAACTGCGCGCTGAGTCGCCCCGATGAAACGGTCGAGCACAACGGCGTGAAAATCATCGCTCCGCTCAACCTGGCCGCGACCGTGCCCGTCCACGCCAGCCAGCTTTACTCGCGCAACGTCACGGCCTTTCTCAGCCTGTTGATTAAGGACGGCGAGTTAAGCATTGACATGACGGACGACGTGATTGGCCCGGCCTGCGTCGCGCATCAGGGCGCGCATACGAACCCGCGCGTCGCCGCCGCTCTGGAAGCAGTCGCCGGAAAGTAACGTCATCCCGGCGCTTGATGTTTGTCGGCCGGATTGTTTGACGCGAGCCTGCCAAGATACTGGCGAGTAAGATAACTGACACTGACGAGGAGGAACCATTTCTTGACCCTAGCCACGCTCATCTTTGAATCCGGCTTTACAGCCGCGACGCTCATCCCGGCTCTTTACGTCTTCGCGCTCGCGGCCTTTCTCGGCTATCAAGTCATCTCGCGCGTGCCGCCTTTGCTGCACACGCCCTTGATGTCCGCGACGAACGCCATCAGCGGCATCTCGCTGGTCGGCTCCATCGTCACCGCCGGGGCGCAGTACAATCGCATCAGCACCATCCTCGGCTTCACGGCTGTCACCTGCGCGACCATCAACGTCGTCGGCGGCTTCATGATTACAGACCGCATGCTCCGCATGTTCAAGCGCAAAGCTCCGGCGAAGAAGGAACTGGCCGAACAGGAAAAGGGTCAACTGAAGCAATGAGGAACTACTTCATCGAGTTTACCTATCTGGCGGCTTCGATTCTCTTCATTCTCGGCTTGAAAGGGCTGAGCCATCCAGAGTCCGCCAAGCGCGGGATGCATCTGGCTGAGACGGGAATGCTGCTGGCTATCGTCGGCACGCTCCTGCATCAGGAGATAATCAGCTACGAATGGATTATCGCGGGCTTGCTCTTAGGCTCGACCATCGGCGGGGCGATGGCTTACTGGGTTCCGATGACGGCGATGCCGCAACGCACCGCGCTGTCGCACGCCTTCGGGGCGTTCGCCGCCGCGCTCGTCGGCATCTCGGAATACTATCGTCTCGGCGCAGACCTCGGACAGTTTAAGATGGGAGCCATCGGCTTTGAAGTGATGCTCGGCGCGCTGACGACGACGGGCAGCCTCATCGCCTTCGCCAAGCTGCAAGGACTCCTGCGCGGCACGCCCGTCACCTACAAGGGCCAGAACATCTTCAACATGACGCTGCTCGCCGCCACCATCGGCAGCTTCATCTACCTGCTGATCGTGCCGTCGGCCTCCATCTTCTTTTACGTGATGACGGGCCTCGCCTTCGTCTTCGGCGTGCTGCTGGTGATGCCGATTGGCGCGGCTGACATGCCGGTCGTGATGTCGCTCCTGAACTCTTACGCGGGACTCGCGGCGGCGGCCACTGGCTTCGCGCTCTCGAACAACGTGCTGATTATCGCAGGCACGCTCGACGGCTTTTCGGGCTTCATCCTGTCGGTCCTGATGTGCAAGGCGATGAATCGTTCGATGACGAACGTGCTGTTCGGAGCGTTTGGCAGCCCTGCGGACGACGCGGCGGCGGTGGAAGGCGAGCAGGGCACGATGCGCGAAGTGAGCCTCGAAGATGTCGCCGTCCAACTCGCTTACGCCAAGCAGGTCGTCTTCGTTCCCGGCTACGGGATGGCGACCGCGCAGGCCCAACACATCGTCCGCGAACTGGCGAACATCCTTGAGCAGAAGGGCGTCTCCGTCAAGTATGCGATTCATCCGGTGGCGGGCCGCATGCCCGGACACATGAACGTGCTGCTCGCCGAAGCCAATGTGCCTTACTCGTCTCTCTACGAGCTTGAGCAAATCAACCCTGAGTTTCCATCGACGGATGTGGTGGTCGTCATCGGGGCCAACGATGTCGTCAACCCGGACGCGCGCGACAATCCGAAAAGCCCGATTGCCGGAATGCCGATTCTCGAAGTTGACCGCGCTCGCTCCGTCATCGTCCTCAAGCGCGGGCGCGGGCGCGGCTTCGCGGGCATCGAGAATCCGCTCTTCTACAAGCCCGCGACCGGCATGCTCTACGGCGACGCCAAAGATTCGCTGACCAAGCTGGCGCAAGCCGTGCAACACGCTTGAGGCGGTTGCGGCAAAACTTCTCATAGAGAGTCTGGCAACTTTCCTTTTCGCCGCTTCGTATCAACCGGAAGTCGGTCGTTCTCGTGCGCGTGTTGCTAAGTTGTGTGTGATGTTGGGCAAGCACGGCGGGCGGCCTGCGTTGATGGTAAGATTCTCTCCAAACATAATAAATCAAGATAGTGGAGGATTCATGCGTAGATTCGTCATTGTATTTGTGTTGCTCGGCTCGCTCCTTGCTCCGCTGCCAGCCGGTTTGGCGCAGCGCAGGAGCGGGAAGGCGACGGCTCCGGCTGCCGCTACAGCGTCGCGGCACGGCGCAGAGCAGATTACGGCGGAACAGATGAAGGCGTATCTGAGCTTCATCGCGTCGGACGAGATGGAGGGACGCGACACGCCCTCGCGCGGCCTCGACACGACCGCCAAGTTTATCGCTGTGAATCTCACTCGTTGGGGCTACAAGCCAGCGGGAGACGACGGCACGTTCTTTCAAAAGATTGCGCTCAGGCGCGAGCGCGTTGACGCGGCCCAGTCGAAGGTTGAAATCAACGGGCAGAGCTTTGCGGCGGGGCCGGACTTTATCCCGTTCGCTTCGGGCGGCACGATGAACATCAGCGCGCCGGTCATCTACGGCGGCAACGGCTGGTTCATCAAGTCGAAGAACATGGACCCGTATCAGGGCCTGGACGTGAAGGACAAGATTGTCGTCATCAACTTCCGCGACGGGTTGCCGAAGGGCATCAGCCGGGCTGACCTCGCGGGCCGGCGCGGCGTTGATTGGGACGACCCCGCGACCTACGCGCAGAAGCACGGCGTCAAGGTTCTGCTGGCCGTGCCGGATTTTCAGATTATCTCCAACTGGGAACTCTCGCGCCGCCGGATTATGGAACGCGCGCCGGCCTTCGTCGAAAAGTTTCGCGCAGCGGACGCGGCGCCGCCGGTGGGGAGAATAGTTATCTCGCCGCAGATGGCCAATGCGCTCTTTCAGGGCGAGGCGCACAACGCCACGGAGATTTTTGAAGCGGGGGACGCAGGCGCTCTGCTCGCGCCCTTCGCTTTGAAGACGGACAAGCGCGTGAGCATCAACGTCGTCGCTAAGCCGGAGACTGTGAGCACGCAGAATGTCGTCGCCGTCTTCGAAGGCTCCGACCCCTTGTTGAAGAACGAGTATGTCGCCGTCGGCGCGCACTACGACCACGTTGGCATCGGCAATCCGGTCAACGGCGACACGATTTACAACGGGGCCGACGACGACGGCTCAGGCACGACCGCTATCCTTGCGATGGCGGAGGCTCTGGCCAGAACCACTCCGCGCCCGAAGCGCTCAGTCCTCTTCGTCTGGCATTGCGGCGAAGAGAAGGGACTCTGGGGTTCGCAATACTTCACGCAGTTCCCGACCATCCCGCTCACGTCCGTTGTCGCGCAACTCAACATAGACATGATTGGCCGCAGCAAGAAAGAGGGCGACACCAACGCGGCGAATAATGAGTTGTCAGGGCCGAACGAAATCTACGTCATCGGCTCGAAGATGATGAGCACGGAGTTGGGCGAGGTGAGCGAGCGCGTCAACGCGGCGTTTCTCAAGCTGAGCTTCAACTACAAGTATGACGACCCGGCGGACCCGAATCGCTTCTTCTTCCGCTCAGACCATTTCAACTACGCGCAGAAGGGCATCCCCATCATCTTCTACTTCGACGGCGTTCACGAAGATTATCATCGCCCCGGCGACGAAGTGAGCAAGATTGATTTTCAGAAGATGGAGAAGGTGACGCGCACCGTCTACCTGACGCTCTGGGAAATCGCCAACGCCCCGCAACGCCCGCGCGTTGACAAGGAATTGCCCGCCGGGTTGAAGAACTAACAGCAGCGGCGAGGGATGAAAGCGTGGCTCTTCCAAGTCGAGTAGCTCGGCTCTTCAACTTGGAAGAGCCACGCTTTCGTCTCTCAAGCGTCGTTGCTCTCAACCTTCGCTCTTCCTGATGGGCAGCATGCTGGCCAGCGTCTCGAACGAATCGTGAACAGCCGTGTAGGATTCTTCCAACCGCGCGTCCGATTTCTTTCGCGAGTCTGTGTTGAATCTCATCAGAGCCTTGTCAAACTGCTTGAGCTGTTTCTGAAATTCCGCGTTGTCTTCGACGCCCGTGGGGACGCCGAGCCTGACGATGGCGCGGCCGCGCGTCAACAGTTCGGGGGCGCGGGCGCGAATCGTTTTGAAATCCTTCTTCGGCAGAGCTTCGTGTTGCAGGTGATGCAGCACGTCGTGAAAAAGATTGTATTCCCTGACGCTGAAGTGCTCGTCCATTGCGCCGTTTGTCGCCGCCGCGCTCGCGGCTCGCAGGCCAGGCGCAAAGGTCAGAGCGATGGCTATCGAGATGATGGCTTTGAATGTCGCCGGTCGCTTCATAGAAATTCCTCCGTTTAGTTTGACTTGAATAAACGCCGCCGCCATCACTGGCAGCAGACTTGGACGCGCTCTCGTTGCGGCTCGAAGAGCTTAACGCCATTCGCTGAAACTGGCGCGGGCCTGCGCGCCGCGTTCGTGCAGACGTTGGCGCATCTGTATGACGCGCTCGCGTTGATACTCGAACATGCCCCACACCGTCATTATTATCACGCCCGCCGTCGTCAGATAAATCCAGATGGGGACTTGCAGCCAGTGAACGCTCGTTAAGGTGAGGGCGACGAGTTCCAGCACGAGCGTGATAATGCCGACGACGACGGGCGCGCGCAATCGCGCGAACACGCCGAGCAGCAAGAGCGCGAGCGACACGCCGAGCGTTGCGAGGTCGCGCGCGGGCGCGGGCAAATCGAGCAGCAGCCGAAATTGCAGCGCGCGAATCAACAGCGGCCCGCAGAGCAACAGCGCGCCCGTCCACAACAACAAAATTGTGTCGCGCGCATACTCGTTCCACTCGCGCCTGATGGACAAATACGAAACGACGAGCAACAGCACGGCAATCGGCGACGTGTACATCTCCACATCAACTAAAGGGTCGAAGCCCGCGCGCATGACCATCAACACGAAGGCCGCCAACGCCGCCGCCAGAGCCGCGCGAAAATAGCGCACGCGCTCGCGGCCCGCCGAAAAAAAACTCGCCGCCGAGAAGGCAGCGCACAGCGCGAACGCCGTCACAGCCGGAGCCAGCAGTAGCCCGTTGCCCGTTTGCAGCACGGGCGCAGTCTCGAATGCTAACGCCAGAGAAATCATCGCCAGCAGTATCGCGGCGGCGCGGCTCGCGTGCGTCGCCAGCCATTCGACTCCGCGCGCGCGCGCCGCGTGACCGAGCGCGAAGAGCAAAGGAAAGAGCGTGAGCGTGAAGACCGCCGCCATCCATCTTCGCTCGACGCTGAGAGCCGTGAGCAGGGCCAGCAGGAACGCGCCCGCATGACCGCTCGCCAGATAGACGAACAAGGCCGCGCGCTCGTCCGCCGCGCGCCGCATCCAGTAGAGCGACGCGAGCAGCAACACGGACGCCGCGCTCCATCCATCAAGGGCTGTGCTGCGCGCGTCAAAGCCGTCGCTCCATCCTTGACCGCTCATGCGCGCCAGCGTCCACATCAGCCACAACATCGCGCAGACGAAACACACGCCGTCCGTCATCAGTCGAATCGTCGCATCGAGCGAACCCGCGCCCGTCAAAGCCGAACCCGCGCCGCTCAAAGACGCAGCCTTGCTCGCTTTGTCCAACGCAGCGGTCTTGCTCTGCTCGTTCAAAGCTGCGCTCGCGCTTCGTCCAAACGTCGCCTGCTCGTTCGGTCGCAACCAACGACGGGAAGCCGCCTGCAACAAGAACGCCGTGATGATGACTCCGCCCGCGATGGGCCAGGACTGCGGAAAGAGTCCGACGCCGCCGAGCGCGTCCAGCGCCGCCGCCACAGAGACGAGCGCGGCCAACGACGCCAGCCCCGCGCCGTAAGTCGAACGCTCGCGCCAGCCGCGCAATGCGCCGTAAAGAATGGTTGCGGCGAAGACGAAAAAGATGGCTGGCCGCCAGGACGAAGGCGGCTTCTCCGTGGACAGATAAAGAATCAACGCGATGACGCTCGACGACAGAAACAGGAGCGTGAACTCTAAGTCAGCGATGCGCAGGAACGGCGCGGAGAGTTGACGCTCGCCGAGCTTCGTCGTCATCAGTCGCGCGCACGCATACAGCGCGAAGGGCCACGCGGCGCAAATCGCAAAAGTGGTTTCGTCGGCGAGCGAGCCGCTCGTTAGAGCGACGAGAAAGGCGAGCGAGAGAAAGACGGCGGCGGCGTGCGCGCAAGCGAGTTGGAAGAATCGCGTCGTCAAGCGCGGCGCGCTCAAAGACGCCAAGGCGATGCCGAGCACGGCCAACGCAGCGCTCTGGCCAAGCGTCTGCGAAGCCGTCGTCAACTGCGCCAGCGGCGTCGCCAGCACAAGCGTCACGGCGACAATCGCGGCGGCGCGATGCAAGGCTCTCGCCAACGTCTCCTTCGTCTCTTCAGTCATCAAACGCGCGGCCAGCGACACCAGCAACGACGCCAGCCCAAGCGCCAGCAAGCGCGTCTGGCTGCCCGCTCTCAGCCCGTCGAGCAGCAGAAACTCAGTCCAGAAGAGAGCAAGCGTAGCGAGCGTGTAGAGCGTTCGGCGGCGGTCTGTGTAGATGAAGCGAGCCGTGAACCAAGCGAGGTGAGCGCACGCGACGAAGAGCAGCATGGCGATGCGTGCTTGGTAATTGCTCGCGTGCCAGCGAAAGGTTCCGGCGTCGAGCGCGGGCGACGGGCCGAGGCGCAGCAGCATGTAGAAGAGCGACGCGGCAGTCGCCCCGCAGAGCGCGACGCGCACGAGCGGCGTTCCCCAAACTTCATAACTCAGGCGCGACGCTTGCGATGCTTTGTTAGTCTCAGACGAGCCTTCATGAGTCTCAGTCGAGCCTGCCGCTACAGCGTCGTTGGTGAGTTCTGCTTGTGACTTCTGACCAGTCGAAAGCGGAAAGAGGCGCGAGAGATGAAGGGAGATGAGCGAGGCTGTCATCAACGCGAGCGCGTAGAGGCCGTAGGCTTCGGGCGTTGCGCGAAACACGAGCGCCCAGACGGTCGCAACGCTGGCCGCGCTGCTGAGGTAAACGTAAAGGCTCGCGCGCAGCAGAAAAGCCGTGAAGGCGTAGAGCGCGGCGCAGAGCGCGCAGACCATCCACGCGCGCCCGTTGTTCGTGATGAGGCCGGAGCGCACCAGAAACCAGAAGTTGACGGGGACGAGCAAGGAACCGATGAGCGTCAGAGCGCGACCCGTCAAACGCAATCTGGTGCGCAACGTCGTCAGCCAGCCGCAGACCGTCACCAGCAGCGTGCCGAGCGCGAGCAACTCTGCTTGCGCCAGCGGCTCCTGCAACTTCAGATAGAGCGCGTCGCGCAGCCAGAGGACGACGGCGACGACGAGCATCGCCGCGCCCGTGTAGAGCAACAGCGGCAGCGTGTGCGGGTCGGCCAACGTCTCGAAGAAGGGACGCCGCGCGCGGCGAGCGCGAGTTGAAGTTGATTGACGAGCGGCGCGTGCTTCCGCGTTTGTTGAGAGCGCGCTGGCATCGAGCGCAGGCCGCGCTCTTGCGTGAGACGCAACGACGGCGGCTGTTTCCGCTTCGTCTACGGGCCGCGCTGTTGATTGCTGCGTGAACGCTTCAAGCGAAGATGCGACGGTTGATGACGGACGGGCTAATGGTTGTTCGCCGTTTGCAGCGAGTTGCGCTCGTAACTCTTCGCGGCGCATCTCATAGCGACGGCGCAACGCTACGGCTTCTTCCGCTCCAATCAACGCTTGCGCTTCCCAACCCGCCAACTCCGAGAGCAGGTAAAGGACGCCGCGTAGCTCCTGCGCCGCAGGCTCTTCGAGCCGCGCGCCACAACGAGCGCAAAACTGCGCGCCCGCCGCCAACGCAGCGCGACAGATGGGACATTGAGAATTGTGCTGAGGAGAATGCCCGCCTTGCATAATTAAAAAAGTGATGAGTGATGGGTGATAGGTGATGAGTAAAAGCCGTTGAGCGAAAGCGTTTGTCGCTTCACTCATTACTCATCAATCGTCCTTCATCACTCATCACTCATTACTCATCACTTGTCACTTGTCACTTGTCACTGTCTTTCTTCTCGCTGTTTCTTGCCATCGTCAAACGACGGTAGGCTTCGGAGCGGCTGAGGCCAAGCTCGCGCGCGACTCGTTTCAGGGCGGCGCGTGGGTCGAGGCCGTCGCGTTCGAGCGCGTCAACGCGCGCTGCTATGTCAGCGTCCGGCAAAGCCTCGCTCTCTTCGCTCTCGATAACAGCGCGGTCAATCAGCAACACTATCTCGCCGCGCGCCGTTGCGTCGGCGGACGCGAAACGCTCCGCCAACTCGCTCAAGCGTCCGCGCGTTATCTCTTCGTGCAGCTTGGTCAGTTCGCGCGCGATGACGGCTTCGCGTTCGCCAAGAATTTCGCGCGCATCGGCGAGCGCGTCCGCCAGACGATGCGGGGCTTCGTAAAAAATCAGGGTTGACGAAAGCGTGCGGAGTTCGTTGAGGCGTGCGCGGCGCTGTGTCGAGCGCGCGGGCAGAAAGCCTCCGAAGTAAAATTGGTCGGTCGGCAAGCCGGAGGCGACGAGCGCGTTGATGAGAGCGACGGGGCCGGGGACAGGCACAACCTGCGCGCCGCGCTTGATGGCTTCACGGACGAGACGAAAGCCGGGGTCGTTGATGCCGGGCGTGCCTGCGTCCGAGACGACGGCGATGCTCGCCCCGCTCTCCAAACGCTTGCCCAACTCAAAGGCGCGCTCACGCTCGTTATGTTCGTGATAGCTCAGCGTGTGCGTCTTGATGCCGTAATGATTGAGCAGGACGCGCGTGTGTCGCGTGTCTTCACAGGCTATCAATTCAACTTCGCCGAGCACGCGCAGGGCGCGTTGCGTGATGTCTTCCAGATTGCCGATGGGCGTCGCCACCAGATAGAGCGTGCCTGCCATGCGCATATTTTGGCATCATGGCGGCGAAAAGGCGAAAGCTCCGGCCCACGCTCTGAAGTTTGAGCATGAGCCGGAGCCTTCGCTGCTAAACGCGCCGCCAGAATTGATGCGCGACCTTACAGGTTAAGGACGCGGAAAGCGCTGCTGCCGGGGGTCGTTATCACGACCACGATTGCGGTCATCGTTGCGACGCCCATCGTCGTCGTTCCGGTAGATGCCGCCGCCGCCGTTAAAGTTGATGCCGTAAGCGTCGGCAATCAAGCGCAAGTCCTGACGAATCTGCGACCAATCGGAAGCGCTGCGCGCGTCAAGACGAGTGCGCCCGACGAAGCGTTCAACGCGCGTGGCGATTTGGAGCAACTGTCTCACTTCGCTGACGCCGCGATTCAGATTGCGACCATCGCCGATGCGGTCTTTGAAATTGATGGCCGCATTGCGAAACTCCTGCGCCGCATCGTTGATGCGGTCTTCGCGGCGTGTGTCGTCGTAACGACTGCGGTCGAGCGCGCTGTCCAGATGTCGCTGGAAGTCGCGGCTGCGGTCGCTGACGCGGCGCGCGGCGTCGCGCAACGTGCGCGCGTCGTAGCGTCCGTTGTAACCATCGTTGCGTCCATACGAGCCTTGCGCCGAAGCCAGCACGGGCAAACAGAGCGCGATGAGCGCGGCAGCAACCACTGTCAAAATTGTGCGTCGGTTCTTCATTGCTTTTTATCTCCTCACCAGATTTGTTTTGTGTTGGCGACCGAATTTTTTCAGAACAGCGATTGCTCTTCGGGGTTCGGTCTGCCGTGTTTTCAACGCTTCATCCGGGGAGCTTTAAGATGCCGAGCGTTCCCTCTGCACGCGCTCGTGGCAAGCATCGTGCCGCGAGCCGTTGAGAGAGATAAAGCGGCGGAAGATGAAGGGAAATCCGAGAGAAGCGACGAGCGATAGAGACACGCTCCGGCGGTTCGACGACGTTTACAATTGCTCGCGCTGTTCGATAACGTGCAAGCCGCATCGCATATCGTCGGTGAGTTCGCGTTGGTCAGCGGAAGCTAATTGATGAGCGGCAAGGGGCAGCTTGTGGCCGGAGCGTGAGGGAGACGACGAGGCTATGATTCATCGTCAACTTGCATGCTCGGCAAAAGCGCGAGGTCGAAGACGCTTGAGAAGTCGTCGAAATGAAACATCGAGTCGTCCTTGCAATGCTCGCAAAAGAAGGTCGCGTCTTCGCCGAGCCACATGTCTTTCAGATAGAAGGCGACGAAGCATCCATAGCAACGTTGAATGCGCTTGCCGAATTTTAATCGTGTCTCTTCCGTGCTCAAGGGCAATCTCTCCGGCTCAAGGGAGCGAGAAGTTAGTCTATCATCTTCGGTCTTGCGACAGGCGGGCGCGGGAAGTCTAGCTTGCGCCCAAAAATCTTTCGAGGTGGCGGCGCATCCGCGCCTCCGTCAGTTGAGAACGCTCGCCGGTCTTTTCCAGCACGACCCACTGCGGAGCGTTCGCGCCCGGTCGAACGAGCAAGAGGCTGTCGTCCGCGCCGCGCAGCCCGAAGTGCTTGATGTGGCCGCTGGCGAGGCCGTTGCCGCGCACGAAACCATCGCGCGGCTCGCGCGGCCAGCCCGCCTCTATGGAGAGACGGCGCACGCCAGCCGTGAACGTCAACAGCGTGCCGACCATCGTTGCGCTGCCGACGCTAAAGCGATGCGCGTCCGCCCGCGTCTGCTGAATCGAGGCTCCGGCGCGGTTGGCTTCACCGGCCAGCGTGATGAGCGTTGAGAGCAGCCAGTCAATTCCGGCGCTGCGCGCTAAATCATTCGACGCGCGCAGCGACAAGTATTCCGCAACGTCTTTGCGCCCCGCGCCGCGCGCCCGCCGCTCCGCTTCCGCCACGGCCCGCGCCCATGTCTCATCCAATTCGCTCACACAAACCTCTTCAAAGTCCAAGGTCTAAAGTCTAAAGTCCAAGGTCAATTCCTTGTTCTTGACTTTGGACTTTAGACCTTGGACTTTGAGCTTTCATCGCCTTCACTTTTGACAATAGCGTTTTTCCTTTTGCCTTTGCATTGATGTTATCATGGCGCGCACAATTTAGCGCCCGTAAGCTTGCGAGTCTGCCGCGCGGATTCGCCATGAGGATGCCTCAACAAACATGACCACTGTGCGCCGTCTTAAACGTTCCGCCGTCGCTCTTACGCTTTCATCGCTGCTCGCCTTGCTGTCGTTCGGAGCCGTCCAGACGACGGCGCAGCGACGCCCGCGCGAACGCGCAACGACGCCGCCCGCCGCCGGACAATCGCGCGCGGCTAACGACCAGACGGCCACCGCGTCGCGTCCGAGGCTTGTGCTGCTCATCGTCGTCGACCAATTTCGCTACGACTACTTAGAGCGCTTCGGCGACCTCTTCCGGCAGAACGGGCTGCGGCGTTTGCTGCGCGAAGGAGCTTCGTGGTCGGAAGCCAACTACGACCACATGCCGACCTACACCGCGCCCGGCCACGCGACGACAATGACCGGCACGTGGCCCGCGGAGAACGGCATCATCGCTAACGATTGGTACGACCGCAAGCTGGCCCGCGTCGTCTCCAACGTTTCAGACCCGGAGGACGAGCCGGACAAGCCTAAGTTTCAACTCTTCGGCGGCGGGCAGACGGAGCAGGCTTCGACGCCGCGCCGCCTGATGGCTTCGACGCTCGGCGACGAGTTGCGGCTGGCGACGACCGACCGCGCGAAGGTCATCGGCATCTCCGTCAAAGACCGCTCGGCCATCTTGCCCGCCGGTCGTCACGCCTCGGCAGCTTACTGGTTCAGCACGCAGACCGGCAACATGGTCACGACCAGCTACTACTTCGCGCAGCCGCCCGCGTGGGTTGACAACTTTAACCGCGCGCGTCGCGTTGACGAGTTAATCGCCAAGCAATGGCAGCGATTGACGGACGTGAGCGAAAGCGAGTATCTGAAACGCGCGGGCGCGGACGCGCAGCCGTGGGAGAAGTTCGGCAACGACACGGACGCGGACGTGAGCTTTCCGCACAACTTCGGCAAGGCTCCGGCTGGCCCATCTGTTTACGGCCCGCTCGATAGTTCGCCTTACTCCAACGACCTGCTGCTTGAGTTTGCAGAGCAGGCGATTGTTAACGAAAGCCTTGGTCAGGATGCGGAGACGGACGTGCTGACTTTGAGCTTTTCATCCAACGATTACGTCGGGCATCGCTACGGGCCGTACAGTCAGGAGATGATGGACATCACGCTGCGAACCGACAGGCAGATTGCGGCCCTGCTCGATTTCGTCAACGCGCGCATCGGCCTGCAAAATGTGCTGGTCGCCTTCACCGCAGACCACGGCGTCGCCCCGATTCCCGAACACGCCGCCGCCCTCAAGCTTCCCGGCGAACGCCTCAGCAGCAGGCAAGTTTTAGACGCCGTGAAGCTGGCGATTAAGCAACGCTTCGGGCGCAAGGACGACGCCGCCGCGACCGACAACTATGTGCTCTCGCTCTCGAACGGCAACATCTATTTCAACTATGAAGCGTTGGCGAAAGACCGCGTTGACAGCGAAGAGATAGAGCGCGTGGCCGGAGACGCCGCGCTGCAAGTCGCGGGCGTCGGTCGCTATTTCACGCGCACGCAACTGCAACGCGGCGCCATCGCGCCCGCAGACCCAATCGCCCGTCGCGTCATGCACGGCTTCAACTCGCGCCGCAGCGGCGATGTCATTCTCGTCGCAGAGCCTTTCAAATATCTCGAAGCGGGAATCCCCGCGACGCACGGCTCGCCCTACTCTTACGACACGCATGTGCCTTTAATCATCATGGGACGCGACCTCGCGCCGGGTCGCTACAATCAAGCGGCGACGCCCGCCGACATCGCTCCGACGCTCGCCGCCGTCCTCGGCGTGCAAGCTCCGAGCAACGCGACCGGGCGCGTGCTTAATGAAGCCCTGACAACGACGACGACAGCAACGCCCGCGAGAGCGCGTTGAGCCGGAGCGGCCCCCGAAAGCAAATTGATTTATCGCACTTTCATCACATGCATCACATGAAAAAAGCAATCCGTTCATCCATCATCTTAATCGTTTCGTTGTTGCTCTTGCCGGCCTTTGCGCCCGCCGCTTTCGTGAAGGCGCAGGAGCGTCCGTCCACCGTCGTCAACACGAGCGACCCCGCAACGCAGAACGCGAACGACGTTGCGAGCAACGACCCTTTGAAAGCCGAACTGAAAGCCATCACGGAATTGCCGCCGCTTGAGCGCATCGCAAGGCTCAAGGCTTTCATCGAAGCGCATCCGGTTTCGGCCTTGAAGACTCGCGCGCAGGAATTGATTGTCAGCGCGCACGCCGCGATGGGCGAAGAGCGATTAAGAGCGGGCGACGCGGCGGGCGGCATAGAGCAGTTTCGGCAAGCGATTGCGGCGAGTCCGAATGGAATGACGGATAGATTGTTTGCCGACGTGCTGGCGCGCTTTCCGCTCAATCTATACCTGCGCGGCGAGCGCGCGGCCAGCTTCGAGATAGCGCGGCTGCTCGAAGCGCGCGTCAAGGAGAATCCGCAACGCCTGCTGATTCTGACGGGCTTTTATCTCAACATCGAAGACGGCGACGAAGCGGCGCGGCTCGCTTTGATGGTCACGAAGCTCGCGCCTGAGATGCCCGCCGCTTATCAAGCTCTCGGCGCGTCGCGCCACATCGCGCTGCGTCTCGAAGATGCCGTCACGGCTTACAATCGCGCTCTTGAACTCGACGCGAAATCTGCTCGCTCGCGGCGCAGCCTCGCGGACTTGCGGCGCGCGACCGGCAAGCCGGAGGAAGCCCTCAAGCTTTATCAAGAGTTGCTGCAAGCGGACGCGACGGACAAACTCGCGCGCTCAGGCGTCGTGCTTTCGCTATTCGATATGGGTAAGCGTGACGAGGCCGAGCGCGAGTTGGCAGCGACCCTGAAAGATGAGCCACGCAATCTGTCTTTGTTGACGGGCGCGGCCTACTGGTATGCGGCGCATGGCGAAGGCGCTCGCGCGCTTGAACTGGCCAGCCAAGCCGTCGAGCTTGAGCCTCGTTATACCTGGGCGCACATCGCGCTGGCCCGCGCCCTCGTCGCGCAAAAGCGTCCCGCCGATGCCGAACGCGCGCTGCGCTTCGCGCGCCAGTACGGACGCTTTCCCACTCTCGACTACGAACTCGCCAGCGCGCTGGCCGCCGCCGGATTGTACGACGAGGCGGCGACCGAACTGGCTCGCGCGTTCACGCTTAAAGACGACCAGCTTGAGACGTTGCTGGCCGGACGCTTGCCCATGCGCTCCGCAAACTTTATAGAGTTGCTGGCGCCCGAACGTCGCGCCGGAATCTTCCAACCCGCGGTCGCGGACAC
>JAWVFT010000107.1:0-15368 GCA_033855775.1 Blastocatellia bacterium | reverse complement strand
GACTTCGCGCGCCGCAGCCTCTTGCTTGCTTCGGAAGTACGCTTGACCGACGAGGGCTTGGGCTTCGCGGGCCGTGGCGTTGCCCTTCGCATCGCCGCGCGGGCGCAGCGCGTTGATGGCCGCAGCGTAGTCGCCGCTCTCGAAAAAACTCTCGCCGAGACGCGCCGTGGCCGCTTCACGCAGCAGGCTCGACGGTGAAGCCATGATGAGTTGACGAAGTTGCTCGCGTTCCAGCATGAGGTTGCCGGTCGAGCGCGCGAACTGCGCCAGATGCCAGAGCGCGTACTGCGAGAGCAGAGCGTTGCGCGCCACGACCGCTTGAAAGCTGGCGGCAGCCGTCGCCATGTCGCCCTGCCGCTCCGAGAGACGACCGAGCAGATAGTCGTAGCTGTTCAGCGCGTACAACTCCGGCGCGTCCTTCATCATGGATTGCAATTCGCCGATGGCCGCCGCGTTGTCGTTGCTTTCGACACCGGCGCGAATCCGCGCGTGACGCTCGCGCGGCGTTTGCGCCAGCAGCGTTTGCGTTGACAGAAGACAGAGCAGCACAGAGGCCGCGAGGCATAGACGCTTGATGATTGTCGGCATGCGGCGATTATCGTTCAGGCTGGCCCGATACTCAAGGCAGCGAAAAGCGGCGACCTTAGGCGCGCTTCGTGTTATATCAAAGCAGCAACTTTCGCTGCGCTTCATGTTATATCTTTCGGGAAAAGCTGTGCCGTGTTTGAATCGCCGCAAGCGTCGCACGGCGCAGCGCGGCGATAGCGGCCGCGGGCCGAAAAATACTACAATCAAATTGCCGCGACGACCGAAATAAATAGTTTCCAAAATTGATTCGACGAAACCGAAGATGACGACCACAGAGCACACAGCAATTGGCGGACAACGCGCGTTGATTCTGAGCGGCGCGCCCGTCGCCGACGAGATTAAGCGCGAGGTGGCCGCAGAAGTCGCGCGCTTTGAAGCAGAGCATGGAAGGCGTCCGTGTCTGGCGGTCGTGCGTGTCGGAGACGATGCGGCGTCCGCCGTCTATGTGCGTAATAAAGTGAAAACGTCCGAGGCTCTCGGTCTTCGTTCTGAGCATTACGCGCTGCCGGTCGAGACGAGCACGAGGCAATTGCTCGCGCTCATCGTCGAACTCAACGAGCGCGACGATGTTGACGGCATTCTCGTGCAGTTGCCGCTGCCGCGAGCGGTTGACGAGCGGCTCGTCCTGGAAGCGATTGACCCGGCCAAGGACGTTGACGGCTTTCATCCAATCAACGTCGGGCGGCTGGCTCTAGGCCAGCCCGCGCTCGCGCCCTGCACGCCCGCAGGCATCATAGAGTTGCTTGAGCGCAATGCTATCCCGATTGACGGCGCGCGTGCCTGCGTCGTCGGTCGCAGCCACATCGTCGGGCGGCCCGTCGCTCAACTGCTCTTGCAAAGAGACGCGACCGTCACCATCTGTCATTCGCGCACGCGCGATTTAGCCTCCGTCACACGCGAAGCGGATATTCTGATTGCCGCCATCGGTCGCCCCGCTTTCATCCGAAGGGAACACGTTAAGCCGGGAGCGACGGTGATTGATGTCGGCATTAACAAGGTGACGGACGAAGCGTTGGCTCGCGCGATGTTCGGGCCGGAGACGGAGCAACGCCTGCGCGTCATCAAAGAACGCGGCTCTACTTTGGTCGGCGACGCGCATCCGGCGGAGGTGGACGAAGTGGCCGGACGGCGCACTCCCGTTCCCGGCGGCGTCGGCCTGCTCACCGTCGCCATGCTGATGAAGAACACCATCACGGCGGCGCAGCAACGACAAACAGCGATGAGAGATGAAAGGGAAACTATTCAAGATTGACGGCGATGTCGAGAGCCGCGCTTTCATCAGCCACGCTTTCATCGCTTTCATCCCTCAACGTCGTCGCCCTCTTCCATCATTGTTGAGCGTGTTATGCTAAGGGTCGGATTGACAGGCTCGATTGCGGTCGGGAAAACTTTTGTCGCGGCGACGCTGGCGGAGTTGGGTTGCCATGTGCTGGACGCAGACCAGACGGCGCGCGAGGTAGTCGCGGGCGGGACGCGCGGCTTGCAGGCCATCGTCGCGGCCTTTGGCGAAGATGTGCTGGCGCCGGACAACACGCTTGACCGCGCTCGCTTGGGCGCACTCGTCTTCGCGGACGAAAAGCAGCGTCAACTCTTGAATTCCATCCTGCATCCGCTCATCATTGAAAGGCAGGATGAGCAGTTGCGACAATGGGCCGCGATAGACCCCGAAGGAATCGGCGTCATCGATGCCGCATTGATGATAGAATCCGGCGGCTACAAACGCTTTGACAAATTAATCGTCGTTCACTGTCGCCCTGAGTTGCAGTTGGAGCGATTGATGGCGCGCAACAATCTGGCGCGCGAAGACGCCGCCCGACGAATCGCAGCGCAGATGCCGCAGGACGAGAAGAAACTCTACGCAGACTATTTGATTGACACGTCCGAAGGCTTCGAGCAGACGCGGCAAGCGACAGAGCGAGTCTATCAAGAGCTACGCGCCGAAGCGTTGAAGCGACGCGGAGACGCGGGGACGCGGGGACACGGCGACGCCGAAATGTGACGCATAGGTGCGGAAGCGTATAGACGCGTGAGCAAGCATTAGCCTCCAATCGCAAACATGAGAGAGCGGAACAACAGCCGAGAGACAAGCGAAGACAAGCGTGACGGGCGAAGCCGTTCGTTGCGTGCGCTCCTTCGCCGCGTCTCCGCGTCCCCGCGTCTCCGTGTCGCGCCGTCTCGCCGCGTCTCGTTTCGCGGGGCTGCCGCGTTGCTGATTGTCGTCGCTCTGACGAGCGGCGGATGTTTTCTGGATACGGAAGTCGAGCCGTTCTATGGCCGCACGATTGTGCCGCGCGCGCAGGAATTTCGTTGGAGCGACGGCGGCTTGCCGCAGGTCTTCGACCCGGCGTTGGCCGCCGCGCCGCCGGACACGGATGCCGTGCGCGCGATGTTCGAGGGCTTGACCGAATATGACCCGAAGACGCTGGCTCCCGTTCCCGGCGTGGCGGCGCGTTGGGAATCTTCGGCGGACGGCCTTGAGTGGACGTTCTACCTGCGCCATGATGCGCGCTGGTCGAATAACGAGCCGGTCACGGCGCAGGATTTCGTGCGCTCGTGGCAACGCACAGTCCAACTCGGCGAGCGCGCTCCGCATGCGAAGCTGCTGGACAACATCGTCGGCGTCGAGTCGGCGCGAGAGAAAGCGAAGCTTCCGCCCGCCACGCCCGCGCCTTCTTCGTCGCCGTCGCCAAGCGCGACTGCCGAAGCTCGCCGCGATGATAATAAGCAGCCAGCGACAACTAAGCTTGATAGTAAAGCTGAGAGTAAAGCTGAGCCGGAGCCGCCCGCGCCGCCGCCATTCGGAGCGGAAGCCCTGAGCGATTATGTGTTGCGCGTCCGCTTGGAGCGACCCGACCAGAGCTTTCCTTCGCTCGTCTCTCATCCGGTCTTTCGTCCGATTCATGCCACTGAGGAATCATCGCCTGAGACGCTGGCTTCGTCCGGCGTTGTTTCCAACGGCGCGTTTCAGTTGACGGAGATTGGGCGGCAGGGCGTCGTGCTGGAACGCGCGAAGCATTACTGGGACACGAAGACAGTCATGCTCGAACGAGTGCAATTTGTCGCCACGGAGAATGCCGAAGCCGCGCTGGCGGCTTATCGCGCGGGCGATGTTGACGCCGTGACCAACGCCAACTTCGAGCCGCTCGCGCTCAAGCTGCTCGCGCCCTACAAAGATTTCCGCCGCGCCACCTACGGCGCGTTGACCTACTACTCGTTCAACACGAATCACCCGCCGTTCGGCGATGTGCGCATCCGTGAAGCATTGGCGATTGCGATTGACCGCGACCGCATCAGCGAAGACGAGATGGGCGGCGCAACCGAGCCTGCGAAAAAGTTTCTGCCCGTTCAGATAGCGAGCGACAAGGAGACGGACGACCAGCGCTCGCTCGCCGTCGAACGCGATGCCGCGCGCGCGCGCAGCCTTTTTTCAGCCGCCGGTTACGCCGAAGGAAAAGGCTTTCCGCGCGTCAGGCTGCTCATCAATCGCAACGAGCAGCAACGCATCGTCGCCCAAAGCGTCGCCGCCATGTGGAAAACGACGCTCGGCATCGAGACGGACATCGTTCCCAGGAGTTGGGATGAATACGAGGCGGCTGTGCGCGCGGGCGACTACGATGTCGTGCGGCGCAGCGTCGTCATGCAGACGATGGACGAAGCGACGAACATGCGCTCCATCTTCGACAACACAGACGACACTCCTTTGGTCGTCGCGGAAAATTCTCAAGCCGGGACAGAGCAAACTCCGACGCCTTCGCCGGAGCAGTCCGGCAAGAGTCTGACCGATGCGGAAAAAAACAGGGCAACCGTTTACGTTGAATCCGCGCCGCCCATCCTCTCGGAAGCGCAGGCGTTGAAAGAGATGCCCGCGATTCCCATCTACTTCGCCTCCTCCTACGCCCTCGTCAAACCTTACGTCAACGGCTTTGACGCCAACCTGCTCGACGCGCCCTCTTTAAAAACCGTGCGGATTGACGGCGCATGGCAGCCGCCTAAGAAAAGCGCCGCCACATGGTTTACGCCTTAATCCACAATCGCCCGCTCTCGCCGCTTGCCGGTCGAAGCAACGCAAAAGGCCGCCTTGAGCATCCGTTTAATGGTCGCGGATAAAATAGATAAGCTTGATAAATGCGGGGCGAGCGTGATACTTTGACGCTCATTCCGAATCGCATAAAACGGATAAGGTTCTCCCATTGCGAATTGACTGGCCGCCCCGCGCTCACCGCTCCCGTGATGCGGCGTGGCCGTGAGAGAGTCCAAGCCCTCCCCTTCAGCTTTGAACAGGTTCGGCAGGGAGCGTGCCGCGCGCGTCCCGCGTCGTCCCAGAGGAACTAGCATCATGTCGTTTCTATCTTCCAGCAAAGTTCGCTTTGGTCTTCTGCTCGTCGCGCTGTCGCTCCTTGCCGCAGCCTGCGCTGCCTCCGCCAGCAATCAGATGTTCTTCGGCAAGACCGCTCCGCCCGCGGGGCAGGTGATGCGCTACGTGACCGGCTCCGAGCCGGAATCGCTCGACCCGCAACTCGGCACGGGCCAGCCCGAAGGCCGCATCTACATGGCTCTCTACGAATCCTTCTGCGAGTTTGACCCGAAGACGATGGAGCCGATTCCCGCCATCGCCGAGCGTTGGGATGTCAATAAAGACTCTTCCGAGTTTACCTTTCATCTCAGGAAGAACGCTCGCTGGTCAAACGGCGAACAGATTACGGCGCGGGATTTTCTCTACACCTTTCATCGCGGCCTCTCGCCGGAACTGGCCTCGCGCAATGCCTATCTAGGCTACTACATCAAATACGCGCAGCCTTACAACGAAGGCGGAGTCTTCGTGCGCGACCCCGGCAATAATAGTTACCTGCTGGAAAAAGATTTTGCGAAGGACGAAGCGAAGACAGCCGCGCCCGCTGCGGAAACTGCCGAGCCGTTGACTCCGGCGACTGAATATACGCCGACCGCCGAAGAGCAAACGCCCGACCCCGACACGCCGCATCATCAGTTCATGCATGCGCCGAATCGTCTCGTCCTGCCCGCCGACGAAGCAGAACGGGCCGAGGCCGTCAAAGATAATCCGAAGCTGAAGGCCGCGCTCGCGGGGAAAACGTTTGAGCCGGTCAAGGCCGACGACATGGGCGTCGAAGCCCTCGATGATTTCACGTTCCGCATCACGCTCACGCAGTCCGCGCCCTTCTTCTTAGGGTTGATGGCGCACCAGTTTTTCCACGTCGTCCCGCAGAAGGTGATTGAAAAATATCACGAAGCCTGGACGCGACCGGAGAACATCGTCACCTGCGGCCCTTTCAAGTTGAAGTCATGGAAGCCGTACAACGAACTGATTGTCGTGCGCGACCCGAACTACTGGGACGCCGCCCGCGTTCAACTCGACGAGATACGCTTTTATCCGATGGAAGATAATCCGACGATTATGAATCTTTACAAGGCGGGCGAAGTTGACGGCGTTCTGAACCACACGGTTCCGGCGGCGTGGCTCGACGTTATCCGTCCTTTGAAGGATTATATGGACGCGCCGGAGATGGCCATCACCTACTTTCAAATCAACATCACAAGGCCGCCGATGGACAACGTGCTGGTGCGCAAAGCCTTCAACATGGCGGTTGATAAGGAAGCTCTCTCGAAGTGGCGCAAGGTGACGAAGCCGCTGACGGCTTTTTCGCCCGAAGGCGTCTTCCCCGGCTACCCGCAGCCGAAGGGCGACAAGTTCGACCCCGTTAAAGCCAGGCAACTGATGGTTCAGGCGGGCTACAAAGACGCCAACGGAAACTACGACCCCAAGAAATTTCCGATTGACCAGGTTGAGATTACTTACAACATTCAGGAATCCAACAAGGCCATCTCCGAGTTTCTGCAAGCGCAGTGGAAGCAGAACCTTGGGCTGACGCTGCCGCTCAAGAGCATGGAGTTTAAGACCTTTCTGCAATCGCGCGCCAACCTCGAATACAAAGGCATCGCCCGCGCCGGTTGGATTGGCGACTATCTGGACCCCGTGACTTTTCTCAATCTGTTCACGACGCCCAAGGGCGACAACGGCACGGGCTGGTACGACCCGAAGTTTGTCGAGATGCTGAACGACGCGAACCGCACGCCCGACAAGCAGAAGCGCTACGAGTTGCTGGCCAAAGCCGAAGCCTATATGCTCGACGCGCAGCCCGTCATTCCTTTGACGACCGATGCGACAAGCTGGATGAAGAAGCCGTATGTCAAGGGAATGTATCCGAACCCCGGAACGATGCACGCTTGGAAATTCGTCTGCATCGAACACGACCCGAACAAGTGGGATTACGGCGTGCCGGACATGACAAGCAAGGAACTGCCGATTTGCACCAAGTAAGCTTTTTTGTCTGAGCCGCGCCGCGCGCCGGTTGAGGATAAGGTCAATGCTTCGATTCATCATTCGTCGCCTGCTCATCACCATTCCGATGGTGCTCATCGTCATCAGCATCACCTGGGGACTCATCCGGCTCGCGCCGGGCAATTTCTACTCCGGCGAAAAGAAGCTCCCAGCGGCTATTGAAAAGAACATCCGCGAGAAGTACGGCGTTGACAAGCCTTGGTATGTGCAGTATGGCAAGATGATGGGCAGCATCTTGCGTTGGGATTTCGGCGCTTCGCTGAAGTACGAAGGCCAATCGGTCAACGAAATTCTCGCCAACACTTTCCCAGTCTCGGCGGTCATCGGCATCCTCGCCTACCTGCTCGCGCTCGTCGTCGGCATCACGACCGGAACCATCTCAGCCCTCAGGCAGAACACGAAATGGGACTACGGCGCGATGGGCTTGGCGATGCTCGGCATCTCGCTGCCGAACTTCGTTTTGGGGCCGCTCCTTGTTCTCATCTTTTCGTTGACGCTCTACTGGCTGCCGCCGTCGCGATGGGGAGGCTTTTTCAGTCTCAACATCATCATGCCGGTCATCACGCTATCGGCGATTTACATGGCCTACATCGCGCGCCTGACTCGCGCCGGGATGCTCGAAGTCTTGCGCTCGGACTACATTCGCACGGCGCGGGCCAAGGGTTTGCGAGAGCGCGACATCGTTTTCCGTCATGTCATGCGCGGCGGCCTGATGCCGGTCGTCTCCTTCACCGGCCCGGCTTTGGCCGTGCTGGTCACAGGCACGGTCGTCGTCGAGCGCATCTTCGCCCTGCCGGGCCTGGGCAACTATTTCATCAACGCCAACCTGAATCGTGACGAGCCGCTGATTATCGGCATCGTCGCTTTCATCGGCATCATCACGCTGGTCTTCAATCTACTGGTGGACATCGCCTACGCCTACATTGACCCTCGAATCCGCTACTAAAACTATGAAGGACGAAGACCGAATCACAGACGAAAAAGAGATGGGGCAGCGCGAACCGGCCCTGACGCCGCTCGGCGTTCCGGCGGAGCCGCCTGTGCGAACGCGCGACGGCGACATCATTCACACTTCGCCCGAACTGGCGGTCGGCGAGGCGGACGTGCGCTCAGCCGAAGCCGGGCAGCATCTCATCGCCGGAACTTCGCTCTGGAAAGACGCCTGGCGCAGGCTCTTGAAAAACAAGCTGGCGGTCTTCGGGATGGTCGTCGTCGGCGTCATGATTCTGGCCGCGTTCGCCGGGCCGTTCATCATCAAGCAGGCGACCGGCTACGAATATTCGACGGTTCCATCAAACCCTGACTTGCTCAAATCGCTGCCGCCGTTTCGCAATCCAGACCACAGCTTTTCGTGGACGCATCCGATGGGAACCGACAACACGGGCCGCGACATTCTGGCGCGCGTCCTCATCGGCGGGCGCATCTCGCTGATGGTCGGCATCATCTCGACGCTGGTGTCGCTCCTGATTGGCATCACCTACGGCGCGACCGCCGGCTATCTGGGCGGCAAGACCGACAACATCATGATGCGCATCGTGGACGTGCTCTATGCGTTGCCGTACATGATGATTGTCATCGTATTGCTCGCCTTCTTCGGCAACGGCAAACTGATTGGCAACGTCGGCGGCAACTCCGCCTACGGGCAGTTGATTCTGCTCTTCATCGCGCTCGGCGCCGTCTCATGGTTGACGATGGCGCGCATCGTGCGCGGGCAGGTGATGTCGCTCAAGAATCAGGAGTTTGTGCTGGCGGCGCGCGCGACCGGCGTTTCCACGGCGCGCATCATCTTCCGGCATCTAGTCCCGAACACGCTCGGCCCCGTCATTGTCTATGCGACCCTGACGATTCCGACCGTCATGTTGCAGGAAGCGTTTCTTTCATTCTTAGGACTCGGCGTGCAGGCTCCGCTCGCCTCCTGGGGCAGCCTCGCTTCCGACGGCATACAGAACATCGCAATCTTCCCATGGCAGTTAATTTTCCCCGGCGTGACGATGGCCCTGACGCTCTTCTCCCTCAACTTTCTCGGAGACGGCCTGCGCGACGCGCTCGACCCGCAGATGCGAAAGGTATGAAAGCAGTGACAAGTTAAGAGTGACAGGTGACAAGCAAGCACAGGTTTCAACTCGTCACTCGTCACTTGTCACTCGTCACTTGAATGATTATGAGTCGTAACGGAAACATTCTTTCAGTCAGAGACCTGCGGACGTACTTCGAGACGGATGACGGAACGGTGAAGGCCGTGGACGGCATCAGCTTCGAGTTGCAGCGCGGGGAGACGCTAGGGATTGTCGGCGAGTCCGGCTCCGGCAAATCTGTGACGAACCTTTCCATCATTCGTCTGATTCCTGAGCCGCCGGGCAAAATCGTCTCCGGCGAAATTCTCTTCGAGGGGCAAGACCTGCGTTCCTTGCCCGTTGACGAGTTGCGCAAGATTCGCGGCAAGCGGATAGCGATGATTTTTCAAGACCCCATGACTTCGCTCAATCCGTTCATGCGCATCTCGAAGCAGTTGATGGAAATCACGCAACTGCACCTCGGCCACACGAAGGCGCAGGCTTACGAGCACGCCGTCAAGATGCTGGAAACCGTTGGCATCCCGGACGCGCGCTCGCGCGTGGATAGCTACCCGCACGAATTTTCCGGCGGGATGCGCCAGCGCGTGATGATTGCGATGGCTCTTTCGTGCGAGCCTGATTTGCTGATTGCGGACGAACCGACGACCGCGCTCGACGTGACGATTCAAGCGCAGATTCTTGAGTTGATTAAGCAACTAAAGATAGAGACAGGCACGAGCGTCATTCTTATCACGCACGACCTCGGCGTCGTCGCGGGCATGACAGACCACATCATCGTGATGTACGCGGGGAAAGTTTTCGAGCAATCGCCGACGCGCGAGTTGTTCAGTTGCCCGGGCAATCCGTACACGAAAGGCTTGCTGCGTTCTGTGCCTGACCCGACCGCCGAGCAGGGCGCGCTCTACCAGATACCTGGACTGCCGCCGGATGTCGCGCACCTGCCGCCGGGCTGCCCGTTCGCAGAGCGTTGCGAGCGCGCGGAAGAAATCTGTCGCAATGAGTTTCCGCCCTTCGTCGCGCTCACGCCGGACCATCACTCGCTCTGCCACTTTGCCGAAGAAGTCTACGGCAAGTCCTGCGACGAGCGCGACGCGAGAGCAGAGAAGGCCGCGCCCGTAACGAATCTATCGAAGGCGGAAAGCAATCAATGAGCCGACAACCCGCAGACATGACGCAGGCGCAGGAGATGCCGCCGCCGCTGGAAACGAACCAAACCGGCGAGCCGCTCATCGCCATCCGCGACCTCAAGGTGCACTTCGACCTTGGCGGCGGCTCGGTCATCAACAAAATCTTCGGCGGCAGCCAAGTGCGGCGCATCGTCAAGGCCGTTGACGGCGTGACGATAGATATCTATCCGGGCGAGACGTTGGGCCTTGTCGGCGAGTCCGGCTGCGGCAAGTCAACCCTGGGCCGCGCTCTCTTGCGCTTGACCGAGCCGACGAGCGGGCAGGTCTTGTATAACGGGCGCGACCTCGCCACGCTCGACTCAGGTGAAATGCGCGAGCAGCGCAAGCACCTGCAAATGATTTTTCAGGACCCGTACGCCAGCCTCAACCCGCGCATGACCGTCGGGCAGATTATCGGCGAGCCGGTTCAAACCTTTCGCTTGGCCAGCGGCAAAGAGATTGACCGCCGCGTGCAGGAGTTGATGGAAACCGTCGGCCTCAACAAGCGTTTCATCAAGCGTTTTCCCCATGAGTTTTCCGGCGGCCAACGCCAGCGCATCGGCATCGCCCGCGCCCTCGCCGTTGACCCCGACTTCATCGTCGCAGACGAACCGATTTCGGCCCTCGACGTTTCCATCCAGGCGCAGATAATGAACTTGATGGAACGTCTTCAGCGGCGCAAGAATCTGACTTATCTTTTTATCTCGCACGACCTGCGCGCCGTCCGCCACGTCTCCGACCGCGTGGCCGTCATGTATCTCGGCAAGCTGGTCGAGATTGCCGCAGCCAAGACGATTTACGACGACCCTTTAATGCCTTACACGCGCGCTCTGATTTCAGCCGTCCCTGTTCCCGACCCTGAAATCGAAGCGAGCCGTCAGCGCATCGTGCTCGAAGGCGACGTGCCGAGCCCCATCAATCCTCCGGCGGGCTGCCGCTTTCACACGCGCTGCCCTTACGCCATTCAGGCTTGCAAGGAAGTCGTTCCCCCGCTGGCTGAAATTAAGCCGAACCATTTCGCGGCGTGCATCCGCATCAGCCCCGAACAGCCTGACATAGAGCAGGTTGCTCCCGGCGCGGCGCCCGGATTATTTGATGCTCAACGAGTCATCGCGCAGTGAAATCAATCCCCTATTAGTCGTTTATGTAAGAGGCGAGGCAGTCTCGCTGTCTTTTGGCCCCAAATAAGTTTGCCCTGAGTTTCCGACGAAAACGCTTGTTTGTTGGCTTCCGGACACTTATACTGAGTATGCAGGCAGGCCGAAGCCGCTTTGGTCTCCTCATCAAGATTGCTCTGGTGTGTGTGTGGATGCTGCCCCGCGTCCCGCCGCGCCGCCACCCTTCCAGCCGCATTCCGGGACGAGATCAGAAGTGACTTTGCAGACGATGGAGCAACGGGACGTGCGCCAGCGCGACGCCGTACAACCGCTAACCTCGACAGCCCTTGAAGAATGGGCTGAGGCACAAGAGTCGCTCGCCGCCGCTTCCGGCCTCGCCATCCTGCTCGTCAGCGGCCCGCAGCCGCCGTCGCTTTCCGTCTCCAACAACAACTCCATCTGTCAGGCTTTTCAATCTTCGCCCGCGCACGTCAAGCTCTGCGACCCTTATTGCGGCCAGGCGCACGAGCGCGCCCTCAAGGCCGGAGGCGTCACCCATTATCGTTGTCACGCCGGGCTCAATTGCTTTGCCATGCCCGCGCAAATCTCCGGGGCGAAGAAGAAACTGGCCGTCATCGGCGGTCGCGCCTTTCTGACCAGCGCCGATTATCGCGCGCTCGCCGAGAGATTTCGCGTCGGCGATTTGCAGGAACTCTTAACCAGCGACCTCTTCAGGAATGTCATCTTCGCTTCAAGGCAAGACCTTGACGACCTGGCTGCCGGAGTGGCGCAAGCCGCCACCGACTTCAAACTCAGCAAGGGCAAAGCGGAAACGCCCGCCGCGTCAGCGAGCGATGTTGAAGACGTTGCAGCCGCGCCTGTCAAGACAAAGGATGAAGACGAACGGGCGAAGCTCAACGAGCAAGCGGAAGCTTCGCCTGTGTCGCCCGTCGCCTCGCATGCGCGGCCTGAAGCGCAGTTGTCTGCGACGACGCGCGGCGGCTTCTTCCACAGTCGCTACTTTAAGCCCGGCGGAGCCTTCACAGAGGCTTGCCGCACGGCTCTAGACGCCCTCGCGCAAAAGCACAAGCTCGTCTCGCTGGCCCTCCTGATGCGCGACCGCAACACGCTCGTCTTCGCCTGCGGCAAGGGGCGTTTCGAGTCCGCGCCGCCGCACGTGGAAATCGGTTTGAAGGACGCGCGGCTCGGCGTCGTGGCCAAGGCCCGCACGTCGCTTGCGATGCATGAAGAGCTTGAGGGCTACAAGCCTGCGGGAGCGCGGCAGGAAAAACTTGAGATGACGAAGAGCGCGGAGTTGTTTCCGCTCGTCGTCGGCGATGAAGTCAAAGCCGCGCTCCTGATTGCCGAGACGAGCTTGACGGATGACAAGCGCGCGGCAATTTCCAACTACTGCCGCGACATTGCGCTCCCCCTCGAAGTCCTGCGGCTGCGCACGGAGCTTGAGCAGCGAACGATGTTTGCAGACTACCTGCAAAGCTATACAGAGCGCATCTACGCTCTCGAACCGGCGGACACGTATCACTCCATCCTTCGTCACTCGGCTGAACTCCTGCACGCCGAACGAGGCTCGCTCCTGCTCTTTGACGAGGCTTCGAACGAGCTGGCGGTCAAAGCCGTCGTCGGCCTCAACGCGGATGCCAGAAGCCAGACGCGCATTCGTCTGGGCGACCGCGTTTCAGGCTCTGTCATGCTGGCGGGGCGTCCGCTCGTCGTGCGCGACCTGGCGACTTCGGGCCGTCAGCCCGCGCCGCCCGAACATCGTTATAAAACGGACTCGTTCATCAGCTTTCCCATCTCCATCGGCGGGCGCAAGGTCGGCGTCCTCAACGTCACGGACAAGGCCGGAGGCGGCAGCTACGACGAGATTGATTTGGACTTGCTGGAAACCATCGCTCCGCAAATGGCTCTCGCCCTGGACCGCGCCGAGTGGCACGAAAAGGCAGAGCAGTTTCAGCTCATCTCCATCACAGACCCGCTGACGGGCTTGCTCAATCGTCGTTATCTTGAAGAGCGACTGGCCGAAGAACTGCGGCGCTCACGGCGGCAGGAGTACGCGATGAGTTTCATGATGATTGATATTGACGACTTCAAGCAGTACAACGACCGCAACGGTCATCAGGCGGGCGACCTTGCGTTGGAGATGACGGCGCAGTGTTTGAAGTCGGCGTTGCGCGGGGCGGATGTCGCTTCGCGTTACGGCGGCGAAGAGTTCTGCATTCTCCTGCCGCAGACATCTCTGGCCGAAGCCGTCGCCATCGCCGAGCGCATCAAGCGGCGCATCGAGCGCACGCGCTTTCCCAACGGCAAAGCGCAGCCGCTCGGGGCCGTCACCGTCAGCATCGGCGTCTCGGCCTTCGCGCCTGAGATAGAGACGCCCGAAGCCATCATCCGCGACGCAGACCGCTCGCTCTATCTCGCCAAGCATCAAGGCAAGAATCGCGTCCGCTCCATCGCGGGCGCGCAACCCGACACTTCCGACGATACTAATGCCGCCGACAACTCTATTTGAAGAGCACAACGAACGGCGCATCCTCGGTCGGGTTGCGCCGGAAGAATTCGTTGGCCGCGCCGCCGAACTGGCGGACATCCTGCGTCACGCCGAGCGCGGCGAGCAGGGACGCGGGCTCCTGCTCCTGCTCGCGCCCTCCGCCGGCGTCTCAGAGCTTTTGCGCCAGGCCTACGACGAACTGTTTCGCCGTCAAACTGAAGCCCTGCCCATCTATTTCTCGCTCGCGCGGACCGAGAAGACCGGCGGCAGCGTCGCTCATCACTTCCTCAATAATTTCCTGCAACAATACATCGCCTTTCGTCGTCACGAGCCGTCGCTCTGTCATGCGACGCTGACACATCAGGACTTGCTGGAACTGGCTCTGCCGGTTGACTACGAATGGATTGAACGACTCATCGAAGCTTACGAGCATGAGCGAGCGCGCGGCGACGAGCGAGCCTTGCTCCGTTTCTGTTTGAGCGCGCCGCAAAGAGCGGCGAAGCGCGGCGTGCGCGTCTTCGTGATGCTCGACTGCGTGCAGATGGCGGAGCATTTGAACGGCTCAGTCTCGCTCGTCGCAGAGTTCATACAGGCTTTGATGCGGTCGCCCTCTTCGTATGTGCTGGCGGGATTGCGGCGGCAGGTCTTGAACGTCGTCCATCGTGTGCCGGGCAGCTTCGATAAGTCGGACATCGTGAGGCTGGAGAGATTGAACGAAGACGACGCGCGCGCTCTGGTCGAGCACGTCGCGCGGCGTCGTCAGGTTTCCATCAACGAGCAGACGCGCGACCTCATCGTCCAACAGTTTGACGGCAGCCCTTTCTTCATCACAGCTTTGATTCGCGCCGCGCACGACCGGAGGCAATCCTTGGAAAGCTTTCGCCATTGCCAGCAGCTTTACGTTGACGAGTTGCTCGGCGGCGCCATTCATCGCCACTGCGCTTCGATACTTGAGCAGATTGCTTCGCAGCCCGCCACGCGCCGCGCGCTCGTCCGGCTGCTGCATGAATCCGCGACCAGCGAGCAGGGCAAAATCCTGTTGGAGACATGGCGCAAGAAACTCAGTCTCGAAGCAGAGCAGTTTCAACGCCTGACACAGAGCTTGCACGCGCATGAACTCGCCAGCCTCGACCCCAACTTCGTCGAAGTCAACAACGAATCCATTGTCTGGAAAGATTACCTGCGGGCGCGCTACCGGCTGGATGTCGCTGGCGACTCGCGCGCTCTCGTCGTTGCAGACATGTTGCTCGACACCATGAAGCGCGCTCCGCAGACGATGGCTCGCCATTATCGTCGCGCGGCGGCGATGGGCCTGCGCGAGATATTGTCCGGCTTCAATTGCCAGCGCGTGCCTGCCAGCCTGCTTCACTACGAACGCTTCAGCCAATCGTACAAGGGCACGGAGGCGGATGAAACCGCCACCGGCTTAGACGCCGAGACAGACCTCGTGCGATTGCCGCAGGTGATTCATGTGGCGTGCTGCTCGGCCTTTCATCCGTCGATGCAGGCGGCCTGCGATGAGGAACGCTGCGCCATCGCGCACGGCTTCGACGCGGGCAGCTACACGGACAGCAG
>JAWVFT010000106.1:0-8709 GCA_033855775.1 Blastocatellia bacterium | reverse complement strand
AGCCGATGCGGACGCGGCGCAGCTTCAAGACAGAGTGGCCGACGGCATCGAACATGCGCCTGATTTGCTGGTTGCGCCCTTCATGAAGGATGACCTCAAACCATGAGTTAGTGGCGCTCTCGTCAATCTTCTTAATCTCCGCGGGAGAGGTTCGCTCTCCGTCGTCGAGGCGGATTCCGCGCCGCAGACGCTCAACGGCGTCATCCGCCGGGACACCCTTCACCTTCACTTCATAAACCTTCGCCACGTTGTTGCGCGCCGCCGTGATGAAGTTCGTGAAGTCGCCGTCGTTGGTCAAGAGCAGCAAGCCTTCGGTGTTGAAGTCGAGGCGTCCGACCGGGTGCAGGCGACCGAGCGAAGACGGGACAAGCTCCGTCACCAGCGGGCGGCCTTCCGGGTCTGCGACGCTCGATAGATAACCGCGCGGCTTGTTGAGCAGGACGTAGAATTTCTCGCGCGCTTCGAGCAGCGGGTTAATCAGTCGCCCGCGCACCTTGATGTGGTCGCGCGCGGGGTCGGCCTTCGTTCCCAAAGTCGTCACGATTTTTCCGTTAACCGTCACCTCGCCCGCCTCTATCATCTCTTCGGCATGACGACGCGAGGCGAGTCCGGCGGCGGCGATAAGTTTTTGTAAACGTTCTTCCATAAAAGTCCAGAGCGTGAAGCCCGCCGAAGCCTTGAGTCATGATGTTGAAAGTCGCGCTCCGGTTGATGGCGCGGCTCATGCTCGCAGGCTCAAAGGCTTCGTCACATGCCTCCCGCCAAATCTTCGAAGTCTTCGATGCTCGGCAGTTCGGTTAAATCTTTGAGTCCGAACTGAAGCAGAAACTCTTTCGACGTGCCGTACATCATCGGGCGACCGATGGTTTCCTTGCGCCCCTTGGCGACGATGAGCCGTTTGTCGAGCAGCGTCTTGATGGCCGATGGAGATTGAACGCCGCGAATTTCCAGAATCTCAGGAACGGTAATCGGTTGCTTGTAAGCGATGACGGCCAGCGTTTCGAGCGAGGCGAGCGAGAGCTTGGCGCTCGGGCGTGTCCTGAGAAAAGCGCGGACGTGCTCGTGATGTTCCGGGCGCGTCGCAAACTGCCAGCCGCCCGCGACCTCGCGCAGATGCAAGCCGCCGTTGCGCGCGTTGAACTCTTCGGCCAAGCCTTCGAGCGCAGTCTCAATCCAGCCGCGGTCTTCCTGTAGCACGTCGGCCAGAGCCTTAGCGCTCAGAGGCTCTTCGGCGACGAAGATGAGCGACTCGATAATCGCCATCATCTCGGCCATGCTGCGGACGTTGTGCGGAGTTTCAGCGTCGTAGCTCTCAGGAGCAACAGCTTCATCATCCTGCGCCGGACTTGACGCGGCACGGCGTTGCGCTTCTTCGAGCGCGTCTTCGGCGTCGGCATCGTGTATCACGACGCCTTCGTCCATCTCGTCAGACGCGGGCGCGTCGTCTGCGGGTTCAAACTCCAACCCGGCTGCCGTCGCCTCTTCGCTTGAGCCGCCGGCTTGCGCCTCGTTCGTCTCAAACGTTTCCGTCATTTCCTGTTCTTTGATTTCTTCACTCATAGCCGTCAAATATTTTCGCCGCCCGCGCGGGCGATGATGTCGCCGAACGTCTCAAGCTGAACGAGCGAGATTTCGGTGGTGCGAACGAGTTCGAGGACGGAGAGAAACGCGAGCACGAGTTCGCGGCGCGAGCGTGCGCGCTCGAAGAACCTGAGCAGGTTCAACTCGCCCGCCGAGAGCACCATGTTGCGCAGGCGTTCGAGCATCTCCGTCATCGAAACTTCATCGCGCTCAATCTCCATCAAGACTTCTTCTTTATGGCGCGCGAGAATCTGCTGGAAGACTTTCAGGAGGTCGAAGACGCCGGCAGAGATTTCCGGGTTCTGCCGGTCGGTTTCCAGTTCGGCCCGCGTGAAGACGGCCTGCTCGACCGTCGCGCGCGACCACAGCATCTCCGCCGCCGCTTTGAATTTCTGATGCTCCAACAAGCGGTCAACCAGTTCGCGGCGCGGGTCGGCTGCATCTTCCTCAAGCGCGGCCAGCGGGTCGCGCGGCAAGAGCATTCTAGATTTAATCTCTATCAGCGTCGCCGCCATCACTAAAAAATCGCCGGCGACGGCGATGTCCAACTCTTGCATCAAGCGCAGGTAGCGCAAGTATTCATCCGTGATGCGCGCCACCGGAATGTCGTAGATGTCTATCTGCTCCTGCCGAATCAGGTAGAGCAACAAGTCTAGCGGCCCGGCAAACTCGCCAAGCTTGAGCTTCAACTCGTCGCCGCCGATGGCTTGGGAGATTTCAGGACGCGCGCCCGCGACATTGATAGTCGGCAAGGCCGGAGCCTGCGACGGCGGCTGTGGCGCCGTTGACGGCGTTAGTTCGGGAGTCTCGTCCATAAAAATCCTCCGCGTCAGGGCTTGGGCGTTCGCGCGCCGATGATGCCGACGCGCGCCTTTGCTTCATCGAGCGTGGCCCGCGCAATCTGCTCTGCGCGCTCGCGCCCGTCGCTTAAAACACGATTCAATTCTTCGTCCGAAATCTCGCGCACGCGCTCTTGCAAGGGGCGCAGAAATTCAATCATCACGTCGGCCAAATCATTCTTCAACTGCGCGTAGCCGCTGCCCGCAAAGTGGGCTTCGGTTTCTTCGGGCGATTGCTTCGTTAAGAGTTGAAAGATGGTCAGTAGATTGTTGATGGCCGGGCGCGCTCGGTCGAAACGAATCTCCGTGCCGGAATCCGTGACGGCCCGCTTGAACTTGCGCCGGACAGTCTCTTCATCGTCCAACAACATGACGCAGCCGAGCGGGTCGTCGTCAGACTTGGACATCTTCTTCTGCGGGTCTGACAGAGACATGATGCGCGCCCCGACCTTCGGGATGAAAGGCTCAGGGATGCGAAACGTCTCGCCGAAATCGCGGTTGAAGCGAATCGCCAAATCGCGCGTCAGTTCGAGATGCTGTTTCTGGTCTTCGCCGACCGGCACGAGGTCTGTTTGATAAAGCAGAATATCCGAAGCCATCAAGACCGGATAATCGAAGAAGCCGACACCAGCCGTCTCTCTGGCTTTGCGCGCCTTGTCCTTAAACTGCGTCATCCGCTCAAGCTCGGAGACGCGCGCGATGCAGTTGAGCAGCCAGGTCAACTCAGCATGCTCCGCCACGTCCGACTGCACGAAGATAGTGGAAATCTTCGGGTCAATGCCGAGCGCGACGTAGAGGCGGGCCGTCTCTCTGGTGCGCTCCCTTAGTTTCTGCGGGTCTTGCGGGACGGTGATGGCGTGCAGGTTGACGACGCAGAAGAAGCTCTCGTATTCGTGCTGCAACTCGACCCAGTTGCGAAACGCGCCGAGGTAGTTGCCGAGATGAAGCGGGCCGGACGGCTGCACGCCGCTGAAGATACGTTTCATTCTAATTTCAGGAAGCGCCGAGGAAGAGGATGCTCTCCGCCACCGGCATCACGACGCCGAAGATTGCCCGGAAGACGCCTGTGAAGACCGCGATGAACAGCAACACGAAACCAAACTGCTCAAGCGAATCAAGCGCCGATTCGAAGCTCGACGGCAAAATGCTGCTCAATATCTTGCTGCCGTCGAGCGGCGGAATCGGCAGCAGGTTGAAGACAAACAGGCCGATGTTCAATTGGAAAAAGATGTGCAGCAGATTGACCCCGCCGAGCACGATGTCCGAATCGCTGTTGACCAACAGCGCGCCGTCACTGAGTTCGAGCGAGCCGGTCGCCATCAACACGCGAATTAAAATTCCGGCGACGATGGCGATGATTAGATTGCCGATGACGCCCGCGATTGAAACCCAGAAATTCGCCACGCGCTTGTCGCGCCACTTGAGCGGATTGACCGGAGTCGGGCGTGCCCATCCGAGCAGCGGCGCGTGCGTGAAAAAGGAGATGGCCGGAAACAGCAGCGTGCCGATTGGATCAACGTGCGTCAGCGGATTGAGCGACACGCGCCCCTGCGAGCGCGCCAGATCATCGCCGAACCGGCTCGACATCCAGGCATGCCCCGCCTCATGCAGCGACAGAGAGAAAACCAGTGCCACCATGTAAAGAATAAATTGGCCTATATCAACATTGCTCATTACTACACCGCTTCTGTCACGGAGCCACCTGAAATTGCAACCCATCACACTAGCATGCAGCCGCAGAGGTGTCAAAAATAGCAGTCAGTGACCAGCCAATCTCAAGTCATCTACGGATTGCTCAAGGCTCATGGCTCTGAAAAATTCTTCGCCGCTCAACTAAACCCGGCGCGGGCTGTCAAACATCATCTAAGCAGCGTTCCTTGAATGCCGAGCGGGACGCTGTAGACGGCATCGTTGGTGGTGATGGCCATTTCGCCGGATGCGCCGAAGGCCAGCCCGATGACGTTCATTCCGGCGACGGCCAACTGCGCTTCGCGCCCGTCTGGGGAGATGCGGACGATGCCGCGCCGCCCGCGCAAAGATGCGGCGACGTAGAGATTGCCGTCGCGGTCGAAGGCCAAGCCCTGCGGGCGTCCGAGGCCGCGATAGAAGACGCTCGCCTCGCCGCTCTGGTCAACGCGCATCACAGACTCGAAACTGGAAACGGTCGGGCCTGTGACGTACAAAGCGTCGTCGGGGCCGAAGGCCAAGTGATAAGCCGAGACGGACGGCTCAAGCTGCGCGAATGGCTTCTCTTCGCCGATGCCGTTGACGCGATAGATTGTGCCTGTGCGGTCGCCGACATACATGCGCCCCTCGCGGTCGAAGGCCAGCCCGGTCGCCACGCCCATATTCCGCGCAAAAGCCACCGCTTCCTTAAACGGCGTCACGCGATAGACGATGCCGTCCAGGCGGCTCGTCACAAACATCTGTCCTTGAGGGTCGAAAGCGATGCTGGTCGGGTTGGTGATGTCGCCTGAAAAGTCCGACAACTGCCCGTTCGTGTCAATGCGAAAAATCGTGACGGGAAACTGCTGTCCGCGCGAGCCGGAGCGCGTCACGAAGAGCGAGCCGTCGTCCGGGTCAAAAGCAGGATTAGTGACCGGATGCAAATCTTCCGCGAGCTTGGTTCCGACCAGCAGTTGCGACGGCTCTGCGCTGGCGATGGCGTTCGTCAAGCCGACTTCCACTTGGCCGCCCGCCAATCCTTCCGGCACGATGGCTAAAGCGCGACGCGCATTAAGCCCGACCAGATGCGCGCGCTCGCCTTGAAAGCTGACGCTGCACTGGCGCAGCGGGCGGGTTTCAAACTCCGCACACTCGACGACGATTTCGCCGCCCGGAATCCCTGCCGCCGGGTCAACACGAAGAATCCGCCCTGCTCTGTTCATCGCAACTATCTCCCTTGATGAAAAGCCGTCAAGCGACCAACTCGCGGCGGTCAGCCGGACAAAGATTCGGAGCCTCAAAGCTCAAAGGTGAAATCTCAGCTTTGAAAACGAGTTTCTGACAAGCGCAATCGGCGACGGCTTTTCATCATACGATGCGGGCGCGAACGGTGTCTAACTCGGCGCCCGCGCGCCAGTCGAAATATTATTTTCAGACGACGCTTGAAGGCTTTCGCTCGGCGCGCGCTGTGTTATAATTCGCCTTAGGTCAAGCTAACGAAATGCGTGCTCTCGAAGTCGGTTGATTTCGAGAGCAGTCTAACGTTTGACCGAATAATCGCAATGCTCAAGCGACCGAGCGAATTTTCGCAGAGCAATATCAAAGACCTTCCAACGGCGTCCGATACCCACCGCTCGCTTCAATCTTTTTGTAACTATCAATCGTCCACCGTCAGTAATCAGCTATCAGCCATCGCAGCAATGGCGTTTCGCTTTTCGTCTCTATTTTTAGCTGGCGGGCGAGGGCTTTTTTTTGGAGGATTAACTAATCAGTAACGTACACGGAAACACACAAGGGCTGAAACATAATCAACTGCGCCGCATCGAGAAACTCTACTCGCGGCGCATCGCGCCTCATCAAATCGTGACGCCTGAGTTCGCTCGCCAGTTGACCGAACTCTCGCATGAAACGCGGCGCCAACTCGGCGTCCTGATTGACCGCAAGGGTTACGTCGAATACGTCGTCGTCGGCGACGCGCGGCGCATCGAGTTGCCTGATTTGAAGCGCACGCGCGTGGCCGAAGGACGCTTTCGCGGGCTGCGCTGCGTGCATACGCACCTGCGCGGCGAGGAATTGACGCAAGACGATTTGACAGACCTCGCCCTGCTCCGTTTAGACCTGATGGTCGCGCTCGACGTTGACGAGCGGACGGGCTTGCCCGGCATGGTGCGCGCGGCTCACTTGCTGCCGACGACCGCCGCCGAACTAGACCATGACAGCACGGCTGCGCCTTACGCTTTCCTTGAGCCGCAAATTCCTTCGCAACTCGACGTGGATTTCCTTGAGTTGATTAACTCGCTCGAAGAAGAGATGACGCGCAATCGTAGCACGGTGCGCCGCGCAGGCGGGCGCGACCGGACGATTCTCGTCGGCGTGACGACCGGCTCAATGGCCGAGGCTGAAGAATCAATGGCCGAGTTGAGCGAGCTTGCGGCCTCTGCCGATGTCGTCGTGCTCGACCAGATTATCCAGCGTCGTCAGGCCATCGACCCGCGCACCGTGCTCGGTCGCGGCAAGTTGGACGACCTGCTGGTGCGCGCCCTGCAACTCGGCGCAGACCTCATCGTCTTCGACCGCGAGTTGCAACCCGCGCAGGTGCGCTCGGTTTCCGAAGCGACCGACTTGAAGGTCATCGACCGCTCGCAGTTAATCCTCGATATCTTCGCGCAGCGCGCGCAATCGAGCGAGGGCAAGATTCAAGTCGAGTTGGCGCAGTTGAAGTATCTCTTGCCGCGTTTGATTGCGGGGCAGGATTCGGCCTTCTCGCGGCTGGCTGGCGGCATCGGCGGGCGCGGCCCCGGCGAAACGAAACTGGAAACCGACCGCCGCCGCGTGCGCGACCGCATACACCGTCTGGAAAAAGAGATTGAGGCCCAACGCTCGCGCCGTCAGGAGCGACGCAAGGAGAGAAAGCGGCAGGAGTTGCCCGTCATCTCCATCGTCGGTTACACGAACGCAGGCAAGTCAACGCTGCTGAATCAACTAACGGCCAGCGCCGTTCATGCGGAGCAACGCATGTTCGCCACGCTCGACCCGACTTCGCGCCGCCTGCGCCTGCCGCGCGAGCAGGAAGTCATCATCAACGACACGGTTGGCTTCATACGCGATTTGCCGCCCGACTTGCTCGCGGCCTTTCGCGCCACGCTCGAAGAGATTAACGATAGCGACCTGCTGCTGCACCTTGTTGACGCGGCCAACCCGCGCTGGCTGCAACAGCTTGAGTCTGTCGAAAGAATTTTGACCGAGCTTGACTACGCGCAGATTCCGCGCCTCGTCGTCTTTAACAAAGCGGACATCGTTGACGACGAAACGCTGGCCGCCAACATGCGCTTCGCCGCGCAGAACGGAGAGCGCGAGTGCATCAGCATCTCCGCGATGAAGCCGCAAACCTTGAGGCCGATGCTGGAACGAGCCGGAGCCTTGCTGGCTCGCAATCTCGTTGACGAGCAACGCGAAGGCGCGCGCCCTCAATCCGCGAATGAATCCGCGACTGAAGAGGTGGCGCAATTCGCCGCTCAAGCTGAATGAGCAAACGTCGCCCACGCTTTACTTCATCCTTCGACAGAGCGCGCGATGCCGCGCTCGGCTTTGTCCTCCGCCCGCTGAAGTGGTTTTCGCCCGCCACGCAGTTTGCCCTCGGCTTCCTGCTGCTCGTCGTCGCCACGACATTTCTGCTGACCAACGCCTACTCGCGTTCGGCGGTCGAAGATTACAAAGAGGGCGAAGTCGTGCGGCGCACCGTCATCTCTCCGGCTGACATTCCCGTCGTTGACGTGACCGAGATGGCGCGGCGCAAGGCTCAGGCCAGAGAATCTTCGCGCCCCATTTTCAGATACGACCCGCAACGCAACATCACCACCGAGCAGAGCTTTCGCGCCCTGTGGGATGAACTGCGCCGCGAGGTCGAGATGCACGGCAGCAGCAGGAAGGATTTCAAATGGCCGGGCGAAGTCGTCGCGCAGGAGAACGAAGACGAAGTGCGCGCCGATGTTGCGCGCGCTCTCATCGAGCGACGATTTGCCGAGACGGACTTTGAACGCCTGACGCGCCTGCTGCGCGAATCAATCGAAGGCTTTATCTACAACGACAGCGAGGCGCAGCATCTCTCGCAGGAAATCAATCTCTTCGACGTGAACAATCCGGGGACGCCGACCGTCATCGAGATGCCGAAGAGCCGCATGACCGCGCTCTCCGTCGCCAGAGAAAAACTCCGCTCGCGCATTCAACAATTGACGAACTGGACGCCCGCACAGCAAGCGGCGATTGCCTCCGCGCTGCTGCCGCTCGTCAAGCCCAATGTCCATTATGACGAACCGGCGACCGCCGCGATGCGCGAAGCGGCGGCGGCGAAAGTCGAGCCAATCGTTATTGACCTCAAACGCAATCAAGTCGTGGCGCGCGAGGGCGACACCGTTTCGGCGCACATGCAAGCGCAGTTCACGGGCATTCGCAACTACGCGCGCACGGCTCGCCGCTGGCACAATCTCATCGGCCTCTTCTTCATCGTCGCCGCGCTCTACTGGGTCGCATGGAAATTCACAGAGCATCGCAGCACCTTTGTCAGCCTCGCGCTCTCGAAGAAGAAAGCCTTCGCGCTGGTCGGCTCTGCCGTCATCGTGCAGAC
>JAWVFT010000105.1:0-17347 GCA_033855775.1 Blastocatellia bacterium | reverse complement strand
TCAAGGTCACGCACTTCCGTGACGCTGCTCTCGACCAGTTCTCGACGTTCTCTCATCAGTTCACCTAAATTTTTAGCGCGACTCAAAAAGAGCCGCGCAGGATTATGAATTATCTCGGAGACAATTGCTCAAGACCGCCCAATGCGTTTCGGTTCGCTTTAAGGAATGGTGCGCGTGGGCAGTTGGCCGATTGAAGGCATGACCGCGCCGATGAAACTTTTCAGCAGTTGCTTGGTGCTGTTGACCTGCACGTCAACGATGTCGTTGGCTTGCAGCACGACATCCGGCGCTTGTTTCTTTTCAATCGCCTTGAGGTCAACCATAATCTCATCCTTGGCCAAGCCGCCCGGCGCTTGCCTGATAATTTTGATTTTGTCTTTCTTGGTGTCTGGCCGCAACCCTTCGGCCATCGCAATCGCCTGCGTGATGGTAATCGGCTCGCGCAGCGAAATCGACCTCGGCCGCATCACGTTGCCGACAACGTAGACTTGATCGGCGTCGGGAATATAAACGATGTCGCCGGGTTGGATAAAAGGGTTTGCCTGCTCAACTCCGTCGAAAGTGTCCTTCAGCTTATAAGAGTTGAGGCCGGTCTTGATGATGTCATCTTCGGCGACGAGCGCGTCGGCCTGGCAAACGAGGCCGGACGCTTCTCCGTGAACGACGTTGACGCTGCGCCCCGCCCGATCCGCAAGGCCGTTGGCGAAGGCGATTAATTCCAGCAGCCGCACTCTGCGTTGCAGCTTAAACTGGCTCGGCTGGTTGACGGCCCCGATGACCGCCACCGGCTGCGATTGATACTCTTTGACGAAGACATCCACCTGCGGGTGGCGTTGATACTTCAAATAGCGCGTGGCAATCTCTTTCGCCAACTCGCCCTCCGTGCGGCACGCCGCCAGAATGTCGTCGTCAATCAGCGGCATCCGAATCATGCCGTTGCCGTTGACGCGAACGTTCTCGCGCGACAGAATCGGCTTGTTGAAGACGCGCACGTCGAGCACGTCGCCCGCTCCGATGCGATAGCGGTCATCGCGCTCGACCTTGACGGCGATGGCGGGCGCGGCTGTTGTCGTCTGCGTCTGCGTGGAAGAGGCGGCGGGCTGCTGCTGCTGCGCGGCGTTGACGGAAGTGACCGGCGGCTGTTGCGCCCCGGCGATTCCGGGCAAGGTGAGAAGCCAGACCACGGCGAGGAAGAGAGATGAACGGCGAAGAAAGCTGGCGCCGACAGTTGGCTGCGAATTAAGTGTCATGCTTATGATGCCTCTACTTTCCTGAAAGCCCGACGCGCCGGGAAGCCAGCGCTTCACGCATGTGGTTCGGATGAGCCAGATTGAGCACAGTGTTGCTCAACATGACCATCAATTCTTCGTGCTCGCGCTGGAAGGCTCCCGTCAACGGCTGGTCTTGAGTTTTCACGACGACGCCATCCCTGACCCATTGCCAGAACTGCGTCTGCGTCGTCCAAAACTGTTTGCGGTCGCGGCAAATCACAAGGGCCGTCCGCTTCTTCTTCGCCTTCTTGGTTTTCTTAGCGCTCACGTCTTACACTCTCTCGCCGCCCTTCAGAATACACCGCTCCCCTCGCATGCACAGTCCCTTTAGTTGCTCAAAAAGCGCCAGAAGGGAGTCACGCCGTACCCCGAAGGGAAGCCTCACACGCGAGGCAGCGTCCATCTTGTCCAAACCGCCCACGCACGCACAGTCTTAATCAGTCGAACCGCACGAGCAGTCTCTACCAGAGTGACCCCTACAAATGCTCTCCCATTCCCGTTGTCGCTCCCTGCGTCAGGAGGCGCGAAACCAGTTCTGTCCGGCGGCGGACGCCGAACTTGACGAAGATATGGCGCAGGTGAAATTTGATGGTCTGTTCGCTGACGTGCAGCTTGAGGCCAATCTCGGCGTTGGTCAATCCTTCGGCGCAACAGAGCGCGACCTGCGCTTCGCGGCGGCTCAGATTGTGCAGCCCGACGACGCGCTCAATCGCTACGCCGAAGATTCTGTTGCTCTCGTAAGCCTGCACCTCTTTCGGAAAGGGAGCGAGGCCGACGGCGCGGCGGCGCGTGAAAATCTCTTCCGGCGTAAAGATGGAATAGACCGCGCCCAACTGTTGCGCGTCATTATCGTCAGCCGTCTTCTGCCGCTCGATGCTCAGCTTATTGACGAGTCCGGCCAAGCCTCTGCGAATCGTGCTGTAGCCGTGCAGCCCCGTCAGAATCATCAACCGGCGCGCGCTGAAGGCTCCGAGCCGAGCGGGCAGAGCGGCTGTCTCCGAGAGCATCGCGCGGTAGACTTGATGCTCGATGGGAGTGTGGCTGAGAGCCAGCAGAGCCATCGCCTGCCCGTCTTTCGCTGGTTCGTGCAGCCCACCCAATGGGGAGGTTTCCGGCTCAACCGTGCCGACGCGTTCGCTCTTGCTGGACAACATGTTTGTAGTTAGCTAGAAGAATTTCGCGGCGAGCTTGTGAGCCAACTCTCGCTCACATGGATAGGGAGTTAAATCCGCGAGTCAATTTCTCGTGCTCAAACTGTACGATTAATTCAAGTTGAAGACAGCAGATTCAAGACCGGCTGCTTTCCGCCTCTGTCTGTCTGTAGCAGCGCGTAGCCTACTCGCGTGGCGGCTTCAATGTCAAGCGAGAGACGCTCTTCAGTCCTTGAAAATCCCTTCGCCCGACTGCTTCAGGACCGCTCCTGTGAGGCGCGCTCGGAGCCGGACTTTCAGCCTCAAGCCTGCGCCGTCCTTTGAGCTTTCGGAGCAGGCGAACGGCGCGTGGCGCAGGGCGCCGGGGCAAGTTTAATGTTGACATTGATACAAAATGAGAGTAGGTTGCAGCACGTTAATAAACTGTCTGGCCGAACGAAATGTTCAATCGTCCGGCTCTATTTTCAATCTTGCCCAGTATCCTCGTTTCGACGATTGTAGACTACACACAGTCGTGCCTAACGCTTTCAAGCGGGTTAGCTTTAACGCAGAACACGCATTGCCGGAACTGCGTCTTTCGACCATTGAGTTAATTGGAGCGAATCATCGCTCGCGTTGATGGGCTGCCCGCTTTGTGCCGAATTATCACTCTGGCTCAAATTGTTCAATGACTGGAACGCCGCTGCGGCGACTGGCGCCAAACTGCCATCGTCTGGATTAGCGACAAGCGAGCCCTGGCCGGATTTCCGGCACGCTGAAATCATTCGTCCATCTTCAACCTGTAAGCGGCGAAGTCTGCGCTTTGCTGATCTTTAAGACCCAAAACAAGGGGAATCCAAAGTGAGTCGTCGGGACGTTGCTCTGACATCTGCCGGAGCGTATCGTTCCTCGCACGCTGACCGTGATTCACCCAACCAACCAAGACTGCAATCCCCGAGGAGGCCCCCTGATGAAGAGATATTTAGTTCTGTTATTAACGTCAGCCTTACTACTATCAATCTTAGTAGTCCCGGCTGCCGTGAACGCTTCGAGAAAAGGCGTCGACAAAAAAGGCGCAACGGCGTCGAAGACCGCGGCGCCTGGCCCGGACAAAAAGCGCGCCGCCAAACAGGAAATCTCGGCTCCGATTTCCAAGTCAGCCGTCGGCTTCGCCGAGTCTAGGCCGCTGCGCGACATGCCGGACACAGCGGTGCGCGTGAAGCCGGGCAAGTCCAAAGCGGCGGAGCACGAAGTCAACGAAAAGAATCGCGCGGACATTCGCCGCGTTGACCCGAACGTCAAGCCCGACGCCGATGCCGCCCTGCAATATTTCGTTGACCCGGAATCCAGATCGGGCGCGAACGCCCCGACCGTGTTGCCCACGCCGTCGCTCGTCTTCGACGGCAACAGCAATCAGGACAATGCGAACCTCTTTGCCTTTCGTCTCTCTCCGCCCGACACGGAAGGCGATGTCGGCCCCAACCATTACGTGCAGGTCATCAACCTGACGATTCGCATTTTCGATAAAGCCGGCACTCCTTTAATCCCGGCCAAGAAGTTCAGCGACATCTTCACAGCCCTCGGCCCGCCGTGCGGCGCGGAAGATGGCGGCGACCCCATCGCGCTCTACGACCCGATGGCCGACCGCTGGATGCTCTCGCAGTTCTGCTTTCCCTTCCCTGACCCCGGCCCATACTTTGAGACTATCGCTATCTCGAAGACGCCCGACCCGACCGGAGCATACTGGCTCTATAACTTTCAAGTCTCCGGCCCGCCCGACAATGAGTTTCCGGATTACCCGCACCTCGGCGTCTGGCCTGACGGCTACTACATGACGACCAACCAGTTCGCGCAGGGCGTGACGTTTGACGGCGGCGGCATGTTCGCCTTCGACCGCAAGAAGATGTTGGTCGGCGACCCGACCGCCAGCTTTATCTACTTCAACCGCAAGCTGGCAACGTTCCCTGAAGGACAGGCTGGCATGCTGCCCGCAGACATGGACGGCGTGAGGCCGCCGCCTGTTGGCACGCCATGTCCTTTCGCTTACTTTACGGCCACGGAGTTTGGCGACCCGGCGGACGGCATGAGGATGTTCGACTTCCACGCCGACTTTGCGACGCCCGCCAACTCGACCTTCATCGAGAGGCCGGAGAGCAGCGCGGTGCCGGGCGGCGGCATTCCGGTCGCGCCCTTTAATCCGCTTGCTCCGACCGGCAGAGACGCCGTGCCGCAGCCTGCGCCAGCCAGCGCGACGACGGCGCGGCTCGACGCCATCTCCGACCGCTTGATGCACCGCTTGCAGTACATCAACTTCGGAACGCACGAATCGCTGGTCGTGACGCACACGGTCAACGTCGGCGCAGACCAGACCTTAGCCAACTATCGCGCCGGACTTCGTTATTACCAGTTCCGCAAGAATCTGGGCGTCGCTCCGTGGGCGCCGTTTGAGCAAGCCACGTTCTCCGGCGCCGTTGGCGACACGACGCATCGCTGGATGGGCAGCGCGGCGATGAACGCTGCGGGCGACCTCGCAGTCGGCTTCTCTGCTTCGAGCACTTCGGTCTTTCCCTCGATTCGCTACGCGGCCAGATTCGCCGCTGACCCGCCCGGAGGTTTAGCGCAGGGCGAGCAGACGATGTTTGCCGGAACCGGCGTGCAGACCGACACAGGCTCACGATGGGGCGACTATAGCTCGCTCACGGTTGACCCTGCGGACGATTGCTCCTACTGGTTCACGACCGAAAGCTACACGGCTGCGAGTCAGGCGACGAGCGGCGTCGGCTGGATTACCAAGATTGGCAAGTTCAATCTAGGCAGCCCGTGCACGGCTTTCCCGAAGGGCACCATCTCCGGCACGGTGACAAACTGCAACACGGGCTTGCCGGTCGCGGGCGCGACCGTGCAAACCAGCGACGGCTTCTTTACCACGACCGATGCCAGCGGCAACTACACGCTGCCGAAGATGACGCCCACCAGCTACACCGTCTCGGCAACCAAGGCTGGCTTCTCGACCGCGACGGCCAACAGCGTCGTCGTCACCAACGGCAACACAACGACGACCAATCTTTGTATTGTCCCGCAAGTCATTCTTGCCAACGGCGGCAAGAGCATCGTCTCGGCGGGCGCCAACAACGTGCTCGACCCGGGCGAGACTGTGACGGTTTCTCTGGGCGTGCAGAACACCGGCGGCGCCGGAGCATGCACGACGGCTCTGACCGGCACACTGCAAGCCACGGGCGGCGTGCAAACGCCGAGCGGCCCGCAGAACTACGGCGCGACGTGCGCTGGCGACCCGGCGGTCTTCCGCAACTTCACCTTCAAGGTTGACCCGGCCACGCCGTGCGGAGGCACCGTGACGGCCACGCTCAACCTGCAAGATGGAGCGACTAACTACGGCACGCAAACCTATACCTTCGTGACGGGTTCGTCCGGCGTTCCGACTAACTTCAGCTACTCGGGGCCGCCCGTGGCGATTCCCGACAACATTCCGGCTGGCGTTAACATTCCGGTCGTCGTCAGCGGCCTGAGCGGCAATCTCGGAGATTTCAATTTCCGTGTTGACGGCTCAGCCTGCTCTTCAACCATCGGCTCGACCACAGTCGGCATTGACCACACGTGGATTGGCGACATCACCATCAAGGTCACGTCTCCGCAGGGCACGACGGTTTCCGTCTTTGACCGTCCCGGCGTTCCGGCCACGACCGTCGGCTTCAATCGCAACAACATCTGCAACATGTTGCTGGATGACGAAGGCGGATTCCCCTCTGTTGAAACCGCCGACATAGAGCCTGTGACGGGCAACTTCTCGCCCAACAATCCTATGTCCGCCTTCGACGGGCAGAACCCGAACGGGACCTGGACAATCAACGTCAGCGACAGCGCGGGGCAGGATACGGGCAGCGTGAGAGCCTTCACGTTGCAGATTTCCACCTTCGCGTGCCAGTCGGTGACAGCGCCTTCACCCAAGCCCTTCGATTTCACGGGCGACGGCAAGGCTGACCTGTCCGTCTTCAGCAGCGGCACGAATACTTGGAGTGTGGTGGACAGTTCCACGCCTCTTGCCGCTCCGACCATCAACACCAGCTTCGGCACAGCGGGCGACGTGCTCGTTCCTGCCGATTACGACGGTGACCTCAAGGCCGATGTCGCCGTCTTCAGAGGCAGCGAAGGCAACTGGTACATCAGGAAGAGCACCGGCGGCACCAGCATCATCGGTTGGGGCGCGACGGGCGATAGACCTGTGCCGGGAGACTACGACGCTGACGGCAAGGCCGATGTCGCTGTCTTCCGTAACTCTGATAGCAACTGGTACGTCAAACTCAGCGGCGGCGGCTCGCTCGTCAGCGGTTGGGGCAATCCGACGGACATCCTTGTCCCCGGCGATTACGACGGCGATAAGCGTAACGACTTTGCCGTCTATCGCGCCAGCGAGGGCAACTGGTATATCCGCACTAACCCGGCTGCCGGGTCGCCGACGGTTATCTTCCGCAACTGGGGAGGAATCGGTGCCGGAGCTTCGGCTGATAAGCCTGTCCCGGCCGACTACGATGGTGATGGCAAGACAGACATTGCCATCTACAGGCCATCCGGGCTGGCCTACTACATCATCAACAGCCAGACCAACACAGCGTCCGTCAAGAGTTGGGGCATCAGCGGCGACTTGCTTGTGCCTGCCGACTACGACGGCGACGGCAAGGCGGACATCGCCACCGTTCGTCCGAATTGCAGCGGCAACCAGTGGTGGATTCTCAGGAGTTCCGACAATACGGTGATGACCAACGGAACGCCCGGAGTCCCGCCGACTGTTGGCGGCTGCACAGACGTGATGGTGCCGACGGTTTACATCGCGTCGCCCACTATTCCCTAACCTTTAACGGCTCTTCGCAGTCGTCGAAAGTTAGGCTTAAAAAAGAGGACTGAAAGCAACGTCAAGCTGCTTTCAGTCCTCTTCTTTTGTCCTCGTCGCGGATTCTTTTGCCCTCGTCGCGGAAACTGCGCGCCGTCATTTTTAGTTCATCCGTTCAGCGAAAAGTTGCAAGCCTTCAGCGCTGTTTCGTTCATCTAACAAGCGGCCCATTCGGGTCGGCTTGCTGACATCCAGACCGGGGCCGTAAGATGCTTGAGAGGTGAGCAGATGAATAAATTAAGAATGACCGCGTTAGCTATTCTCTTCCCCTTGTTGTTATCCTTAACGGCTCAGGGCGCAAGCTGGCAGAGCAAGAAAAAGCGTCGAGGACACGTCAAAAAAATGGAGATAGTCTCAGTCGGCAGATGGGGCGGCAACCACATCGCAATGGATGTCACGAGCAGCGGCGCGCAGCTTGACTTCGACTGCGCCCACGCGACCATCACAGAGCCAATTCAGATGGACGCCAACGGCAACTTCAACGCGCCGGGCCTGTACGCGCAGGAGCACGGCGGGCCAGTCCGCATGGGCGAAGACCAGGACGGCAAACCGGCCCACTTCAAAGGCCGCGTCACGGGCAAGACGCTGACGCTGACCATCACGCTAGACAGCTCATCCGAAGCCGTCGGCTCCTACACGTTGGAGCAAGGGAAATTCTCTCGCATCAGGAAGTGCATGTAAGGCCGGAGCTGCGCGCTTCGTCCTTTCCGCTTCCTCGCCTCGAATCGTCTGCCGAAGCGCGCTCCGAGCCCAAACGCGCAGCGCAGACCGTTGCCAGCGTCTCGCCTCAGCCCTTTAAACCGGCCCGCAGCCGAAGCCCTTTGCTTGACCTACTCGGCAGCGATATGCTAATGATAACGCGCATTTAAACGTGTCTTGCGGCGTCTCGGGCAGACGCCGTTCCAAGCAGTTTCATTCCGTCCTTTGTGGCGATATTGCTCAAACAATCAAGTGACGAAATTGCCCCTTCCGCTCGAACAAAGAAAGGCGCGCTGAGCAAGTCTTCGTTTATCCGTTCGAGTTAAGCAAGTCAGGTTAGTCCTCGCCAAGTTCATATGATGATGTCGGGGTTGGTCTTGCAAGAGACCGCTGACGGCCACATCAGGCTTCAATTAATTCTCTATTGAATGACGGTCGGCTCTTTGCTGTGACGCGCAAAGAAAGCCATGTAATGAGCGGCCCGGCTTCAGGTCTGCTTCGCGCTGGCTCCGGCAAGCGCGGCCTAACTCAAAAAGCGCAGGGTCGTCAAACTGTGAAAGGGCGCAGGTCCGGCGCAAAGCCGGACACATCGGCGCCGCTTCTTCGTTATCGTCGGCAGCAAGGCTCTCGTGAGCGGCGCAGACGAGTTTCCCCCAAGAGGAGTTTCAAACTATGCGACGGTGGCTCTACTTTTCAGTTCTCTCCTTAACGATGGTTGCGGGCTTCCTGTTCATCATCAACTTTTCAAAATCCGGCAAAGCGAAGGCGTCAGACATGCCGAGCGCGGCGTCGGAAAAAACAAAACCGCAGGCGCGGTTGCGAATCAACGTTGTTCCGGTGGGGCCGACAGAGGAAGCGATGGCGGTCGTCAAAGACGAAATCCCTTCGCGCGCGGCTGTGCAAAAGTTCCTGCGCGGCACGAACAGTCGCATGCTCAACTTCGGGCTGCTCGACACTGACGCCAAAGCTGGCTCGCGCGCCACGCCGTCTCGCTATCTCGCCACGTTCTACGACTACACCAACAACCGGACCATCAAGGTAGAGGGAAACTATAACGCTGCCGGAGCGGAAAAGTTTGCCGTCTCCAACGAGCAGCCGCCGCCGAGCGACGAAGAGTTTGACGACGCGCTGGCTGTCATCGGTCAAGACCAAACTCTAGGCGCCGCGCTGCGCGCCGGAGAGCTTAAGCCGTATCGCCCGATGCCGCCGGTTCTCTACCCCGAACGGGCCGGCGATCAAGTCGAGCGCACCATCTATGTCGGCTTAGGTCAGGGCGACGGCAAAGGCTTCAGCAACGAAGTGGTCGGCGTGAACATGACGCGCCGGAAGATATTGCGCTACAAGGAAGGCGCTCCGCCGACCTCGCGCGCCACGCCCGACGCCTGCGGCATTTCCAGCTCCGGTCAAACATCTTCATCGAGCGGCTTGGCCGGACAGTATCAATTCACGGTGATGGATGAGAATAACGCTGTCCTCTGGGAATTTCTGGCGATTCGCCCGTCCGCTTCTTCGGGCAATACCAGCGAGCGTTCGGGCATCGAGTTGCGCGACGTGAAATATCGCGGCAAGTCCGTGCTCAAGCGCATCCACGCTCCCGTCCTCAATGTTAAGTATGACAACGACGCCTGCGGCCCGTTCCGCGACTGGCAGTATCAGGAAGGAATGTTTCAAGCCAACGGAACAGACCTTCCCGGCTCGAACGGAGGGCTGCGTGATTGCGGAACCAACATCGCCACGACCGCTCTCGATAGCGGCAACGACACAGGCAACTTCAAGGGCGTGGCGTTCTACCAGCAGGAAGGCGAAGTGGTCTTAGTCAGCGAGATGAACGCGGGCTGGTATCGCTATATCTGCGAGTATCGTCTCGCTGCCGACGGAACGATTCGCCCGCGCTACGGCTACGGCGCGACGGCCAACAGTTGCGTCTGCCTCGCGCACACGCACCACGTTTACTGGCGCATGGACTTCGACATAGACACGCCAGACAATAACGAAGTCCTGCCGCTATCCAACCGCACAATCTTTAACGCCAGACCTTACTCGACGGAACAGAAGCTCTATCGCAATGCGAGCCGTCCGAGCAGTTGGCTGATTCGCAACACCGTCACCGGCGACGGCTACATGCTCGTGCAGAACTTGAACGACGGGCATGCCGGGCCGTCTCCCGATTACGGTCGCGGCGATGTCTGGATTCTGAAGTTTCAGGGAACAGCCGCCGCGCCCACGGAGATAGACGACCCCGGCAGCGGCGCGGCCAACATTGACGCGTGGGTCACGGGCGAGTCAATCAAACAGGATGTGGTTATCTGGTACGCCGGACACTACTATCACAACGACGGCGGCAACGGCATCGAACGCGAGCGCAGCAGGCCCGATGAGTTCTCGCCCAACTTCATCTCCGGCACGCACGTTCAGGGGCCGGACATCATTCCGTACAGGTGGTAACGGCCAAAGGGTGAAGCGACGACGGCGAAACTTGCTTTCGCGTTGACGCCTCTCAGCCTATCAACACTCAACCGCCGGACATCAATGACGAAGGATGAAACGCTCGCGCTCGCGGGCGTTTCATCTTTCGCTTCTCAAAGTCTCATTCCCTTTAGCTTTACTGCCGTCCATCATTGGCTGCCCTGATTGGCAACTTTCAGTGAACTCTTGTAATATCACAATCCCATGAGACGTTATCTACCCTTCGCTATTATCGGCGCGGTTTTAGCCCTCGCAGTGGCTTCAGTTCTGGTCTTCACTCGTTCAGCCAAAAACTCGAACGGGTCGCAATTCTCTACGCCGCCGCCCGCGACTTCGACGAGCGAAAACTCATCACCAACGACGAACCAGACGGCATCCGGCGCGTCGCCTTACGCCCCGCTTGGCGCAAGCGCGCCCGGTGCGCAGCCGCCGCATGTGCGCGGCGCGGCCAACGCGAAAATCACGCTCGAAGAGTTTGGCGATTACCAGTGTCCGCCCTGCCGCGCGCTCTTTAGTGAACTGAAGAAGATTGAGAGCGAGTATCACGACCGCCTCCGCCTCATCTTTCGTCACTACCCGATTACGGAGAAGCATAAGCACGCGCTCGTTGCCGCGCACGCCGCCGAAGCCGCTGGCCTTCAGAATAAATACTGGGAGATGCACGACCGCCTTTACGAGACGCAAACCGACTGGGCCGAAGCGGATAACGCCCGCGAGATTTTCATCAAGTACGCGCGCGAGTTGGGCCTCGACGTTGAACGCTTCGTGCGCGACCTCGATAATAATGACGCCGATGTCAGGATTGCCGCCGACCGCCAACGCGCGCAAGCCCTCGGCGTGCTCGGAACGCCGACGCTCTTCGTCAACGGTCGTCAACTGAAGCCCGAAGCGATGACCCCGGAGATGATGCGCAAAGCGATTGACTTCATGCTCGACCCCAGAAACCAGTGAGCGCCAGAAAGCCTTCGAGCGGCCCCGCCAGAGAAAGCGCGACACGGGAATCGCGTGCGCCTTCCGGCGGCCAGCGGCTCTACATTGCCTCTGCCATCCTCTCGCTGGTCGGCCTCGTTGACGCTCTCTACCTGACGATTAAGCATCTCACGGGGCAGGGTGTACAATGCACCGTCACCATGGGCTGCGAAGAGGTGCTGACGAGTTCCTACGCGACCGTCGGCGGGCTGCCGCTGGCGGCCTTCGGCGCCGCAGCCTACTTCACGGTCTTCAGTCTGGCGACGCTCGCGCTCTATCGTTATCACGTTGCGCGCACGTTGCTCTTTTATCTAGTCGCAGCGATGACATTGGCTTCGCTGTTTCTCATCTACGTGCAGGCGTTCGTGATTGGCAAGTGGTGCCAGTTCTGCCTGCTTTCGGCTGCCGTCACTTTCTGTTTGATGGCAATCGCGCTGGCCGGTCGTTTCTTCCGCGCAAGATAAAGAGGCGCGAGATTGCGCGCTCTACGTCGTCGCTTAGTTTCTCAATTAGTCGCACAACCGGATACCGATAAGGACTTCCCTGTTATGAAGAAAATCAAATTACTGTTTCTCTTGATGCTGCTCGCCGCCGTCGTTCAGGTCACGGGCATCATCAGCCCGCGAACCGGCGAAGCTGCGCTCGCCCCGGCGCACGTCGAAGGCGAGTTGCTGGTCAAGTTCGAAGGCGGCGCGTCTTCGTCCGCTGCCGCTTCGGCCAACGCGCAAATCGGCGCGAGCGTCGTCGAAGAGATTCCTTTCATCGGTTGGCAGCACGTTCGCTTGCCCAAAGGGATGACCGTCGGCGAAGCCCTTGAGCAATATCAAAAACTGCCCGGCGTCGTCGCCGCGCAGCCCAACTACATTTATCATTTGAACGCGACGCCCAACGACCCTAGCTTCACGCAGGCGCAGATGTACGGCATGTTCAAGATTCAGGCTCCCGCCGCATGGGACCGCTCGACGGGGAGCGCGCAGGTCGTCGTCGCCATCATCGACACAGGCATTCGCTACACGCACGAAGACGTTGCGGCCAACATGTGGCACAACCCCGGCGAGATTCAGGGCAACGGCATTGACGACGACGCCAACGGTTACGTGGACGATTACTACGGCTACAACTTCGCCAACGCCAACAGCAATCCGATTGACGATTACAATCACGGCACGCACGTCGCTGGCACCATCGGCGGCGTCGGCAATAACGGCAAGGGCGTGGTCGGCGTCAACTGGAACGTGCGCTTGATGGCCGTCAAGCTGCACGACGCGGCGGGCAACGCGACCGCCGCCAACGCTGCTCTCTGCTTTCAGTATGTGACGATGATGAAGAATCGCGGGGTCAACATTCGCGTCACCAACAACAGTTGGGGCGGGCCGCCTGAAGCCGCCGCCTATGACCAGGTTTTAAAGGACGCGATTGACGCCACAGGCAACGCGGGCATCCTCAACGTCTTCGCCGCGGGCAACGACGGGCGCAACATAGAGACGACGCCTTCTTATCCGGCCAGCTACGATTCGCCGAGCATTCTCGCGGTCGCTTCTTCGACCAGCACGGACGCGCGCTCGTCCTTCTCCAACTGGGGCGCAGTGAGCGTTGATTTGGCCGCGCCCGGTTCCAACATCCTGAGTTCAGTCAATAACAGCGACACGTCTTATTCAAACTTCAGCGGGACTTCGATGGCCTCGCCGCACACGGCGGGCGCGGCTGCCCTGCTCGCGGCCTACAGGCCGTCGCTCTCTCCCGCTTCCATCAAAGCCGCTTTGATGACGACCGTTGACGTGCTGCCGCAGTGGCAAGGGTTGGTCGTCACAAATGGTCGGTTGAACGTCGCCCGCGCCATTCGCAAGCTGACGGTCGCTTTCGATTTCAGCGGCGACGGCAAGACGGAGATTGCCATCTGGAACCCGGCGACGGGCATCTGGTCAATCGGCAACGGCTCCGAAGGAACGCCGAACACGCAGACGCAGTGGGGCAGCAGCAGTCTCAGCGACGTGGCCGTTCCCGCTGACTACGACGGCGACGGGCGCATAGACATCGCCATCTTCCGCAAGAACGAGGGCAACTGGTACATCATCAATAGCTCGAACGGCGCCGTCAATTTGAAGAACTGGGGCGGCGGCGCAGACCAGCCCGTCCCTGCCGATTATGACGGCGACGGTCTGGCGGATGTCGCTGTCTTCCGCGCCTCCGAAGGCAACTGGTACATACGGCAAAGCTCGAACGGCGCGTCAACCGTCAGAGGTTGGGGACAGGCTGGCGACAAGCTAGTGCCTGCTGACTACGACGGCGACGGCAAGACGGACATCGCCGTCTGGCGTCCCTCGGAGGGCAACTGGTACGTCATACGCAGTTCCAACAATACAGTCCTGACGCGCAGTTGGGGCGAAGGCGCGGACAAACCCGTCGCGGGCGATTACGACGGCGACGGGCGCGCAGACCTCGCGGTCTTTCGTCCTTCCACCGGCAACTGGCACATCCTGAACAGCCAGACCAACACGGCCAGAGTCCAAAACTGGGGCAACTCAGGCGACATGCCCGTCCCCGGCGACTACGACGGCGACGGCGTGACCGACGTAGCCATCTGGCGCGGCGGCGAGGGCAACTGGTACATCATCAAAAGCTCCACCAGCACGGCCACCATACAGAACCTCGGCATCAGCAACGAACAGCCCGTGCCGTCGCTCTTCATCGCCCCATAACCCGGCGACGAAGCGCACGGCTCAACCGCGCGCTTCCCTCGCCCCGCAGCTTTATCAACGAACGAGCCTGAATGAGGACTGAGCCAACGCTCGGTCCTCATTTTTGCGCGCGGACTCCCGTGTCAAAATGACCGACGCGCCTTCCCAACTCTCGCCCGCACGACAAAAAACGGCATCCACACTGTAAAAACCGCCTTCCGCAGCCTCGGAATTGATTTCCACACCGTCAGAATCAGTTTCCGCAGTGTTGGAATTGGCTTCCGCATCGTCGGAATTCATTTCAGCGGCCTCAGAATTGACTTCAGCAGCGTCAGAACTCACGTTAGCACTGTCAGAATTGATTCCAGCAGCGTTGGAATTGGCTTCAGCGCCGTCGGAATTGGTTCCAGCAGTGTTGGAACTCATTTCAGCAGCGTCAGAATTAGTTTCAGCAAGGTCAGAACTCATTTCAGCAGTGTTGGAATTGGTTTCCGCAGCGTCAGAATCCATTTCAGCAGCGTCGGAATCGGTTTCAGCGGGGTGACAACTCATTTTAGCAGCGCGGAAATTGATTTCAGCAGGGCGGGAAGTGGCTCCGGCGGCATAGAATTACGCAAATGCCGTTAAAAAGGCTGTCGCAGACTGCTCCCACAAGTCGAAGCGGCGGGGACGGGCCGTTCTAAACTCGCACAAGTCTGAATTTTGAGCTAAGCGTGGCCTGCGACGGTGGCGAACGCGCCGGATTCGAGGTCTGAGATGAGTTCCTGGAGCAGTGGCAGAGTGGTTTCGGGGTCGATGTAGCCTTTGCCGAGCAGCTTGTGTATGCGGCGGTCTTTCGTGGCGCCGAGCGTCTCTTTCAGGATGGCGCGACAGAGGGCCGCGACGACTTTCGCGTCAAACTGCTTGCCCGTGTTGCGCCTGAAATCTTCAATCACGTCTATAATCTCGCGCCGTCGCTTGTAGGGCCGGTCGGTCGTCATCGCGTCAAAGGAATCGGCCAGAGCCACAATCTTTGCGCCGAGCGGAATCTCTTCGGCGGTCAGGCCGTCCGGGTAGCCGCGCCCGTCTGGCCGCTCGTGATGATAGCGCGCCATCAGGGAGATGTCCGCGTAAGGATGACGAATCGGCGAGAGGATTTCAAAGCCCGCCGCAGGGTGACGATTCAACTCGCTCGACTGCTTGGCGTCAATCCTGTAGGGCGCGTTCAGTATGTCGCGCTCGACGACGAGCTTGCCGATGTCGTGCAAGTATCCGGCAATCGAGATGCCTTCAATCTCCTCTTCCGTCCAACCCATCTCGCGCGCGATTATCTCGCTGTACTTGCCGACGCGCTCCGAGTGGCCCTGCGTGTACTTGTCCTTGCAATCGATGGCGGCGGCAAAGGCGCGCACGGTGTCCCTGTAAATCTCGCGCATCCCTTCGTACAGGCGGCGATTCTCTTCGGCCCGCTGTTCGAGTTCCGCGAGCAGGCGATGCGTGTGCATCCCGACGCCGATGTGACGCGCCATAGAGCAGACGACATCGCGGTCTTCCGCCGTGAATGCTTCCGCGCTCATCTTGCCGCCGAGCAACACGAGGCCGATTAACTCGCCGCGCACGATGAGCGGAACAATCAACTCGACCGCCAAAGCGTCGAGCACGCTCTTGTGCTCTTCAACGAAGCGCGCGAAGGCCGGAGTCTCCGCGTCTCTCGTCAGCCCGCAGAGGCCGAGGCTCAACAAGCCCTCGACTTCATCCGCGTCCAACTCAAGGTCTGCGGGCAACTCTTCGACGGGACTGCGCGTCGCCACGAAACGCAAATGCTGAAGCTCCGCGACGTATTCGGCGATGGCTCCGCGCCTGATAGCCAGCGTGCCGAGCAGGAGATGAAGCGAAGAGCGCATCATCTCCTGAAAATCGCTGGTGTCCGCAATCTCCTGCCCGAGGTCTGCGAGCGCAGCGAAAGTGTGAATCAGCTTTTGCATGTTTTCGCGCATCGTCAAAACAATTCTCAGTGGCCTGCCGCGTCCGGCGCGCTGGCAAACTCGCTCAACGTGTTGAGAGCTTCCTCCTCGTTCTTCACGAGCGCGACATGACGCGTCAGCCCGAGCATCTCGAAAAGCTCTATGGTCGTCTTGTTGACATCTGAAAAGACGAGTTGCGCGCCGGTGGCTTCGGCGGCGTCGATGACGCCGAGCAGGATAGAGATGCCGATGCTGTTGACCAGCCCCGTCTCTCTGAAGTTGATGACCAGCCCGCGGCAGCCTGCGGCCAACTGTCTGCGGCACTCGCGCTCAATCCGCTCGCCGCTCAACTTGTTGAGATAGTCCCCGGCATAAATGACAGCCATGTCTCCAATCAGGCGCGACCGCACTTGATTGGGCGTGGATGATTCAGCCATTGCAGTAAGCCCCTCTCTTACTAAAATGGGAAATCTTTTTCTTGTCGGGAGAGTCTTGAGAATCCGAGAATCAGCTAAGGACAATCATCAATGTCGAGAGATAAAACAAACTGCGTTTCATCGTTGGTGATTTACGATTCGCGGCTCTTCACGATTTACGCAAATACTTGGTCATACGCAAGCGCGTGCCGTCGTCAACGCGCTCGAATTCAACTTCATCCATCAGGCTCTTGATAAGCTTCAATCCCCAACCGCGCCGTTCTTTGGGCGCCTCGCGCGAGCCGTTGCCGTTCTCATGCGAAGCGCCGTTCGTGCTGCTCTGGGCGTTCAAACCGGGCGGCACGACGCCGCGACTGGAAACCGTGACGACTAATCTATCACTTTCTACGCGAAAGCGTTGATAAATTTTTCGGTCGGGGCTGAGACTATGCTCCGCCGCGTTGATGCAGGCTTCGACCAGAGCGGTCTTAATCTGGTTGATGGCTTCGGGTTGAAAGTCTATCCGGCGCGCAATCTGCTCGACCGTGTGCGCCGCAATCAACTCCGCATCGTCGCCCATCGGTATCACCATCTCAAACTCGTCGGATGCCTCAGCCGTCCGCGCCAGCATCGAATCCGCGCTCAGGCGCGTGGCCAGCAACTCCAACTGGCGACGGCTGGCCGAATATGCCCCGCGCTCGTTCAACAACTCGACGGCCTCCGCCGTGAAGCCTTCGGGCGAGACGAGCCACAGGCGCGGGCGCGGGAAATTGCAGACGCGCGCCAGGCCCTGCAAGCGGTCGCACCAGATTTCCGCGATGCCACGCCCCGCCTCAACCTTCGACTCAATCTCGACGGCCAGCCAGACG
>JAWVFT010000104.1:0-8663 GCA_033855775.1 Blastocatellia bacterium | reverse complement strand
CGGACGAAACGAAGAAAGACTTGGCAGAGGCCGAAAGCAACGTGCTGAGAGGCAAGGCCAAACACATCACCCTCGACGAGTTGACCGACACCATCACAGCAACAGCCGTCGAGCGGCTGGCAACCATCACGGACGAAGAGATTCTTCAGGCGGCTGAACAATCGTCCGACGAGAACGGTGAAGTCTCGCTGCGAGCCGACGGCAGTTGGGGCTTCCTGACTAAGAAGGAATTAATCCAGCAGGCAAAAACCGGTCGTGATTGGAGCCAGCGTGGCGATTCTGCGCTGCAATCCGGGTTGCGTTCGCTGGTTGAAGAAGACGTGAACAACCGCGTGAGCGCGCTTAGCGCAGCCTTGCCGGAGCAGTTCGGGCAAGCCGGCGCGCAGGGCATCACGCCGACGCAGGCGCTCCTTATCGCCTACTCTGTGGCGACTGACGACCCGTTGACTGATTCGCGAAGCGACATCGAGCAGATGGTGATTCAGAAGAGAATGGATGCTCACCAGACCAGAGAGCAGAAAAAAGCGCAGAAGAATATCTCTGGCCGACCCTACGGCCCCGGCGGGTCGTTACATCCTTCGGCCCCGCGTCTCTTCCTTAACAAGGCTGGCGTAGACTCGCTCCTGAGTCTCAGCGAAGGAGGCAAAAAGTAATGAAAAAGACACTACTAGTCTTGTCGCTCACTCTCGTGTTACTCAGTTTCGTCGCCACGTTCTCCGGGTGCGGAGCCCTGATGACCTATTGCAATTACACGGGCGGCCCCCCGAACGTGCCCTACATCATCACCTACAGTGATCTCTCAGTAGGAACCGGCAGGGTGAACCCGGATGGAAGCTTCAGGGTTCTGAAACATGGCGGGGAGAACTGCAATCAGTTGCGCCTGCGCGTGGGATTCGGCAACAACCTGGGCTTGGCCCTCTCGGCCAGTCCGTCGTCGGTCTACCTGCCCAGTCCTCCCACGTCTGGAACCATCACCGGCCAGAGCTTTGATGCTACTTACGGCATGCCGAAGGTCGAGTACTTCGACAGCAACGGCTATCTGGTCGGGTCTGTTAACGCGACTTCCGTGGCAAGTAATGGCACGTCGTTGCAGGCCAACATGCCTGACCTGTCCTACGTTTACTCAGGCACCTATCAGGTAAAAGTCACCAACAAGAGGTCGGACGGCTACTACCTGACCATAGTCGGTTCCGCGACTATGACCGGGTGGGGAAGAGACCGGCTCGACAGCGACGGCGACGGTTGGTACGACGACGAGGATTGTGCTCCTGACGATCCGGCCTTCAACTATGACTGCTCCGAAACCTGCGGCGGTTATGGCACCACCCCCCGGTATATCTGCAACGACCAGCCCCTCTGATGGTCGTCTCAGCAACTCTTCAGGCAACTCACGGGCGATTTCAGGGTTGCCACAAGCAATCCCAAACGCCCTGAGCATCTGACAGCAGGGCACTCCGCTGGCGGAAATGAGCAACTCGATGCGACTGCTCACTTCCGCCAGCGGAGCATCACATAACGCGCAGGATAGTTCGCACAAAGGCGATAGAATTCATGGGACAGCGGGAATGATTCTCAAGCGCACACTTTTAATCGTGCTGACCTTTGTTGCCGGGGGGCGCAAGTTCAACACGCCCGGCCACAGGGCATTTATCAGCTTGTTGCTCGCGCCTCTGCTCAGCGTCAACTGTGCCCGCCCGATTGCTACAGCAAGCAATCGCGCCTCCCCGCTTGTCTACGTGGCAATCGGAGACTCGACCGGGACAGGCTTAGGCGCGCGAGATGGCGGGGGATACGTAGACCAGCTCTTTGCGCGAATAGCGCAGAAGCGTCCGGGTTCCACTCTGATCAACCTCTCCGTAGCGAGGGCAACAACAGCCGATGCGGTCAATAAACAGAGCACGCAGCTGGACGGCACACGGGCGACGCTCGTCACCATCTGCGTCGGCGTGAACGACCTCCTGCGTGGCCGCGAGGTAAAAGAGTTCGCTGAGAATTACGAGGCACTTGTCGCAAAGCTAAAGCAGCCCGGCAGGCTGATAATCATAATGACTCTCCCTGACGTGGCTTCCGCGCCAGCGGTGCAGGGGATGGCTGACGACTCATTCCGAGCGCGGCTTGGGCAATTCAACAAAGCCATTGAGGACATTGCCAGACGGCACGCAGCGCCATTAGTCGATCTCTATAAGTTGAGCGGTGAGATAACGGGGGCGCATCCAGAGTTTTTTTCCTCGGACGGGCTGCACCCATCTGACCTTGGATACGCTCATTGGGCCGAAGCGATCTGGCCGGTGATAGCGCAAGCCCTTCAAGAGTAGGCGCATGCGTGGACAGTGTTGCGAAAAATATTTTAGCGCGCAGAAAGCTCAATTCACAATGACCCTTGCCCTAGCCCTTTACATCTGATAGCCAACCTCCCATCCTGAGTCCGTATTGAACTCTTCGTCGTCCTACAACACTGGGGATTGAACATTTGAATGCACCTTATTCCTCACGCCCTCATCAGCTTGGGCATGGGCGCAGGAAGGAGCCGAACGTGGAAACTTCCTGCGCGCCGCCGCTCCGCAGTTTGTCATCGAGGGGAGCAGCCAGCTTCCTGTAATTCACAACACCGGGCCGCAGGTGTTGCGCACGGACTTACAACATCCTGCTCGGAGTCAGGCGCCTGTTCTGAGGTGATAAGATGAAACGAATGATTGCCGGCGCAGCTATATTGCTGATTCTTTCGTTGGCAGCGTATGGGAACGCGCAACAACAGGCCCCGCCTCTGACGCTCAAGAGCATTCAGGGGCGCGTCCTGAGCCTGAGTAACTATAGGGGTAAAGTCGTGCTTATCAACTTCTGGGCGACGTGGTGCCCGCCCTGCCGCGCGGAGATGCCGGATATGGTCAGGATGCAGCGCGAGTACGGTGCGCGCGGCCTGCAAGTCGTCGGCATCACTTACCCGCCGGAAACTGTAGGGGAAGTGCGCCGGTTTGTTCGCAAGTTCAAAGTCAATTACCCTATCGCGATAGGGACGAAAGAGACTAAAGCTCTTTTTGACGAGTCGGAAATGCTGCCCGTGACGATAGTCATCGACAGGGAAGGCAATATCCGGGAACGCATTGAGGGAATCCTGCTGCCCGAAGAGTTCGAGCAGAAAATAAAACCGCTGCTGCGGTAATCCACAGGCCGGAGCAGGCGCATCAGAGCTTTTTCGGCCCGGAAACATCAACCCCTAACTTGATTTGGAGATATAGAGAATGAAGAGAAAACAGTTTGCCGCCATGTTTGTGTTGACGCTCTTGCTCACGCTTGGAGCCGTCAATATCTTTGCCGCTACCAGGACCGCCACGATTCGCGTTGAGGGAATGCACTGCAAGATGTGCTCGGCTTCAGTCACCAAAGCGCTGAAAGCGACTGAGGGCGTCGAGAAAGTGGAAGTCAGCGCAGAGAAGGGCGAGGCAGTCATCCAGTACGACGACCAGAAAGTGACCGAAGCCAAGCTCCGCGATGTCATCAACGGCACGGGCTTCAAGGCAGTCGAAGAGAAGGCCGGGAACTGACTCTTTTCGGCACAACACCAGACGAGAAAGCGTGTCGAATATAATCTACTCGTGTGCGCCTCCGAGGTGTACACGAGTGGCCGCGTGGGGTGAGGACGCGAGGCCTGAAGGGCGGCGGCGGTGGAGTCTCCCGCCCGTTTATTTCGAAATTGATAGAGACGGGTTCGATAAGTTGCGGAGCATTTATCATGACGACGCCTTTTGAAATTCCGAGAGGGAAGTCGCCTGTGATTTTATAGTTCGCTTCGCCACGCCCCTCCAGACCGATCTCGGTCGGAATCTTTTCAAACAGCGCTCATGGTTCATGGAGAACGACTGTTCTGCGCTTGAAATCCTCCTTTGTGATTCCTCTTCTGCTTGCATTGTTGAAATCTTCTTCCTCCCGGCGCACATCCGAAAATAGCTTAGAACGAATTTGCAACATTTCAAGGGCAGAATAACGTAACCGGCGGCGGTTGCGTCGCGTCTTTGTAGATGTATGCGGGTTGGTCTGTGTATCTCCTCGGTATTCCCCCTGATTAAAATTAAGACGTTGTTGACGAACAGAATCTTGGAGAAGAGTATGAGAAAATTTTTGCTCGCCCTGACTTTAACGGTCACGGCGATGACGCTCGGCGCGAGCGCGCAGGTGTCGTCTGCGACGGGCGGCGCAACGCGCGCGACGCAGCAGCATTTGGTGGGCGAAGTCACGGCTGTGGATGCGACCACGCGGCAACTGACGGTCAAGACGGACGCGGGCGCATCCGTCAGTGTGACGGTTGATGAGCGGACGCTCTACAGGCGCGTGCCGCCGGGGCAAACAAGCCTTGAGAATGCAGAGCGCATCACGAGCGCGGATGTCAGAGTCGGCGACCGCGTGCTGGTGCCGAACGGCGCGGCGGGCGGACAGGCGGCTGCGCGGCAAGTGATTGTGATGGCGCGTGAGGCTGTCGCGTCGAAGCGTGAGCAGGAGCGCGAAGACTGGCGGGCGCGCGGCGTGAGCGGGCGCATCACGGCCATAGACCCTGCGAAGAAGGAAGTGACAATCGAGGCGCGCTCGCGCGAGGGAGCGCAGGCCGTCACCGTCGCAGCCTCTGCGGGCAACGTGCGCTTTCGTCGCTATGCCGCTGGCTCTTTGCGTCCGGCTGACGCGGTGGCGGGCTCGTTCGCGGACATCCGCGTCGGCGACCAGGCGCGCGTGCTCGGCCAGCGCGATGGCTCGCGCTTGACGGCGGAAGAGATTATCTACGGCACGGTCGCAAGGTTGAGCGGAGTGGTCGAAGCCCTTGACGCTGCGCGCGGCGAAGTCGTCGTCAAGGAGTCTCAAACGGGACGCACAGTGACCGTCGCCCTGCTTTCAAGCTCTATGGTCAGGCGCATCCCCGCCGAGTACGCTGAGACGCTCAGGCAGCGAGAGCAACAACGCAGCGCTGCCGCGGCATCGGGCAATGGACAGCCGGGCGAGCAACGCGGGCGCAGGCGCGAACGCGATGGTCAGGACGGCGCGAGCGGGCAGGGCAGTCAGGGCAGTCAAGGCGGCCAAGGCAGTCAGAGCGGCGAGCGGCAGCGCGCGGGCGGCGGCGGCAGAGGCGGGCCGCAGGGAATGTTCGAGAATCTGCCCGCGTTGACAATCGCCGAGTTGAAGAAGGGCGACGCCGTGATGATTACAGGCACGGCGGGCGCGGACGCTTCGCGCGTGACGGCGGCCACGCTCATCACGGGCGACGCGGACATCATTCAAAGGCTGCAACGCTTCCAGCGTGGTGGCCGTGGCCGCCGCGATAACATGAGTCCGGGCTTGCCCGGCAATGTCAGCGGCGGCGGCACAGGCGACCGCGAGCAGCCTTAAACGTTTAAGCGAGGCTTTCAACCAAACACGAGTTTCTCCCACGGCGCGGCGCTCTTCTTTCTCCCTCGAACGCGAAGCGGTCGCTGGTTATTAACAGACGGAATAAGAGGAAGAATTGAAATGTTCAAGGAAGGGAAAGGGCTGAAGCTGGCCCTTGCGATGATAGCTCTGCTGTTGAGCACAAGCTTCGCTTTCGGCCAGAGTTCGGCGGGGAGTTTGCGCGGGCAGGTGCAGGACGTGTTGGGCGGATTAGTCGTCGGCGGGACTGTGACGTTGACGGATGCGGCGGGCGTGGCGCGCACGGCGACGACCAACGAGCAAGGGCAGTATGCCTTTGCCGCCGTGCCGCCGGGGCGTTACACCGTGCAGGTGAGCGCGCCCGGCTTCGAGGTCTACACGAACCCGGAGGTCGACATCACCGCCGGAGTGACCGGGCCGCTCAACATCTCTCTGACCGTCACTATTCAAGACGAAGAGGTGACGGTCACGGCGGAGTCGCCCATCAGCACGGAGCCTGATGCGGAAGCGGGCGCAGTCATCATTCGTGGCGCGGACCTGGACGCTTTGCCGGACGACCCGGACGACTTGACGGATGCCCTGCAAGCTCTCGCGGGGCCTTCGGCGGGGCCGGAGGGCGAAGGCGAAATCTACGTTGACGGCTTCAGCGGCGGACGCCTGCCGCCGAAGGAATCCATCCGCGAGATTCGCATTAACAAGAATCCGTTCTCGGCGGAGTATGAGCGTTTGGGCTACGGGCGGATAGAGATTTTCACGAAGCCCGGCACGGACACGTTTCGCGGCCAAGGCTTCTTCAACTTTAGCGACGAAAGCTTCAACGCGCGCAACCCGTTCGCGCTCACACGCGCGCCTTACCAAGCGCGCCGTTACGGCGGCAACTTGAGCGGCCCCATCATTCGCGGCAAGGCGTCCTTCTTTCTGGACTTTCAAAGGAACGAGACGGACGAGAATCAAGTTATCAACGCCGTCATCTTAGACCCCGCGCTCAACGCCGTCTCGTTCAATCAGACGTTGCTGACGCCGGTCAGGCGCACGACCTTCAGCCCGCGCGTAGACTGGCAACTGAGCCCGACCAACACGCTCGTCGCGCGCTACACCTACGAACGCTCGGAGCGCGCCAATCAAGGCGTCGGCGACTTTAACCTGCCGGAGCGCGCCTTCGACACCAGCGGCACGCAGCAGACTTTTCAACTGACCGAGACGGCCATCATCAACCAGCGCGTCATCAACGAAACGCGCTTCCAGTTTGAGCGCGACCGCACGCGCCGCGAGGGCGGCTTGCTGGCTCCGACCCTTCGCGTGCAGGACGCCTTCACGGGCGGCGGCCCGCAGATTGGATTAGCGACGAACGACCTTGACCGCTTCGAGTTGCAGAACTTTACTTCATGGTCCTGGGGCGCGCACTCTTTGAAGGCCGGGGCGCGGCTGCGTTACGTCCGCGTCACTGATGTCTCGCAGCAGAACTTCGCAGGGACGTTCACCTTCACGTCGCTCGAACAGTATCGTCAAACGCTGCTCGGCGTCGCGGGCGCGCGTCCTTCGCAGTTCTCCATCTCCGCCGGCAATCCGCTGGCGCGCGTCTCGCGCACAGACTTCAGCCCGTTCATACAGGACGACTGGCGCGTTCGTCCCAACCTGACCATCTCCGCAGGGCTGCGCTACGATTGGCAGACGGACGTTAGTTCGGGTTTGAACTTCGCTCCGCGCGTGGCCTTCGCCTGGTCGCCGGGCGGCGGCGGTCAGGCGCGACAGCAGACGACCGTGATTCGCGGCGGCTTCGGCGTCTTCTACACCACCATGAACGAGAGCCTGCTCCTGCAAACAGAGCGCTTCGACGGCATCAACCAGCAGCAGTTTCTCGTGACGAACACCTCGCCCGGCGCGGACGCCATCCTCGGACTCTTCCCCACGATTCCGTCCATCGAGACGCTCGAAGCCTTCGCCGTCCCGCAAATCGTCAGGCAACTGGCCCCGGACATACAGACGCCTTACACCTTGCAGACCGCGCTCAGCCTTGAGCGGCAACTGCCGCGACGAACGACGCTCTCCGTCAACTTCGTCAACGCGCGCACGCTTCATGTCCTGCGCTCGCGCAACGTCAACGCTCCTGTTCCCGGCACGCTTGTGCGACCGCTGCCCGAGCAGGGCAACATCTTCCAATACGAATCGAGCGGTCGCTTCAACCAGCAACAACTCATCGTCAGCGTCAACAATCGTCTCAGCCAGCGGCTCTCTCTGTCGGCCAGCTACGTCTTCAACCACGCGCGCAGCGACACGGACGGCGCGAACACTTTCCCCGCCAACCAGTATGACCTCTCCGGCGAGTACGGACGCTCTTCGCAGGACATACGCCACCGCTTCTCGCTCTTCGGGACAATCAGCGGCCTGCCATGGGGCATTCGGCTGAGCCCGATTCTCATAGCCAATTCGGGCCGCCCCTTCAACATCACCGTCGGGCGCGATTTGAACGGCGACACGCTCTTTACAGACCGACCGGCCTTCGCCACAGACCTCGCGGACCCCGGCGTCAGGGTCACGCCCTTCGGCACGTTCGACGTGACGCCTTCGGCGGGACAGCAAATCATTCCGCGCAACTACGCGACCGGCCCCGCCTTCTTCGTCGTCAACCTGCGCGCCAGCAAGTCGTTCGGCTTCGGCGGCGAAGCGACCGCAGCAACCGGAGGAAGCGGTGGCGGCGGCGGCAGAGGCGGCGGCGGCGGCGGTGGTGGTCGTCGTAGTGGCGGTGGAGGCGGCGGGCGTGGCGGCGGCGCAGGCGCGGGCGATGGCGGCACGGAGCGAAGCCGCTATAACTTGAACTTCTCCGTCAGCATTCAGAATCTCTTCAACAACACCAACGAGGGCGTGCCGGTCGGCAATCTCAGTTCGCCGTTCTTCGGTCAATCCATCAGCAGCGCCGGAGGCTTCGGCGGTGGCGGCGGCGCATCGGCGGCCGGAAATCGCCGAGTCGAGCTACAACTACGCTTCAGCTTTTAAGCGATTAGGAGCAAGCCCGAAACAAAAGCGGCGGCGCGCTCGTGCATGAGCCCGTCGCCGCTTTTGCTTTAACGCAATCAAAGAAGACGCATCGACGGCTCTCTTTTTACCCTTGCTCATAAGCCTGCTTTAGGCCGGCAATCTCAATCTTCTTCATCTGCATCATTGCGTGCATGACTCGTTTAGCTTTTTCAGTATCCGGGTCTGCCAGCATCTCGATTAAAACAGGGGGAACGATTTGCCACGAGAGGCCATACTTGTCTTTCAGCCAGCCACATTGG
>JAWVFT010000103.1:0-16048 GCA_033855775.1 Blastocatellia bacterium | reverse complement strand
TACGACTCTTACCGCGGCGTCATCGTCCTCTTCCGCATCATCGACGGCTCAATCAGGAAGGGCATGAAGATTCGCTTCTTCAACACGGGCCGCGACTATCAGGTGGAAACGCTTGGCGTCAATCGCCCGCGCCCGACTCCGATTGACCAACTCGGCGTCGGCGAAGTCGGCTTCCTGACGGCCTCGATTAAGGAAGTGGCCGACGTGCAAATCGGCGACACCATCACCGAAGCCCAACGCCCGACCACGGAGCCGTTCCCCGGCTTTCAGGAAATCAAGCCGATGGTCTTCGCCGGGCTCTATCCGGTGGACACGAATCAATACGAAGAGTTGCGCGACGCCCTCGACAAGCTGCGCTTGAACGACGCCTCGTTCTTCTACGAGCCTGAATCTTCGACCGCGCTCGGCTTCGGCTTCCGCTGCGGCTTTCTCGGCTTGCTCCACATGGAGATTGTGCAGGAGCGATTGGAGCGCGAGTTCAATCTGGATTTGATTACGACCGCGCCCGGCGTTCGCTACACCGTCACGACGACCGACGGCGAAGTCGTCGAGATTGACTCGCCCGCGAAGATGCCGGACCCGGCCCGCATCAGCAAGATTGAAGAGCCTGTCATCATGGCGACGATTCTCACTTCGGACGCTTACCTCGGCGGCATCCTGCCGCTCTTGGAAGAGAAGCGCGGCGTGCAGAAGAAGTTTGAATACATCGCGGCCTCCCGCGTTATGCTCACCTACGAAGTGCCTTTGAACGAAATCGTGCTCGACTTTTACGACCGCCTGAAATCCGTCTCGCGCGGCTACGCTTCGCTCGACTATCATTTCAGCGGTCACTGGGAATCCGATTTGGTCAAGCTCGACGTGCTCGTCGCGGGCGAACCCGTTGACGCCCTCTCGCTCATCCTTCATCGCAGCACGTCGCAAGCAAAGGGCCGCGCCCTCGCCGAAAAGATGAAAGAGTTGATTCCCCGCCAACTCTTCGAGGTTCCCATTCAAGCCGCCATCGGCAACAAAGTCGTCGCCCGCGAAACCGTCAAGGCTCTCGGCAAGAACGTCATCGCCAAGTGCTACGGAGGCGACATCACGCGCAAGCGCAAGCTCCTCGAAAAACAGAAAGAGGGCAAGAAGCGCATGAAGAAAGTTGGCCGCGTCGAAATTCCGCAAGAAGCTTTCCTCGCCGTGTTGAAAGTGAACGAGTAAGAGTTTCAGAACCTGCGCGAGCCAACTTTTATTGTCCTGAAAAATCAATGCACGTCACACGGGTTGAATTAGAAAACATTAAATCTCACGCTCATTCCGTCTACACCTTCGAGCGCGGGACGACGGCCATCACGGGCGAGAACGGCGCGGGCAAGACGACGATTCTCGAAGCCATCGCGTGGGCGTTGTTCGACGTGCTCGATTATAAGAAAGAGGATTTCCTGCGGCGCGGGGCGAAGAAGGGTTCCGTGCGTGTGACGTTTGAAACGTCGCCGGACGTGGATGGGCGGCAGTACGTTGTCTATCGTGACACGGGGCAGGGCTACTACATACATGACCCGGGCGCGAACCTGCGCATCGCGGAGAAGAAGACAGATGTCGGCGCGACGTTGCGCAGGCTGCTCGGCATCACGGAGCCGGGGACGGATTTGGAGTCTCTCTTTCGTTCAGCCGTCGGCGTGCCGCAGGGAATGTTCACAGCCGACTTCCTGCTGCGCCCGAGCGAGCGCAAAGCCGCGTTTGACCGCCTGCTCAAAGTCGAGGAATACCGCGACGGCGCCGAACGCCTGCGCGATACCGTGCGCCTCATCCATGAGCGCGTGGCGGACATCAACGTCCGCATCGGCAAGGCCGAAGGGCAGTTGGTCAACTACGACTTGTTCGTCGAAGAGCGGCGCGAGGTCAAGTCGCTGATTGCTGAAACCGAGGCGGCGTTGGCCGGGTTGCGCGGCGAGATAGAGGCGCGCGTGCGCGTCGTCGAAGAGATGGACGCGGCGGAGCGGCGTGTCGCGGAGACGCGCTCGCTCTTTGAACGCCTCGGCGTAGAGCAGGAGGCCGCCGCGCGCCGCCTGCGCGACGTGACGGGTGAACGCGACGCGGCCTTTGCCGCGCGCGAACGACAGCGAGAGCGCGAGGCTGACTACAAGACGCACTTGGCGGCTCTTGAGCAGTTGAGAAAGCTGGAAACGGAGCGGGCGGCGCGCGATAGGTTGCGCGCGGAAGAAGCTCGCATCGCTCAACTGTTGGCCGCGGCCCGCGCGCACGTTCAACATCTGGAAGAGTCTTTGGCGCGAGCCATTCAAGCGGGAGCGAGCGCGGCTGCGCTTGAGCCGGAGATAAAAGAGCAGGAAGAGTTGGAGCGCGAGCGCGAGCGTTTGCGCGAGTTGAGGGCGCGCGCCTTGAGCGAGCGAGCGCGTTTGAGCCAGCTTGATAGCGAGTTGGAACGCTTGCGCGGCCAGCACGCGCAAGTAAAGGAGCGCGTCCGTGAAGCTTTGAAGGGCGAGGGCGCGCAGCCGCGCGTGGCCGAGCTTGAGAGCGAGCGGCTTGAGATAGAGACGACGCTCAGCACAATCGAGAAGGCCGCGACCAGCCAGCAGCACTTGATGTCGCAGCGCCGCGAGAGCCAGCGCGAGATTGAACGCTTGCGGCGCAACATCTCAAAGCTTGAGAAGGAACTGGCGGAGGTCGAAAGCTTCTCGACGCGGGCCGCTCAGGCCGTTGATTTGACGGCGCGTGAAGGCGAGTTAACGGAAAGTCTCGCGCGCTTGCGCGCAGAGATTGCGCGCGATGAAAAGATGCGGACGGAAGTCAAAGGCGGGCTCTGCCCGATTCTTTCCGAACGCTGCCTCAACATGGCCGAAGGGCAAACGCTCGAAGATTATTTCAAGCAGCATCTCTCTTCCAACAGCGCGCAGTTGAAAAAGTTGGAGACGGAGCGTTCAACGGTCGCCGTCGCCGTCCGCGAAGCGCGCGAAGCCGAAAAGCATTACTCGCGTTTGGAGAACGCGCGCCAGCAAGTCGCCAACGAACGGCAGTTGCTCGCGGAGCGCGAAGCTGTCATGGCGCGTCTCAATAAAGAGCTTGAGGCTTTGCCGGACGCGAGCCGCGAACGCTTGAGCGCGTTGCGCTTTCAACTGTTCGGCATTGACGCCGAGTTAAAAGACGTGCGCGAGGCCGCGCTTCGTTATGCGGAGTTGCAGCCGTTGCAGCAACGCTTGAAAGAGATTGAGCAGGAAGGCAAGCGGCGCAAAGAGGAACGCGCCAGCGTCGCCGCCGCCGCTGAAGCCGTCGTCTCGCTCGACAGCGACATCAAGGAAACCGAGCAGAGATTGCGCGCGCTCGCAGACCCGCGCGGGCGTGCCGTGGCCCTCAGACGCGAAGCCGAGCGCGAGGCCACGCTCAAGACGGAAACCGCCGGAGCATTGGACGCGCAACGCGCTCTCGAAGCGCAGTCGCGCGCGCTTGAAGCGCAGTTGCGCGAGCACGCGGGCCTCGATGCCGCCTGGGAAGCGGCGCGGGCAGAGCGCGACCGGACGCTGGAAGCGCACCGCGAATACGTCGTCAGTGAAACGCTGGCGGCGACGCTGCCCGCGCGCGAGGCTGCCTTGAAAAACGCCGCGACGGAAGCCGCGCGCCTCAAGGCCGAAGCGGAAGCGGCGCGTCATGAACGCGAAGACGCGGCCCGCGCTTACGACCGCGAGCGACACACGAATGAGCGCGCCGGATTGGCCGCGATGCGCGAGCAGGCTGCGCGTAGCGCGGCTCAACTGGAAGCGGCGCAAACGCGCGAGGCCGCGCTGGCCGCCGAGCTTGAACGCTTGCAGGAAGTGCGCGCGGCGCGTCAGGAAGAGTTTGCCGCCAGAGAACGATTGACGGGATTGAACGAGACGACGGAGTTTATCCGCGACACGCTGAAGGCCGCCGGGCCGCTCGTCACGGAGAGCTATCTCTACAACATCTCGATTGAGGCCAACCAATTTTTTCGTGAGATAACGGGCGAGGCCGGGCGCGCTCTGCGCTGGTCGCGCGACTACGAAATCATGCTCGAAGAAGAAGGCTACGAGCGTTCGTTCCTGAATCTGTCGGGCGGCGAGCAGATGGCCGCCGCGCTCGCCGTGCGCCTCGCCCTGCTCAAGCAACTCTCAGACATTCGCCTCGCCTTCTTCGACGAGCCGACCGTCAACATGGACGCCGAACGCCGCGAGCGACTCGCGCAGCAGATTGGACAAGTGCGACACTTCGACCAACTCTTCGTCATCTCCCACGACGACACGTTCGAGGAAAACGTTGACCACATCATACACATCAAGCGCGAGCCTGACGGCGCCGTCATGATGAGCGAAGCGTAAAGACATGGCAAAGCAAAGCAACGACGCGGGGACGCAGGGACGCGGCGACGCGGAGAAAAGAGAAGACAAGGCAGGCATTGAATCTTCTGCTTCGTCGCCGCGTCCCCGCGTCTCCGCGTCGCCGCGTCCCGCATCCTCGCGTCCGTCAAAAGCGGTCACGATTTTTTGCGACGGGTCGAGCCTCGGCAACGGTCAGGCGGAGACGCGCGCGGCGGCGGTCGCGCTGCTCGGCTATCGCGGCATCTGGCGCGCGGTCGGCTCTTACCTCGGCACGGCGACGAACCAGCAGGCGGAGATTGCCGCCGCCGCGCTCGGCCTCGAAGCCTTGCGCGAGCCCTGCCGCGTCGTCGTGACGACCGACTCGCGCTACGTCGTCGAGACGATGTGCGGTCGCTTTCGTCGCAAGTCGAACACGGAATGGTGGACGCGGCTCGATGCCGCCGCGCGCCGTCATCAAGTCACCTGGGAATGGGCCAAGGGCCACGCGGGCCACGTTATTCAGGAAGCGGCAGACCGCGCCGCGCGGCGCATCGCCGCCCTCGGTCGCGCTGACGAGAGCGTCCTGCTTGACGCCGCCGCGAGCCTCGGCGTCATCGAATCCGACCCTGGCTCAGAATGAAGGCGAACGCTGTTTCAGTCTTGAGCGAAACGACGCGATTGCCTGCCGCGTCGTTTCAAAGACGACAAAGGAAGCGCTAACGATAAAGGAAGGGCTATTGATGAGTTCCATGACTCCGTTCCTGCCGATTCTGTTCGTCGTGATTGTCGTCGGGGCAATCGTTGCCGTCATCGTTCTGCTGGTCGTTTACGCCAACAAGAAAGCGGCGGAGCGAAGGCGCGCGATGGAGCAGGCGGCGCAGCAGTTGGGCTGGACATTCACGGCTGACGCAGACCTTTCAATGATTCCCGGCCTTGAACAACATCATCTCTTCTCGCAGGGACACTCGAAGAAAATCTTCAACATGATGTACGGCGCGGTGGACGCAGGACGCGCCGCCATCTTCGATTACAAGTTCACGGTCGGCCACGGCAAACACCAGCAGACCTTCAATCAATCGGTCGTCTACTTTCAATCGCAGCGACTCAACTTGCCCTCCTTCTCGCTGAGGCCCGAAGGCTTCGGCCACAAGCTCTTCAGCGCGTTCGGTTATCAGGACATTGACTTCGCCACGCGCCCGACCTTCTCCGCCAAGTACTTGCTGCGCGGGCCGGACGAAGCGGCGATTCGCAACGCCTTCACAGACGCCGCGCTCGTTTACTACGAAAACAACCTGAAGCTTTGCACGGACGGCGGCGGCAACGAAGTTTTCTTTTACCGCCAGAACGTGCGCGTCGAGCCGCAGAACGTGCGCGCGCTGCTCGACTGGGGCATGAACATGCTCGGCCTCTTTCAGCGCAGATGATAAAGGCTCAGCCGTAGAGCCACGCTCTCATCTTCGTCAGGCAGTCTTGCTCTCGCCCTCGCGCCCGGTTCGCTTTAACTTCGCGCCGCCTTTATAATTCTGCTCCCGATAAATCGCGGCGCGGCGCCAGCGTCAAAGCGCGCCTGCGCCCCGTTTGATAGAGAAATCGTAGCGAGTGTTTTTCTTTTCCTCAAAGCTGTTTGCCCTGCGGCACGCTGGCCGCGCCCGTCGTCGTCTTCGTAGACACAGGATGATAGCGCGGCTCTGCGGCGCGCTGCTCGTCGCGTGCGTGGCCGCGCCGTCGTTTGTTCAAGGGCAGTCGCGCGGCTGGCTGTGGCAGAATCCGCTGCCGCAGGGCAACGCGATTAACGCCGTCCGCTTTGCGAAAGACAAGGCGCACGGTTGGGCCATCGGCGGCGACGGGGCCATCCTGCGCAGCGACGACGGCGGCTTTCGTTGGGAGGCGCAGAAGTCGCCCGCGTTGACGACGCTGAACGGTCTTTACGTCAAGGACAAGGCGCGAGCGGTCGTGGTCGGAGCGCGCGGCGTCGTGCTGACGACGGAGAACGGCGGCAAGACCTGGACGCTCAGAGTGACAGGCATCAAGGAACATCTGTACGCGGTCACCTTCGCGCCCGACGCGCCGGCGCACGGATGGGCCGTAGGGACTTACGGCAGCATTCTGCTGACCACAGACAGCGGCAAAACATGGTCGCCCGTCGCCAGCCACACGACCGCGCATCTCAACGCAGTCTCCTTCACGGACAAGCTGACGGGCATCGTCGCGGGCGATAGAGGAACGCTGCTCGTGACGACAGACGGCGGCTTGACATGGAAGCCGCAGCCGGGCCTGGGAGAGTTGCCGCTGACGGGCGTCGCTTTCCTGAGCGCGCAGCGGGCCGTCGCGGTCGGCTTCGGCGGGCGCGTCCTGCGGTCAACGGACGGCGGCGCGACGTGGGCAGCGGTCGAAGTCTTCTCGACGACAGACTTGCTCTCGGTCTTCTTCGCGGACGAGCTTCACGGATGGGCGACGGGCGATGGCGGCGTCATCCTGACGACGGGCGACGGCGGCAAGACATGGCTGCCGATTAACGTCAGGACGAACCCGCGTCTCGTCACAGTCTTCTTTGCTGATGCCGAGACGGGTTGGTCTGCGGGCGTGGACGGCCTCGTGCTGCGGACGGACGACGGCGGCTTCGACTGGCGACGCCTGACCGAAGGCGGGCGCGACGACCTTTCAGACATCTTCTTTCTGGACGGCGAACACGGTTGGGCCGTCGGGGCGCGCGGCAAAATTCTATACACTTCTTCGGGCGGCAGAAATTGGACGACGCGCCCTTCCGGCACGACCACGCGCCTCAATAGCGTCGCCTTCATCAACGAGCGTCAGGGTTGGGCCGTCGGCGAGAAAGGCGTCATCCTGCGCTCAACGAGCGGCGGCGTTGTCTGGGAAGCAGTCGCCACTGACTTGAAAGACGACCTCTTCGGCGTTGACTTCATCACGCCGGAGCGCGGTTGGGCCGTCGGCGCGCGCGGCACGATTCTCTACACCGAAGACAGCGGCGAGACTTGGCGCCTGCAACGCGCTCCGACCGAAGCCTGGCTCGAAGATGTTCACTTCACGGATTTGAAGCACGGCATCGCCGTCGGCTCAAACGGAACCATCCTGCGCACAACGGACGGCGGCGAGACTTGGGAGCAACTCAAGATGAACTTGCGCGAGTGGCTCTACAGCGTTTCGTTCGCGGATGAACTGCGCGGCTACGCGGTCGGGGCGAAGGGAACCATCTTGCGGACGGACGACGGCGGCGAGACATGGAAGGATCAGGAGAGCGGCATCAAGTCGAACCTCTTCGCGGTCGCGGTCGCGGGGCGCGACGACGCGCTTATCTCCGGCGACCAGGGGCGCGTGCTGCGCACCAAAGACGGCGGGCAAACATGGGAAGCTCAACCGACCATCACCAGCATCTCGCTCTTCGCGGTCGCCTATCGCGGCGGCGCCGACGCATGGGTCGCGGGACGCGGCGGAGCCATCCTGCGCCGCACGGGCTCCGTGGCGACCGTCAGGATTCCATCGCCCAAGATGCCGCCCATCCTGCGCCGCGCGCCCAAGCTCTCAACCCAACAGCAACAGGTAGAGATGCTGCAACCACTCCTCGACGACGACATCCCGCGCGCCGTCCCGCCGGATAAAAAGCCTTGAGAAGAAGGCTCTCGTGATAAAGAGAATCGAGCAGCAGGGAACCGCAAGGCGAAGCAAAAAGAGGCGCAACCGCTTTCGATAAAAGCGACTGCGCCTCTTTGTTGTCCCTTTTCTCTGTTGCTCTTTTGCAGTCTGTAATCTACTTGCCGTCCAGCATCGCTTTCGACACGAAGGCGACGCCGAGAACTTCGCCGTCAACCTTCGAGCGCGCGTTCTTCGGCGCGGGACGATATGTGACGATGACCGGATTCTCAGGCTTGCGCGCGCCGCAGGTAATCTCGCCCGCGATGTCAGCCGAAAAACTGACGAACTCTATCTCCTCAAGCTTGGTTCGTTGCAGCTTGAGCAGCTTATCTCCGACCCTGATGGTCAGCACGATGTTCCTGTCGGCGCAATCAATGCGCACCAGATAGCCGCGCGCCTGCGCTTCGCCGGGTTGCGGCTGGCGCAAGAGCGTGCCCGTGGGCAAGGTCAATTCGATGCCGCTTTGCTTACTCGAATTATTGCCCGCTTGCTTTAAAGTGGGAGCCGCGCTTGTCGTCTGTTCTGCGTCATCATCGGCGGCAGCCGGACTCTCCGCTCCGGCATTGAAGCGAGCAGACTGTTCTTCGTTGGCCGTCAAAACCTTGAGCATTGATTGTGCGCGCTCGCGCTCTTCCGGCTCGGCGTTGCGCATGTAGGCTTCGAGGGTCTTGCGCGCCAGAGCGTAGTCCTGCTTGCGCAAGTAGATTTGAGCCAGCAGGAATTTGTATTCGCGCTCGCCGGGAGAGAGCGAGATGGCGCGAGTGGCGGCCCCGACCGCTTCGTCCAGATTATCGCCCGCGACCAGATTGATGAAGGCCAGCAGGTGATAAGCTTCCGCATAGTTGGGCGCCAGTTCGCTTGCCTTCTTCAATTCGGCGCGCATCTTCTGCATCGTCTCCGGCGGATAGGTCGAGATGTAGCGCCCCCCGTCCATGCCCTCGCGGCTGAGCACGAAGGCGTAGTAGTAGTGCGCCAGATAGTTCTGCGAACTCAGGGAGACGGCGCGTTCCAGATGCCTGCGCGCTTCGGCAATATTATCTTTTTGCAGGTAGAGCATGCCGAGCGATGATTCGGCAATCGCCACGTTGGCGTCGAGCTTGACGGCTTCCTGCAAGACCTTTTCGGCTTGCTCATACTTGCCCATGTGCACGAGCAGGTCGCCCAGATAAGCTTGAGCTTCGGCCTCAGAGAGCGGGGCCGACTGCATCTCCGCGTCGAACTCAAGCTTTCGTTCAAACGTGGCGACCTGCGCCGGGTAAGTGTCGCGCCGGATATACTCGCGCAACTCTTTTTCCATCGTCGCAAAGTCAGTTTGAAAAGCTTGCTGGAAGGCTTCGTCAACAGACTTGTTGGACATTATCAAGTTGAGAAAGGCGTTGAACTGCGGCTGTCGTTTGGCGTTGTCGCCAAGCAGCAAGTAGTGCAGCAAGGCCCACGACTGAGCGTAAAAAACGCCGCGCTTGCTCGACTCGTTATAAAGCGGCGAGCGATGGTCAACCTCGAAGAGCGTGCGCAGCGGCAGCAGCTTTTGCTCGCGCAGGTAGAGCACGTGATTGGCAATCGGGTTGCCGATTTTCACTTTCCTGTCGCCCTCCAAAACCTCCAGCGTGCTGTAGTACTCGGCCAGCCCTTCGTTGAACCAGACGGGCACGTTCGCCAAATTGTTTTTGACTAGCAAGTGGACGAACTCGTGAAAGATGACGTTGTAGGGATTCTGATTATACGGGTTGTCCGTGTTCTGCGCGCCGCTCAAGGCGATGTAGTTCATGTCCTCTCCGGGCATGAAATAACCGTCCGTCCCCTTCGGCGCAAACTGCTTGTAGGCGCTCTCGCTTTTGAAGACGATAACGGTGGTCGGCGTCGAAGAGGCGAGGTTGGCTTTCTTGAGCAGGCGGCCCAACACGTCGCGGAACTGTTCGAGCCGCGTCGCCACGCGCCGTATGTCCTTCTCGCTCGCGTTGCCGACGAGGAAAAAGTTTTTCGAGCGAACGCTCGTCCAAGTGTCCTTCGCCGCCGCTGTTGAGGATAAAGGCGCGGCGACGAGCAAGCAGAGGAGAGCGAGGAAAGTTACAGCGTTGCGTTTCATTTTAAAAATTCTCTGTCGAAACTTGTCGGCTAAGACTTGATGGCCGTCTCCCAGTCCGTGTGAATCGCTCCCGCTTCGGGCTTGTCAACGCGCTCGTAGGTATGCGCTCCGAAGAAATCGCGTTGGGCCTGCGTCAGGTTTTGTGGAAGGCTCGCGGTGCGGTAGCTGTCGAAGTAAGCGAGGCTCGCGGCCATCGCCAGACACGGAACGCCGTGCCGTTGCGCCACGCTCAAGCTCTCGCGCCAGTTCGTTTGGGCTTCCTGCATCCACTGGCGAAAATCTTCGTCGAGCAGCAGGTTCGCCAGCTTCGGGTCGCGCTGGTAAGCCGCCTTGATGCGGTCGAGGAAGCGGGCGCGAATGATGCAGCCGCCCTTCCAGATGCGCGACATCTCGCTCAAGTCCACGTTCCAATTGTGCGCGTCCGAACCGGCGCGAATCAGGTTAAAGCCCTGCGCGTAAGAGCAAATCTTCGCCGCGTAGAGAGCGTCGCGCACAGAGTTGATGAGAGCCGCGCGCTCTTCATCTTTGAAGGTCGAAGGCGAAGGCCCATTGATGACTTTGCTTGCCGCCACGCGCTCTTCCTTCAAGGCGGAGATAAAGCGCGCGTCAATCGCGGAGTTGATGGTGGGAATCGCAACGCCGAGGTCGAGCGCGACCTGCGCCGTCCACTTGCCGGTTCCCTTCTGTCCAGCCTTGTCCAGAATCAAGTCAACGAGCGGCTGGCCCGTCTCAGTGTCTTTGACGCGCAGGACTTCCGCCGTGATTTTAATCAGAAACGAATCGAGCAAGCCCTCGTTCCAACTGGCGAACGTGTCGGCCAACTCCGTTGCGTTCATGCCGAGCACGCGACGCAGTATGTCGTAAGCTTCGGCGATGAGTTGCATGTCGCCGTACTCTATGCCGTTATGCACCATCTTGACGAAGTGGCCCGCGCCGTCCGGCCCGACGTAGGTTGTGCATGCGCCGTCTTCGGTCTTGGCGGCGATGGCTTCCCAAATCGGTCGAATCTCTTCATACGCCTCGCGCGCCCCACCCGGCATCAAAGACGGCCCCCACAGCGCGCCCTCTTCGCCGCCCGAAACGCCTGAGCCAATAAAGTGCAGCCCCTTCGCGGTCAAAGCTTTTTCGCGCCGCTGCGTGTCTTCAAACCACGAGTTGCCGCCGTCAATCAGTATGTCGCCGGGTTCCAGAAACGGCTCAAACTGTTCCATCGTCCAATCAATGGGCGGGCCAGCTTTAACCATCATCATAATCTTGCGTGGCCGTTTGAGAGAGCGCACGAACTCTTCCGGCGTCTTCGTGCCGTTGATGCGAAGCCCCTTGCCTTCGCCCGCGATTAGTTTATCGACGGCCTCCGGCTCGCGGTTCCAGACCGCGACCGCGTAGCCGTTGCGCTCCATGTTGAGCGCGAGATTCAGGCCCATCACGCCGAGGCCCGCCATGCCGATGTCTGCTTCTGCCATGCTCTTTGACTCCCCGAAACTATCAATCCCGCGCTCGCCTTGAGCGGCGGCCATCGTCAAACGCTCTCGCGCCGCGAATCGTCGTTTGCGGCTGCCAAGCATAACACGAAAGACGAAGCGCGCAGGATGAAACAGCGAGGAGCAAGCAAGCGAGAAGTTGAAGGAAAGAAAGTCGGGGCGATTGAGAATGGATGGAAATGAAGAGACTGCGCGGCGATTGTCGCGCGGGCTGCCGCGAGGTGAAGCGGGGTTGAAAGCCTTTGGATGAAAGCGTCGCTCTGAGCGATGAATCAAGCTGCGCTCTCAAACGATGAATCGCTACGCCTTCATCCTTCACGGCCTTCGCTTCGGTCAGCGCGCCGGATGGTCTTTCGCGTAAGAGTAAGCGCACCAGGCCGCGATGATGTGGCACACCCAACCGAGCGTTCCGCCCGTGCCAATCCAGAAGCCGGGCGTGAAGAGCAACCACAGAATGCCCGCGATGATTCGACCGTTGTAAAGTTGCCCGACGCCCGGAATCAATAAGCTCAAAAGTCCTGCCAAAACTGGTTCACGCATCTGCCTTGAATACCTCCGTCGCTACTATACGCGGCCCCGTCCCGCTTTGTTCACACAACTATGAAGAGCAGCAGCCGTCAGGAGCAATAAGCAAAAGCAGTCAGCAGTCAGTAATCGTTAACAGCCGTCGGCGTTTGAATCAAAGAGGCTTTGACTTGCTCGACTACTGCTTTTCGTCAATCCTTCTGACATCCACGATTTCGGCGTGAAAGGTATTGAGGACTTGTTGCGTGAAGGAATGTCGTTCGGCCATTTCGCGCAAGCGTTGTTTTTCGAGCCGCGCTTCGTCCTGCACGGACGTTTGGCCGTCGTCGCTCGCGCCCTGCTCTTTGACCGTGATGCGGATGCCGAGGTCGCGCCCCGTCACCTCGCGGCACACCTCGCGCAGTTGTTTGACGCCTTCCGGCTTCGCCAGATTGTCGCGCAGGTGCTTCGCTTCCGGCGCATACTCTATGCACAACTCGTCGCCCTCAATCACAACGCGACGCGCGCCTTCGAGCGCGACGACGAGAAACATGCGACGCCTTTTTTCCAACCCGGCTTTGATAGCCTCGATGGTCGAACCCGGCTGCGGCGCGCTCCCCACAGGCACGCGCTGTCCAACGATGTCAAGGCTCTCCGGCGCAGCCTTGGCGGCGAAGGCAGCCGCGCCATTTGTTGTCGTCGCAGCAACGGGCGCGGGGCCGGGCGGCGGCACTAAGGTCAGCACGGGCGGCTCAGGCGCAACGTTGCTGTTGGAAGAAGCAGGAGGCGCGGCGTTGTTGTTGTTGGAAAGAGCAGGCGCGGCGTTGTTGTTGTAAGAAGCGGGCGCGAGTTCAGGCGACGAAGCGTAGGCGTTGACCTCGGTGTGCGCGGGCGGATTGTTCTGCATGGCGTTGCCCGCGCGCGGCGTTCGCGGCGGGACGTTTGACTGGCCGCCACGGCCCGCGATGTTTTGCCCGCCGCCGCTCGCAGCCGCAGGCGGCGTGCTGCCCGCAGCCGCAGCAGGAGCTTTGCCCGTGCGCAGCGATTCCTCTAAAGCCGACAGCCGTTCGATGAGATGATTGACGGAGACGATGCGGCGCAACTCCATCAACTTGACGAGGCCGATTTCGAGTTGATAACGCGGATGCGCGGCGGCGCGCAGGTTAGTTTCAGTTTCGGTCAGCGAGTGGAAAAAGCGCACGAGGTCGGATTCGGAAAAAGCGTCCGCCTGCTTCATCAACTCCGCGCGGTCTGTGGCGGTCGTGTCGAGCAAGGCTGTCGTCTCGCCGGAAACCTTTGCCACCAGCAGGTCGCGCAGGTGCGAGAGCAAGCTGCGGCAGAAATTGCGCAGGTCATGACCGCGCATCACCAAATCGTCAACGACCGCCAGAGCCTCCGCCGGTCGCTGCTCGGCGACGGCCCGCATCACGCGCGCGAGCATCTCCGTTCCGGCAATGCCTAACGCCGTCTCGACATCCGCGGCGGCAATCTTCGCCCCGGAAAAACTGATCACCTGATCGAAGGCGCTCTGCGCGTCGCGCATAGAGCCTTCGCCTGCGCGGGCTATCTCGCGCAGCGCGTCGTCCGTGATGGACACCTTCTCGGCGCCCGCTATCAGGCGCAGCCGCTCTGCGATTTTCGTCGTCGCAATCGTGCGAAACTCAAACTGCTGGCAGCGCGAGAGAATCGTGTCCGGCAGTTTGTGCAACTCGGTCGTCGCCATGATGAAGACGACGCGCGGCGGCGGCTCTTCCAGCGTCTTCAAGAGCGCGTTGAAGGCCGCGCCCGACAGCATGTGAACCTCGTCAATGATGAAAACTTTATAACGGTCGCGGGCCGGGGCGATGGCGACGTTGCCGATGATGGCGTCGCGCACGTTGTCAACGCCGGTGTTCGAGGCGGCGTCAATCTCAAGCACGTCAATCGAGCGGCCTTCGCCGATTTCCCTGCACGAAGCGCAGATGGTTTCGTCGTCGGTCCGGCACGGCGTCGGCGTCGGGCCTTTGGCTTTGTGGCAGTTGAGAGCCTTGGCGAGCAGGCGCGCGGTCGTCGTCTTGCCGACGCCGCGCGCGCCGCTAAAGAGGTAGGCGTGATGCAGCCGCTCGTGTTCGATGGCGTTGCGCAGCGTGCGCGTGATTGGCTCCTGGCCCGTCACTTCATCGAAGGTTTGCGGACGCCATTTGCGTGCGATGACTTGGTAAGACATGGGGAAACAGTGACGAGTGACAAGTGACGAATGACAAGCAAGACAAGCCTTTTAACTTGTCACTCGTCACTCGTCACTGTTTGAGAAGTGGCCAGACTTCGGACTTACCCGCAACACACGCCGCCGTTGCTACCGTTGCTCCGTTCCCGGCCTGGCGGGGTTCACAAGGCAAGCATTGTGCGGAGCCCGAAGTCTGATAAATAAATTGTCAAAAACCGCTGTCAGGCAATGAGCCTTCGAAGGCTGCGGACAGCGCGCGGTCAAGATTGTGGCCGGGCCAACAAACGCGCTTCTTAAATCGCCGTCCGGCGATGCGCGATGAGCCGCAGCAGCCCGTTGATGCCCAAGTGCAGCAGGGCGTAAACGATGATGGCGAGCACAATCGGCAACGCCAGCGTGCTTCCGTTTTCAATTGTCGGGCTGGCGACGATGCCGCGAAACGGCGCATACAAAGGGTCTGTCACGCCATAGATAAATTGTGTAAACCCTGCGCTCTTTCGCGCCGCCAGCAGCGCCAGCAATAAGCGTATCGCCAGCAGCCCATAGATGATGTAGAAGATGTAGTCAACCACCTGCGAGACTCTGGCGAGGCCGCGTGCGCGTTCGACTTCGCGCTCCGTATCGACGACTTCATCCACGGCTTTCGCGCGAAACTCGCCCGCGATGTTCTCCATCTGCCGCGCTTCCGTGCGAGTCGTGCGGTCTGCGCGGGCGGCGATTTCGGCGTTGACATCAGCTTCAATCTCGCCCTTGACTACTTCATGCTGTGCCGCTCGACGGGCTTCGTCGGCAGCCAGCTTATCGTCTTCCATAAAAACCTTCCCGCGCTCAGCCGCCACCGAACAAGCGCATCGCTCAAAGCGTTCACTACTCTAACGCTTTCCCGCTGAGAAGACAAAGAGCTATCGCGTTGCGGATTGTGGATGAAGCCATTACGACGAAAAGCCGAAGCCTTCAACGTCCGACTTCAAGCCGGAGCCGCGCGGCCCTTCCAACATCCGAAATCAAACTGGCGGAGAGGGTGGGATTCGAACCCACGGTAGGGATTTAAACCCCTACAACGCTTTAGCAAAGCGCCGCTATCGACCACTCAGCCACCTCTCCGAAACAGGTTTGGGGAGGCAAACGCAGCCTGCTGAAAGTGCAAGGCGGATTTGTCGGGATTCTCCCGAACGACCACTTCGCGCCGCAATCCCCTCCCGCGAATCAATCGAGCCGCACACACGCGACTCGCGTTCCGTCTCAACTATCGCCGTCGATCGGGCGCTCGAGTTCCTCGCGACACTCGTTAACGACGCGGAGCCAGATCTCACGAAGGTCGAATAAGCGCGGCAAAGCCATTTCACGGTACGTAAGCACCGTGCGGTGCGCCATCGCGGAATTGTCATTCAGCAAGGCGAGCGTGCCATTCAAACCGCTCAGCGCGCGTTTGAACAAACTGATCGCCATGGCGTAATCGCCGAAATCGAGAGCATGAATCGCTTGCACGGCCTGCTCTTCGCCCCGGTGGAGCGAAGTCAGCATCGCGAGTGCGAGCGGTTGCGGCACCTTGGCATTGTCGCCGGCGGCCAGTTCCCAATGCCGGCGCAATCCGAGGTACAGCGCTTTCGTGGAGATAAAGATTGGATTCTTGTGCAGCGTGTAGACGTCATTCCCCTCGCCGTAATCCGAGGAGTCATCGTCATCCTCGTCCTCCTCCGCGACAACGGCATCCGACTTGGCATCGTCGTCGCTCTCGCTCGTGCTCCAGTTCATCAGCTCCGCAACATCATCGATGCGCTCGCTGCTGTCTTTGCAGGCCTCATAGAAGCCAAGA
>JAWVFT010000102.1:0-3132 GCA_033855775.1 Blastocatellia bacterium | reverse complement strand
ACCATGATACTCAATGCGCCGGAGCGCAGCAAGCGAGACCGCGCCGAGCGTGACGATGACCGGCGGGTCAACGAGTTCGATTTGACGGCGCAGAAATTCCGAGCAGTTCGCAATCTCGCTTTCGGTCGGGCGACGATTCGCGCCCGAAGCCCTGCGCGGATTGCAGAGCACGGCGTTGGTGATAAAAAGCTCTTCACGCCGGAGCTTGATGGAAGCGATAAAGCGCGTGAAGTTGCGCCCCGACTGGTCGCCGGAAAAGGGGACGCGCGTGCGGTCGCCGCCCTGACGGCCCGGAGCTTCGCCAAGAAACATCACGCGCGGCGCGAGCGTGCCGTTCAACTCGCTCAGCACGGCCCTGCGCTCGCACAAGGCTTCGCACAGGCGGCACGCCGCGGCCTCCGTCGCGAGATGGCTAAACGGCTCGCGCCTCTGCTCTGCCTGAAGATGAAACATATTATCTTGTGTTAAGTTGTCACGCGGAGAATTATTCTGATGACAGACATGCTCGTCAATCTGCTGAGGCTGCCGCCGCTCGCGCCCGCGCTCGCCGCGACCGCGCGCGGTGGCGTCAACGTGCGCCGCGCGCAAACCTTTGAGCTAACGCTGGCGCGCGACTTTGTTCTGAAAAACTTCGCCGCCGGATGGGCCGATGAGATGTCGGTCGGCTTCGCTAATAAACCTGTCTCCGTCTACATCGCCACGCGCGAGGCGCGCATCGTCGGCTTCGCGGCCTACGAATGCACACGCCGCGCTTTCTTCGGGCCGACCGGTGTGCAAGCGACCGAGCGCGGCCACGGCCTCGGCACGACGCTGCTGCTCGCTTCGCTCTGGGGACTGCGCGAGATGGGCTACGTCTACGGCATCATCGGCGGCGCAGGCCCCACCGACTTTTACACACGCACAGTCGGCGCAATTCCCATCCCCGACAGCGACCCCGGCATCTACACAGACCTTTTAAAACAGTGACGAGTTAAGAGTGACAAGTGACGAGCAAGAACAAGAAGCGATGAGCGATGCGTGATGAATCATGAGCAATGTGTGATGAGTAATGAGCGATGAGTAAAAGCAGATAGCTCTTAACTCATGACTCATGACGCATCACTCATCACGCATCGCTCATGACTAACTTGTCACTTGTCACTCGTCACTCGTCACTTCGTTATCGTTATCTCGCGGGTCGTGGTGTTGTAGCCGCCATTTTCGACGGGAGCGCCGGTTTTGTCTACGAGTTCGAGTTTGACTGTGTGCTTGCCGCCAGTCCAACCGCTGAGCCAGATGGGGTCCCACTTGTCTATGAACTTCGCTTCGCCGCCGTCCACCGAATAGCGGACGCGATATTCGCCGCCGTCGCCCTGTAGCTTCGCGTTTGAAAGCCAGAAGTCAATCATGACGGCGTTGGCATCGTCGCCCTTGTACTCGCCTTTCGGGCGGCTGTAGGTCAGGAGCGGTTTCTTCGCGTCAACGTCGCCGCCCGCGCTCGGCTGCATGTCCTTGCCTTCACGCGTCGGCGGCGCGGCGGCATTAGCGTTTGTGTTGCTGGCCGCGCCCGCGTTGGCGCTCATCGCGTTGTTGCTCTTGAGCGTGGTGTTCGCGTTGTCGGCCATCTTCTGCCCGGTCGAAGCGGTCGTCGGCTGCGCCGCATTGCCGCCGCCTTTGACGTTGAACGTGACCACTTGAAACGCGGTCGCGTTCTTGTAGCTCTCGTGCCACGGGCGCGAAGCGAAGACGCGCAGGGTGTGCTTGCCTTCGGTGACGTTGCGCAACTCGAAGGGCTGCGACAAATCGTAGTAAGCCTCGTAGGGCTGGTTATCGAGAATGACGTGGATGTGATTGCCCATGCCCGTCGCAGGATCTTTCATCGGCTTGTAGCCCTTGAGGTCTCCGCTCAAGTTGAGCTTGACGGGAACAGTTGAACCCGTGATGGTCGCGCCCTCGCGCGGGCTGGCAAAGGAGAGCGCGGGCTGCGCCTCGTCTTGCTCGCCGCGCTCCTTCATCATGCCTTGAACCTTCGGCGGGCGTTCGACCTCTGTGAGAGTTTGCGTCGTGGCGGCGGGCGTCGTGGTGGGGGCAGCCACGTTGGTCGTCGCCGTCGTGTTCGAGTTCGCGTTATCCGCGCTCGCGCAAGCGGCGAGCCCCACGCCGGCACACGCCAGCAACGCGCCGGACAATAATCTGCGTGTCAATGAGTTCATCTGTTCCTCCGAAAATAAATATTCAGCGGCCAACGGCCAACAGTCAGCCGGGGCTTGAGCGCCGCTACATGCTGACTGCTGACGACTGCCTTCAAGTTTAGCTGGCCTGCGCCGAACTGCTCGTCGTGCTGGCAGGCTGCAAGCGTTGCTCGACCGCTTGCCAGTCGATGTTGGAGAAGAAGGCTTCGATATACTTGGGACGGTCAGCCGGTTTGTAATCGAGGATGAAGGCGTGCTCCCAGACATCCATCACGAGGACGGGGACGAAGCCGGACACGTTGCCCGTCTCGTGCAGCGTAATCCAGTGATTCGAGAGCCGACCGTTAGCGGGGTTCTGATAGCAGATGGCCCAACCGACGCCGCGCATCTTGCCGACGCCGACGAAATCGGCTTTCCAGATGTCGTAAGAGCCGAAGCTATCGGCGGCAGCCGCGTGAAAGGCGGCGGTCTTGTCGGGGTCGCCCGTGCCTTGCCGCTTCATGTTGCCGAAGTAGTATTCGTGCAGGACCATGCCGTTGTATTCGAAGCCGAGGCGGCGCGTCAGTTCCGAGTAAGCAGGCATTTCGTCCTGGTCAACTTTGCCGTCCTTGAGAAACTCGGAAATCTTCTCGGTCAGTTTGTTGGTTTCCTTGACGTATCCTTCGTAGAGTTTGAAATGCATCTCAAGGGTTTTGTCCGAGATGCCGTTAAGTCCGCTGAGATCAAACTGGCGCGGTTGGTAAGAGCCGTTGAAGCCCATCTTTCATTAACCTCCTTGGAGTCATGTCAGAGATTTCGGCCTGAGCCGAAGCGGGACGAAATCATGTTTGCGTGTATGGAGTAGATTATCTTCCACCAGGCTATCGCGCGCAAGTGTCATGCATCCGTTGAGAGCGCGCAAGCTTTACTCTCACAAGCGAAAACCGGAGCGGGGCGCCGGCTTCTGCTCAGTGTAGAAGCC
>JAWVFT010000101.1:0-52327 GCA_033855775.1 Blastocatellia bacterium | reverse complement strand
ATAAGAGCGCAAGCGATTTGAGAATGCTCTGTTTCATACTATTTCTCCAGAGAGGAAACTGATGAGTTCCTCCGGCAAGTTCGGCCATGAAAAGCTTGCGCCATCTGCGGGCGAGAGGCGCGTCGTTCGAGTTGGAAGGCAAAACCGTCAGGCTCAAACTGTAACGCCTCTGCCTGAATATAAGTTTCAGGCAAAGGCGCTTTGCGCTTGCTCAGTTGAAAGATTCGGTCATGGCGTCTGCTCAGGCGGCGCGACGCTTCATCGGAATCAGCGAATCGAGCGAGGCATAAATTTGCAAATACATCTGCGTCTCGCGCGGAATCAAAACGCGCCAGCCAGAGCCGCCCCGCCGTAGATAGAGCGGCAGTCGCGCAGGGTTCGAATTGTAACCGGCAGCCAGCAATTCCGGCTGCGTCGCCGTTCCATTCTTCAAAGCCTCAATCACCTCTTCGTTGGTGGCGAGCAGGCTCCAAGTGTCTTTAATGTAGAGCAGCATCGCTTCGAGAGCGTTGCCGTGGTTGCGCATCCCGTTGACGAAATCCGGGTTGAGGCCGATGCCCGGATGCTCGCGCCGTATCATCTGGTAAGTGGCGGGAATCATCTGCACCATCCCGCCCGCCCCGGCTGTGCTGACCGAATAGCGATACGTGTCCAACTCGTTCAAGGCATAGAGCGCGAAGATTTCCTCGTAGAGCGAGCGGCGATTCTCCTGCCGGAAACGCATGTGGTCAACGTGCTCGACGATGCAGAGTCGCTCGGCCATATCAACCAGCGCGGGCTGAATCTCCACGCCCTTGTCGCGCAATCGTTTGGCCGCCAAGTCGATCATCGTCCGCACGTAGCTCTCGCCTGCGCGCACGACCTCCGGCGAAAGCAGAGCCGGATGCACGGACGTGTAATAAGCCATCTCGCGAAAGTAACCGTTGCGCTCAATCGGATATTCGACGACGAGCGGCACGAGTTGTCGCCCAGTGTTGTCGGAAACAATGACGGCTGTATTCACGCCGTTGGCCCGCACGATGCGCGCGTTCAACATGCTGCCCGTGACCGAAGGCAGAGCCGCCTCAGAGTTCTTCCGCAGGAAAATCTCTTTCGGAAACGGCAACTGAAGAATCTGTGAACTGTCCGGGTCGAGCACCGCCAGCGTCACCGTTTGCAAAGACGCGGGCGTCATCGCGCTCGGCGTCGCGCGCGACTTGAAAAGCCTTTGGGCCTCAGCCAAACGTGTCTTAATCTTGCTCATCGGCAGTTGATGCGCCAGCGGCTTCAAAGGCATGGGCGGCGGCAACACCGTCGCCGGAGCGGGAAACGTTTGCGGCGCGGGCGACACGTACGCGCCCGACGGCGCAGGCGACATGCTTGTGCCTGACTGCGCGGGCGTGCGCGGCTCGATGGTCGGCGTCGGCTCAGGCACGCTGCTCTGCGACGGAGCTTGCGCGCCCGTCACGGTTCTGGGGCGCGTGGCCGAGGGCGTCTGCGCGGGCGTCTGAGCCTGCGCCGAAAGCAGGGCGGCGAACAATATACAGAGAAGCAACGGCAAACGGGTCGGGCTTATTTTCATTCTTAGATTCAACTCCTCGAACATCCGAAGCAGGTTGGGCGGACGCTCGGTAAGATTCGCCCGCGCGCCTTACGGTTGTCAATTTTTTTTGTGCGACACCGAATCCGCGCCGCGCCCGGCCGCACAGCCGAATCCTTGTCGAGACGATTTAGACGCAAAGAAAAAGGAGCGCGCTATCCATTCGGATAACGCGCTCCCTTGGTTTAAGGGTTAAGGCAGCGGCGCGGGCGTTTAGTCAACGGCGAAGCTGACGTTGACGACCGCAGTGATGTCTTTATCAAGCGACGAAGTATCGTTCATGCCCGAATCCGAAACCTCGTTTGAATCGGCGGCGGTGATTTGCAGGACGCCCATGCGCGCCGAGCGAACGCTGCCGATTGTGCTGCCGGTGCTCGAAGAAATCTGCTGTGCGCGCACCTTCGCATCCTTCGCGGCCTCGGCCAGCATCTCTATCTTCAAATCGGAAATCTTCGTGTAGTAATACTCCGGCGCGCCCGATTCGAGCAGGATGCCCTGGTTAATCAACTCGGTCGCTTCGCGCGCGATGCGCTCTATCTTGTCCACGTCCGCGGAGCGCACCTGCAACTCCTGCCGCAGCGAATAGCCCGTAATCGCCGCGCTCTCATTGCCCTCGCTGTCCTTGTCGTGCAACGTCGAGGAAGTAATGGACGAAACGGTAATCTGCTCTTCCGTCACGCCTTTGGAAAGTAAGTACTGCTTGATGCGCGGGATATTATCCGAGAGCGACTTGTAGGCGTCCGAGAGTTGCGTCGCTTGATACGAAACGCCCGCCCGCCAGATTACCAGGTCCGACTTGATGCGCTTGCGCGCCGAACCCGTGACCGTCACCGTCTGGTCGCTCTTCTTGCTATGCGTGTAAGCCCACGCGCCTATGATTGACGACAGCACCAGCGCAACCGCCAGCGCAAACCCTGCATTAAATATGTGTCCGTTTTTCTCTAAACTCATCTTGGTGGCACCTCCTATGCCGCCGTTTAGACGCTCGCGCCCTGCCGCTTTGCATTGGGCGGCGCACAGTGTGCCACTGTGGACAACCACAGTGAAGAGAGACGACGTACGATGTACGCGCGATGACGAATGATGAGAGATGAACGCGCAACTGAAAGCGCTCCGCCGCTCATTCATCGTCGCCGTATGTTCAGAGCAACTCGTCTCCGTTTATCGCTTCGCTTTCATCCCTTGCTCATCAAAATTCGTTAAGGCTTGCCGCCAGCGCGCCGACGGCTGAGGCGCCGAGGTCTTTGACAGCAGCGGGCCGTCGCATCAGGCGAAAGCGCGTGGCCAGCATCTGCCCGACGCTCAAGCCGAGGCTCGCATCGAGGCTTGATAGCTCATCGGCCAGCACGCGATTTGAAACGCGCTCGAAAGCCTGCTCCAACTCGCTGGCCGCCGTCTCCACGCCTTCGATTAAGAGCAATTCGACGAGGCTATCGCTGCGCGAACGACGCCGCGCTTGCTCGCGCAGGCGGGCGCGCGCGTCTTCATGAATCTTGCCCGTGGCGACGACGACCAGATGCGTCGCCTCCGTTTCGTTCTGCTTAGCGAGGGCGTGGCGTGCCTGCGCGAGTGTCACGTCTCCATCTTTCAAGGCGAAGAGAAACGGCTCGCGGCAGACGCCTGCTATCACGTAGGCTTCGCCGTCGCCGGCGATTGGCCCGGCAGCGATGTGCTCTTCGGGAACGCCCAGTCGCAATAGCGTCGAGCGCAAACGGCTGGCGAGCCATGAGCCGTCTTCGAGCAGCGTCGCTGCCATGCTTGTCGGCGCGAACAGTTCTTCTATCTTCTCGTCCGCGATGTCCGCGCCGCACTCGCTACAGATAATGCTGCTCGCCGTAATCGCGGCCAGCGCGTCCGGCGACGGCAGGCGAAAGAGAGCGCGCTCAAGCTTGCGGCAACTGATGACCAGTTCGCGCCGCAACAGTCCGCGCTCGGCCAGGCGTCGCAGCAAGGCTTCAGTCTCCGTCTTGCCCTTCAAGCTCGACAGCAAAGCAGCGACGCTTCCGTCCGCGTGCGCTTCCCTGACGCGCCGCAGCAATCGCCGCGCGCCCGTCTCTTCCAGCGCTTCTAAAGCGCGCGCCGCTTCCAACGGCATTTCACTACGCCCGCTCGTCGCGTCAACTTCGCGTTCGACGCCGAAGCTCGCCGCTCCCGGCAACTCTTCGGGCGAGCCCGCGCGCCACTCAATCGTCTCCAACGCTTGGCCCGCCGCGCTTCTTTCGCGCACGAGCGTCAAAGCCTCGCTCACGTTGCGACAAAAGGCATTGAGTTCTTTGCGCGCCTCGCTTCGCTCGCCTTCGTAAACGATGCCCGCGCACAAGCCTTCGCGCCGTTCATCTTCGCCGTCGAAGATGAGGAAGAGAGCGAATTCTTCAAAGCAGAAGATGTCGCCGCGCACATACTGCGAATCGTCCTCGGCTGCGGCCCACGCGGCGAGAGCCTGCTCCATCTCTTGCGCGCGGTCCTGGCCGAGCAGAGCCGTCTCGTAGCAATGTAGCCGGACGGAGCGAATCAAAGGCGACAGCCCGCGCTCTTGCAGCCGCTCCAACAAGGGCAAGCGCAACGCTTCTTCCACACGGCTCTCCGAAATTCGGCTCTCGACAAACAACATGGTTGGCTTTCGTCCTCCTTCCTCAAGCCGCGCATGCTATCACGCCGCATGTAAAGAATGCCACGTTTTTGGCCCGAATATCGTGGCATAATGACCGAAGGTGTTTTGTCATAGAACGTTTGCGTCATAACACTTCGCTTACATTCGCATCGCATCGGTCTAGGTTTGACCCCTTTTCGTCCGTCTCTGACCGGGCCATTATGCCTTGTCACGAAACAGTCACATTGCCTCTTGTAAAGCGCAGCTTCAGTCTATAGACTGCCTCTCGTGGTTAGGTAGTTCCCCAGCACGCCTGTAATTCCCTGAAGCAAGAAACAAACTAAAGTAAGGAGACGATTAATCCCCGTCTATGATTTTTAATAAACTGTTCCCCTGCGCGCTTGTGGCGTGCTTCGCGCTCACACTGTCGCTTGGCCAGGCCAACGCGCAAACCTCCATTGACCAGACTCGTCAAGTCACGACCGCCAGCAATTTCTCCGGCGACTCAGAACTCATCAACGATTTCCAGCTTATCTCGGAAGCATCGCCCACGGCCATCAGGTCTGCCGAACGGCTGACGACATCGAGCGCGAACGCATCGAGCGCGATGCTGCGCTTTGACCGGATGTTGATGGGCGCGATTGATTCGCGTCTTGGCTCGCGTTACGTGTGGGGCGCGACCGGCCCTTACGTCTTCGATTGTTCGGGCTTTGTGTGGAGCAGCTTCCACGAAATCGGCATCAACTTTACGCGCATGAGCGCGCGCAACCTGTGGAACATCTTCCCGGCCCCGCGCGAAGAAGAGAAACTCAAGTTTGGCACGCTCGTCTTCTTCAGCGGCCTGACGCACATCGGCATCGTCGCCGACGAAAAGGGTTTCTATCACGCCTCGCGCAGCAAGGGCGTCGTCTACTCGCCCTTCAACGAATACTGGCTGAGCCGCGTTGACGGCTTCCGCCGCGTCCCGCTGCCCACGCCCGCGCTCGCAGAATAAGCTCTCGCTGAGACGAAGCAAACTCGCTTTCGACGAAACAAAAAGGCCGCCGCGCTTGCACGGAGCAAACGCGGCGGCTTCTTCTTTTCAACGCTACGAAGCGAAGGTCAGCGATTGTTGCCAAGCTGGCCGGAGACGAACCCGGCGCGATGCTCCGTATCGCGCGCCTCCCACACGACGGCGATTTTATCAATCGCCACAAAGCACAGCATCCCGTCGTCGTCCTTCAATTGCAGCACGCCGCCTTCGACCTTCAACACCTCGCCGCGCAGGCTCGACGCGCCCCCGCAAAAGATGTCTATCTTGCGCCCGACCATTCTCGATAGGAAATCGTTCATCTCATGTGCCTCCAAAAGCTTCCGACAAGTGATGGGCGACGAGCCAAGACCGCGCTCTGCGCTAACGCTTGTCGCCTGTTAGCTGCCGCCCGCTATCGTTGTTATTCTTTCCACTCCCAGATTCTCTCGCTGCCGCCTTCGTCATGGACAGTCTTCTTTTCAACCTAGCGGAAAGTAATCTGGACGAGCGGAAGAACGGTTTCATCGTCTTGCTGCCGTCTCTCAAATTGCAGAACATCATAATAGGCGCAGCGCGAGCGGTCCGGGTATTCGCGGCAGACGGCTGGCCGCGCGTGATAGATGGTGCAGCCGCGCGTCTCTGGGTTGATGAACTGGCACGCCTCGTCAAAGATAACGTCGGGCCGGCGCTTGAGAACGCGCTCGCCGCTCTCCTTGTGAATCCGCGTGTAGCGACGCGCGGCGGTCGTCGCGCTGACGCCGAAATATTTAGCGAGCCGGTTCAGGTCGCGCTTCGTGACCTGCACGCGCTCGTAGATAGAGCAGCAGTAAGCCGGACACTTCGAGCAATCGAAGTAGACGCGCGGCTGCTCGTCGGTTATTTTTTTCGCCATAGCTCCCCTTGCTAGAGTTTCAAGTTTCAGGATTAAAGTGAGCGCAACAAAACTTAAGCCTCTAACTTGAACCTTGAGATTCGCGGCTCAACGTCTCTTGGACTTTTCATACTCTGACTTCAGCAGTTCCATAAACTCCGCGCGCCGCTCGTAGAGACGTTTCGGCTCGCGCGGCTCGTGCCTCGCCAGAGCATACGCGGTTATGATTGGCAGCGCCACCGTCGAATCAACGTAGCAGACCACAGCATCCGGCAGCCGCTCCGGGTCAACCTTGCCCCACGAGACGGCCTCGCCCGGCGTCGCGCCCGACAGCCCGCCGGTGTCCGGCCGCGCGTCCGTCACTTGCAGGAAATAGTCGTGGCCGCGCTCGTCTATGCCCATGACTTCCTGAATCTGCGGCTCGGTTTGGAGCATGAAATTCTTCGGGCTGCCGCCGCCGAGAATAAAGACCGCGGACTTGCCGCCGTGCTTCTTGCCTTTGTCGCCGCGCCCGTGAATCGCGCCGCGTTTGCCCGCCAGCACAATCGCCGCCGTCTCATTCACATCGAGCGAAGGGTCGAAGGCCAGCTTGTTTCCTTGCAGAGCTTTGGCCGCGACGTTCATGCCGATGGAAGAGTCGCCGGGACTCGAAGTGTAAACCGGAACGCCGTATTCGTAAGCCGCGGCCAGCAGCGACTTGTTCTCAATGCCGAGCTTGCGCTCGCGCTCGCGGACGTAGCCGCCGCACAGGTAATGAAACTCCGCGGTGGACATCGTTTTTTGAAACTCTTCGCCCTGAATAATCTGGCGGAAGAAAGAGTCCGTGTCGAGCAGGACAGAGTAGTCGAAGAAGATGTCGTAGATGCGCACGACCTCTTCGGCGCGTAGCGTGATGTCTGAGACTTGCGCGTTGCCCTGATGCAGGGCCAGGCCGATGCCGAAGTGCGCGTCGTGGTAGAGATTCGCGCCCGTCGAGATAATCCAGTCGATGAAGCCCGCTTGAATGAGCGGAATCAGGGCGGAGATGCCGAGGCCCGCGGGCGTCAGCGCGCCCGTCAAAGAGACGCCGATGGTCACGTCCGGTTCCAGCATCTTCTGCGTGAACAACTGGCAGGCTTCGCGCAGCCGCGCTCCGTTATAAGCGACGAAGGCTTCGTCAACGAGGTCGGCCAGCGAAGTCGCGCCCGTAATCGGCTGCGGGTCAATCCGCTTGCCCTGTAAAAACCTGCTTCTCTTTTTAGCCATTAATTTCTCCGGTCGCTTGCTCCCCAAGCTCAGCAAAATTTTCAAGACACGCGCGGCACAGGCAACGCCGATAACGCTCGCGCAACTCTGCGCGCACGTCTTCGCTCAACTTCACTTCGGCGCACCAGCAACCTGTAACTGATGGGGCTGCGCCGCAACTGAACGCCGCGCCGCAACGCTCACACGTCGCAGGCTCGCTGATGGACGGAAGAATGTGCTGAGACAAATTTCGCAACGCTTCTCTCACATGAAACGATGACAGCGAAACGCGAGAGCAATGAAGGATGATAACGAAGCGATGAACGACTCAGAGCAAGGCTTTCATCACTTGCTCAAGGCTGTCATCTCTCGCCGTCGCCGCTCCGCTGTCATCGTTCATCCTTGTTCCTGTGCCTGACTCTCTAAGACGCGGCGCAGGCGGACGCGATTGATGCGGCGGTCGTCTGCGTCCAACACTTCGACATCGAGGCCGCGAAAGGCGAGGCGTTCGCCCGCGCGCGGTACATAGCCCGACTCGCTGATGACCAATCCGGCGATAGTCGTAAAGTCATCATCTTCGATTTCCATGTCGAAGAGCCGTTCAATCTTTCCTATCTCCGTCGAGCCGAGAACATCATAATAGCCGTCGCTACCTTCGACGATTTCCACTATCTCCTCGTGCTCAATATCCTCGTCTTCGATTTCGCCGACAATCTCTTCCAAAATATCTTCGACCGTCACCAACCCTGCGATGCCGCCGTACTCGTCAATCACTATCGCCAGTTGGACGTGCGCCTTCTGCATCTCTTCCAGAAGGTCTGCGACCGGCTTCGTCTCAGGCACGAAATAGACAAGGCGCAAGAGCGGCGCGCACTTCTCGTCCTCCTTGCCTTCGGCCCAGCATTGCAGCAAATCGCGCAGGTAAATCAAGCCCTCGATGTTATCAATCTGCTCGCGGTAGACGGGCAGGCGCGAGTACTTCGATTCAATCATCAGGTCGCGCGCCTCGCGCACGGTCGCGCTGATGGGCAGAGCGACAATCTCCGTGCGCGGCGTCATCACTTCATTAACGCGCGTGTCGCCAAACTCGATTATCGAGTGGATTAACTCGCCCTCTTCCTCTTCGAGAATCCCCTCTTCCTCGCCGACATCAATCAAGGCTTGAATGTCGCCGCCGTTGTCTTCCGCTTCCTCGTCCGCGCCGTTCTCCGGCGTAGGACGCTCGCGCCGCATGCGATCAACGAACCTGTGCATAGGGTCTGCGGCAAACGACAGCAAGCGATAAAAGGGACGCACCAGCGGCAACGAAAAGAGCAGGACTCTCTCTGGATTGCGCAGCGTAATCAGTCGTGGAATCAACTGGCGAAAGATGAAGGCAAGGGTCAACCCGGCGACGAGGGCCGCGAGGATGAGGCGCGTTTGCGAAAACGATTCGAGCGAAAAGGCGCGCAACGCGATGGCCGTAATCAGCACCGAAGCGGCGACCAGCATAATCTGCACCGCCGCTGAAATGGTGAAGCGAAAGCGCGGGCGATTCTCAAGTATCTCTTTCAGAAACGGCGTCGAGCGCGCCGCCGGTTGCTCTTCCGCCTCGGCAATCAACAGGCGCAAGCCGACATCGCTCAACTGGCCGAAGGCCATGTCAACCGTAGCGAGAAACGTCAAGGCGACGAGCAGCAGACAGGTGATCCCGATTTCGATTCCCATAATGTAAACGCACAAGCTATCAACCGTCAGCCGCCAGCCAGGAATTATCCCGAAGGGCAAACTGTGAGCAAGACGAGCAAGCCATTCAACAGCCTTCGCTGGCCGCTCAACCGGCCGACCGCCGATAGCCTACACATTATATACCGAGACGGCGGCGCAAGCGCACTTCCAAACGGTTCATCTCGCCATCGTCACGCTCATGGTCGTAACCGCACAAGTGCAGCGTCCCATGCAAAATCAACTGCGCCACCTCTTCATCAAATTCCAGCCCGTGCTCCGCAGCCTGCCGCGCCGCCTGCTCAACCGAAATCACCACATCGCCCAACGTCTGGCCCGCCGCCTTTTCAAACTCGTCCTGCCCCGCCGGAAACGACAGCACATCCGTCGTCCCACGTTTCCCGCGCCAACGCCCGTTAAGCTCCCGCATCACACGGTCTGACACGAACGCCACCGTCACGCCCGCCCCTCGCGCCGGAGCGACCTTCAAGACCCGCGCCGCAAACTTCTCCCAACGCTCGCAATCAAGCCTGACCTTGCGCTGGCGATTGACAACTTCAATCATTGGAAAACAGTTGACGAGCAGCAAGTGACGAGTGACGAGCAAGAGAAAAAAGCGACAAGCAATGAGCGATGAGAGACGAGCGATGAGCGATGAGTAATAAGTAACGAGCAAGAACGTCTCTCACTCAACTCTCAACACTGCTCTTTCCTGCTCGTCACTCGTCACTTGCTGCTCGTCACTGCTTTTTAAATATTGCTCTTGGTCGAATGCGCCTCGTAGGCTTTGATAATCATCTGGACGAGGCGGTGACGGACGACATCCTTCTCGGTGAAGTAGACGAACTCTATGTCTTCGACGCCTGCGAGGACTCGTTCGGCTTCGACGAGGCCGCTGCGCTTGCCGGTCGGCAAGTCAATCTGCGTCACGTCGCCTGTGATGACAGCCTTCGAGCCGTAGCCGATGCGCGTCAGAAACATCTTCATCTGCTCGCCCGTCGTGTTCTGTGCTTCGTCTAAAATGATGAAGGCGTCGGCCAGCGTGCGGCCACGCATGAAGGCCAGCGGCGCGACTTCGATGACGCGCTTCTCCAACAACTTTGCCGCGCGCTCGTAGTCAATCAAATCGAAGAGGGCGTCGTAGAGCGGGCGCAGGTATGGGTCAACCTTGTCCTGCAAATCGCCGGGCAGGAAGCCTAGCTTTTCCCCTGCCTCGACCGCCGGGCGGGCCAGCACGATGCGATTGACCTGCTTCTGCATCAACGCCTGCACGGCCATCGCCACGGCCAGATAAGTCTTGCCCGTGCCCGCGACACCGACGCCGAAGACGACATCCTTGTTCTGGATGGCTTCGATGTAGCGACGCTGGTTGGCCGACTTCGGCGCGACCTGCTTTTTGCCGGTCGGGTTGAAGCGCGCCTTCGTGAAGTAGTCGCGCAAAGAGTAGGCGCGGTCTTCGGCGATTTGGGCAAAGGCTTCGCGCAGTTCTTTGTCTGTGAAACTTTTGCCTTCGATAAAGAGCGCGGCGAAGTCTTCGAGGATGCGCTCGGCGGTTTCGACATCCTTCGGGTCGCCGTCAACGGTCAACTCCTGCCCGCGCGCGTTGACGCGCACATCCAGCAGCGACTCAAGATATTTGATGTTCTGGTCGTGGACGCCGAAGAGCGTCTCCAAGCCTCTGGGTGGTATTTCGATTTTCTTCAAAAGTTCTGGAAATCTCCTTGTGACGGACGCAGTTTCAGGGCTGTGCGGTCGGGCCTATGAGGCTGCGGAAAGTTCGCTTGCATATGTTATGAAGGTGACGCTACTACACGGCGCGCGTGAGTGTCAACAGTAGATTATTGAGCGAAAACGGGCCCGCAGCCCGCGCCCGCGCCTTGACACAAGCGGGGCTGCCTCCTATACTTTCTCGCTTGTGCTCGCTCGCCCTCTTGGGCTTCCCTGTTATGTGCCGGGCGAGCATCAATTATTGAAGAACTGATTTTACGGAGATTTCGATGCCTAATCATAAATCATCAGAGAAGCGCGTGCGCCAGAGCGAGAAACGTCGCCTGGTTAATAAGAGCAATCGCGGACGCCTGCGGACTTCCATCAGAAAACTACGCGCGGCGATGTCCGGCGGCAAGACGGACGAGTTGCAGACGCTCTTGCCTGAGACTATTTCCACGATTGATAAAGCCGTGCAGAAGGGCGTGCTGCATCGCAATGCCGCCGCCCGCCACAAATCGAGGCTGACGGCACGCGTCAATCAGGCGAGCACTAAGTAGCCGCAGCCTTTCATCAAATTTCAAAAGGCGAGGCTGGCCGAGTCAATTCGGCCAGCCTCGCCTTTTTGCGTCCGCTTTAGATGGCTGCTTTGCGTCAAGTTCAATAGCTGAGCTTTCAAGCTGAAAGCTCGCAGACTAAAAGCTCAAGCTGAAGGCGCGGCGTGGCCTGCGAAGTCTTGATGGCGAGGTCTGCGGCGGCGATGCGTTCGATGCTGCGCGCGAGCGCGCCGGGTTCGGTGCGGCGGGCGGTGGCGAGAAACTCCTCGCGTTTGCTGTAGGGCATCGCCACCAGACGGAAGACCTCTTCCTTGGCCGCGCCGCGCGCCATCAATTCTTTGGCGAGGGCGAGGCGATGAAAGTTGCCCGCGATGAGTCCGATGAGCATGACAGGCTCCGCGCCGTCGTCCAAAAGACGCTGCAAGGTCTGCAAGGCGCGACGACGATTGCGCGCGACCAAGTGGTCTGTCAATTCGAAATTCGAGAGCACGCGCGAACGCCCGACGAGCGTGTCAATCATCTCCATCGTGATGCGCCCGGAAGGCAGAGCCGCGGTCGCCAGTTTCTCCAACTCGTTCGAGAGCGTGCGCACGTCCGAGCCGACGAGCGCGATTAGCTGGTGCAGCGAGCGTTCGTCCGTCTCCGCCTTCAATTCTCGCAGCCGCGACTTGGCCCACGTCGCCAACTCCGCATCGCTCAAAGGCGCAAACTCGACGCTCACGCAGGCTTCGAGCAAGTGCTTGCTCAGCTTGCGTCGTTTGTCCAAATCGTCTGCGCTGAAGATGACGACGCTCGACGTGGCGGGGCGCGCGAGATAACGCGCCAGAGCTTCCTCGTCGGCTTCGCGCAGGCGGCTGAACTCTGTGACGCGCACGACGCGCCGCGCCGTCATCATCGGCAACTGCTCGGCGGCGGCAATCGCCTGCTGCACGTCAACGCTGTTGAGACTAAAGCTCGATTCGTTAAACTCGCGCAGGGGAGCGTCGCGCAACGCGACTTCGGAGATGGCGCGAGCCGCCAGGTCGCGCAGGTAGCTCTCCGCGCCAAAGAGCAGGTAGAGCGGCTCGATGCGACTGGCCTTCAAAGCCTTTCGTAAATCTTCACGCGAGAGAGCGCTCATTTTTCCTGATTGACGCCGAAGCCGTTGACGAGAACGGAGACGATTGACTCGGCGAAACTGCGGGCCATGCGCAGGACAGCCGGGTCTTCTTCGTTGAAGTAGGAGCGCGGGTCGTTGGCAAACTCAAACTCGCCGCGAAAGACGTAGTTCTGATTATCGTAGAGGACGCGATTTTCCACCTGATCGCGGACGGTGACGGCGGCTGTTATCGTCACTTCAAAAATGCGCGAACGCCCGCGGTCATCCAAGAGCACGCCGGAGAAGTTGAAGCTCTTGATAACGCCGTCAATCACGGCGTCGGCGCCCTCGCGTTCGCCCTGCACGCGAATCCCGCGCCCGCGTCGCACAATCTCGTTGATGACGGCCTCGGTGAACCGCGATTCAATCTTGTAGCGCAGGGCGTTGTTCTGGAAAGCAGGGACGGCGACGGTGCGAATCCGCGTCGGCAGTTGGTTCTTCGTCACAGGCTTGTAGCACTCGCGGAAGCCTGAGACGAACAGGAGCGCGACGATTAAGGCCGCCACGCGCCAGAGTTTCTGCGTCAAGGTCATTTCAATGTTCTCCATCCGAATGCGCTTCATCAAGCGGCGCGGCGTGCCACCTTGTACCAGAGGTCAACGCCTTCTTTGAGTTGTTCCGTCCGGTCATAGACGAAGCCGATTCTTTCCAGCACGCGCCGCGATGCGACGTTTCTGGAATCAACGCTGGCGACGATTTCCGTCACTGCCGGCAGATGCTCGAAAACGTGGCGCAAGGCTGCGCCAGCCATTTCCGTCCCTAGCCCGCGTCCCCACCAATCGCGCGCCAGAGTATAGCCGAAGTCAATCGGAAGACTGCCATCCCGCTGATAAGTCAGCCCGCAACTGCCAATCAGTTGCTCACTCTCTTTATCCACCACGGCCCAGTAGCAGAAGCCGTGCCGCTCCTGATGCGCAATCATCCGCTGCACCCAGCCGCGCGTCTGCTCAAGGTCGCGGTACGGCTGGCCGTCGCCGATGTAACGCATCACTTCCGGGTCGCTCCAAATCGCGTAGCTGTCCGGCGCATCGTCAAGCGACCACGTTCGCAATCTTACTCGTTCGGTTTCAAGAATAATTGTCATGTTGAAGTGGCTCAGGCAACGTGGCTGTGGGCCGACGCTTTTTTAATCGCGTCAACGACGCGGACAGTTTCGACGCAGGCACGCACGTCATGGACGCGGACTATCTGCGCGCCGCGCATGACGGCAGCCGCGACGGTCGCCATCGTGCCGTGGATACGCTTGTTGACCGGCGCGCCGTTGAGCAAACGACCGATGAAAGACTTGCGCGAAGTCCCGACGAGCAGCGGAAAGTCGTTGAACTCGCGCGCCAGTTCGTCAAGCCGCGCCACCAACTCTATGTTCTGCTGCTGGCTCTTGCTGAAGCCGATGCCGGGGTCTAGAATTATCCGCTCTCGCTTGACGCCGCGCCGCTCCGCTTCGTTGATGCTCCGCCGCCAGCCTTTCTTCACCTCCGTCATAATGTTCTTCACGGGCTTCAGCTTGTGCATCGTTTCAAACGTCCCGCGCGAATGCATCAGGATGAGGCCGGCATTGTGATTAGCCACTACGTCTGCGAGCGACGGGTCGAAACGAAGGCCGGAAATATCGTTGACGATTGACACTCCGGCCTTGAGCGCGACGCGCGCGACGGCAGCCTTCGTCGTGTCAATCGAGTACGGCACGTCGCCATTAAAAATCATCATCGCGGTGAGAAAATGCTCAAGGCGATGAATCTCTTCTTCTTCCGAAACGGCGCTGGCGCCGGGGCGCGTGGATTCGCCGCCAATGTCTATGAGGTCCGCGCCGTTTTCAATCATCAACTCGGCCTGCTCCCAAGCGCGCTTGCGTGTCAAGCGTCGCCCGCCGCTGCTGCTGAAGCTGTCGGGCGTGAGGTTGATAACGCCCATTACGAGCGTCCGCTGGCCGAACGACAAAGTGTGGAGCAGCAGTTTCCAATCGCGCGTGACCATGCGACCAACTATAAAAGGCGCGGGCCAAAAGCAAAAGGCAAAAGCAAAGATGTCATCCTTACTTTTGCCTTAGCTCTTGACTATGCCCGTTGCCGCGAGAAGCTTATGCGGTGGCGGGATTGCTGCCGGTAATCGGCGGCAAGATGGGCTTCAACGGTTTGACCGCAGGCTCTTTGAGTTGTGGCCTTTCGTCGTCGTCCGAAGGCGGCGGCGTTTCGGCGTCGAGCGGCAGCCCGGCGACGACGCGCCTGATTTGCACGCCGTCGAGCGATTCGCGTTCGAGCAGCGTCTCGGAGAGCCTGATCATCGTCTCGCGGTTGTCTTCGATAATCTGCTTGGCCCGCCCGTACTGCTCCGAGATAATCTTCCTCACTTCCTGGTCAATCTTGATGGCAGTGTCTTCGGAAAAATCCCGGTGCTGCGCAATCTCACGACCAAGAAAGATTTGCTCTTCCTTCTTGCCGAAGGTCAGCGGCCCCAAATCGGACATCCCATACTCGCAGACCATCGCCCGCGACAGTTCGGTCGCGCGCTCGATGTCGTTGCTTGCTCCCGTAGTGATGTTGCCGAGGAAAGTCTCTTCGGCGATGCGCCCGCCCATCAGGATAGCAATCTGTCCGAGCAGATATTCTTTCGAGTAGTTGTGGCGGTCGCCTTCGGGCAACTGCTGCGTGACGCCGAGAGCCATGCCGCGCGGAATAATCGTCACTTTATGAACGGGGTCGGCGTTCGGAACCTTGAGGCCGACGAGCGTATGTCCCGCTTCGTGATAAGCGGTGATGCGCTTCTCTTCGTTCGAGATGACCATGCTCTTGCGCTCGGCGCCCATCAGAACTTTGTCTTTCGCCAACTCGAAGTCAGGCATGGCGACCATCTTCTTGTTGTAGCGCGCCGCGTTCAAGGCCGCTTCGTTGACGAGGTTCGCCAAGTCCGCGCCGGTGAAGCCGGGCGTGCCGCGCGCGATGATGCTGATGTCAACATCTTCACCGAGCGGAATCTTGCGTGTGTGAACCTTCAGGATGCCTTCGCGCCCGCGCACGTCCGGACGAGAGACGACGACGCGACGGTCGAAGCGTCCCGGCCTGAGCAGAGCGGGGTCAAGCACGTCTGGGCGATTGGTCGAAGCTATCAGAATCACGCCGTCGTTCGACTCGAAGCCGTCCATCTCGACGAGCAGTTGATTCAAAGTCTGCTCGCGCTCGTCGTGGCCGCCGCCGAGTCCTGCGCCGCGATGACGCCCAACCGCGTCAATCTCGTCAATGAAGATGATGCACGGCGCGTTCTTCTTGCCCTGCTCGAAGAGGTCGCGGACGCGCGAGGCGCCGACGCCGACGAACATCTCAACGAAGTCGGAACCGGAGATTGAGAAGAAAGGCACGTTGGCTTCGCCCGCGATGGCGCGGGCCAGCAAGGTCTTGCCCGTTCCCGGCGGCCCCATCATCAGGACGCCCTTCGGAATGCGCCCGCCGAGTTTCTGGAATTTCTGCGGCTCCTTGAGGAACTCTATGATTTCCTGCAACTCCTCTTTGGCCTCTTCGACGCCCGCTACGTCTTTGAAGGTGACGCGCTTCTGCTGGTTGTTCAAAAGCTTGGCGCGAGACTTGCCGAAGCTCAAGGCTTTGTTGCCGCCGGACTGCATCTGCCGGAGCATGAAAATCCAGATGCCGACGATGAACAGAATCGGCGCCCAACTCAACAGCACGCCCCAAATCATGCCGTTGCTGCTGGATTCTTCCTCAACCTTTTCGACCATCGGCTTGCCGTCGCTATCCAAAGCGGTGGCGGCCTTCATCAATTCGGCCTTCCATTGCTCGTTAGACGAGGCCATCCGAAACTCATTGCCGCTTCTGTCCTGCGCGGTGACTTCCTGTTGCTTGAAAGTCACCTGCTTCAGCTCTTTGCTTTTAATTTTGGCGAGCAGCACATTCTGGTCAACCTGCTGCGCGCTCTTGGCCTGCGGGTTGGCGAAAAAGCGATAGAGCAGCAACGCCCCAACCAAAATGAACAGCCAGAAAATTATTTGTCTTGCCGTAGAACTCAAAGTGTTTTCCTGCCTCCGATACCAATCATACCTTAAGACGGTGACATGTGACGAGCGAGCGACGAGCCTGAAACGGGCCGTCGTCTCCCTTGTCATCATCAATTATCTTTGTCGCTTATCACTCATCATTTGTCACTGTAAGATGCCCGCGGCATCCCCCGCGTTGCGCTCGCGTGAAGCGCGCTGTCCGAAGTCCGGCTTAACGAAAATCGTCAGCTTTTCTCTTCCGCCTCTTCCGCAGAGCGGGCAAACGTCCCCAGAAAGGGAAGTTCGCGGTAACGCTCCTGAAAGCCGAGGCCGTAGCCAAAGACGTAAGGCTCGTGCGTTTCAAAGGCGCGGTAATCCGGCTCAAGAGAGACGCGCCTGCGGTCCGGCTTATCGGCGAGCACGCACAGCTTGACGCTGCCCGCGCCGAGCGCGCCCAGTTGTTTGACCAGATACTCCTGCGTCACGCCCGTATCGAGCACGCCTTCAACGAGCAATACGTCGCGGCGCGTCAGGTCGGTTTGCGTGCTGAAGGAAATATCCTGTAGGCCGCCGAGCGATTGATGGTCGTAGCGAAGGAAGACCGTGCGGGGCGCGAGCGTCAGGCGGCGCAGCAAATCGGCCAGAAAGACAAAGCCGTCCTCAAGCACGCAGAGGATGGTCAATTCGCGTCCTTCATAATCGCGCGCAATCTCTGTGGCGAGTGTCTGGACGCGCTCGGCAATCGCGGCGGCGCTGTAAACTTCAACAATCTCGTCGGCCATCTGTTCCTCTGGCATCTGCATTCAAAAGCAGCCAACAAATCGAAAACCGCACGCGACCGGTGTCGCGGCGGCGGCTACACATTTGATTGTAGACATGGCCGCTGCCTTTTTCAACTTAATAATCTGTATTTCTCGTCCGTTGAGATTTGCAGCCGCAATCGCCCGCGCTTTCTGAAGACACTGGCGCCGCCGGGCAGTTCGATAGCGCGCCCTCCGCGTTCGCCCGCGAGCAGGCTTTCGACGGCCAGCAGGCGCTCCATATCAAGGCGGCGCAGGTGGCCGCGCCCGTTCAGCAGCCACAGCCTGAGCGCGCGACGGCGCAGGGCCACGGGCGCCGCGCGCAGGACTTCGACGCGGAGCAAGGGCAACTGCTCGGCGTTCGAGCAATCACTCGCGGCTTCGAGCAATTCGGCGGCGGCGAGGTTGAGCGCGGCGGCATCTTCGCGTAGCAGAGTGGCTGTGCGGGCGAGCGTTTCAACGATGCGCCCGTTGAAGGAACGCAAGAGCGGCAGCAATTCTTTGCGGACACGCACGCGCGCGAACGCCGGGTCGTCGTTCATCAAATCCTGCCTGAACTCGACGCCGCGCTCGCGGCAATAGTCTTCGGTCAGCGGGCGCGTGGCCCAACCGAGCAGCGGGCGCAGCAACAGCACGTCGCTCCGTGCTTCGAGCGGGCGCGCGACCTCTATGCCGCCGAGCCCGTCCGCGCCGCTGCCGCGCAAGAGTCGCATGAGAACCGTCTCGGCCTGATCGTCAAGCGTGTGGGCTGTGAGGACGCAGCTTGCGCCACACTCGCGCGCCGTCGTGGCGAGGAAGCCATAACGCGCGCGGCGCGCGGCCTGTTCGAGATTGTCGGAGCTTATGGCGGCTTGCTCTCTGACCATCGCGCTGCTCAGCTTGCTTTCGTAGCCCAGACGCCGCGCCAGTTCCGCCACCCAGAGAGCGTCCGCGCGCGAAGCCGCGCCGCGCAGGCAGTGGTCCAGATGCGCGACGACGATGCGCGGGAGCGAGACGCGCCCGGACTGCGACAACTCCGCGAGCGACAAGAGCAACGCCGTCGAATCCGCGCCGCCTGAGACGGCGACGACGACGCACGTCGCATCCCGGAGCGCGTCCAGCCGTCGCCATTCCAATAGCAAGCGGCGCGCAAACCGGCTCAATCGAGGCTTCGCCAAGCGAACAGAACTCTTCGCTCGGACTGAACGCTGTGTCGTGTCGTCCTTCATCAAGCTCGATTGTCGTGTCGCTCGTGCGGCAGCGTCAACCATGAAAGCGCGGCTTCTCTTTCGTGGCTTCGCTTTCATCCAAGAGAGCTTGGCTTTGCTGAAGCATGACGGCGTGGCTTTGCTGAAGCCTTAGCCGTCGTCTTTAGCGTTGGCAGCCGCAGTCTTTTTTTGCCACAAACGGAGCGCGGGCGGTGTTTACTGTTTGAAGTGCGCATTTCATCTGCCTTCCAAAGGGCAGAATGTGGGCGAGGGGCAGAGGCTCCGTGAAGGACACGGACGGTAAGGCCGTGCGGGGAAAGCAGCGACCAAAGAGAGAGAGAACCTTTGTTGACCTGCTTCTTTTCTTCCGCCGGACGCTTTCGGGAAAGTGTCCTTCGCGGCCCCTGCGCTTAAGTTTCCGTCAGGCCGTCAAACGAATTGCAGGCTCAAAGGCAATCGCGGCGTCGAATCAACCGCCGCGAGTTTGAGCGCGCCAAGTCTTCATGAAGATTTCGTTAGCGTGCTGTCTGGAATGATGACGAGAAGCGTCGTCCCGGCGCAAGGCGCGTGGATGGCATGTCGCCGACTTTCAGTGTGCGCGGTGGTTGCGGAGCAGGCGGTTAAACTCTCGCTTCATCACTTGATAACATTCGCACGTCATTGTTTCCAGCTTGGCGCGGTCAACGATGGTGATGCGGCCCCGCTTGTATCTAATCGCGCCTTCGTCTTGCAGTTTGCCCGCCGCTTCGCTGACGCACGCCCGCCGCGAGCCGAGCATGATGCCGATAAACTCGTGCGTCAGTTCCAACTCGTCCGTCAACGCCCTGTCATGACTCATCAACAACCAGCGCGCCAGTCTTCCGCCAAGCGGGTGCGAGCGATTGCAGGCGGCGGTCTGGGCTATCTGGATGATGAAGGCTTGCGTGTAGCGGAGCAACAAATCGTGAAGCTGCCCGCCCTTCTTAAACTCTTTCCTGACTATCTCCGCGGGCAGCCGAAAGCCGTCGCCCGGCAGTTGCACCAAAGCTTCGTGCGGCGTGTCGACGCTGCCGAGCACGACGTTTAAGCCGAACATGCCTTCGTTGCCCACCATCCCAATCTCGACGTTTCCGCCGTCTTCAAAAGTCGTGATGACCGACACCGTTCCGCGATTGAGAAAGTAAACATGCGTGGTCGGGTCTTGCGGATAGTAGAGCACATCGCCGAGTTGTAAGGCGACGGGCTGCAAATAGGGCGACAGGCTTTCGTATTCTTCCGGCGGCAGTTCGTTGAGGATGCGATTGGCAGTCTGTAAGCCGCTGCTGTGGTTGGCGAGCATGAGCGAATCTCCTTCCGCTAATGAGCGCGAGGGCAGTCGGCACAAGGATAGATTGCTAAACTAAATTTATGTCGAACGACAATGTTGACGTGCTACTGACTTGCGTGGAAGTATAACACTTGTACGGTGGGAGCAATAGTACGAAACCGTGCTTTGTGGGGCGGGCAAGTAGGTTATGCTGCTCAGTCCTTTATCGTGCCAAAGATTTGCCAGTTAAAACGCATAATAGCTGCGTCAGCGAAAACAAAAAATGAGCGAGCCGAAAAATCAACTGACCATCTTTCTGGTCGAAGAAGACGACGACACGCGACCTCTCATGCGAGAGAATCTACAGCGCGAGGGCTACCGCGTCCTCCTGGCGGTGGATGAAGAAGACGCGATGGACAGAGTGAGCGGCGGCGTCAAAGCGGACTTGATTATCATCAACCTCGTCGGCAAGCCGCTCGAAAGGGTTCTACACATCGGGCGCGCGATACGCGAGCACGCGAAATATGACGGCCACACGCCGCTCGTCGTCATGGCGGAGAAGTACGGGGCAGACCTCGAAGGCACGGACGTGAACGTCAGCGGCAACGACTGGATTACTTATCCCGAAGACCATGAGCAGTTAAGAAATCTCTTAGCCCGTCTTCTCGGCCAGCCGTCAAAGGAGGAACAACGTTGACGACGGCTCCAACAGCAACAGGCCGGAACCGGATTCTCGCCAGCCTTCCAAAGGAAGAGTATGACCGCCTCTCGCCTCATCTTGAGCCGGTCGAGCTTGTGCTGTCCGACGTTATCTTCAGGCCCGAAGAGCGGCTGGCGCATGTCTATTTCCCGACCACCAGCGTCATCTCTCTGCTGACAGATTTGGAAGACGGCTCCGGCCTGGAGGTCGGCCTTGTCGGCTTCGAAGGGCTGGCCGGAGTCTCTGCTCTCTCTGAGACTGAAGAGAGCAAGCTAGCGACCATCCAGCACACGGGCGGCGCGTTCAAGCTCAGGGCTTCCGTGCTCAGGGAAGAGTTTCGCCGGGGCGGCGTCTTTCAACAAAGGCTCTTGCAGTATATGCACGCGCTGATGTCGCAAATCTCGCAGTCGGTCGTCTGCAACGTCCGCCACAAGGTTGACCAACGCATGATGCGCTGGCTGCTGATGCACCATGACCGCGTGGGCAAGGACGAGTTCAAGATGACGCAGGAGTTCATCGCCGCGCTGCTTGGGGTGCGCCGCGCCAGCGTCACGGAAGTCGCTCAACAGCTACAGGAGGCCGGGCTGATTAACTATCATCGCGGCCACATACGCATCCTCGACCGGCCGGGGATAGAGCAACGCGTCTGCGAGTGCTACGGCGTGGTCAAGGCCGAGTTGGGCCACCGGCATTCACAGTAAATCGCGCGCCTCCCGGCCACCTTCCAAACGCATCTCAAGCTTCAGTTACCGCGCGACGGCTGACTCTGGCAGGTTGTCACAAAAAAAGTCTTGACGCCTGCGCGCAGGAGCAATACGCTTCCGGCGCTTTAAACTTCCGGCGTCACCATTAACCCTTCAACCTCCGGGAGGCTAAGGCTTAACGCCTGACGATAATCATCACGCCCTCTTCTTCCGAGCGGTGTCCGGCGCGGTCTTTGGCGTAAGCGTAGATGATGTAGCGCATCTCGTCGCTTCCGGCTGGCAGCAAATCGGCGAAGGTCGGCAGGCTATACTTGCTGGTCGGGGCGAACCACTTGTCTCCGTCCAGCGTCGTCTTGAGCCACTTGCCGGTCGGCCCCGCGACGAAGCTCCCGCCCTTCTTCGTCGCCGCCCACTCTTCATTCGTCCCGACGCGACGAATCGAAATGCCGACCTCTTTCACGTCCGTCCCCTCGACCGTCCCGGAGATAAACGTCAAGCCGAGGCCGTAGCGAATCAGGTTATTGACGGGCGTCGTCACATGAACTTTCGGCGCGCTTCCGCTCTTCTCTGTCTGGGCAAGACTGCCGTGTCCCCCGGCCAGACCGAGCAGCAAGACGGCGCAGGCGAGCGGCAGCCACAGCTTTCGTGAAAGTGTCATCATCAACGGTTCCTTTTTCCCCAAGAGTTCAACAGCGTGCACGCACGATATTAAACGGTCGACGCCTTGTCAATGTCTGCGCTCAGGAACAAGAGCAACGCCGCGACCGTTGACGCGATGGATGAAGGGCAAGCTCTCTTCATTCAGCGCTTCACGGTCGCGGCGTCAAGGCTTGCCGTCGCGGCTTTCGCTGACGGGCTTTTAAGCGACAATCATCGTGCCCGTCCCTTCGTCCGTGAAGACTTCGGAGAGCAGAGCGTTGCGCAGCGAGGCGTTGATGATATGCGCGCTTTTGACGCCGCGCCTGAGCAGAGCCGCGATGCTCTGAAGCTTGGGAATCATCCCGCCCGTCGCCGTCCCGTCTGTCACCAACGCCAACGCTTCATCGGCCGAGAGGCGCGACAGCTTCGTCGAAGGCTCGCCCGCGCGCAAGTACAAACCGTCAACGTCCGAGAGCAGAATCAACTTTTCCGCTTCGAGTTGGACGGCCAACTCGGAGGCAATCGTGTCGGCGTTGATGTTAAAGACCATCCCTTCGGCGTCCGCGCCGAGCGAAGCGACGACCGGCAGGTAGCCCTGGTCGAGCAGCACGCAGAGCAGCCGCGCGTTGACGCTGACGACATCGCCGACGTGCCCGTAATCGACGCGCTCGCGCTCGCCCGTCGCGCGGTTCAAGACTTCCTTCGGCGGTCGCCGCTCGGCGTGAACCATCTGGCCGTCAACGCCGGAGAGCCCGACCGCTTCGATGCCGCGATGTCGCAAGGCGGCCAGAATGTCCGTGTTAATCTTCCCCGCGAAAATCATCTTCGCCATCTCAAGCGTCGCGTCGTCGGTCACGCGCCGCCCGTTGATAATCGTCTGCTCGATTCCCATCTGCGAAGCCAACTCCGTCAACTGCTTGCCGCCGCCATGCACCACGCAAACGCGTATCCCGACCTGATGCAGCAGGGCCAACTCTTCGGCCAGCGAAGCCAGATTCGCATGCTCTTCGGTCGCCTTGCCCGACAGCTTGACGACGAAAGTCTTGCCCTGAAAACGCTGTATGTACGGCAGAGCCTCACGCAGCAAATCGAGCCGCATTTGATCGCTAATCTCGTCTCGTGGCTGATTCATCGCTCTCCCCCGAAGCGGTCAATTGATTATCGCTGGCCGATGAGTTTTTCCAGCACGGCCTTTTGCGCGTGCAGGCGATTCTCAGCTTCGTCTATGACGACCGAAGCCCTGGAATCGAGCACGCCGTCTGTGACGATGACGTTGCGGCGCACCGGCAGACAATGCATGAAGACGGCATCTTTCGTCCGCTTCATCTTCGGCTCGTCAATAATCCACCGCTGGCGATAGACGGCGCGCTCGGCGATCTCCTTGTGCGATGCTCCGTAGTGATGGAGGCTGCCCCAACTCTTCGCGTAGACGACTTCTGCGCCGTCGAAGGCCGCCTCTATGTCGCGCGTCACCTGTAAGCTTCCGCCGCTCTGTTGAGCCTGCGCTTCAACCTCGCGCATTAACTCGTCGTCCAACTCGTAGCCGCCCGGTCGCGCGATAACGAGGTCGTGGCCCATCTGCGCCGCCGCCAGCGCGAAGCTATTCGGCACGGCCATCGGCAAAGGCTTCGGATGCCAGGCCCATGTGAGCACGACGCGCTTGCGCCCCGCTCCCAACTTCTCTCGAATCGTCATCATGTCCGCCAACGCCTGACACGGGTGATGCATCGCCGATTCGAGATTGATAAGCGGGACTTCGCTGTCGCGCGCGAAAGCCGCGAGCACGGGGTCGAGCCGCTCTTCCTCCCAATCCTTCAAGGCCGCGAACGTGCGAACGCCGATGGCTGCGCAGTATCTTCCAAGCACGCGCACAAACTCCCTGACGTGCTCCGTCTTGTCCGCATCCATCACAGCGCCCGCGCGATGTTCCAGCGTCCAACTCGTCCCGCCCGGCTCAAGCACGACCGCGTTGCCGCCCAACTCGAAAATGCCGACCTGCATCGAAGCGCGCGTCCGCAAACTCGGATTAAAAAAGACGAGAGCCACAGACCGCCCGGCCAGCGGCTTTCCAGCTTCATCGCCACGCTTCCACCCTCGCGCCGCCTCAATCAACTCCTCAAGCTGCGCCCGCGTCCAATCCGCTGTGGTCAGAAAATTCTTCATCATTAAGACAGTGACGAGTGACGAGTGCCAAGTGACAAGTAATAAGCGACGAGCGCCAAGTTAGAGAAGCGATGAGCGATGAGGGACAAGCGATAGATAATGAGTAACGAGCGATAAGCGTCTAACTATTTTCACTCATCACTCATCGCTCATTACTCATCGCTCATCATTCATCACTTCTTTACTGCTTGCTCGTCACTTGTCACTTGTCACTTGTCACTGCTTTTAGCGCATCCACGAACAGGTCAACTTCTTCGCGTTGCAGGCAGAGCGGCGGCAGGAGCCTGAGCACGCGCGGGTCGCTCGAAGAGCCTGTGATGATGCGTCGTTCGAGCAGGGCTTGATGAACGGGCGCGGCTTTTTCCTTGAACTCTATGCCTAGGAGAAAGCCTTGTCCGCGCACGCGCGCCACCTGCGGGACACCGGCGAGGCGCGCGCGCAAGTGTCGCTCGATTGTCTTCACGTTTTCAAGCATCCCGTCCGCCTCAATCGCTTCGAGCGTAGCGATGACAGCCGCCATCGCCAGCATCCCGCCGCCGAAGGTCGTGCCGAGGTCGTTCTCTTTGATGTGCGCGGCCACATTGTCCGTGACCAGACACGCGCCGACGGGAACGCCGCTGCCGAGAGCCTTCGCCAGCGTGATGATGTCCGGCACAACCGTGCCGCCCGCCTCGCTTCCGGCAAAGAACCACTCGCCCGTGCGCCCGACGCCCGTCTGCACTTCATCATAGATAAGCAGCATCCCGCGCTCGGTCGCAAGGTCGCGCAGGGCGCGGTAAAACTCCGGCGCGGCTTGCCGCACGCCCGCCATCGATTGAATCGGCTCAAGCATAATGGCGGCCACAGTCTCATCCGCGAGCGCGGCTGTTTGTTCGATGTCGCCAAACTCGGCGAAGAGATGGCCCGGCACGTTCGGTCGTCCAAGCTCTCTGTATTTGCCGAGCGCGGTCGCGCTGATGGCGTCCGCCGTCCGCCCGTGAAAGCCGCCCGTGAAGGTGATGATTTGCTCGCGCCCGGTCGCCATGCGCGCCATCCGCATAGCGTTCTCGTTGGCCTCGGTTCCAGAGTTGCAGAAGAAGGCTTTCGTGATTGGCGCGGGCGCGAGGCTCGCCAACTTTTCCGCAGCCCGCGCGCGCACGTCCGAGTAGACGAGGTTGGAATAGAAGAGCAACTTCCCGGCTTGCGCTTGCAGGGCCGCGACGACGCGCGGGTGGCAATGGCCGACGCCCGCCACCGCATGACCGCCGTACAAGTCCAGATAGCGTTCGCCGTCGCCCGCCAGGAGCCACACGCCGCGCCCGCTCTCCGCGACGATGGGCATCTTCTTATACGTCGCCAACTGAAAGCGGTCTTCGCTCTCAATCACCGCGTCAATCGTTGTCTGAATATTCGTTGTCATCTCTTTATGATTTCAGGCGTCAAGTTAAAACAAAGAGGCTGAAGCCCTGAACATTAAACTTGAAACGATGCCTGTCAAGGATTGCTGCCGGTCAACAACAGTCCGGTCTTTTCGTCCATGCCGAACATCAGATTCATGTTCTGCACGGCTTGGCCCGCCGCTCCCTTGACCAGATTATCGAGCGCCGAGAAGACGACGATTTGACGGCCACGCACGGCCAGCCCGATGTCGCAGAAGTTGGTCGTCTTGACCCAGTTGATATCAGGCGAGCCTTCGACCAGGCGAACGAAGAAAGAGTCTCTATAAAAATTGGCGAAGACCGCGCGCGCTTCATCCGCGGTCAACTCCTGCTTCGTCTCCGCGTAGATGGAGGCGAAGATGCCGCGCGCGACCGGCAGGCTGTGCGTCATGAACACAAGCTCGCTCGACCAATCGCCGACGCTGCGCAACTCCTGCTCGATTTCCGGCACGTGCTGGTGCGTGAAAGGCTTGTAGGCGTAGAAGGAGTTCATGCGCTGCGGGTGATGCGTGTTGGCGGCCGCCTTCGCGCCCGAACCCGAAGAGCCTGTCTTGGCGTCAACGACGACGCGCCCCGTAAGCAGGTTGTTGGCGACGAGCGGCGCGAGGCCGAGCAACGTCGCGGTCGCAAAGCAGCCGGGATTGCTGATGAAGCGAGCGCTCTTGATAGCCTCGCGGTTCGTCTCCGTCAAGCCGTAAACGAACTCGCCCTGCGTCTCCATCGCAGTGTGCTCGCGCCCATAGTGCGTCTGAAAAGCCTCATGGTCGCGCAAGCGAAAGTCGCCCGAAAGGTCTATCAACTTCATGCCCGCCGGGACGCGCGGAGCAATCTCCATCGCTTGCCCGTGCGGCAACGCGAGGAAAAGACAATCGAGCGCGGCGAGCGTCTGCAAATCTTCCGGCGCGCGCGTGAAGCGCAAATCCGTCAGGCCGTAAAGATTGCGATGCGCTTCGCCGACCGCTTTGCCCGCGTGCTCGTTGGCCGTGACGACTTCGACTTCGACATCCGTGCGCTGCAACAACAAACGCAGAAGCTCAGCCCCGCCGTAGCCTGAGCCGCCGAAGATTCCGACACGCAGACGCGACGATGAAGAGACGCGGGGACGCGGAGACGCGGAGACGCGGGGAGGCGTTGACGATGAAGCGATGCGGCGAGTCGTTGCGCCTTCTTCATCGTTCGTTAAGTTGTCGTTCTCCTGCGTCATCTATCGCTCCGCTGCTCCTGACATTCACATCGCTGCTTCTCGCCGCGTCTCTTCATCGTCGCGTCTCTTAAGCGCTGACTTTGGACATTTGACTTTGGACTTTAGACTTAATCAATTGAAAGAGTCGCGCGCCGTCTCTACGCGCGTTGCCCGCAGGCACGCCGAACTCTTGCTCTATGTAGTCTTCGCCCATCTGCGAATCGGTGACGGAACCCGCCACCACGTCCACAGCGATGCCGCGCCGCCGGAACAACTCTATGCCGCCCCACGCGCCGACGTAATCCGAAGCGCAGAAGACTATGGCCGCCGTCGCCGCGCGCAGTTGCGCATCTTCAAAGACGGAATCAACCGCGTAGCTGCCCAGGATTCCGTCGCCGAGTTCGATGACGATTAAGTCAGGCGCGCTCTCGTTCAAGCGCGCGATGATGGCCTTCGCCACAGGCGAGAGGTCGCCCGCGCCGACCGTCGAAGGCAGCCCGCAATCCAGAAAACTCGCGGTCGCAATCGCTCCGTGGTCCGCCATGTTGAGCGTGTCGCGCAGGCACGCGACGCCCGACAGCTTCGCCGCCGCGACTTTCAATCCGGCGCGCGTCGCCTGCTTGATGAGTTCGGTCGCAGCGTAGGTCTTGCCGCTGTTCATGCACGTTCCGGCGACGATGACGAGCGGAGCAGACGCGCCCAAAGTCGTCCGCAATTCAAGCGCGGCGTCCGCGATGTTCAGGACACGGCCCGCTTCATCGCACGCCAGCCCGATGACCTCGACGCTAATCGCATCGCTCAAACTGGAATGGTGGCCCGTGCAATAACCTATCACGCCGCCCATGTTCAGCAGGTGCAGCTTGTCGCCCGCGCTCGCTCGCGGCGGAACGTCGCCGACGAAGCCCTTCAAAGCGCGCCGCCGCCCCAACACGCCAATCAACACATCGCCCGGATTAATCTTCGCCAGCCTGCCCGTCAAGAGTTCCAACTGGTTATAAGTCGCGCTATCGGTCAGAGCGCGCACGACGACCACATCGCCCGCGCGCGCTTTGTCACACTCGGCGACGACCGCCACCGTTTTCGACAAACCGAGCGGCGAAGCAGCCGAGCCAATCTTATCCGCCTCGACAATCATCACCGTCGTCCCGAAATCCGTCTCCGCCTCTTTCGTCATCAACATGGCTGAACCCTTTCCGCCTGACTTAACTCAATCCTTCACTTGTCGTCTCATCACGCGCGCCGGTCAATCCGGCAATTGACCGAGTTTTCCTAACCGCAGCCTGAGCGCGTTGAGCTTGATAAAGCCTTCGGCGTCGCGCTGGTCGTAGATATTGTCTGCCTCGAAGGTCGCCAGATTCGCGCTGTAGAGCGAGCGCGGCGCGCGGCGGCCAACGACCATCGCGTTGCCTTTATAAAGCTTCAAACGCACGTCGCCCGTCACCGTCGTCTGCGTCGCTTCAATTAGATTACGCATCAACTCAAACTCCGGCGCGAACCAGAAGCCGTAGTACACGCTCTCGGCAAACTTCACGCCGAGCGAATCGCGCAGGCGCAACACTTCTCTATCCATCGTGATGGATTCCAGAGCGCGATGCGCCGCCTGTAGAATCGTCACGCCCGGCGTCTCGTACACGCCGCGCGACTTCATCCCGACGAAACGATTCTCTACCAAGTCAACACGCCCGATGCCGTGCTCGCCGCCCTTGCGGTTCAAAGCTTCGAGCAAGGCTACCGCGCCCAACCGCTCGCCGTTGACCGAGACGGGATTGCCCATCTCAAAACCAATCTCGACATACTCGGCCTCGGCGCGCGCCGCTTCCAGTGATTTCGTCAACTGGAAAATATCCTCCGGGGCTTCGGCCCAGGGGTCTTCCAGAATCCCGCCCTCATACGAAACGTGCATCAGGTTGCGGTCGGTCGAATAAGGCTTCGCATGCGTCGCCGTCACAGGGATGTTGTGCTCGCCCGCGTAGGCGATTAAATCCGTGCGCCCCTTAAACTCCCACTCGCGCCACGGCGCGACGACCTTGATGTCCGGCTCAAGAGCATAGTAAGTCAACTCGAAACGCACCTGATCGTTGCCCTTGCCCGTCGCCCCGTGCGCCACTGCGTCCGCGCCTTCGAGCCGCGCAATCTCAATCTGCCGCTTCGCAATCACGGGCCGCGCCAGACTTGTGCCGAGCAGATAAACGCCCTCGTAAATCGCGTTGGCTTTCACCGCAGTCCAGACGTAATCGCTGACAAACTCCTGCCGCAAATCCTCCACGTAGAGCTTCGACGCGCCCGTCTCGCGCGCCTTCGCCTCAAGGCCGTTCAACTCTTCGCCCTGCCCCACGTCCGCGCAATAGCAGACGACCTCGCACCCGTATTGCTCCTTCAGCCAGCGCAGCATGACGCTCGTATCCAACCCGCCCGAATACGCCAGCACGATTTTATTAATTTTTTTCTCTGTCATGATTTCGTAGTTCGTGACCCGCAATTCCCAACCGACAAAAAGCAGGAAGTTGATAACTCAGAGTTCCCTGCCGGTTGCGCTATCCGAATATCTCCCAGATTTTTTTGACCGCCGCGCGTTGCGCTTTGTGTTCGGCGGTGGCGATGAAAATCGTGTCCTCGCCCGCAATCGTGCCGACTATCTCCGCCAGCCCCGCGCGGTCAATCTCGACGGCCACAGCCGAGGCCATCCCCGGCTCGCATTGCGCCACAATCAGGACATCGCCCGCCATCGACAAACTCAGCAGCCCGCGCGCTGCTCCATTGCGCGCCTGCGGCAACGCGTAGTGGCCGCGATGCTTGACGATGCCGAGTTCGAGCAAATCGCGCGAGACGCTCGATTGCGTCGCGACCATCCCGGCGCGCTCCAAAAGGGCCGTTAACTCTTCCTGCGTCCCGATGCGCCGCGCGCGAATCAGGCTCAAAATCTTTTTTTGTCTGGTCTCTTTCAGCATCCTCGTTATATGCAGCCAATTTGCATAATCACTGCATAGATGCATAAAATAGCAGCCAAGATGCATATTCGTCAAATCTTTCTGTGGGAGCCAGGCATCGCGCCGTACAATAAAACGCGGCGCAGGTGAGCGGCGCAGGCGCGTGTCAAGCAAACGCGCGGCGCGTATCTTCCCTTTCGCCTTTTAACTTTCATCCTTTGCTTTTAATGAGACTGGAGGGCGGCATGAGCGGGTCGAAAAATTTATGGGGCGGACGCTTTACGGGGCAGGCCGACGAACGCTTTGTGGAGTTTAATCGTTCGTTCGGCTTCGACCGCCGCCTGTTTCTGGTCGACGTGCGGGCGAGCGTCGCGCATTGCGAAGGGCTGCGCGGAGCGGGCGTCTTGAGCGACGATGAAGCGCAGCGAATCAAGAGCGGATTGCAGGAGATTCTTGAGAGCGCGGCGGCGGGCGAGAGCTACTTTGAAGAGTTGCCGTCGGAGGATGTTCACTCGTTCGTCGAGGCGCGGCTCGCGCAGTTGATTGGCGACGCGGGGCGCAAGCTGCACACGGGCCGCAGCCGCAACGACCAGGTGGCGACGGATTTGCGCCTGTGGCTGCGCGGCGAGATTGACGCTTTGAAGGGTCGCGTTCAAGACGCGCAGGGCGCGCTGCTCGATTTGGCAGAAGCGCACAAGGCGGCAGCGCTTCCCGGCTACACGCATCTACAACGCGCGCAGCCGGTGTTGCTGGCTCACTGGTGTCTGGCTTATTTCGAGATGCTCGCGCGCGACCGCGAGCGATTGATGGAAGCACGCAGGCGCGTCAACGTCATGCCGCTCGGCTCGGCGGCTCTGGCCGGAACATCGTTCGCTATTGACCGCGAACGGGTGGCGCGCGAGTTGGAATTTGAAAGCGTCTCTCGCAATAGCCTCGACGGCGTTAGCGACCGCGACTTCTGCATCGAGTTTGCGGCCGCGGCCTCGCTTATCATGCTGCACCTGTCGCGGCTCGCGGAAGACATTATCATCTATGCGACCGCAGAGTTTGGCTTCTTTGAATTGAGCGATGCGGTTGCGACCGGCTCAAGCCTGATGCCGCAGAAGAAGAATCCTGATTCGATGGAGTTGGTGCGCGGCAAGGCCGGGCGCGTCTTCGGGCACACGCTGGCATTGCTCTCGATGTTGAAGGGCTTGCCGCTCGCTTATAACAAGGACATGCAGGAGGACAAGGAAGCCGTCTTCGATACGGTTGACACGACGAGGGCCGCGCTGGAAGTGACGACGACCGTGCTCGGCAATTTGCGCGTGCGCGAAGAACGCGCTCGCGAAGCTGCATCGCGCGGTTACATGAACGCGACGGAGTTGGCCGATTATCTGGCGCGCAAAGGAATGCCGTTTCGTGAAGCGCACGACACGGTGGGCCGCGTCGTGCTACACGCCATCGGGCGCGAAGTTGAGTTGGACGCGCTCTCGCTCGAAGAGATGCGCGCCTTCTCGCCGCTCATCGCGGAGGACGTTTACGAAGCTCTCTCGTTGGAACAGACTTTGGCGACGAAGGCGCAGACGGGCGGGACTGCCCGGGAGCGCGTCGGCGAAGCGCTTGTCGCCGCTCGCGCTTCGTTGAATGAATAATCAGCTTCGGGTTTGCGAGCGCGAGCAAGAGAGCGCACGCTCAAAGGCATGAATGAAGATTAGCCGTCACTCGCCGAGGTAAGCTTCCTTGATGCGCGGGTCGGCGGCGAGGTCTGAAGACTTGCCTTCCATGACGATGTTGCCCGTCTCTAAAACGTATGCGCGGTCCGAGTGTTTGAGCGCGGCGTTGGCGTTCTGTTCGACGAGGAGAATCGTCGTCCCCTTGCTGCGTATCTCTTCGATAGCCTGAAAGATGGTGTGGACGACGAGCGGGGCGAGGCCGAGCGAAGGCTCGTCAAGCAGCAGCAATCGCGGGCGCGACATCATCGCGCGCCCCATCGCCAGCATCTGCTGTTCGCCGCCCGAAAGAGTTCCGGCGTTCTGCCCTTCGCGCTCCTTCAAGCGCGGAAACAATTGAAAGGCGCGCTCCATATCAGAGGCGATGGCTTTCTTATTCTTTTGCAGGTACGCGCCCATCTGCAAATTTTCGCGCACGCTCAGGTTGGCGAAGACGCCGCGACCTTCGGGCGACATGGAGATGCCGCGCGCCACCAACTTGTGCGTCGGCTTGCCGCTGATGTCTTCGCCCTCGAAGACGACGCGACCTTCGACCGGCTCAAGCAAGCCCGTGATGGTTCTCAGCGTCGTTGACTTGCCCGCGCCGTTCGCGCCAATCAACGTCACGACCTCGCCCTTGTCGACGCGCAGCGACACGCCCGTCAGAGCCTTAATCGCGCCGTAGTTAACGAACACATTTTCGAGAGATAGCATAAGTCTAAGGGGTTGGGGTTCAGGGGTTGGGGGTTGGGGAAGAAAAATCAACGGCGACGTTGCCGTTCTGTTTTTCCAACCCCTAACCCCTAACCCCTTTCCCCTGCTGTTCAGTCTCCTAGATAAGCTTCGATGACTTTCGGGTTGTTCTTGATTTCGTCGGGCAGGCCGAGCGCGATTGACTTGCCGTAGTCCACGACCTGTATGCGGTCGCAGACGCCCATCACGACTTTCATGTTGTGTTCGACGAGCAGGATGGTCAGGCCGTAGCGGTCGCGGATTTGTTTGATGAGCAGCATCAACTCTTCCGCTTCCGCGGGGTTCATCCCGGCTGCCGGTTCGTCCAAGAGCAAGAGCTTGGGGCGCGTGGCGAGCGCGCGGACAATCTCAAGCCGCCGCTGGCTGCCGTAAGGCAAGCTCGTTCCGCCTTCATCCTGAAAGCGCGCGAGGTCGAAGATGTCCAGAAGCTCAAGGCAGAACTGCTCGTGCTCGGCTTCGTCCTTGTCGTAGCGCGGCGTGCGCAGGATAGCATCAGCCAAGTTTTGCTTGACGTGTATGTGGCAAGCCGTCATCACGTTTTCCAGCACGGTCATGCCCGCGAAGAGACGTATGTTTTGAAACGTGCGCGAGACGCCGCGCGCGGCAATCTGGTATGGGCGCAAGCCTTGAATCTCTTTGCCCTGAAAAAATATCTGGCCGGAGGTCGGCTCGTAAACTCCGGTCAGGAGATTGAAGATGGTGGTCTTGCCCGCGCCGTTCGGGCCAATGAGGCCGTAGATTTCGCCGAGGCGCACTTCCATGTCAAGCTCGTTGACGGCGACGAGGCCGCCGAAGCGAATCGTCGCTTTGTCCGTCTGCAAAGTCGCGCTGCCGTTGCTGGTGGTCGCCTGTGTGCTCATCTGTGCGTCCCCGTGCCCTCCTTCTCAACCCGGACGTTGTTTCTGGTGTCCTCGGCTGTAATCTCTTCGGCTTCGGTTCTGGATTTAGCGCGGCGGCGAGCGCGCCAGCCCTTGAATGGGTCAATGCCGCCGAGCAAGCCCTGTGGCCGCGTAATCATCAGGATGATGAGCAGCAGCGAATAGATAATCATCCGGTACTCCGCGAACTGTCGCAGGGCTTCGGGCAGCACGGTCAGCGTAATCGCGCCGATGACCGCGCCGACAATCGAGCCGAGGCCGCCGAGGATGACCATGATGAGAATCTCTACCGACTTGAGAAACTCGAACGAGTGCGGGTTGAGATAGCCGTCGAAGTGAGCGAAGAGGACGCCCGCCGCTCCGGCCATCGCCGAAGAGATGACGAAGGCCATCACTTTATAGCGAGTCGTGTTGACGCCCATCGCTTCCGCCGCCAGTTCGTCTTCGCGAATCGAAATCAGAGCGCGCCCGAAAGCCGACTTGACCAGATTGCGCACGATGACGATGGTCAAGACGGCAATCAGGAAAATCCAGAAGAAGCTCTGCACAATCGGGATGCCGGAGAAGCCGCGCGCCGCGCCGACCGCTTCGATGTTGTTCAGGAAGACGACGATAATCTGCCCGAAGCCGAGCGTGACGATAGCCAGATAGTCGCCCTTCAATCTTAAGGACGGAACGCCGACGATGAGCCCGGCGATGGCGGCGGCCAGGGCTCCGATGATGGTCGCCAGCCCGAACTCGACGAACGAGCCGAAGGCTCCGCCGCCGAGGCTCGCCGCCAGACGCTCGCCGTAGTAGACGGTGAAGTAGGCGCCGGAGTATGCCCCGACGGCCATGAATCCGGCGTGGCCGATGGAGAACTGTCCGGTGAAGCCGTTAATCAGATTGAGCGAGACGGCGAGCGTGATGGCTATCCCGGCTAGCATGATGATGCGCCGGTGGAAGGGCGGAATCTCCATGCCGCCGATGCCGTTCGTCATGAAGTAGTCAAGCCCGTAGAGGACTGCGATGCCGACGATAACGAACAGTAGATTACGCGTGATGCGTGACATAAGTTTTTAAGGGACGAGGGCGAAGCGATGAGTGATGAATAACAGGCGGCAGCGGTCGCGCTGTTCATTCATCCCTTCAATCGCTCGTCCGTCATCCTTCGCCCTTAGACTTTTTCCTGCGCCACCGAGCCAAGCAGGCCCGAAGGGCGGAACAGGAGAATCAAAATAAGAATGGCGAACGCCACGGCGTCGCGGTAAGTGGGCGACAGGTAGCCGACCACCATCGTCTCCGTCATTCCGATGAGCAACCCGCCGAGCACCGCGCCCGGTATGTTGCCGATGCCGCCCAAGACCGCCGCGACGAAAGCCTTCAAGCCGACAATGACGCCCATCAGCGGGTCGATGCGCGGGATGCGAATCGCCACCAGCACGCCCGCCGCCGCCGCCAGCGCAGAACCCAGAGCGAACGTGTAGGCGATGATGCGGTCTGTGTTGATGCCCATCAGCTTGGCCGACTGCAAATTATATGAGACGGCGCGCATCGCCTTGCCGACCTTCGTGCGAAAGACGACGATTTGCAGCGCGACCATCAGGGCGATAGCGATGACGAGCACGATTAAGTCTTGATTGGTGATGACGGCCCCGCCCGGCAAGTTGATGTTGCGCGAGACGATGAGTTGCGGAAACGGCTTCGGGTCTGCGCCGAAGACGAACTGGCCGCCGTTTTCCAGCAAGAGCGAAACGCCGATGGCTGTGATGAGCGCGGTCAGGCGCGAGTATTTGCGCACCGGGCGATAGGCGAAGCGCTCGATGATGACGCCAAGAATCGCGCAGATGAGCATCGCCAGCAGCATGATGAGCAGGGCCGTAAAGACCGAAGGCTCGCCGCCGCCGCCGATGATGCCGTGCGTGACCAGACGGCTCAAAGCGTTACCTTCGGGATTGGCGAAGAGGCTCTGCGCGGCGCGCACGCCAAGGCCGTTGGCGAGATAGTAGCCCATGAACGCGCCGACCATGAAGACATCGCCATGCGCGAAGTTGATGAGCTTCAAGACGCCGTAGACCATCGTGTAGCCGAGCGCGATGAGAGCGTAAATGGAGCCGAGCGAGATGCCGTTGATGAGTTGTTGCAGGAAAGTACCCATACGCGTGCGTTAGTTTCCTTATAACTGACGTGTGGATGAGTAGTCTTAAAACTATCCGTGAAGCTGGTTCGGCAGGAGCCGAAAGCTTCGCGCTTCCGGCTCCCGGGGTTTCAGCCTTAGCCCGTCACTTCGGTGAAGCGGCGGGTGAAGCCATCGGCGACGCCGCCCCTTTGGCGGGCGAAGCGGCGGCGGCAGGCGAACTGCTGGCCGCGGGCGACGCGCTCATCGCGGGCGAAGCCGCAGGCGACGCTGATGCCGCAGGCGACGCGGACATGGCGGGCGAAGCGCTCGATGACGGAGCGGCGGTCGCGCCTTCGGGCGTGACGCGCGCGGCGACGCCGTACTTGCCGCCCTGCTGGATTTGAATCATGACGATGGGCTTGACGGCGTTGCGTTCCGCGTTGATGGTGACGATGCCCGTGACCCCTGCAAAGTTTGCGGTCTTGGCGAGGGCGTCACGAATGGCGGGGCCTTCGAGCGAGCCAGCGCGTTTGATGGCGTCGAACATGATGCGCGCGGCATCGTAGGCGGTCGCGGCCAGCGCGTCCGGTATCGTGCCGTAGCGCGTCTTGTAGTCGTTGACGAACTTCTGCACAGCCGGGTCCGGGTCGTCAACCGAATAGTGGTTCGAGAAGTAGGAGCCGACGAGAGCCTGCCCGCCGATTTGATAAAGCTGCTGCGAGTCCCAACCGTCGCCGCCAAGGAGCGGAGCGTTGATGCCGAGCTTCTTCGCCTGCTGCGCAATCAAGCCGACCTCGCCGTAATAGCCGGGGACGAAGATGACATCCGGGTTGGCGGCTTTGATGGAAGTCAACTGGCCGTTGAAGTCCGTGTCGCCTTCCTGATACGACTGCTCGACGACGATTTGCCCGCCGTTCTTCTTGAAGGTGTCGCTGATGAACTGTCCGAGGCCGACCGAGTAGTCGTTCTTTCTGTCAATCAGGATTCCGGCGCGTCTGGCGTTCAAATTCTTGGCGGCAAACTCGCCGATGGCCGCGCCCTGAATCGGGTCTGTAAAGCAGGTGCGGAAAATGTAGTCGCCCTTGCGCGTCACTTCCGGGTTGGTCGAAGAGGGCGAGAGCATAGGGATTTTGGCGTTCTGCGCAATCGGCGCGGCGGCAATCGAGCGCGAACTGGCGACTTCGCCGAGGATAGCCTGCACCTTATCCTGTGTCACAAACTTGGTGACGATTGTTGCGGCTTCGGCGGCGTCCGAGCGGTCGTCCTGCACCAGCAGTTCAATCTGCTTGCCGCTTATGCCGCCCTGCGCGTTGGCTTCGTCGGCGGCCATCTTGATGCCGTTGACCGAAGAGATGCCGAAGTTGGCGGTGCTCCCGGTGAGCGACATGAAGACGCCGATGCGCACGGTGTTTTCCGCTTGCTTTTGCACGCAGGCGCTCGCCAGCATTAAAAGAACGAGCGTCAGGGATAGAAATTTTCTCATGGCTTTCAGATTAATCGAGCGGCTCTCCAAAAAAAAGCTGCCCTTGCTCCTTTCAGATGACGGACGGCGAGAGAGGTCTGGCTGATGCCTTGTCTCGCGCTTTTGAATTCTTATCGTTAAAGCTTGCGCCCAGAGTGATGCGTGAAATTCTGCTACCTAAGAGTGAACGAATAATACGCGATTTAGACGATTTCGCAAAACGCGATTCTTCGATTTGCGATTCGTTTCCGAACCGGCCCCACGGACAAGCGACGGATGAAGGTTGAACGCGGAAAGCGCGGGCGCAAGCGATTGCGGCGGAAAGCGCCGGCATGGCTAAAAGCGAAAGAGCGGCGTGCTGTGGCACACGCCGCTCTTGAATGGTCACGTCTCGCTGGCGCAAGGCGCGACTGTAGTTTGGCTCACGTCGCTTAGCGACGATGCTTAGCGACGATGCTTCGCTGTGCGCTTCTTCGTGTTCGACTGCATGTCGCGCTTGATGATTTCAAACTGGGCTTTCAAGTCGCTCACTTCGGCGCGGAGTTGTTCGACTTCGGCGGTCTTCTGCTGAAGCTGCGCGGTGCGCTGTTCGAGAGCCTTGATGGCGACGAGGCTGACGCCCGCCAAATCCTGCACGCCGATTGAATTGTTGCCCGTGCCCAGATTGAAAGCCTGATAGAAGTCTTCGGCCATCGGCCCCATGTGGCGCGTTTGCTGTCCTTCGGCGATGTAGTTCCAGGAGGTGACGGGAATCTTGCGCAGGCGCGCGAGCACGTCGTCGCCGTTGACCGCCGTGAAGTTCTCTTTCGTGTAGCGGCTCGATGTGCAGTTGAAGACGCCGGAGCCTGCGGGAAGATTACAGCCGGTCGTGCCGGTCAGGTTCGTGCGAAAGCGGAAGCCGCCCGTGGCGCGCAGAGCGAATTCGTTGTTCGCGGTGTTGCGGAAAGTGTCGGCTGAAGCCGTCGCGGAGCCATCACTCCAGATGAAGGTTCCGCTGAAGCCGTTGTTCGAAGCGAACTTGCCCATCGCCGTCGTGTGGTCTTTGTCAGCCGTCACGTTGTAGCCGATGGCGACCGCCGCCAGGCCATGAATGTTGAAGCTGTCCGGGTCGCACTTGCCGTTGATGAGCGGGCCGCCCGACTGCGCCTTGTTGCCGAAGGCGACGCCGTAGGTATCGCAGACGCGATTGCCCGCGCCAGCCGAAAAGCCAGCCGCGCCCTTCACCTGATTGCCGCTGCCGAAGACGATGGACGAGGTGCTCTCGGCGGAGTTGGTGTCGCCGAAGGCCAGCGCGTAGAGGCCGATGGCGGTCGAGTTCGAGCCGCCCGCCCAAGAGAAGAAGCCGACGTTGGCGTCGTCCCATTCGGCGTCGGCGTAGCCGGAGCGGAACGCGCCCTTGTAAGAGTCCCAGGAGGTGCGGTAGCCCTTGCCCTGCATGGGCGAGACGCCGATGCCCAGGTTGCCGGTGGCGACGAAGCTGCCGTTCTGGAAGACCTTGAAGTCGGCGGGAGTGAAACCACCGGGGCCGCTGCAACAGGTTGAGCCGCCGCGCAGGTTAATCATCGGCGCGGTGCCGTTGGCGTCGCCGACCGAAAGCTGCGGCGCGGCGGGCGCGAACCTGACGAGGTTGGGCGACAAACGATTTTCGCCGATGAGCGTGTTGGTCGAAACGTCGTTGAGGGCCGTGACGATGTTGTTGCCCGAAGGCGTTCCGCCGCCGCCCGCGCTGGCCGTGCTCATGGTCGAGCCGTCCGAGAAGACGATGGCGCTGTTCGGGCCGCTCAGTTTGATGTTGCCCGCGACCTCGAAGCGCTGCGTGGGCGTTGTGGTGTTGACGCCGATGAAGCCGTTGGTCGGCTCGACGAAGAAGCGCGACTGGTTGGCAATCAAGTCGTAAATCTGAAAGCCGTCGGACTGGAAGGGCATTCCGAAAATCCACTTCAGTTGACCGCCGGTGCCGAGAATCATGGAGGCCGAGCGTGTGCGGTCGTCGCGGTCAACGAACAGTTCGCCGAAGTTGTGAACGCCCGCCGTGCCGCCGTTGCGACGAACGGTGAAGGCGTTGGCCGGAGCGTTGGTTCCGATGCCGACGTTGCCGCCGGACTCCGTGATGACGGAATCGCCGAGCACGGCGTTAGCACCGTCCGTCCACTTCGTCAGGCGATTGGTCGTGCCTGAGCCGTTGGCGGCGGCCGTGGGCGATTGCGCCGCGTCCGCCTGCTTGCCGGTAGTGGCGCCGCCGCTTCGCGTGGTGTTTGAATCCGTGCCGCTCGTCGCGGCGTTGTCGGCGACGGGGACTTCGACGCCGACTCTATCAACCAGAGATTGCTTTTCCGCTTGACGGTTGGCTTCGAGCGCTGGCGATTGCGTCTCAGGCAAAGATTTGCGCCCGACCAACTCAAGCGAAACCTGCTGCTGTTGAAGCAGGACGTTGCCGTACTTCTGGTTCAACTGCTCCGCGAAGTCGCGCGTGGTGACGAGGTATAGATAAGAGCCGTCGGCGACGCGCTGGCCCTGCTGGTCTGTCAAATGCCAGTCGTAGAGATTGCCCTTGATGAAAGATGAATCAAATATTTTCTGCCCGTAGGTGTCGAAGACTTCGACGCGCATCTGCTGAACTTCGCCGAGAGCGGCGAAGCGCACCTGCTGGCCTTTGGCCGTCGCCGTCACGACCGGAGCCGAACTCTTGTCGGTCTGCGGCTGCCCTTGCGCGAAGACAGGGCCGAATGAAAAAAGAACTATTAAGAGTAACGCTAGAGATGAACGAACGGATGAACGAGTGACTGCAAGCATGATAATTTCCCCTCAAACCGAATAACGTTTCCGAGCCTTTTTATTGGCTTCATCACATAACGCGGATTCGCGGAACTGTTTGAATCACGCGGCGAGTTTTTTTGGAATTTTTGTAGAGCACAAAGCGGTACGCTGCTTGCTCTATCACATCTACGACACGTGATTGAGACGTGAAATCGTACACAGAGGATGAGGCGGCGCGCTACAAAGCGTCGCGTCAGGATGCAGTTATAGCGAAAGGAAGGATGAAAGATGAGCGACGATAAAAAGGACAGCGTGGGCGAGGAAGCTTCTGCTTTCGGGCAGCGCGTGAAGGGCGATGTGAAGGAAGCCGCGGGAGCGGTGACGGGCAACACCGGACTGAAGAGCGAAGGCGCGGGTGAAGCGGCGACGGGCGCGGCCCGCCAGCGTTCCAACCAGATGATGACCGGGCTCTTCCGTGACCGCGACAGCGCGGAGCGCGCCTACGGCTCGCTGCAAAGCCGTGGCTACGGCAAGGACGACGTTAACCTTTTGATGTCGGACGAGACGCGCAACAAGCACTTCGGCGACAACACCGTGAAGGAGACGGAGCTTGGCGACAAGGCTCTGGAAGGCGCGGGCGTCGGCTCGGCCATCGGCGGCACGGTTGGCGCTGTGCTGGCGGCGATTGCGGCCATCGGCACTTCGGTCGCTCTGCCCGGACTCGGCTTGATTGTCGCCGGCCCGATTGCGGCGGCCCTTGCGGGCGCGGGCGCGGGCGGCTTGACCGGCGGCTTAGTCGGCGCGCTGGTCGGCTCCGGCATTCCCGAAGAACGCGCGCGTGAATACGAGAAGGGCGTGCAGGAAGGCGGCATCGTGATGGGCGTCAACCCGCGCACCGATGAAGACGCCGAGTACTTTGAAAACGAGTGGAAGAACAACAAGGGCGAGAACATCTACCGCTAAGCGCAACGCTCAAACTTGAACTCAGGAGCAAGCCTGAGCTTAAAGAAGAAGGGGAAGCCAGCGACGGCTTCCCCTTTTCATGTCTGCCCTGAAAGTCGTTCATCCGCTTCTGCTTCATCCTTCCAACTTGCCGCGCCCTTGTGTCATACTCTGGCCTCAACGTTTCAATTTCAGCTTTACGAATTAACGAACAAGAATCGCGCGGCTTTCCGAAGCATCGTCGTGCGACAGGGGAGGGAGAATCATGACGACAGGGCGCAATAATTTCGGTGAGATACCGAGACGCGCGTTGGGGCGCACGGGCGCGGAGGTTTCGGCGCTGGCTCTCGGCGGCTATCATCTCGGCTTAGTCAAGACGGAGCGCGAGGCCATACGCATCGTGCATGAAGCGATTGATGCGGGCATCAATTTTATGGACAACGCATGGGAGTATCACGAGGGCAAGAGCGAAGAGATAATGGGACGCGCTCTCGAAGGCCGTCGCCAGCAGGTCTTTCTGATGACGAAAGTTTGCACGCACGGGCGCGACAAAAAGACGGCCCTGCGGCAGTTGAAGGAATCGCTCCGGCGGCTCAAGACAGACCACCTTGACTTGTGGCAAGTCCACGAAGTCGTTCATGAAAACGACCCGGACTTACACTTCGCTCCCGGCGGCGTCATCGAAGCTTTGGACGAAGCGCGCCGCGCCGGACTCGTCCGCTTCGTAGGCTTCACGGGCCACAAAGACCCCGCGATTCACCTACGCATGCTCGCGCACGATTACGCCTTCGACACGGTGCAGATGCCGCTCAACTGCTTCGACGCCACCTTCCGCAGCTTCGAGCAGCAAGTCTTGCCAGAACTCCTGCGGCGCGGCATCGCCCCGCTCGGCATGAAGAGCATGAGCGGCGAAGGCGACCCCGTGAAGAAGCGCGTCGTCACTCCGACCGAAGCCCTGAGCTATGCCATGAGCCTTCCCGTCGCTGCCACCATCAGCGGCATGGACTCGCTCAAGGTGCTCCATCAAAACCTGCGCATCGCCGGAGACTTTCAACCGCTGACCGCCACCGAGATGCAAGCCCTGCGAACGCGCTGCGCGACCGAAGCCGCCGACGGACACTTTGAACTCTACAAGACTTCGAAAAAGTTCGACGGCCCGCCCGGACGCAAGCAACACAAGTTTCCCCCGCTCGATGAACTGGCCGCCTAAAGGACTAAAGCCGCGACCATCAAACGGCGCACAGGGAACCGTAGCGGCGCAAAGGAACTCAACCGCATGAGCAACGAAGAGAGCAAGGGGAGCGACGCCGCTCCCCTCACGGGCGACATGAATGCCGCGGAGTTTCGTCGCCACGGTCATCAACTCATTGATTGGATGAGCGACTACTTCGAGCGCGTCGAGCAACTGCCCGTTCTCTCGCAAGTAGAGCCGGGCGACCTCACATCGCAACTGCCCGCCGCGCCGCCCGCCGACGGCGAACCGATGTCGGAGATTCTGGCGGACGTTGACCGCCTCATCGTCCCGGCCCTCACGCATTGGAATCATCCTTCCTTCTTCGCCTACTTCTCGACCTCAACTTCGGCCCCCGGCATCTTCGGCGAAATGCTCAGCGCCGCCTTCGACACCAAAGCTATGCTCTGGCGCACCTCGCCCGCCTCGACCGAACTCGAAGAGGTCGCGCTCTCTTGGCTGCGACAGTTGATGAGCCTCCCGCCGTCGTTCGAAGGCATCATCTACGACACGGCTTCCGTCTCAAGCATGCACGCCATCGCCGCCGCCCGCGAGCAACTAAACCTTCGCATCCGCGAAGACGGCATGAGCGGTCGCGCGGACTTGCCGCTCCTGCGCGTCTACGTCTCCGAGCAATCACACTCGTCCATCGAAAAGGCAGTCATCACGCTCGGCCTCGGCCAACGCTCGCTCTGCAAGATTCCCACAGACGCAGAGTTTCGCATGGACGCCGCCGCCCTCGCCCAAGCCATCGAGACGGACAAAGCGCAGGGCCACGTTCCCTTCTGCGTCGTCGCCACTGTCGGCACAACTTCGACCAGCAGCGTTGACCCCGTGCCTGCGATTGCAGACATCTGCGAACGACACAAGCTCTGGCTTCACGTTGACGCGGCTTACGCAGGCTCGGCGGCAATCGTGCCGGAGTTGCGCGAACACTTCGACGGCTGCGAGCGCGCCGACTCGCTCGTCACCAACCCGCACAAGTGGCTCTTCACGCCCTTCGACCTCTCCGTCCTCTACTGTCGTCACATGGACATCCTGCGCCGCGCCTTCTCGCTCGTCCCCGAATACCTGCGCACCACAGAGAGCGACACCGTGCGCAACGGCATGGACTACGGCATCCAACTGGGCCGCCGCTTCCGCGCCCTCAAGCTCTGGATGATTCTTCGCTACTTCGGCCACAACGGCCTCGCCGCGCGCCTGCGCGAACACTGCCGCCTCGCCCGCCTCTTCGCCACATGGGTCGAACAATCGCCCCACTGGGAACTGCTCGCCCCAGTCCCCTTCAGCCTCGTCTGCTTCCGCGCCTGCCCTCCCGCGCAAGGCGGCGAGACGGAACACACGGAAGGCGAAACCGAACCCGCCCGCGCCGCCCGCCTCGATGCCCTCAACGAGAGCTTGATGAACAACCTCAACGCAGGCGGCGCAGCCTATCTCTCACACACACGCCTGGGCGACCGCTTCACCCTCCGCCTCGCCATCGGCAACATCCGCACCACCGAAGCGCACATCTCACGTGTCTGGAAACTCTTGAACGACCAACTCGCTCAACTTTCATCGTCAACCATTACATGATGGAATCTTTCAACCCTTTGCGCCTTTGCGTGAGATTTATGCCGTGAGCGAAAATGGAATCGCCAGCAGAGTTGATTAGAGATGGAATTACGAGGGTCGTTAATGGCTTACAGATATAAGCTGACGCAAAGGCGCAAAGGCGCAAAGAAGAGCAGGCTGCTCATCCTTACTCTGTTGTGCGGCATGAGCCTGACGGTGGCGCAATGCGCTCAAGCGCAGGCGCGGCGCGGGATGACGGCTGAGGATGTGCTGCGCGTGGCGGGTGTGGGAGATGCGCAAATCTCGCCGGATGGCGAGTGGGTGGTGTACACGGTTTCGACCGTGGAGCGCGAGGCGACGCGCACGACGCTCTGGATTGCGCGGACGGCGCGAATCTCTTTGCAGGCGCAGGCGGCTGGCCGCGCGCCCGTCCCCTTGTTGTCAACCGATTGGAGCGGGTCTAATCCGCGCTGGTCGCCCGACGGTAAGCGCATCGCGTTTCTCTCCACGCGCGAAGGTCAGGCGGGCATCTACGTCGTCGCGGTCGCTGATAGACAACCGCGCCTGGTCGCCGCCGTTCATGACGCCAACTTCTTCATCACCTACGCGGGCGAATCCTTCGCATGGTCGCCTGACTCGCATCGCATCGCCTTCATCAACGCCGTCGAAGACGAGAGCGACAGCCCCTCGTCAAGCGCTGCGACGAGGACGGGGAAGCCGAACGACCCGCGCGTCGTAGACCGCATTCAATATAAGACGCGCACAGGATTTTCCGACCGCGCGCGGACGCACGTCTGGCTCGTTGATGTGGACGCGCCCGCCGATAGAATGCAGCCGCGTCAACTCACTTCGGGCGCGTTCTACGACCACGCGCTCTCATGGAATCCGCAGGGCAGCGAAATCGCTTTTCTCTCGAACCACGAGGTTGACCCTGAAGCGAACAACAACTCCGACATCTTCGCCGTCGATGTGCAGGGGCGCGTGCGACAATTGACGGCGACGCCGGGTTGCGAGTATGAGCCTGCGTGGTCGCCCGACGGCAAGTGGATTGCCTACACGGCGACGACGCGCGACATCACGACGATTGACAGCGTGGCCGAAGACACGCACGTCTGGTTGATTGAGGCGGAAGGCGGGCGCGGGCGCGAACTGACAGCCGCGCAAGACCGCCGCGCTCGCAGCCCGCGCTGGTCCGCCAACAGTCGCTCAATCTACTTCCTCGCCAACCAGCGCGGGCGAACGCACATCTATCGCGTCTCGATTGACGGAGCATCGCCGCAAGCTCTCTTCGAGCCGTCAGAGCTATCGGCTCCGCGACCCCTCAACGAATTGTCCGCGCCCTTCTCACGCTATTATCAAATCAGCAGCTTCAGCTTGAACGCTCAATCGTCCGCGCTGTTTGCCTTCACGCTGAGCGACGCGACGCGGCCCCACGAAGTGTGGCTCGGCTCAACGTCAACGCGCTCTTCGGTCGAGCGGCTGAACGAAGGCTTCGCGCTGCGCTTAAGCGCGCACAACGACACGCTGGCGCGCGGCGTCTCGCTCGTGCAGCCGGAAGAGATAAACTTCAAGAGCTTTGACGGCACGAATATTCAAGGCTGGCTGATGAAGCCTTTGAACTTTCGTGAGGGCCAGCGTTATCCTTTAATCCTCAGCATACACGGCGGGCCGCACGGCATGTACGGCTACAGTTTCAATCCGGCCTTTCAGGTTTACGCGGCGCGCGGCTATGCAGTCCTCTTCTTAAACCCGCGCGGCTCGAACGGCTACGGGCAGAAATTTTCCGACGGGACGTTGCGCGAGTGGGGCGGCGGCGACTACAGGGATTTGATGTTGGGCGTTGATGAAGTCGCGCGGTCACGCGCCTGGATTGACACGGACAGGATGGGCGTGACCGGCGGCTCTTACGGCGGCTTTATGACCAACTGGATTATCACGCAGACGCCGCGCTTCAAGGCGGCGGTCGCTTCCGCCTCGCTCAGCAATCTCGTCAGCTTCTACTCGACCTCGCTCTATCAGGATTTGATTCACGCGGAGTTCGGCGGCTTCCCCTGGGACGACTTCGAGTTGCTGTGGCGTTGGTCGCCGCTGCGCTACGTGCGGGCCGCGCAAACGCCGACGCTCTTTCTGCACGGCGAGCAGGACAACGACGTTCACATCACGCAGGCCGAAGAGATGTACATGGCCTTGAAGCGACGCGGCATAGACACAACGCTCGTCCGCTATCCGCGCGAAGGCCACGGGCTGCGCGAGCCGCGCCATCGCGTTGACGCGCTGGAAAGAACCCTAGGCTGGTTTGACAAATACCTGAAGTAGTCAGTTAATCAACTATCAATCTAAAAGCCGGACGCCGAATAACCGGCGACTGACAGGCTGAATCTCTGATTACTGGCTACGCTGATAACCGACTAAAGATTATGTTGACCCATATTGTGATTTGGAAATATCGCGCCGACATAGAGCAAGCGGTGCGTGATGAACACGTCGCGCTCTTGCGCCGCTTGTCTGCGGTCGTGCCGGGAGTCCTGAGCCTCAGCGTCGGCTTCGACATGCTCAACCTGCCGCGCTCTTACGACACAGGACTGGTCGCCACCTTCCGCGACCGCGCCGCCCTCGACGCCTACACGGTGCATCCCGAGCACATCATCGTCGCGGATTTCGGGCGCAACATCAGCGAGCAGGTGGCGTCCGTTGACTTCGTTGACGAATCATAAACGGCGCGAACGATGAACGACGACAGCGAAGCTCTGCGCGCTGTTCGCGCTCTTCGATTCTCTTCGCGCTTTTGGATTTAATGTGAGGCAGACACGACATCGCCCCACTTGGGCTGTGCCTCGTGGGGCGATTGTTGTGTGCTGGAAAGCTCCGGCACATTTGTGGAAGCGGTGCGTACGTTCACCGGCTGACTGTTGAGAGCCTCAGTGTTGGACTCTTCTCCCGCGCATGGCCTCAAGTGTCAGAAACCGCGCGAGTACAGCTTTCCAAAAGTTGAACTAAGTGTTTGAAAGTTTACGCCCCGCGCTCAGTCATGTCAAGCGCGTCTGCCAGCGCTAGCGCAAGCCGACAGCGCGCGGCCAACCGGCGCGCTTGAATTAAATCCTTGCCGTCCGCAGGGCATCTCGTGATACTCTGCGCAGCCGGGCCAGCCGCTTGAGTCTGGCTGCCCCGCGCCGCTTTTGTTGACAGTGAAGCGGCGCGTCTGAAGAGACATTGAAACCCTACCCTTCCAGAATTGGAGCGAGATGATTAAATGAACCCCACATCAGAAAAACGATTGGAGAAAGTGCACCCGGAACTGGCCAAGCGCATACGCGACTTGATTGAAGCCTTCGCGCAACGCGGCACGCAGGTCGAGGTCGTGCAGGGTCTTCGCACCTTCGCCGAGCAGGACGCCCTCTTCGCGCAGGGACGCACCAAGCCCGGCCCGCGCGTCACCAACGCGAAAGGCGGGCAGTCTAACCACAACTACGGGCTGGCGGTTGACCTCTGCCCGTTCGTCAACGGCAAGCCTGACTTCACGGCCAACTCGACGTTCGTCGCCATCGGCGGCGAAGCGGTCAAGCGCGGCCTTGAATGGGGCGGCAACTGGAAAAAGTTTATTGACAAGCCGCACGTGCAGTTGCCTGGAATGACCATCGCGGAGTGCAGCCGTCTCTTCAAGAAGGGCGGGCTCGATGCCGTCTGGACGGAAGCGACGCGCCGCCTCGACACCTCCATCGTTAAGACCAAGACGACGACCACCAAGGAGCCGCCGCAGCATCGTCCCTTGCAGTTGAAAGACAAGGGCAACGATGTGCGCTTCATACAGGAGCGGCTGGTCGCGCTCGGACGCCTGCCCGTCGAAGGCGTTGACGGCATCTTCGGCAAGCAGACCGCCGACGCCATCAAAGCTTTTCAGAAAGAGAAGAGCTTGACCGTTGACGGCAAAGTCGGGCCGCTCACACGCGCCGCCCTCTTCGCTTAAAATAAAGTCCAAGGTCACAAGTCCAAAGTCCAAAGTCCAAGGTCGGAAAGCGAGTCTTCGACCTTGGACTTTGGACTTTATTTATGCGGCATCAAGGAAGAGGTAGGGCAGCCATTCGGGGCGCGAGCTTGCGTAGTGGCGGAGCATGGCTTTGTCCAGCCCGTAGCGCAGCGCGCTCGGCGTCGCGAGCAGCGGCATCCTTGCTTCGTCGGGCGTGCGGTCGCCCTTGCGCTGGTTGCAGGGCTGGCAAGCGGCGCAGAGGTTTTCCGCGTCTGAGCGTCCGCCCCGCGAGCGCGGCATGATGTGGTCGAGCGTCAATTCAAAGGGAGCGCCTTTCACGCCGCAGTACTGGCAACGCATTTTATCGCGGGCCATAATCCTGACGCGCTGCTTGCCCGAATCGCGGCGTCGCTTGCGCACGTCAACGTACTCGACGAGACGGACGACGCTCGGAACTTCAAAGACGAAATGCTGCGAGCGCAAGACTCGCGCGCCGTCCGTCTCAATCATCTGCGCCGCGCGCTTCCACACCAGCCGGACAGCGCGCGGAACATCAATCATGCCGAGCGGTTCAAACGAAGCGTTCAGCAGCAAGACTCTTCTTGAGAGATACATCTTCCCTCACTCTCCTTTCTTCCGGCGTGGATGTTGACAAGCGGAGCGAAGCCGCCACTCCGTGGAGCGACGTGGCCCTTCGCGGAGCGACGCTACCGCTCCACGGAGTGAAGCCACCGCTTAAAGGAGTGACGCCACCGCTCCACGGAGTAGCGGCGTCACTCCACGGAGCGGTGGATTCCCTCCACGGAGCGGTGGCGTCACTCCACGGAGTGGTGGCGTCGCTCCACGGAGTGACGCCACCGCTCCATGGAGCGGCGCGTCGCTCCGACTAATTTCAATGATGTTAAATGGGCGATTAGGAGTCTAAATGCTGCAAAATAAGCGGCTTAACGTGCTCTTTCGTCGTTTGCGCGCAAAGCGTGTGCTTTGTTGGCTGTGGCGCTCGGATTCGAACCGGGACGGTCCTGATTAACAGTCAGGCGCTCTACCAGTTGAGCTACACCACAAGAACGGATGTCGGTTCCGCGCCCCGCGCTGACGAACAATCGCTTGCTCGTCAACGCGCGTCCGGCTGTTCGTCCAGAGGTGAGGCTTTGCAGAAATTTTAGGTTGGATTTCCGGCGAGTCTCTGGATGGCGCGCTTTTTTCATGGCCGCCGACATCGAAAACTAATGGTCGAGAAAGGATTCGAACCTTTGACCCTCTGTTTGTAAGACAGACGCTCTGGCCTTGCTGAGCTACTCGACCGCGCAACTTTTGGAGGGCCAGACAGGACTCAAACCTGCGACGACCTGTTTAGAAGACAGGCGCTCTTATTCAACTGAGCTACTGGCCCGTATCTTCGTCGCCACGCGCGAGCGAAGCTTGAGAGTGAAGCTCAAGCTCGCTCGCTCTCGCGACGGCGCGTGGGGTGATGGATCAGCGGGGAGTCGAACCCCGACCTAACAGTTTGCAAGACTGTCGCTCTGCCAAAGTTAAGCTACTGACCCTCTGTGGAAATTGGTCTGGGTAGGAGGATTTTAACCTCCGCCACGAGTTCCCAAGACTCGGATGCTAGCAAGCTACACCATACCCAGTTGAAGAAATTTGAAGAGTGGGTCAGGAGAGATTCGAACTCTCACCTTCCAGCTTAAAAGGCTGGCGCTCGTCCAGTTGAGTTTCTGACCCTCTTTGAAAATTGGAGCGGGAGACGAGCCTCGAACTCGCAGCCTCAAGTCTGGCGGACTTGCGCTCTTTCCTATTTTGAGCTACTCCCGCGAGGAAAAAATTGGTGGGTCAGGTGAGATTCGAACTCACGCTCTGTCGCTTATGAGGCGACTGCCTTAGACCAGCTTGGCCACTGACCCTTGCGCTGTGAATGTGAACGGCCCCGGCGGGACTCGAACCCGCGATGTATCTCGATAGACAGTCGAGCGCTCTCGCCGCTGAGCTACGGAGCCATGAAAGATTAACCCGGACGTGGGGCGCGGCATTCGAACCCGCGCGCTCCCGATTGAGACTCAAGCGGCTTTGACCCGACTGGCCTCGGCGTCTCCGTCTGGATATGTTGGGTGGGCCGGCGGGATTCGAACCCGCACATACTGCGTTCACAGCGCAGCGCTCTGCCGATTGAAAGCTACAGCCCACATGAATTTTTAAGTGGCGGCCCGTAGGAGAATTGAACTCCTCTCTCCGGCTTGAAAGACCAGCGTCATCACCGCTAGACCAACGGGCCACTTTGAATCAATGCGCGTGGAAAGATTCGAACTTTCATCAAGCAGGTTTTAAGCCTGCCACCTCTGCCGAGTTGGGTTACACGCGCGCGTCCTTCATGTGTCTTGATGCGCGCGGTGGGACTCGAACCCACACACGATTCTTTTTGAGAGAATCACCTCTGCCATTTGGGTTACGCGCGCGCTTGTGTTGGCGAGATTGGTTCGGAAGGTGGGATTCGAACCCACAGGAACTGGTTTCTTAAACCAGCATGTCTTGCCAGTTGCATCACTTCCGAAGAAGAAGTTGCCGACGAAGAGAGTCGAACTCTTAACCTCTTGTGTCTGAAACAAGCGCCTCTGCCAGTTGGGCTACGTCGGCTTAAAGGAAATGAACCCGGCAGGAATCGAACCTGCGGCCTCAGGCTTCGCGCGCCTGCGCTCTTGTTCCAACTGAGCTACGGGTTCAAGCTACTGCTCAAGGTATTTATCGAACTAAATCAAGCGCCGCCGCTTCACGAGTTTCGGCGACCGCTGAAAATTTTGTTATAGTAAAAAACGATGAGGGCAGGATGGTAAGCTCCGCAAGACACACTTCGGCGCACACTTCTCCCATGGATGGCGCGGCCCTGTCGCGACTCTCGCAAAGCACGCGGGCTACGTCATCCGAGAAGGCATCGCTGCCCTCATCACTCACAATGCATTTCAGTTATCAAACAACAAAAAGAGCGGGCTTTTAAGCTTCCGAGGGAAGCAGCCCGCTCCGACAATTCTCTTAAATTAACTATGAGATTGGGGAGCGGGATGCCGCTCCCGCTTCGTTACAACTGCAATTGACGGCTACCGTCATTCGGCGACGTTTCCGCCGCTCTATGTCCGAGTCGAATGCCGTCAAAAGATAAATTGGCTGGCATCGAATCCTGACAATAAGCAGACGAAGAGACGCCGGGCATGCCGACCGTGACCGACCAAATGGCCGTCGGGCTGGCGCCGCGCCGTAGAGTCTGTTTTGTCAGGTTCGTCGTCATCGAAATCTTTCTCAACCTCAATCGCTGCTCACATCACTGTCGAGCGCGAGCCGTTATATATAAACTTGAAGACGGTTTCTGTCAATAACTTTTTTTGAGTCCCTGACTAACCGGAGCCACATACGCGCCTCTTCGTCTGCGAGTTCCATCAAAACTTCTATGCGACAATTTGTGCTGCGCTATAGCTCGTTCGTTGAAGCCTCGCGCGGCTCGCGCCAGCCTGAGACGACGCAGGAGGCCGCGCTCTTTTGCCAACCCTTCATCGCGCGGCTTGAGCCTGACCTCGGCAATACGAAAGTCAGGCTCAAGCTCTTCACGCATTGATGACAGCGCGTTCTTTGCGCTCTTTCTTAGCGAACCGAGATGGTGGTCATGTTGCTGCGCTGGACTCCGACGATGAGCGTTAGCTCGACCGTGCCAGCGTGTCTCAACTCCGGCAGGAGCACGACGTTGATTTGATCCAGCCCGGCCCAGACGTTTTGCCTTCCGGCAAACTCGACCGGCAGTTGGAAGACGCGCCCGTCCTGCAAACGAGCTTCGACGATGACAGACTCGGCGAAATTCTCCATGACAACGTTGCCCATCTGAATGTCGTTGCCGGCGTTTGTGTTGGCGACGCCGCCGCCGCTGATTCCGGTCGCCGACAGCATCAGGCGCGTGCGCTTGTCCGTCCCGAAATTCTGCGGAGTCACGTCGTTGAAAGGGCCTTGTGTGTTGGTCGCGGCGTTGAGCGCGATGCCCGCGCCTGCCCCGTTTCCGCTGACGGCGAAGAGCGCCGGAGCGAGCGTTGTGACGGCCACAGTGCCGCGCGAAACGTAGCCCGCGTCCGAAGTCACTATGACTTCGGCAGTCCCGCTCGTCACGCCGGACGGAACAAGAAAGTTGACCTGCGACGGCGAGACGCCGAGGATTTGCGCCGCTCTTCCGCCGATGGTCACGCAGACGCCGGCGAGTTCGTAAGGCAAGCTGCCGTTGGCGGCTGGCGCGGCGAATCTTGTTTGCGTCGCCAGCGGGCTGAGCGCAGCATCGCCGAGGATGGAGCCTAAGCTCAAGGGCGAGAGCGTCTGGTCAAAGCGCGCGCTGGAACGTGTATCGGCTGCGCCGATGACGGGCGCGCTCGTCACGCTGGCGGCGTGCGCGCTTGACGAAGAGCCGTCCGGCGGCAGCATCAGATTCTTCACCAAGCCCAGATGCGCCGCGGCTATCTGCAAGCGGCTTTGCACGCCCGCAGCCGAAAGCTGCTCGGCAGAGAGAGCCGCCGCCGCGCGCGAGAAATAGAGCGACGCGAGCAAGCCTCTGTCCATCTGATCCGCCGTCGAGAAATTGCCCGACTCGGAGCCGAAGGCCGCGTAAGCCTGCTCTATGTCGGCCAGCAACACGGCTATCTGCGCGCCCGTGTTGTTCGAAGCATTGGCCAGCGTCGTCGCCAATGCATAAGCGTTAGAGACGAGCGCGGGGGAAGCCAGATTGGGAGCAGCCGCAGGCGTGATGCCGATGACATCGAAGTCTCCGCAAACGCCTTCGACGCCGTTAGTGTCGAGCTTCAAGCGCAGCACATGCGCGCCCGCAGGCAAACTCACTTTAGTCTTGCTCGCCTGCTGGAAAGTGTTCCAGGAGCCTGTCGTCGGAACCGTGACGGAGCCGGTCACATCAACGCCGTCCACTTCAAGATGGAACGAGCCGCCCGCGAGCCGCGACGCCGCGCTGACGTTGATGTCATAGGAGCCAGCCACGGCGATGTTGACCGTATACTCAAGCCACTCTCCGGCTTTGGCGTTGAAGACGGCGAAGCCATTGGCCGCGCTCTGGCCGACGCGAATGTCAACGTCAGTCGAGCGATATTGATTGCCGTTGTTGCCGGCATCGAGGTCGTGATAAGCGATGCCTTCTCCGCCGTTGTCAAAGTTTTCAGCCTGAATCAAGCCGGGGATTAAAGCTGGCACGCCGCTGTACGGCGACTGCGCGCCGGGCGTCGGCGTTGGCACAGGCGTCGGCGTTGGAACGGGTGTTGGTGTCGGAGTTGGCGTTGGTGTCGGAACGGGCGTGGGCGTCGGTGTCGGGCTTGGACTCGGCGATGGGCTGCCCGCGCTTGCTGCGCTCAGAGCATCGAAGTCGCAGCCGACATCTTTGCTGTCCGTCGCGGCTCTCACGTAGAGGCTCGACGCCGCCAGCCGGTAATTGTTGTTCGCCATGTCCATGAAGCCAATGCTGACTACCGAAGCCGGATAGAAATTATCTGCCGGGTAGAGACTCCCATCTCCTCCCACCAGCACATTCCTCCTCACCTCACTCCCCGGAAAATAAACTCCCAACGTGCTCGCTCCCACTCCCTGATTCACTCCGATAATCC
>JAWVFT010000100.1:0-3345 GCA_033855775.1 Blastocatellia bacterium | reverse complement strand
GTCCACTAGACCGCGCGCCTGCTCAAGATAAGCGGCCTTCAAATCCCTGAACGTGATGTGGCCGAGCGACGGCAGCTTCGTTCCCGGCCCCATAGAGCCTGCGACCCAACGCGGCTTTTCCTTTGTCGAAAAGTCAGCGGCCACGCGCCGCGCCAGTTGCGCCGCCTTGATGTTCAACTCGTAAGCGAGGGGCGCGATGTCGTACTCGGCGAGCACAATCGAGGTCGAGCCGAAAGAGTTGGTTTCGACCACATCGCAGCCAGCCGCGAAGAAATCTGCATGGACTTTTTCGATGGCTTCGGGCTTGCTGATTAAAAGATATTCGTTGCAGCCTTCGAGGCGCTCCCCGCCGAAATCGTCAGCCGTCAAATTCTGCGATTGAATGTTGGTGCCCATCGCGCCATCGAAAACGATGATGCGTTCCTGTAATGCGTCGAGAAAATTGCTCATCTGATGTTTCGCCTCTGCCGGTTAGAGTCTCGGATAATGCCCGCTGACACAAGTGAAGCCCCGCGCCTAACAACGCGGGGCTTTCCTTTTGAAGCCACTCTTGATTCGTCTTGGGAAAGACTCGCCGAGCTGTTTAGCAGATTATTTTTCGTGGCCGCAAGTTGCCTTAACTCACCACGTTTGTGAAGCAGTATTGAACCACCACGGGCGGCTCATGTCAAGATTGCGCTATGTAGTCGCCGTCACGATGGGCCTTTGGCGAATCGGATGGTCAAGCATATTTATGAGCGGGCTTGAGCGAAGCGCGGGCTTTCCGGCGAGCGCGCGTTTCATCCTTTGTCCTCCAATTAATCTGTGCTACTTTTCATGCCGGTTCAACGATTCTGTTCATCTCTTCAACCTTATTTGATGCGACGCGCTATCTATCCCGGCTCGTTCGACCCCGTGACCAACGGGCATCTGGACATCATCGAGCGCGGGTGCAAACTCTTTGACGAGATAATCATCGCTGTGCTCGTCAATCCCGATAAGCAGCCGCTCTTTAGCATCGAAGAGCGACGCGAGATTCTGACGGAAGTTTTGGCCGAGATTAAGCAAGGCTCGTGTCGCTTGCTGGTCGAAGACTTTCAGGGCTTGCTCGTTCACTACGCCATCGAGCGCGAGGCCGACGCGATTGTGCGCGGCATTCGCGCCATTTCGGATTACGAGTATGAGTTGCAGATGGCCCTGATGAATCGGCGGCTTGAGCCGCGCATCGAAACCGTCTTCATGATGCCCGCCGAAGTCTATTCGTATGTCAGCTCGCGGCTCGTCAAAGAGGTCTTCCAGTTGGGCGGAACGATTGACGGGCTGGTGCCGCCCGCCGTCGCCGAGCGGATGAAGAAGAAGTACGGCAGAAGTTAAGCTATGAAGCTTTCAACCGCGTGATATACTCACAGAAAGCTTTGCCAACAACGGCGCCTGCGGGCGCGAACGAATCAAGGGAGGGTTTCAAGGAATGCCAAGAGGTGATAAGTCAAGCTACACGGACAAACAAAAACGTCAGGCCGAACATATCGAAGAGGGCTACGAGAATCGCGGCGTTTCGGACGAGGAAGCCGAACGACGCGCATGGGCCACCGTCAACAAAGCTTCGGGCGGCGGCAAGAAGAGCGGTTCGGGTCGCGGCAAGAGCGAGAATAAAGAGCCGTACAAGCGAGGCGGCGCGAAGGGCGGCTCTAAGAAAGGCTTCGGCAAAGGCGGCGCGAAGAAGAGTTCAACCAGGAAGGGCGGCGCAAAGAAGGGAGCGTCAAAGAAAGGCGGCTCCAAGAAAGGCTCATCCAAAAAGAGCGGTTCAAGATAATTGCCTTGAGACGCGCGCGGCGCGATTGATGCCTGAACGCGCACAGTCGCGCCGCGCTTCTTTCCAACATGACGAAAACAGCAAGCGAAACTTTTACCGTCTCTGATAACGTCGCGCGGATGCGCGCTTCCGCGACGATGGCCGCGATGGCGGAGGCCGCCGCCCTGCGCGCGGCTGGCGCAGACGTGGTTGACCTCGGCGCGGGCGAGCCGGACTTCGACACGCCGGAATATATCAAGCGCGCCGCCGCCGCCGCGATGCGAGCTGGCCAGACCAAGTACACGGCGACCGGCGGGACGCGCCAGCTTCAGCAGTCAATCATTGAGTTCTACAGCCGCGAGTTCAAAGCCTCTTACGAGCCGTCGGAAGTGATGGCGACAAACGGCGGCAAGCAAGCCATCTTCAACGCCGTCGTCTCGCTCGTCAACGCGGGCGATGAAGTGCTCGTCGTCAAGCCTTACTGGGTAACGTTTCCCGAAATCGTCGTCTTCGCCGGAGCAACGCCCGTCTTCGTTGAAACCGAAGAGACTAACTTTCAGTTGACCGCAGAGCAAGTCGCGCGCGCCATCACGCCGCGCACGAAGGCCATCATCCTCAACTCTCCGAGCAATCCTTCCGGCGCCGTCATTCCGCCCGCGGAGTTTGAGCGCATCATGCAAGTGGTCGCCGAGCGCGGCATCTATGCCATCTCCGACGAGTGCTACCTGCGCTTCGTTTATCCGCCCGCGGAAGTTTACAGCGCGGCGACGCTCGCGCCCGAGTTGCGCTCAAGACTCTGCATCGCCGGGTCGTTCTCGAAAACTTATGCGATGACGGGCTGGCGACTGGGCTACTCGCTGGCCCGCCCCGAATGGACGCGCGCCATGCTCAAGGTGCAGGGACATTCGACGAGCAATCCGAACTCTATCGCGCAGGCGGCAGCGACCGCAGCCCTCAACGGGCCGCAGGATTCCGTCGCCACTATGTTGGCCGAATACACAGCGCGCCGCGAGTGGTTGCTCGGCGCGCTCAGAGAAATTCCGGGCCTCTGCTGCGCGCAGCCCGAAGGCGCGTTCTATGCTTTCCCGGATGTGCGCGGCTGCTTGCGGGGCGAGGTCAAAACGTCCGGCCAGTTCGCCGACCTGCTCTTGAAAGAGGAGCAGACGGTCGTGACAGACGGCGCGGGATTCGGCGCCGAAGGCTTCATACGCATCTCTTACGCCACCTCGCTCGAACGACTGCAAGAAGGCGCGCGCCGCATTCGCCGTCTCACCGAAAAGCTCGTCCGTCATTCTTAAACGCCCGACTGAAAAAGAGAGCGCACAAAATATAAAAGCGGCGGCGAGTCAATTTCGACTCGCCGCCGCTTTTATATTTTTAAGGACTTCGCAGAGAAGCTTTTAGCTTAACTCTCTCGCCACCCGCGAGTGAAGAGAGAGATATAACTGTCTCTCAGTAGAGATTGAAGTTGTATTCGATCTGCACAAACTGCGACACCGCTCGCCCATCCTTCATCGCCGGACTGAACCGGATCTGCCGCGCCGCCGCGATCGCCTTCTCCGTTAACCCGTACG
>JAWVFT010000099.1:0-4675 GCA_033855775.1 Blastocatellia bacterium | reverse complement strand
CTTTCGACTTTGGACTTGAATGGTAAAGGCGCTCCGGCGGCCTGAGAGTCGCCGGAGCGCTTTGCGCCCTAACTGCACGCAGCGTGCGGCACCGCGTGCAGAAGGACGATCTCGTGGGTTGGCGTTCAAAGGCTTGGCGTGTCAATTGAGGCTCGCTTCGAGGAGCGCCGCACCGCGTTTCTCAAGAGCGATTCTTCCATCAACTTTAAAGACAGGCGTGCTCTGGCAGGGCCAACATCAAAGGCACACGAAGACGCGCGCCCTTCCAAAAGTCCTCACAGCAAATCCTGCGCCGCCCGCGCCGCGCGCCTGCTCAAAACAGACCAAACTCAACAGTCAAAGCTCTTATGCGCGCCCGCGCCCTGCGCGTTGCTCAATCATCGAGAGCGCGCCCGTGGGCCAATCTGTTTCCGTTAGTGACAGGAGGTGTGTAACGCGCGTGTGTTTCGTTCTTTCCGGCCTAGCCCTTCTGGACAATGTGAAGCTCGCTTCCGTTCGTGTCACTGAAAGTGACGCTCATGTGCAGCTAAGGCTCAGGCTCAGGAGTGGCTTTACGCCGTTTTTCGCACGCTTCGTGGCTGGCATAAATCTTGCGCTGACAGGGACGGCGAACAGCGCCTCGCGGTGTAAGTAAGGACGCTTTAAGGTTGCCGCGCGTGACGGGCGTGCGCGGGCCGCCGCTAACTTCGTCCCGGCTGATGACGGAAGAGCTTGATGAGAGCGCAGGAAAGAGGCTCGACAATATTGAAACGCGGTCTGAGCGCAGAGAGCGGCGTCTCCATCGTGGAGATGCTGATTGTCCTGTTGATTATCGTCGTGGCTTCGGCTTGGGCGTTCATGCGCATTGTCGAGGCACAGCAATCGGCGCGGCTGGCCGGAGCGACGCAGGAGTTGACGGCTTATCTTGACAAAGCCCGGCTCGATTCGATTCGCCGCCACGCGACGACGGTCGGAGAGATGGCGCAGGTTTCGATTGACAGCCCGACGAGCTACAGCGTCAGGCTCGACGCCAACGGCGACGGCGAGCTTGATGCGCCGCGCGTCTTCAATTTCACATCGCGCGGCATCAGCTTCAACGTCGCGGCCTTCCCGACCGTCATTCGTTTCAACTGGCGCGGTCGCGTCGCCGACGGCGCAGGCGCTCAAACCGGCAACGTCGCCGCCGTCAACTTGCAGGACACGCACGGCTCCGTCCAGTCAATCAATCTCTCGGCGGCTGGCGACACGACGAGCTATAGCAACGTCAACATTGCCAACGTCAACGTCAGCGGCGTCAGCGACACCGCCAACATCAGGCTGCGCACGCAAGTCCCGCAATAAACGACCAACGCACGGCAGGCAATTCTCGTCATGATGACCCAGCATCAACGCGCACAGATTGATGAAGAGCGAGCGATGCCTGCTTCGTCGCGCAGCGCGCGCGGGTTCACTTTGATTGAGACGGCTATCGCCCTCGTCATCATGCTGGTGATGGCTCTGGGCGCGGCGTCGCTCTTCGCCTATTCGGTCTACAACAACTCCGGCGGCAGCGACCGCGCGCAAACGCTCGCCATCGCGCAGCAAGCTCTCGAAAGATTGCGCCACGCCAAGTTTTCATTGAGCGGCACGGATGCGATTCTGCTCGGCGGCGCGAAGGCTCCGGCAATCGTGAAGCGCGGCGGCGCGAATCCAGAAGACATGCAAGACCCGACCGCGCGCAGTTATCGCATCAACACGACGATAGACGACAACCCTTCGACATCCGCTCTGGACGTTAATCCGAGCACGACCTTGAAGAGCATCACCGTCACGGTCACGCCGATTGGCGCGGGCCAGCGTTGGGCCACAGGCAGCGGCGGAGCGGTGACGATTATGACGCTGCGCTCCAAGGCAGATACGCCATGAACGACCCTCAAGCATCGCAGTTTCAACAGAGCAACTCTGCATGGTCGAGCGTGCATGGCGCGGCTGGCTTCTCGTTGATTGAACTGCTGATCGCCATGGCCATCACGTTGATTCTGACCTTCGCGGCCAGCACGCTGTTGACGACTTCGCTCCGCACACGGACGCGCGAGAATCTGCGCTCCGATGCTTTGTCCGACGCGCAGCGCGCCCTCGGCATGATGTCGCGCGAGATAGCCAACTCAGGTTACGGCTTGATAGACAACGGCATCGTGCTCAATGATTCGGGCGCGACCTCGATTCGCATTCGCGCCAACATCCACACCTCCGACGAAATTCCGAACGACGCGCTCAGGCCGCTCGCCACGGACGATGACGATGAAGACGTGACCTATATTTTCCAGCCGGACAATCAAGCCATCGTGCGCTTCGACCGCAACGCCAACACGAAGACCGTGCTCGCGCGCCCGGTCAATCTCTTCCGCGTTCGCTATTTGGACGACGCCGACGCGGAGACGACTATCACCAGCGCCGTCAAGGTCAGGCTAACAATTCTCATCACGCTTCCGGCCAACAATAATCAGGCGTCCTCGCAAACGCAGTTGACCTCGGATGTCGCGCTGCGCAACGCCCCGGCGGTGCTCGGTCGTTACTAAGCCCGCGCGCGTAAAGTTTTTTTGACGAAGTGAGGAATTGCCCCGATGAAGAAAGCTGCAAGACAAACTCGTCGTCGCCGGTCGCGGCGCAGGAATGAACGCGGCGCGGCGCTCATCTCCGTGTTGTTAATCTCCGTGCTGTTGTTATCGGCGGGCGGCGCGTTGATTTTGACGACTTCGATGACGGCGAGCAACGCCATCGACGCGACCTCCGAGATGCAGGCTTACTACGGTGCGGAAGCGGGGATGCAAGCGGCGCTCAACGTCCTGCGCGGCAACGTCTCGCCGCACACGCCCATCAACACAGGGCCGGGCGGATTGCTCGGCGGCTTGCTCGGCGGCGTGCTTGGCCTCGTCAATTTCGTCCTGAACGGCGCGATAACTTTTCTCGGCGCGGTGACGCCCGCCGTCGGCAATCTTGATTCCGACCCGGCCACCAACCCGGACGGCTCGCCCTTTGCCAATCGTCTCTCAAGATGGTTGGTCTACAACTACAGGACGCCGGGCTTGAGCTATAACGACCGCGTGAAAGTGACCAGCAACTACGGCCCGCTGAGCGGCGCGGCCTACAGCGTCACGCTCTCCGATCCTGACAACACGCCGCCCGGACAACAGCCCGCGCGCCTGATGGTCGTCTCCACCGGCTACGGCCCGCGCGGAGCGCAAAAGCAGATGTCGGCCATCATCAGCCGCTACGCGCTCGACATTCCGACGCCCGCCACGCTCGTCATGCGCGGGCATGACGACGGCGTGACGAAGATGACGCTCGACCTCGGCAACAGCAACGCGAAGAATTATTCCGGCCATGACCGCGTGACGGTCGGCGGCGAAGGAGTCAAGCCGACACTGGCCGTCAGCCTCCACGATGTCTCTGTGGCGCAGGACGCGTACAAGAGCAAACCCAACACGGTGGACGACCCCAAGTTCAGTGTCATTCCGAATCCGAATCCAAACGTCCCGGCCATTTACATGAAAGCCGACACGCCCTGGTTTCTCAGGACGACAGCCGATGCGCGCAGCTTTCTGGCGCAGTCGAAATCCATCGCGCAGTTTACCGATAGCGTTTACGATAGCTCGCATCCCTTCACAGGCTCTGCCGGAACGACAGACCATCCCGTGCTCAGCTACGTCGACGGCGATTGCACGCTGACGGGCGGAGCCGGGCTGCTCATCGTCACCGGCAAGCTGACGATGCACGGCAACCCGACCTTCGACGGAATCATTCTCGTGCTCGGCGGGGGCGAGGTGGAAAGAAGCGGCGGCGGCAACGGAGACATGCACGGAGCGATGATGATTGCCAAGTTTGACATCAACGGCACAGGCGATTTTCTGGCTCCGAAGTTTGTGACGAGCGGCGGCGGCAACTCCGATTTTCAATACGACTCGGACGCCATCCAAGCGGCCCTCGCTCTCTCAGGCCACCCGCTGCTCGGCATCTACGAGAAGTAAGCCCGGAGGTGAAAGCTCAACAGCGCGAAGCTTCATCGTCTCGTTAACCGCAAGCTTCATCATCACATTTTTTCAAAGCGCGGGCGCGCAGGCTTTCATCAAGCGGCGCCCGCGTTTGTTATGTCTGAAACCACTTGCTTGACACGCGCGTCTGGAACGATGAATGATGAGCGCGGCGGCGATGAATGAAAGGCAGGCTCCCGGATAGTTCGTCGCCGCCCGTGTTCCGGCTTCATCGTTTCATCATGCCTGATATACTGCTGGTCGAAGATAAAGACAGTCTGCGGCGCGTGCTCTGTTTGACTTTGGAGAACGCCGGTTACACCGTGACGGAGAGCGCGGACGCCCGCGCCGCCGCCTTAGAGATTGCGCGCGCCCCGCACAGGCTCGTCCTGACTGACCTCAGAATGCCGCACGGCTCCGGCTTGGATGTGCTGCGCGCCGCGCGAGCCGCCGCGCCCGACGTGCCGGTCATCGTGATGACCGCCTACGGCTCGATTGACGAAGCGGTGCAGGCGATGAAAGACGGCGCGCACGACTTTCTACAAAAACCAGTTGACTCGAATCACCTGCTGCTGCTTGTCGAGCGCGCTTTAGAACAAGCTCGCCTGCGCACCGAAAACATCTTGCTGCGCGAGGAATGGTCGCGCCGCTACGGCTTTCCGCGCATCATCGGCGAGTCGGACGCA
>JAWVFT010000098.1:0-6065 GCA_033855775.1 Blastocatellia bacterium | reverse complement strand
AACGAACGCGCTCTTCCATTTCAAAAGCAGCAGAATCGGGAGCAGGAACATGAATCGAAGACACCTCGCAGGCATCATGGCAGCATTGCTGCTCACGCTCTTTTCAAACGCCGCTCTGGCCGCTGGCAACGATAACGAGATGGACGACTCGGAGACGTTGATAGTCAATGCGAAGGTGGTCGAAGTGGCGGAAGGCCATATCTCGGTCATCGCGCGTTCGGGCATCGAGCACGTTATCGCCATTGATAATGCGGACACGAAAGTGACGATTGAAGAGCAAGCCGTCTCGCTCAAGGATGTGCGCGAGGGAGACGTGGTGACGATTCAACTGGATGAAAAGAACCCTATGAAGTTCGCTAAAATGATTTCGATGAACACCGAACAGGTTCAAGTCGCGCGAGTTCGTCGGTAAGTGCTAGGCGTTCTTTATTGAGCGTCGCCTCGCAGCCTACTGACAAAAAGAGCCGCCTTGCTTTACAGCAGGCGGCTCTTTAAATCTTAGCGCGGACGCATCCGATAGCCTTCACCACCCGCGCCCTAGAAGACTGCAAACGCCGCGAGTCGGAGTTGAAAGCACAAGTCATAAAAGCAAAACTCGCGCAAAGGCGCAAAGAGGAAGCTCAGCTTCTTCCTTTGCGGCTTTGCGCCTCCAGCGTGATTATTCTTAAAGCCTGTAACGAACGCGGCTCTGCCGGAGCGCGTCGTCTTCGACTTCCAGATTTTGCAAACGAAGCGAGACATCGGCGTTGAGGTCCAGGCCCGCGCGCTCGCCTGCTTGCAGCTTGACGGTTCCGGCGGCGGCAATCATCGCGGCGTTGTCGGTCGAGAGATGCGGCGAAGGGAAGTAGGCGGGAATGCTTAAACGCTCAGCCGCCGCGCGCGACGCTGCGCGCAAAGCCCCGTTGCAGGCCACGCCGCCCGCGACGATTAAGGTGCGCGGGTGAAACTCTTCCGCCAGTCGCTCGGTCGTCCCGACCAGCGAGCGCACGACGACATCCTGAAAGCTCGCCGCCAAATCCTTGATGCTTTGCGACGGCTCCTCGCCGTTGGCCACAGGCTGCAAGCCTGTTTCACGAACGTGTTTTGAGACAGCCGTCTTCAATCCGCTGAAACTAAAATCCGGTCGCCCGTCGCCCATGCGCGGGACAGCGAAGCGCACGGCTCGCGGGTCGCCTTCGCGCGCCAGCCGCTCGATGACGGGGCCGCCCGGATAGCCGAGTCCGAGCATCTTCGCCACCTTGTCAAACGCCTCGCCCGCCGCGTCGTCTCTCGTTCGCGCGACCACCTTGTAACGGCCCGGCTCAGGAATGTGAAACAGGTTGGTGTGGCCGCCGGAGACAATCAAAGCGAGGGCCGGATACTCGACCGGCGGATTCTCGAAGACGACGGAGTAGACGTGGCCTTCGATGTGGTTGATGCCGACGAGCGGTAGCCCGAGGGCGAACGCCATCGCCTTCGCGTAAGAGACGCCGACGAGCAGGGAACCGACCAGCCCCGGCCCCGTCGTGACGGCGATGCCGTCAAGCTCCTGCTTCGTCACGCCCGCGCGCATGAAGGCTTCTTCAACCACCGGCACAATCTTGTCCAGATGTTCGCGCGAAGCGATTTCCGGCACGACGCCGCCAAAGCGTTTGTGAATCTCAATCTGCGACGAAATCACAGACGACAACATCTCGCGGCCATCGCGCACAATCGCCGCCGCCGTCTCATCGCAAGAGCTTTCGATGCCAAGCACAAGCATAAATCAATCTTCCGTCCGTCAATGTTCAATCGCCGCTCATCAACGGCCAACTACAGCTTTCGACTCGCCGTTGACAATCAATCACTTCGGCTCATAGAAACTCAAGCACGAGTCGCCCTGCTTCAGAATGCGCCAGCGACGAAGCGCGCCGATTTCATCCTTCATCTCATTCTTGTGATGATGCTCGACTATCAGCAGCCCGTCCTCTGCGTCGAGCACGGAGCCGGAGCCGAAGGCGTTGAGCACTGGCGCGTAGTCAATCGCATAGGGCGGGTCAAAGAAGGCTATCTCCCAACGCGGCTGGCCGCCGTCGCGCGCGATGAAGCGGCGCAGGAACTCCGCGGCATCCGACAAGACAACTTCCGTCTCATCTTCCGGCACGCCGCATAAATCAAGATTCGCTTCAATCAGCCCGCACATCTTCCGCGACTTATCGACGAAGGTGGCGTGGCTGGCGCCGCGCGACAAAGCTTCGATGCCGATTGCTCCAGACCCCGCGCAGAGGTCCAGGAAGCGAGTGCCTGCGATGCGCGGCGCGAGCACGTTGAAGAGCGTTTCGCGCAGGCGGTCGGACGTGGGCCGTATCTGCAAAGACGGCGGGCTCTTCAACACGCGCCCGCGATATTGTCCGGCGACGATTCTCACTTGAGCATGTTAGCACAGCCGCAGCGCGGTGGCTGAAGCGAGGCGCAGGTGAAATTCACAGCGTAAGCGAATGAGCTTTGGAGCGGTCGAGGCCGTAGCTTGAGGGCAGAGCTTGACGGCCTAGCTCTTCCGTTCAAAGAAGCTCAGGCACGTCTCGCCGAGTTCGGCTGTGCCGACGTAAACCAATTCGCCCGCGGCCTCCGGCTGTCGCTCGCAATGATGTTCGGCGACGAACAGCCCGCGCGGCTTGAGCAGGCAGCCGGTTGCGAAGAGCGTCAGGACGGGCGCGTAATCAATGGCATATGGAGGGTCGAAATAGGCTATGTCCCAGGCTCCCTCGCCGCGCTCGATTGACTCTCGCAGAAACTTCAACGCAGGGCTGGCGACCACGAGGCTCTGCTCCGTTGTGATTCTGCACGTTTGCAGATTCGTGCGGACGAAGATGCAGGCGCGCGGCGAGCGGTCAACGAAGGTGGCGTGGCTGGCGCCGCGCGACAAGGCTTCCAGCCCGACCGCACCGGAGCCTGCGCAGAGGTCTACGAAGCGCGCGCCCTCAATCCGCTCCGCCAGCAACTCGAACAACTTCTCGCGCACGCGCCGCGTTGTTGGCCGCACTTGCTGCGACGGCTGGCTCCGCAGCCGCAGCCCGCGAAATTTTCCTCCGGTGATTTGCACGACGAATTAGTCAGGAGTTCAAAGGGTCAGGAATCGAAAGCTGACTCAAGCGTCCCGGCTCCCGGCCCCTGAATGTTCAAGAGCGATTAGTCTAAAGTCTGCGCTACGAAGTCTCAAGCAGAATTTTAAATGGCCGTTCGTTGTCTGTCCTGTGCGCTTGCGCCGCTTGGAAGTTTGAGGCTGTGGCCGCGCGCGGTTCTGACTGTGCGGGAGCAAAAACCTTGACATCACCGGGAAATGCAAATATTCTTGCATCGCTGCAAGATGTTCGTTAATGAGATTCCTCTCAAATATTTCTCGTTGACTCGCATAAAGCAGGACCACCAACTTTAAAGGCTTATCAGGTTAAAAGGTTTACAGGGCACGCGGGCTCTTGCTCCAAAAGGGCCATCCAGCTTCTTTCAGTTTCCGCTGAAGAGGCTGGGTCAATACGCAATTTCAATCTCAACTGCGAGGCTTGGCATATCTTTCTATGGCAGCCGACCGCTTGAGTCACGAGGTCGCTACACATTGACGGGATTCGGGCGTTAGCTTTCAGTCAACCATCTTACAAACGGACGGCTGCTCTCTGCTCTTGCTCGAAACGGGTTCGCTTTGACATGCCAGTCTAAGGCGAGCCGCCCCCGTGTAACACGCACGTCCGTTCGTTTAGTCTACTAACTTCTAACAAGATAACGAAAAGCGCCCAGACTTTTCTTGACACCGAGTGGGTTTTCCCCCACTTGCTTGGAGGGAAAGAAATGAAGCTACTGAAGCTTGTAGTTCTGGTCTCTTTTGCAATGGCCTTCCTTCTCCCGGCGGCCTTCAAAAGCAACCTTGTGCAGAGCCAGTCCGGCGCGACCGAAGCGCCCACGGGCTTTGATAATCTAACTAACAACATGGTTCCCCAAGCGACCTTCGCCGCAGACCTCGTAGTCTTCGAGGAACGCGACGATATTGCCAAGGGACTCGGCCCCGTTTACAACGCGCAGTCGTGCGCCGAATGTCACCAGAACCCGGTCACGGGCGCCATCAGCCAGGTCACGGAGTTGCGCGCCGGTCACACGGACGCGGGCGGCAACTTCATTGACGCGGCGGGCGGCTCTTTGATTAACGACCGCGCCACTAACGCCGGCATCGAAGAGCGCGTGCCGAGCACAGCCGAAAACATTCGCACCTTCCGCACGTCCCTTAACACGCTCGGCGACGGCTTCGTCGAGTGCATTGACAGCAACACGCTCTTGACCATCGCCAACAACCAGCCGGGGCAGAGCGGCGGCCAAATCGGAGGACTGTTCATCCAAGTCCCGATGGCTGAAGCTCCCGGCGCGGTGCGCGGCGGACGCTTCGGCTGGAAGAACCAACATGCCAGCCTGCTCTCCTTCGCGTCGGACGCTTATCTCAACGAGCAGGGCATTACCAACCGCTTGCTGCTGACCGAGAACACGAGCCTTGGCCGCTTCGTCGGCTTCGGTTCCGGCTTCGACCCCGTGCCGGACAACCAGCCCTGCGCGAATATCCCCGGCAAGACTTGCGGCGAAGACCCTGACGATGACATCTCGGCCTTTGCGGAGTTCATGCGTTCATCGAAGGCTCCGCCGCGCGACGCCGCCGTGGCCGCCACTGCGGATTCGCAGGCCGGGCAGTCGCTCTTCAACGCGGTCGGCTGCAACATCTGCCACGTCTCTTCAATCACCACCGCGCCCGCCGGAACAATCATCAATGGCGGCGCATTCACAGTCCCCACGGCTCTCGGCAATAAAATCATCCACCCCTACAGCGACTTCCTGTTGCACAACGTAGGCACGGGCGACGGCATTGTCCAGAACGGCGGGCAGGCTTCGGCCAACCGTATGCGCACGGCTCCGCTGTGGGGCGTGCGGACACGCGCTCGCTTGATGCACGACGGCGAATCGCTGACACGCAGCGAAGCCATCCTGCGCCACGCGGGCGAAGCCACAGGCGTCATCAACAACTATCGCTCGCTCAGCTTAACGCAGAGGAACCAGATTGCGACGTTCCTCAACTCGTTATAAAGGGCGCGCTCTCCCGCATGGAAAACTCAAACCGAGAGGCCGGTCAATCAATATCTGACCGGCCTCTCGCCGATTAAACAGGCCAACTCCAAACAGCATGGAAAAAGCTCAAAGGACTACGCGAAACCTGACTGGAAAAGTTCGGCAGCGCCGCCATAACGCCAGCCTGCTGGTCTCTCTGCTCATCGTCGCCGGCTGCCTCTTCTCGACTGCCTGCAAGAGCAACGACAACAACGTCAAGCCTGAGCCGCGCGCCGCCGCGACGCCAGCGCCGCCCGCTCGGCAAGAGGCTCCGATAGCTACGGACACGAGCGTCGCCACGCAGGAGCCTGCGCCCGCCGAAGCGTTGGAATTGCCGCCGCCCAAACCCGAAGAGGTGCGCGCCGTCGTCACGCGCGTTTACAGGAATGCGGTGACGATAGACACGAATCATCAACCGTTCTACATCGTCGGCGACTTCAACGGCGACGACTCTGAGGACATAGCCGTCGTGGTCAAGCCCGTCAAAGGCAAGCTCGAAGAGATTAACAGCGAAGTCGCCAACTGGATTCTTGAAGACCCGCAGCAGGTCAGGCTGCCCGACCAGAGCAAAGCCGTGCAAAGCCAGCCGCAAGCTCCCGCGCCTGTGAAGGCGCAGCCCGACGAAGCGCTGCTGACCATCATTCACGGCTACAAAGCGGAGGGATGGCGAAACCCCGCCGCGCAACAGGCGTACCTGCTCTCGAACGCCGTCGGCAGCACGATGTCCGCAGAGCCGCTCAGAGACATGCAGAGCGCAACCGTCAACAAGAACATCCTATCGAAGAACGCCGCCGTCATCAGAGCGACGCTCGCAGGCGCTCAAGGATTTCTCTACTGGACGGGCGCGAAATACGCCTGGCATAAAAAGCAGTGACGAGTGACGAGTGACAAGTGACGAGTAAGAAGTAGCGTGTAATGAGTGATGAGTGAAAGTAAGTGACTCTCTGCTCTTTGCTCGTCACTTGTCA
>JAWVFT010000097.1:0-8712 GCA_033855775.1 Blastocatellia bacterium | reverse complement strand
GATGAGTGTCATCTGCGCCGTGATGCGTAAGATCGTACATCTGGCTTACGGTGTGTTGAAGAGTGGTCAGCCATTCGACCCGCAGTGGGCAAAATCTGCTTGACTCTCAACACAGTATCTAACCGGGTGGCAATTAACCGAATTATAAATCAAGCCTCGCGCATGAAAGCAACGCTATTGCCGCTCCGGTTGAATGAGTTGTTATGCCGCCGCGTAACTTCAACTCCTCACGTCATTCTTCCATCATGGCAGCAATATAACCTAGCAAGGCAGCAATTGACTTGAGAGGCACTTTCGTTCCTTCATCTTCGGTAAGGCCCGAAGCCAGTATCGCCTTTGCTGCCTCTCTAACTTGAGGCGCGTTAGGGTCATCAAAGCCTTCATGCCATCCCACGAAAGTAATCGTGCGGGTATCTGCATCATCAATATTTGAGAGTTTTTCTGAGATTCCAAAAAGCTCCTGTACGACCTCGTTGTACATAATCTTTCCTCGGTCTAAGTAAACTACCTCTATTAATCGGACTTAAACTAGTCTTACGATTGAGTTCATCTTGCTTGCAAGATTGTATACGAAGCCTTGCCATCCGCTACGCTTTGCTGTCTGGGAAAGGGGGTTCCTTACGATAAACATATCAGGCGTCTGTAAATCTGCGGAGAGGTAGAAAATAGAATACTTTTTTCGGCTATTGACCTGAACCAAGAATAGAGGGAAATAAATGCCAGAATCCATCCTTTCTTTTTGGACTTTCCAAGCTGCGCCTAATATTCGCTTAGGCAAGGTTTCAATGTTTTCTGAGCTTATAGCTTTAACCTGTGCCAAGTAACCACAAAAGTCGCATATAACATCAGCACATTTAAAATTTGTAGGCAGCCTTTTAAGAGTTCTCTTACGTTTACATTTTGGACAATGACATGATTTCGCAACTAGCATCTCACCTCTAGCGCCAAGTAATTGAAAAGATGTAGGCATCTTCTTCTCCTCTAATCATAAAATATCCAGCTATAGAGCGGTATAACATACATCAGGACGCGCCCGCCATGATGGCGTTGAAGAGCAGGGGAAACGTTCCCCAAGTCTGCCCGCGATGCTGCGGGCGAAAGCCGAAGAGGATGACGCGGCCACGGCCAAGCGTGACTTCGACCAGCGCGGCCTTGCCCGCCAGCTTGTCCGCTCCCAACAGCCAGCCTGAGCGCAAGACCTGCGACGCTTCAGCGTAGCGCGCGACGATGCGGGCGCGCTGCGGGTCTGTTATCTCGAAGGCGGAACTGTTGATGAAGTAAGCATCGAGTTGCGAAGGAAGACCGCGCGCGAGCGCGTGCGAGGCATCAAGGTTGATGCGCAGGATTGAGCCGGGAGCGTAGAACTCGCTGCTCTTCAAGCCTTCGAGCGCGTTGCGCAGCGGAAGGTTGAGTTGCTTGATGGCAAACTGCGACGAGTCGCCAAGGCAGATGAGCGTGCCGCCTTCGTCAACGAAGCGCGCGAGGTTCCTGACCTTCTCCTCCGTGATGCCGCCCGTGAACTCCTGCGGGTAACTGCCGGGCAGATTGCCCCTGACAATATCTTCGGGTCGCATCGAAGGCAGGATAATCGCGTCGTACTTCGCGCGCAGATTTCCCTCGCGCGCCTCTTTATCAAGCAGCGTGCGGTAAGGCACGTTGAAGGTGTCGAAGACGTAGCGCGTCCAACCTTCGTCCATGCTGGCCGTCCAGCTTTTGTAGAGCGCGAGCCGGACGGGCCGCTTGATGGGATTCGCAATCGGCGAAGCCGCGCCCTGACGCGCGGGCAAGCCAAGGTCGCGCCGCGCTTCCGCTTCATCACGCACGAGCGTCAGGCGTCTCGCCGCAGCCTCTTCCTTAATCGCGCGCAAGGCCTGCGTCTCGATGTTCATCTGCATCGGCAGCGTCCAACCCGCGACATCGTAAGGCCGCTCGGCCTCGCCGCCCACGCCGCGACGGTCTGGATAACTCTGCGGCTCAAACAGAGCCTCCACGTTGCTGCGCGTCGGCTGCGCAAGGAAGACGATGTAACTGCCCGCCGGAGCTTCATGATAATTCGTCTCGTGCGTCCCGGCTCCGTGTGTTCCCCGGTCTGCTTCTTCCTCTTCCTTAAAATCCGGCGGCAATTTCCCCTGCGCTTTGCTGCGCCCGCCCGCCAGCACATGCAACTCTCTGTCAAGACGAAAGACTTCGACGCCCTGCTCAACGAGCGCGCCGACCATCTTCGCCAAAGCTTCGTCGCGCCCCTGTCCAGCCGGAATCAAATAAGCCAACGGCTCTTGCGGCGCGACGGGCTTATCTAGGTTCGCGCGGCCAAGTTCATAGAAGTTGCGCACGTAGTCTGCGCGATACTTCGCAGCCATTGACAGCACGGAGCGGACAGCCGACAACTCAAGGTTCATGATGTCGCGCGGTCGCCAGAGGCCGCCGGGCCAAGGGTCTGGAAAGTTGGTCGCGGGCAGGAGAGCCGAACGCATCCCGCGCGTCGTCGAGAGCGAAAGCTGTTCAGGCGTGACGGTCGTCGGCGTCATCAATCGCGCGCTGGCCGCTTCGGTCAGGATGCCTATGGAGTTGTGATAGTAGGGCGCGGTGCGAAAGCCGCCATGCCACCATGTATCGTAGAGCGCGTTGGTGATGACGCCTTGAAAGCCTGCGGCCTGCAAGTCCGCCGCAATCTTGTGTCCAAGCAGTCCGACTTGACGAAGCAGGAGCGGCGCGATGTGCGGGTTCGGCGGGTCGTAGAACGGCGGCACGAAGAAGCGCGAGCCGTTCGCGCCCTGCTGGTGTATGTCGTAGACAATCTCCGGGAACCACTCTTTCCAGAAGAGGCGCGTCACGAGGCGCGTCTCCTGCAAGTTGAGCATGAACCAGTCGCGGTTGTCGTCATGGCCCGCGTAGTGATGATAAAGTTCGGGCGGCTCTTTGCCTTCGTAAGGCGTGTTCAAGGTCTTGCGATACCAGTCTGCGATGATGTCAACGCCGTCCGGGTTAGCCGAAGGAATCAAGAGCAGGATTGTGTTCTGTAGTATCTCGCGCGTGTCCGCGTCCTGCGCCACGGCCAACTCGTAAGCAAGCTGCATGGACATCTGCGAAGCGACAATCTCGTTGGAGTGAATCGAGCAGGAGACGGCGACGATTGTCTTGCCCTCTCGGATGAGGCGCTCGCGCTCGGCTTCGCCTGAGACGAGGCGCGGGTCTGCCAGCTTGCGCTGAATCTCTTTGTGCTTCGCCAAATCGCGTATATTCTCTGGCGCGCTGATGTAGGCGACGATGAAGGGACGCTTGAGCGTCGTCTCGCCGAGCGTCTGAACGAGCACGCGGTCGCTCGCGTGGTCGAGCCTCGCGAAGTAGTCCGTGATGTCGCGCCATCCGGCAATCGTGCGGTCGTCGCCAGGCGTGAAGCCGAGCACCGAGCGCGGGCTTGGAATCACAATCGCCGCATCAGGAGTTTTGTCACCTTCAGCGCGCGCGCCCGCGACGGCCAACAGGAAAAGCAGAGAGCTTGCGATTGACAAACAGAGAGCGGACACAAACGAATGACGACGCATTCCGATAATCCTTCGACAGATAAGCTTGAGCAGGGGAACGCGAGCTTGAGCCCGCGCGCCGACGAGTCTAACACACGGCATCGCCCGCGCCTCAGCCGTCGCTTGTTTTACTGGTGGTCGCTCTTTGTGGCGGGCGCTCTCCTGCTCATCATCGGCCCGCCCTCGATTCTTTTGGCGTGGCTCGCGCGCCGCCGCCACTGGCTCTATCCCTTCGCCCTGTTCGGGGCGCGAACGTGGCTGAAGCTCTCCGGCGTGCGTGTGCGCGTGCGCGGCCTTGAGCAGTTGAACGAGCGGCAGACCTACGTCTTCATCTCAAACCATCGCTCGTATCTGGACACGGCGACCCTCTTCTATTACACGGGCCGCCGCATCGGGCTGCTCGCCAAGAAAGAGTTGTTGAAGGTGCCAATCCTCGGCTACGGCATGGGCTACTGCAACATCATGGCGATTGACCGCCGTAGCCGCGAGAGCGCGCTCCGCACCGTCCGCGCCGCCACCGAACGCATACACTCCGGCATCTCCTTCGGCGTCTTCGCAGAAGGCACACGCGCCCGCCCCGGCCAACTGCTGCCCTTCAAAAAAGGAGCCTTCTACATGGCGATGGAAGCGGGCGTCCCCATCGTCCCCGTCGCCATGAAAAACACAGACGCGCTCATGGGCAAGGGAACCGGCGAAGCTCGACCCGGAACTATCGAGATGGTTCTGCTGCCGCCCGTCGAGACAGCCGGACTGTCAACCGACGAAGATGTCAAGCGTTTGATTCAACAAGTTCATGACAGCATCGCTGAGGAACTAGGGAAGGGGTTGGGGGTTGGGGGTTAGGGGTTGGGGAAGACAGGGGCGTTGTGGATTTGAGAGTCGGAGCATAGGAATTAAGATTAAGAAATTGAGGGGAAGGGAGGCTCAACGTAGATGCCGATTAACAATTTTCGTGACCTTAGAGTGTGGCAAGCCGGAATGGATTTGGTAGAACAGATGTATAAACTCACTCAAGGATTTCCAGCGCAGGAAGTTTACGGACTAACGAGCCAGATGAGGCGGGCCGCAGTTTCAATTCCATCAAACATCGCGGAAGGACACACAAGAGAGCACACCAAAGAATATCTACATCATCTTTCAATAGCCCAAGCTTCGTTGGCAGAATTGCAAACTCAAATTGAAATCGCCAGACGCCTCAACTATCTATCGCTTGAAACAACCCAACAGACCTTGGAGCAAGCGATGTCCCTGACCCGCCAACTCTACGCCCTGCGCAATGGATTGATGAAGAAGGGATAAGGAAAAGGGGTTAGGGGTTGGGGGAAGGGGGTTGGGGAAGAAAAAAGCAACGACGGCGTGCCTGCCTTTGTTTTCCCCAACCCCCAACCCCTAACCCCCATCCCCTGCCCTTACGGTTTCGCGGGCGTAGGCGAAGGCGTCGGCGTCGGCTTGGGCTTTTCGTCTTGAACCTCAACGCCGTCGTCTTCGATAATCTTGACGGAGGCGCGGCCCGGATGAAAGTCGGTGTAACGGACGCGGATGCGGATGTGCATGACGAAGCCGTTGTCGTATACGAGATCTTCGTCGGCGTAGGAGTAGGTCGGGAACCAGTAGCGACCGTCTATCTGCTCGCGGTAGGTTTCGACGATGGGAAACTTGTTGTCCTTGGTTTCAGGCACGCCCTTGCCCTTCGACTTGACGATTTGATAGTCGCGGTCGTCCACCCAGATGCGGCCTATGAAGTAGCGGTCTTTAGACTTGTTCGGGTCGAGCTTCATCTTCGGCGTCACGTCGAAGACGTGCAGGGTCAACTCGTCAATCTGCTCCTTGCCGGCGTAGGCGAAGTTGTACTGGCTAATCTTTTCCTGTTCGAGGGCGAAGGGATTGACGCCGCTCAGGTCTTCGATGTCTTCCGCCGTAACGCCGGGAAAGGTGGGAATCGGGAAGAAGGTGATTTTCTCAAAACGCTTGCCTTCATTGTCGAAGCTGAAGTTTGAGACGCGATGATACTCGCCCGCAATCTGCCCGCCCATGCCTATCTCCTGAATCACTGCGTCGCGCTTGAAGGCGTAGCTATTGAGGGCGTGGCGAAACTCCGTCTCTTTGGCGGAGAAAGCCTTGATGATGCGCTCGACTTCTGCCGCCGACGGTGTTCCCGAAGTCAGTTGAGATGTCTTGGCGGGCTGCTGCCCGAACGCGCCCGTCGCCGGGCAGACGATGAGCAGGAACAACGCGGCCAGCGTGAAATTAGTCGTCAGGAATCGTTTCATCGAAGTTCGTCTCTGCAAGTTGGTGAATAGTTGAAGACCGCGCTTCTTGAAATTGACGCGAGCGCGGCGTTCGCTCTTAATAGAGGCTCCAAAGTCATTCAGATGCCGCTCCGCAGTCACGTGTTGTCCATAAAAGTAAGGGAAGACTGAGGGCCGTAGGCCGAGCGTCGAACTGTAAAAAAGCCTGCTTTCGCCGCGATGCCGGGAGTTTCAAGAACGCCGCCCGCGCCCACAATGTTCGATTTTTCGCAGCCCGCGCCGCGCCTGTCGCCGCCCGCGATTTCTCTTCATTCTTCCTCTTTGCTCTTTGTGCTATACTGCGAAGCAGCCCGTTCGTGGCGTGGCCCCTGCGTATTTCAAGGATAGTTTCCGTCCCCTTCAGTGATTCGATGGCCCAGACACCAGTTAATCAAACGCTTTCGGCTGACCTCCTCGTCACCGCGCAAAAACAGATTGAGCGCGGCGAGTTGGAAAGCGCTGAGACTCTGCTGCTCGACGCGATTCGAGAGGGCGAGGCTCAGGCGGCGGGCGAGCGGGCGGTGCGGGCGCGCGTCATGCTGGCCGAAGTCTACGAGGGCCTGGGCCGCTACAAGGAAGTCGGGCCGCTGCTCGCGCACTACAACCTGCACGCTCTGGATGACTACACGGCTTACCTGCGCGGACTGCTGCTGCTCGCCTTCGGCTCATACTCTTATTGGATTAACGAATTTTCCCGCTCTGTGACGCTGCTCAATCGCGCCCGCGAAATCCTTGAGCCGACCGGCGACACTTCCAATCTGGCCCGCACCTATCATTGCCTTGGGCGCACCTACTGGATGCTCGACGAGCAATCGCTGGCGCGCGAGCATTACGAGTTGGCCATCGAGTGGGGACGACGCGCGCGCAAGGATCGCGCCCTCGCCATCACGTACATGAACCTCGGCCTCGTCGCGCGCCACGAAGGCGATTTGGACGAAGCGGGCATGTGCTATCGTCGCGCGCTCAGGCTCTTGCGCCAGACCAACGACGAAGCCAGCCGCGCCCGCCTGCAAAACAACCTCGGCGTGATGCTGCTCTATCAAGGCAACTTCTACGAAGCCGGAAACAGCCTGCGCCGCGCGCTTGAGCATCTGGCCGGATTTCAAAGCGATGAGCTGGCCGGAAACGTCAGCAATAATCTGGCCGTTACCTGCATTTACACGGGCGAGTGGGCCGCCGCCGAAAGCCACGTCCAGCAAGCTCTGACCATCGCGCGCCAACGCCAGAACCGTCTCGACGAAGGCTCTTTCACGGAGACGCTTGGACTGCTCCGCATGCTTCAGGGCCGGACGCAGGAGGCCAACGATTTGCTGCGCTTCGCCCTCGACTGTGGCAAGGAAGTCGGCAGCAAGAACCTTGAGACGCACACCTATCTCTCGCTCGCGCAACTGTGGCTGGCCGAACGCAACACGCATCTCTCTTTAACCTATGCGCGCAACGCCCGCGACCTTGCGCGCGAAGTCGGCGACGAACGAATAGCGAGCGAAGCCGCGCTCTTGATGATTGAAGGCTACAGGCGTTCCGACAAGTGGATGCCCGCCGAAGATTGGGCCGCCATCGCGCAGAGCGAGCTTGAGAGCTTGCCCTACCCGTACCTCGACGCGGTTCTGCAACGCAACCTTGCCAATTTTAGCTCCCGCCGCCGCGACCCCTCGCGCGGCGAGCGGCTCTTCCAGCAAACGGAAGAAGCCTTTCGCTCGATGAACGCGCCATATCAGGCCGCGCAAACCATCTTCGAGCACGGCGAAAGTCTGGTCAGGCGTGGCGAGTATCCCACGGCGCACGAAAGATTCCTTGAGGCCGCCAGACAGTTTCGCGCGCTCGGCGCGCAACTCGATGTCCGCCGCGCCGAGACCGAAGCGCGTCGCGCCTCCGAACGAATGGCCGAATGGCACATCGTTCCCGCTCCGTCAATCAACCTGATTCCGCCAGACGCCGCCCCGCTGATTATGCAAGTGCTCAGCGCGGCGAGCGGGCGCGAGCGATTGCTGCGCGAGTTGATGTTTGCCGCCAAGAGCGCGCTCGCAGCCAGCGGCGCGGCTGTCTTCGCCGCAGACGACGACGGCCAGCTTTACGCGCAGGCCAGCATTGATTTGGACGAGCCGGGCCGCTCGCGCGCCGCGCAGGCTGTCGCCAATCATCTCTCAATCGAAAAAGAGAAGACGCATGAACAGCAGCCGGACTCCGGCGTCTCGCTCGGTCTTCTGACCTCGACGCGCGGCGCTCTGGTCGAGCATTGCCGCACGCTGGCTCCGCGTCGCAACGGCGGCGCATTCGTGCTCTATCTGGACGCGCCCTCGCCCATCTCCGACCGCCGCGCAGAGATTCTGGAAGCCCTGGTCGGCTGCGCGCGGCTCGCCCTGCAAATGATTGACCTGCGCACGGACATGCGCCGCGCTCGTCCCTTCAACGCGCTCGCGCTGCCGTCCGCCACCGGACTCTTCCCGAATCTCATCGCCACCAGCTTTGCCATGCGCGACGTGCTCTCAAGGATGGAGCGTTTGAAGGATTCGGATGCGACCGTGCTGGTCTTGGGCGAGTCCGGCACGGGCAAGGAAGTCATCGCCCGCGCCCTGCACGAAGAGAGCCAGCGGCGCGACAAGATCTTTCTCCCGTTCAACTGCACAGCCGCCCCGCGCGAACTGGCCGAAAGCCAACTCTTCGGCCACCGGCGGGGGACGTTTACCGGGGCGATTAACGACCAGCGCGGCATCATTCGCGCAGCCGAAGGCGGCACGCTCTTTTTGGACGAAATCGGCGACATCCCGCTCGAGCTGCAGGCAAAGCTGCTGCGGGTTTTGCAAGAGCAGGAGTTCGAACGGCTGGGCAGCACGCATACCCATCACGTCAATGTGCGCGTGGTGGCTGCAACCAATCAAGGCCTCGCCACATTGGTCGCG
>JAWVFT010000096.1:0-14101 GCA_033855775.1 Blastocatellia bacterium | reverse complement strand
CTTTCGAGCAGAGAGCGGACAGCATGAGGGGAGGCCAGTGGATGAGGTTTGCGTGGTCTGCGATAAGTGGCTTTCAAGGTGTCGGCAAGGCTCCTTCGAAGTAGCAGGGTTTCACGGTCACGAGTGCGGTTGATATTATACATAGGAAGAGGAAAAAGGGGAGATGGCGGCGGCGGCATCCACAAACGTGTTAGTTGTGGGCTCTTCAGGAGAGATGGAAAAAAGGCGGGGAAGAGAAGTTAAAAGGCTGGCGGGCCGCTGTCTTGAGCAGAGAGTTTCAGTTTAATCAGACCTTGTTGGGGCATGACCACGGGCGAGAGAATGTGGACAAGAACGTTGGCAACTTCTTACAGTGCTAGGGAGAGCAAGAGCGGGCGTATCGGATGGGTCGTTTGCTGAGAGCCGTCTTATCGAAGCGCTTGAAGGCAACGCGGTATTAGAGCAATGGCAAGTACAAACGATGTGGGAATAGCGATTATCGGTAGCGGCTTCGGGGGCTTGGGCTGCGCCATGCGATTGAAGCAGGAGGGAATCGAGGGCTTCGTTATTTTAGAGCGGGCGCATGAGGTGGGAGGAACATGGCGCGATAACAGCTATCCGGGTTGCGCGTGCGATGTGCAGTCGCACCTCTACTCGTTCTCCTTTGCGCCGAATCCTGAGTGGACGCGCAGCTTCTCGCCGCAACCTGAAATCTGGGAGTATCTGAAGCGTTGCGCGCGCGACTTCGGCATTCTTCCGCACGTGCGGTTTGGGCATGAAGTTCTGGAAGCTGCCTGGGACAATGCCGCGCAATGTTGGCGGGTAGAAACGTCGCATGGACGCTTGACGGCCAACGTGCTGGTGATGGCTTCGGGAGCTTTGAGCGAACCGGCGTTGCCGCAACTGCCGGGCGTAGATGCTTTCAAAGGCCGCATGTTTCACTCGGCGCGTTGGGAACACGACTTGGACTTGAGCGGGCTGCGCGTCGCGGTCGTAGGCACAGGGGCGTCTGCTATTCAGTTCGTGCCGGAGATTCAGCCGAAGGTAGCGATGCTGCATCTCTTCCAACGCACTGCGCCGTGGATTGTGCCGCGCCGCGACCGCGCGTTGGCCGGGGTCGAGCGACGTTTGTTCCGGCGGTTTCCGTTGGCGCAGCGTGTCGCGCGCGCCTGGATATACTTGTTGCGCGAGTTGTTCTTGCTTGGCTTTCGTCATCTCTGGTTGGCAAAGCATGTGCAGCGGATGGCCCTGCGGCATCTGGAACGCTCTGTGGTGGATGTGTCGCTGCGCGCAAAGCTGACGCCGGATTACATCATCGGCTGCAAGCGCATACTGATTTCCAACGACTACTTGCCGTCGCTCACGCGGCCTAACGTCGAAGTGGTGACGGAGAAAATCGCGGAAGTGCGCGAGCATTCAATCGTCAGCGGTGACGGCGTTGAGCGACCTGTGGACGTGATTATCTTCGGCACGGGGTTTCGGGTAACGGACCCGCCGCTGGCCACACAGATTCACGGCGGCGACGGTCGGACGTTGGCGCAAACGTGGGCCGGAAGCCCGCAGGCGCATGTCGGCACGACCGTCGCGGGATTCCCGAATCTGTTTGTGTTGATGGGGCCGAACACGGGCCTCGGCCACAACTCCGTGATTTACATGATAGAGGCACAGATTGAGCATCTGCTCAAGGCTCTGCGCTACATGCGGCGGCACAACGTAAGAGCGCTTGAGCCGCGCGCGGATGTGCAGGCGGCGTACGTTGAGGAAGTGCAGCGGCGGATGAAGGGAACGGTCTGGACGGCGGGCGGTTGCGCGAGTTGGTATCTGGACAGCAAGGGACGCAATTCGACGCTCTGGCCTGACTTCACCTGGCGTTTCCGCCGTCGCGTGGCGCGGCTGAATCCTGACGAGTACTTGATGAATCAACAGCGCGACGCGCAACCGTTTGTCGAGCCTGCTTAAGCGTCTACAATTCTTTGATGTCAGGAGCGGTCTGCGATGTCATATCCAATCGAAGGCAAGGTCGTGCTGATAACAGGTCCGGCGCGGGGCATCGGGGCGGAGACGGCGCGACAGCTTGCGCGGCGTGGAGCGCGGCTGTCGCTCGTCGGCATGGAGCCGGAGAACTTGCGCGCGCTCGCAGCAGAGTTGGGCGCGGGCCACGTCTGGTTTGAGTGCGACGTGACAAAGCAGTCAGAGATTGAGCGAGCCGTGGCGCAGACTTTGGAGGCGTTGAGCCGTATAGATGTCGTCGTCGCCAACGCGGGCATCGCCAGCAACGGCACGGTGGCGGTCACGCCCGTTGACGCGCTGGTGCGCACCATCGAAGTGAACTTAATCGGCGTCGTCCGCACGGTCTACGCCACTTTGCCGCACGTCACGGCCAGCGAGGGCTACTACCTGCTCATCTCAAGCGCAGCGGCGTTCGCTGCGTTGCCGGGAATGTCCACTTACGCGGCTGCGAAGAGCGGCGTGGAGCAATTCGGCAACGTGCTGCGGTTGGAACTCGCGCACAAGGGCGTTCGCGTCGGCGTCGCGCATCCTTCATGGATTAACACAGACCTCGTGCGCGACACGCGGCAAGACCTGAAGTGTTTTGAAGAGATGCTGCGGACGCTGCCCGGCCCGTTAGGCATCGTCACTTCCGTAGAGGATTGCGCCGCCGCGCTGTTGAAGGCGATTGAGCGGCGCAGTCGTAAGGTCTACGTTCCATCGTCGTTGGCCGCGCTGGCCGCCGTCAGGCAGTTCTTAACAAGCCGCGCCTCCGAATATCTCATGCGACGACAGACGCGGCGGCTCGTTCCCAAAGTCGAAGACGAAATGCGCTCGCTCGGTCGCAGCTTCGGCGCCAGCAGCGTCGAGATAGTCGCCAAGCAAAAAAGCAGCGACTCGTCGAAGCCTTAGCGTCACATCGAGAACGTGTCATTGCGCGCAACTATCGAACACTTCACAACGTCGCTCGTCATTCCGCGTGCGTCAACTCTGCGGGCGGCTTAGCCCGGACTCGCTTCGAAGAGAATGCGTGTGTCCTCAGCATCGCGCGCGATGAGCAAATCAACTCCGGTCGCGGCGAAGCGTCTGGCCGCCGCTGTCGCTCGCATGTCCGCCTCCTGCTCCTGCGACCATTGAGCGTGTTTGATGAGCAACGAGAGTTCCAACGTGCGGCCAAGCGTCAGGGCGAAGCTGCGCGCCCCTGCTTCGAGCGCGGGCTGGCCCTCTTTTCTGGCGTGCGCGAGCCAGCTTTCGGCGTGTTCCAAAGACAGGCGGGCGACGCGCGCGGCCTCCGCGAGCCTGCTCTCGCTGACAGGCTCAAGGCAGCGTTCGACCTCCGCCTTGAACATTTGAAAGGCGCGACCGTCAGAGCTTAAGACGCGCAACGAGTCAAGCGAGAGCACGTTCGTCGTTCCTTCCCAGATGGGCAAGACCTGCGCGTCGCGCAGCAGCAGAGGCAGCCCTGTGTCTTCGACGTAGCCCGCGCCGCCAAAGGCTTCGAGCGTCTCGCTGGCTGCCATCACGGCTTGCTTCGCCGTCGTCAACTTCATCAAAGGCGTGAGCAGTCGCAGCAGCACAGCTTGTTCATCGTCTATCTCGCGCGCTTCGCTTAGCCCCGTTAATTCTGCCACGCGGAAGGCGAAATGAAAGGCCGCCTCCGTCTCGGCCTGTAGCCACGCGAGCGTGTCCAGATGAAGCGGCTTGGCCGAGAGCGTCGCGCCGAAGGCCACACGCTTGCGCGCGTAATCGAGGGCGAGGGCCAGCCCGCGCCGCATCAATGAGACGGCGCTGATGCCGTTCCAAAGGCGCGTGATGTTGAGCATCGGAGCGATATTGCGCACGCCGTCGGTCGCGCCCTTGACGAGTTGCGCGGGCGTTCCGTCCAGGGTCAACTCCGCCGTTGGAACCTTGCGCGTGCCGAGCTTGTCTTTGAGCCGGTTGATTTGAATGTTGCGCAGGCGGCCCCGTTCGTCGCGCGTCTCAATGTAGAAGAGAGCGAGGCCCTGACCGCCGGGGCCGTTGCCTTCGGGCCGCGCCAGCGTCAAAGCCATCTGCGATGTCGTGGCCGAGGTGAACCACTTTCTGCCGTAGAGACGCCAGACGCCTTCTTCGTCCTGCCGCGCGCTCGTCTCCGTCAAGCCGACATCCGAGCCGCCCGTCGCTTCCGTCATCCATTGCCCGCTCGTCCAAAACTCCGCCGCGTCGCGCGTCGTCAGATGCGGCACGGCGCGATTGATGAGGGCTTGATTGCCCGAACTCAAAAGCGTGTGGGCCGCGCCGTCCGTCATCGCCAGCGGGCAACTGTAGATGTCCGTGGAGGGCGTGAACAAATAGGCGAGCGCGCATTGATGAATCCGCGAAAAGCTGCCATGCCTGCGTTCGTAGGCTGTCGCCACGATGCCGCGCTCGGCTGAGATGCGCTCGGCCAGCCGCCACAGCGGGCTGAGTTCGATATGGTCAACGCGATCGCCCCATGCGTCCCATTGCGTCAGCACAGGCTCTTTGAGACGCTCTGCAAGCTGCATACGATAAAGCTCGCCGCCCGCCAACTCGCCCAGAGACGCGAGCGCAGGCTCTATCTCAACAAGCGCGTCCGGCGGCACAGCGCGCCTGAGATAGGAACGCAGCACGCGGTCGTCTTCGTATTGGTTGCCGAGCGTCGGCGGCGTTTGCTGGAAAGGCATACGGGCTTTTGTAATCGGCGGCGAGAGTTTCGTCAAGAAAGTTATGCTCGTCTCGTCGCTCCGGTCTAAAATTATCAGCCTGAACAACGACCGGTGCTGCGCTTGCAGGCGAAAAACAAGAATCTCATAACTCCTTAATGGCGGCGCGTCACGCGATTGAAATAAGACAAGTTGCGGCCAATCTTGCGAATCAAGATAAAAACGTTGACCGCTCTGAGAGCCGGGAGTAACATTCGCTTGGCTCCCAAATTCGACTTGTTCCACTTTTAGTAAAACTCTGGCTGCATCGCTTCACTCAAGTGATGCGGCTTCGTCCGCAGTCTCATTTAACGCCAGTTCCAAGGACAGCTCTGGCATTTCGTTTTACAGGTTCACCTCTCACCATCAACCGTCAACTTGTCTGCGCTGGTGAGGCCAACCTCTATGAGGAGAAAGGAGAAAACATGACTCCTCAACTGCGTCGTCTCGTTCCTTTCCTCGCTGTCATTGTGTTGACAGCGTACTTAGCTTCCAACACTTCAAACGCCCAGAGCGGCGTCAGCGTCACATGGACAAACGTGGTCACAGCGACCGCTTCGGGCAGCAGCCTGACGCCGACCGCCGCCAACGCGCGCGGCGAAACTTCTCAATCAATCCCGATGGGCAACGGCTCCTTCAAGGTCGTCGCCTACTCGGCGGGCGATGGCAACTATGACCGCCTCGGCATCTCCAACGCCGCGACCTTCACCGGCAGCGGCTCCGAGATTGACTACGGCTGGACAACCTACGGCTCGGTCGCCAACTGCCGCCACGACGGCGACTCGCTCAACAGTCTCATTGACATCACCAACGGCGACACGCTCGAAGTCAGAATCAACGGCACGACCGTCGAGTGGTATAAGAACACGACGCTCGTCTATTCGATGACCGGCCAGACCCTCTCTTATCCGTATCGCGGCGTCGTCTATTTCAGCAGCAGCACCGCGCCGCCGATTTCCAGCGCGACCATGACAGGCACGGACAACCTCGTCACCCCGACTGCTCTCGCCGCGACCAACGGCAGCGGCAACGACATCAACCTGTCATGGAGTTATGCGGGAACGGGGCAGGCAGGATTCAAGATTGAGCGCAAGCTCGGTCGCAACGGAACCTACGCGGAAGTCGGCACGGTCGGCTCGTCCACGCTTACCTACACGGACACCGGCAGCAAGACGGCCAATCGCGTCTACGCTTATCGCGTCCGCGCCTACAAGACGGGCGAGGACGGCCCCTACACGGGCTACGTGCAGGCGACGACGCCTTACACCGGCGGCGGAACTTTCAAGACAGACCGCGCAGTCTATTCCGAGCCGACGCTGCCGCCGCTGCCGCATGCCGGAGGCAAGTGGCGCGACGAAGTGTTCGGCACGGAAATCATGCGCGCCACAGACGAAGACGACCTCGGCGCTCCCGGCCTCTCGACCTTCTATTCACACTGGCCGACCTTCAACGCCAACAACACCAAGCTGCTCATCCGCCGTGGCAACAGCGGCGACGCGATGCTCAAAGACTTCGATCCCGTCAACTTCAAACTCGGAGCGAGCTACTCGCTGCCGAATCTGCCGGGCGGCGCGACCATCGCCTGGGAAGGCGCAACGTGGTCGAACACAGACCCGAACATCATCTACTGCCACCCGACCTATTACGACGGCGGCATGAAGCTCTACAAATACGACATCACGGTCGGCACGTCTTCAGGCTTCACGTTGTTGCACGACTTCAGCGCCTACAACGAAGGCAACGACCTGCTCAAGCAGATGTACATGAGCGGCGACGACAACGTTTTCTGCTTCCTGCACATTCGCGCGGGCGTCAACGACAACGCGCCGCTTTACTATTTCGTCTACCGCCAATCCACCGGAACCGTGCTCTATCACAACTCTGCGAGCGTCTACACGGGCGGCATCAACGAAGTTCACGTTGACAAGTCCGGCAAGTATCTGACGATTTCCATGAACCAGACGCAGCCCGACGGCTCCGGCCCGCGCTTCCTGAACATAGACACGGGCGCGATTGATTTTCTCTACAGCAATGAGGTTGACAGGCCGTCGGGCCACGGCGATGTCGGAACCGGCGGCGACGCGGGCTTCGACCGCTACGGTAACGGCGTCCAAGTCCACAGGTACAACGACCTGCACGCGCAGGACACCAAGTTCTACTGGCACACGGCGGGCGGTGAGAGCGACTGGACGCAGGACTTTCACGGCAGCCTGCTCGCCAATAACGAAGACTGGCTGACCTGCGGAACTTACGATGACAAGGACATACGCAGCCTGCCGGACTACGGCATCTTCGAGGACGAGATCGTTCAAGTCTCGCTCGACGGCAGCCATCGCTTCCGTCGCATCGCGCACACGCGCAGCGACATCGCGGCTGACGAGCCAATCACAGGCGAAATCGCGCTCGACGATTCAAACGGCTACTGGGCCGACCCGAAGCCGACCATCTCGAAGGACGGGCGTTATATCGCCTTCACCTCCAACTGGGAAAACTCCGGCCGCACAGACCTCTTCATTCTGCGCGTCCCGCGCTCTCCCGTGCTCAACCTCCTGGACGACTTCAACGACAACTCGCGCGACACGAAGAAGTGGCTGGTCGCCCTGCTCGGCGCGGCTGCCTCAGACGCGAACGTGCCGGTCAACGAGCAGAACCAACGGCTGGAAATGTCGCCGCTCGCCAACACCAGCGGCTCGCACTCGAACGGTTATTCGGTGTCCACGCCGATTGACATGACCAACAAGCAGGCCAGCGTCGAGGTCGTGCAGGCGACCAACACTTCAAGTTGGGCCAACACGGTCTTCGCGCTCGTCGCTGACAACGGCTTCTATCGCTTTTTCACGGAGCATGGACTGCTCTACCTTGAGCAGTCAGTCAACGGCACGACGACCGGAGCGACCCCTTTGACCTACAGTTCGACCACGCACCGCTTCTGGCGCATCCGCCACGACCCCTTCTCCGACACCATCTACTGGGAGACGAGCAGCGACGGCTCGACGTGGACGGTCAGACACTCAGCCGCGCGGCAGTTGAGCATCACCGCTCTCGGCCTGGACTTGTACGTTCGCACGTGGCAGTCCGAATCATCGCCGGGCACGGCCATCTTCGATAACTTCAAGTTCGAGTCCGGCCCGTGGATGTCGCGTGACATTGGTCTGGTCGGGCTTGCCGGAAGCACGACGGCGACGACCGGCGGAACCTACACCATCAACGCCGCCGGAGACGGCATCTGGTACGGCTACGACGGCTTCCGCTTCCTGTACAAGAAGATGAGTGGGGACGGGCAAATCATCGCGCGCGTGGCGAGCCTCACAAACGCAGGCTCCGGCGCCAAGGCTGGCATAATGATTCGCGAGAAACTGGTCAGCAGCGCGAAACACGCCGCCATGTTATTGACGGGCGACGGCAACGCTGTCTTTCGCCGGCGTCAGGCCGTCGAAGGCGACAGCAACGCCACCAGCACAACCGTCAGCAGCGTGTCAGCCCCTTACTGGGTCAAACTCGTGCGCAGCGGCAACACCTTTACCGCCTACAGGTCAAGCGACGGCTCAACCTGGGTATCTGTCGGCTCGGACACAGTGAGCATGGACAGCGCTGTCTACGTCGGGCTGGTCGTGTCCAATCAAAACACTGCCTCCAGTTGCACAGCCACGTTTGACAATCTCAGCGTGCCGTAAAGGTCGGAACCGCGCGTTCCAAACGCACGCTCAACATGATTGCCAACGGGCAATCCAGACAACACAACAGGCCAGCAAAGTGGAAGCTTTGCTGGCCTGTTTAATGTTGAAGCTAACTAAATCTGCGAGCTAACTCTTTGAATGCGCGAGCTAACTCTCGCCTGTGAGTTGTTCCGACTCGCCGCGTTCCTGTGTGTTGTCGAAGCTATTTCTGCGACGCTAGTTGCCGCGTCCACGCGACTAGGTTTTGGAGCAACTGTCGTATCAAGTCCTTCGTCGTCTCGTCTGTCAGATTGCCTTGCTCATCGAACCGCTGCGCGGCGTTGCCAATCATGACTTCGGGCCAGTTGATGGCGTACATGTTGAGGAAGACGAAGACCTGCCGCAAGTGATACTGCGCGCGCGCCGTGCCGAGGACTCCGACCGACGCGCCCATCAAGGCGACAGGCTTGCCGTCCCATGCGCTATCGCCGTACGGCCTTGAGGCCCAGTCAATCGCGTTCTTGAGCACGCCCGGTATCGAGTAGTTATATTCCGGCGTGACGAACAGAATCGCATCGGCGGCGCGAATCTTTTCTTTCAGTTCAACCACTTTCGCGGGCGGCTCTCGCTCCGTGTCCTCGTTAAAGGAAGGGATGTCGTCCAACTCTATTATCTCGACCGCAGCGTCTTCGGGGGCGAGCAGTTGAGCCGCGCGCAAAGCGGAGCGGTTATAAGAGGCTTTGCGTAAACTGCCCGCAATGCCCAGAATCTTAATCCTGTCAGCCATCTGAAATTTCCTCCTGCTGTCCATGCCTCGAAGCAACGTTGTCGCCCCAGCGGGGCTCAGCCAATTTGAACTGTCAGCATTGAGATTGAGCCGCCGTCGAAACCCTCAACAGGGAAGCTCACTTCGTCTGCTTCTCTGCGCAGCGCGAGCACGTAGAGCAGCGGCAGGTAATGGTCGGGCGTCGGAGCCGACAGCATCGCGTCGCGCCCCAGGGCTTCATAGTTGATGAGCGGTTCGTCGTTGCCTGCAATCATCAACTCGCGCGCGCTCTCTTCAAAGCGCATGGCCCAGTCCAAAGGCTCGACCGGATGCCGCCCCCAGGCGTAAGCGTGCAGATTGTGAACGATGTTGCCGCTGCCGATAATCAGCACGCCTTCGTCGCGCAACGGCGCGAGCAGCTTCCCGATTTCGTAGTGAACACTGGCCGGTTGTGTCTCGTCCAGACTGAGTTGCGCGACCGGCACATCCGCGTCCGGATAGACGTGACAAAGCACAGACCATGTTCCGTGATCCAAGCCCCATTGATAATCCAAGTTTGCGCCAAACGTCGCGAGCAATGTTTGCGCTCGTCGCGCAAGCTCAGGAGCGCCGGGAGCCGGATACTCGACCTCGAACAACTCGCGCGGGAAGCCGCCGAAGTCGTGTATGGTCTTCGGCGCATCCATCGCCGTCAACAGCGTCGCCGGCAAATTCCAGTGAGCGGAGATGGCGAGCACGGCTTTCGGGCGCGGCAGCGAAGCTCCGATGGCGGCCCACGTTTCCGTCCATGCGTTGCGCTGGAGCGCGTTCATCGGATTGCCATGCCCGAAAAAGATGGCGGGCATTGGTTTCGTCATAAACAAACCTTGCCTTTGCGATGCGCAAATCGCTGCCGCGCGCGGAAAGTTTTGAGCGGTCGGACGACGGCGGGGCGAGACTTCAAGCCCCGCGCCTCGTTTGTCCGAAAGCTTCGCCGAACCCGTTTGAACTGTGCCGTGCGCGCTTACTGACCGGCTGCCGGTTTGGGCGCGGGCTTGACGGCTTCCAGGTTCAGGTTAATCGTCACTTCGTTGCCGACATCGAAGCCGCCGCTCTCCATCGTCTTGCCCCACGTGATGCCGAAGTCGCGGCGATTAATCTTGGTCTGCGCGTCAATGCCGAAGCGCGTGTTGCCGCCGCCGTCTTTAATCGCGCCCGCGATGGTGAAGGGAAGCGAGACAGGTTTCGTCACGCCCTTGAGCGTCAGGTCGCCGTTCAGCACGTAGCCGTTTTTCCCTTTGCGCTCGATGCTCGTGCTCTTGAAGGTCATCTCCGGATACTTCTCCGCGTCGAAGAAATCCGCCGTCCGCAGATGCTTGTCGCGCGGAGCGACGCCCGTGTCGATGCTCTCAATCTTCGCTGTGAACTCGACCGACGACTTTGTTACATCTTTGTCGTCGTAGTGAATCACGCCGCTGAAGTCCTTGAAGCGTCCCTCGACCCAGTTGATTTCCAGATGACGGATGGCAAAGCCGATGATGCTGTGGGCCGGGTCAATCTTGTAATCTCCGGCGGGGATGGGAGCGTAGTTAACCTTCGCGGCCTTCTCCTGCGCGGCGGCCACCAAAGCCTCCACGCCACTGCCGAAGGCGAGCGGCAACACTATCAACGCCGCCAACGCGGCGACCAAAATTGCGTCTTTCAATCGTTTCATCTAAGTCTCCTTAATCATTCTATCGTAGTTGAATTTGCGCGCGAGCGAGAGAGATGAGCCGTTTGACTATCTTTCGTCTCTGCTTGCGCCGTATGAAGCGTCGGCGTTGCGCCGCCACAAGTAGTCTAAACTCCAAACGCCTGCGCCCGCCGCCGAGAGATACAGAAAGACGAAGCAGTAAATCACAGCCAGTTCGCCCTTGTTCAGGATGGGCCAGAATCCCATCGGCGCATGCACCATGAAATAGCCCACAGCCAACAAGCCCGACAGGAGAAACGCGACGGGCCGCGTGAACAATCCAAGGAGGATGAGCAGCCCGCCGAAGAACTCAAGGATTCCGGCCACGCCTGCTGGCGAGAGCAGCGTAAATGCGGGCGGCGCGGGCGCGCCGGGCTCCGGCGGCGGCACGAGGACGCCGAATAGCTTCTGCGCACCGTGCTGCATCAACAGAAACGCCGCGATGATTCGCAGCACGCTGAGCAAACGCGGCGCCCACGTTGCCTTAATTGAATCAAGATTAGCCATCATGCTCCTCCAATTATTTCGTGTACATCCGGCAGCAAGCGGCTCTGACGCGCCGCCTTATTCATCTCTCATTTCCGCTCAGTGATAACGTTAGTCGTTAAAACAATCATCAGCGCAAGTTTTCACTCAGGCTTATCGCGCACCGTCTGTAGCAATTTTGCCAGCGAGGCCAGCCGCTTTTCTCCGAGGTGCCCGAGTTGACGACGATGACATTGGACGACCGGCTTATCCAGTTCGGCTAGAACATGTAAGCCCTCATCCGTGATGCGCGTCATGATGCGGCGGCGATCTTTTGCCTCACGCTCGCGCGAAACCAGCCCGCGCGTTTCGAGGCGGTCAAGCAGCCGCGTAATGTCCGAATCCTTAGTCACCATTCGCTCTCCGATTTCGCTACAGGACACGCCCTGCTGTCCGGCCCCGCGCAGGATTCTGAGCGCGTTGTACTGCGTCGGCGTCAGGTCGGCTTGCTTGAGCGTCTCGCTCGCGCACGAAATCAACATCTCCGCCGTCCGCACAACGCTCAGGTAAACTTCCTCCTCCGGGCTGGCAAACGGTTTGGTTTGTTTCAACTCTTTCTGTAGCTTTGTGACCATATGCCCATGAGGATAGTCGTTATAACAAATATTGTCAAGACGAATATGCGGCTGCTGCGGCCTTTTCAAGATTCGGATTTCGAAGCGTGATGCAATGCGTCCGATAAAGAAAGGGTTTGGTGTGAGGCTTTGCACATAAAGTCGAAAAAGTGTCGATATGTTGAGTAGACATGATTAGTGTTGCCCATCATCTTGGGGCTGACTGAGACTTTTTGTGCAAAGCCTTGGTGTGACTCATCTAAAAATTCTTTGATTCACTTTGATTTAAGCGTAGTCTCCTGCGAAGAGCTATGACATTAATAACGCGAAGAACTATGAGCTTCCTTGGCCTTCCTTGATAGCAGCGCGGGCAGGCCGAATTTGATGAGGGAACTGCTGCGCTCTATCCTTCCTGTGCGATGTTGTCGTATCCTGTTTGCACGCAAGTCAACAAAAGGAACCAGAAAGGCGCAGTCTCTTGTCGCCCAAGGTAGCAATTCCGCCTGATGTGAGGTGTGGACCGCGGCAGCGTAATTTATGGCGGCGCGAAAAAGTAAAACTACTGGCAGCGTGAAAAATGGTTTCTGCTATGACCCTGCGGAGGCTGTGCAATATCTCTCTGCGGTTGACCCGCCGCTCGGCAGGTTGATAGAGCGCGCCGGGCCGTTCAAGCTGGAGGTTCGGCAGATACATAATCCTTTTGAAGCTCTGGCGCGTAATATCATCTACCAGCAGCTTCACGGCAACGCTGCCGGGGCGATTCACAGCCGTGTGCTAGCTCTCTTCGGGAAGCAGAAACTAGACCCGCAGGACGTTCTGGACGCTTCGGAAGAGAGTTTGCGTGGAGCCGGATTGTCGGGAGCGAAGCTGGCTGCTTTGAAAGACCTCGCGGCCAAAACTCTTGACGGGACAGTGCCGACGCTCGCCAGATTGCGGCGGATGGAGGATGAAGAAATCATAGAGCATCTGACGCAAGTGCGCGGCATCGGACGCTGGACGGTCGAGATGTTGTTAATCTTCAGATTGGGCAGGCCGGACGTGCTGCCCGTCGGCGACTTTGCCGTGCGAAAGGGCTTTTCGCTCCTCCATGGCGCGAAAGAGTTGCCGAAGCCAAAAGAGCTGGTGCATTATGGTGAGCGTTGGCGACCCTTCAGGTCGGTCGCCAGCTGGTACATGTGGCGCGTGCATGAACTCCCATCTGAGACTCTGCGAGAGGTCACGCTTCTGTCTTAGTTCATTAATTCCCACCGATTTTCATTCTGTTAATAGCGGAGATAAATACGGGTATGCCGGAACTGCGTGGGCTACAGGCAACAACTGAAACCAAAGCTGAGTGGACGCGCGCTTACGATTTTTACTTGGAAGCGCCGGGCAATCCTTACGATAAGAAGAAGGATCGAACCGTGCGTATAGAGTACGTGGCGCGTCTCATGAATCTAACGCGTAAGCAAGCCAAGCGGCGTATCAGAAATTATGAGGCTTGGCAACGAAATCTCAAAAAAGGTCTGGTCGACGAATAAATTGCTTTGAGAGATAAGCGGTTCTGCGTCGGCGTTGGTGACTGGCGTGAACGCGAGCGCGCATGTCTTCGATGACGCGCTGGCGTTTGTGTTGCCGGACGTTTGTTCTGCCGGCGCAGTTGAGGCTGTTCGTTCGTCGCGGAGCGCGTTCAGGCCGCTTGCCTGTCTTCGTGAATGATGACGCCTAGTTCGTCGCGGAGCGCGTTCAAGGCTGCTGTGATTTGATTCGGCTGAAGCTGCCCGAAGCGCAACGCCTCTCGCAAAAGTTGTATATCGGAGGCCGCCCTGCCTGTGAAGTTCTTCGCCCCACCAACGCTCTTGTGTTCGATGAGCACGAGCATCAATTCGCCCAATGTGCCGGCAACCTCGTCCAGCAACTCAGCCGGAATGAGGCTCGGCTCGAATCGCCGAATCTCCGGCAACAGGTCTTCGAGTCTGGTCGAGAATCGCCCCAACGACTCCGTGAACTTTTGATGATAAAGCGCGCCCTGCATGATGGCTCGCATTATAGCATGATGGGCTTCCAAGCGTACGTTTAATTCTTGCAATAATGTGCCGTGAACAACACATAAGGTTCATCCGCAGATTTGGTGCAAAGATTAAGTGCTTGTCGCTATAACAAGCGGCATGGACATCACGACCTTGATTGTTGATCCAGCCGCCATCAACATCCGTCATTTCATCTCCAACCCACATTCC
>JAWVFT010000095.1:0-19307 GCA_033855775.1 Blastocatellia bacterium | reverse complement strand
GAGGCTCGCGTTCAAGCTAACAGAACGTGAGCCTCGACCGACTCTCCCTTTATTTCAACGCATCATCGGTTTTTCAACGCATCGTGCGCGTCTGGAAATTGAGAACGCGCGAGCGCGGCTCGTTACTGCGACGAGCGTGTCGCGGCCTTGACGGGGGCCACGCGTTTCTTCGTCGCGTCGCGCCCGACCACTTCCCTGTAGAAGGCGTGGAAGTAGTCGTACATCGAATAGACCGCCGTGAGGACGACGACCCACAGCATCGCGCGGCCCATGGTGTAGAGCAACACTTGCCAGTCGGTTCCGTTGATTGCGCCGCCGAAGAGATGATGAACGGCGGCGCGCAGTTCCGGCACAGACCAGAACTCGATGGCCGGAAAGGGGCGTCCGAAGTTGGCGACCGGCGGCCTGCCCGACACGCTCGACACAATCAGGAGCGCGACCGCCACCACCTGCGACAGCATCTTAAACTTGCCCATCCGCGAGGCGTCGATAACGATGCCTTCCGTCGCCGCAATCGAGCGCAAGCCGGTCACGGCAAACTCACGACCGATGATAATGACGACGGCCCATGCCGGGGCCAGTTGATTTTCGACCAGCGAGATGAGGGCCGCCGAGATGAGCAGTTTGTCGGCAATCGGGTCTAACAGTTTGCCGAGGCGCGAAACCTGATTGCGACGGCGCGCAATCTGCCCGTCCAGATAATCCGTGAACGCGGCGGCGAGAAAAAGCGAGACGCCGAGAATGTGGCGCGGCACGCCGAACCAGTCTTCGGAGAAGGGCGTCAGCAGAACCACGACCAGCAGCGGCACGACGAAGATGCGCGATAGCGTCAAGGTGTTCGGTAGATTCACGCGCGCTCCAATTCCAGTTTTCGCCCGTCAAAATCGCGGCAAGATTAAGCCATTGGCGCGTCGAGTGTAGGGCTCACTTGCGAACAGTGTCAAGATAATCGAGCGGCGCGGCGGCTCACTTTGTCCGGCTCAACGCTTGAGCTTCTGCCCGCTTGCTCGTGGCTACGCCCTCGGCTACAATCAGTGGTTCTGCGCCCACGCAAATTTTCAGCTATCCGGGGCGCGCTTTAGTTTCAAGCGTTATGGCTATTGATAGAATCACGGTGCGCGGGGCGCGCCAGCACAATCTGAAGGACATCAACGTCGAGATTCCGCGCGACCGTTTGACGGTCATCACGGGCCTTTCGGGTTCGGGCAAATCGTCGCTCGCCTTCGACACGATTTACGCCGAAGGCCAGCGTCGTTACGTCGAATCTTTGTCGGCTTACGCGCGCCAGTTTCTAGACCAACTGGAGAAGCCGGACGTGGATTCCGTGGACGGCCTCTCGCCCGCCATCTCCATCGAGCAGAAGACTACTTCGCGCAGCCCGCGCTCGACCGTCGGCACGGTGACGGAGATTTACGATTACCTGCGCCTGCTCTTCTCTTCCATCGGCCAGCCGCATTGTCATGTCTGCGGCGTGCCGATTACGCGCCAGAGCGTCGAGCAGATTGTGCAGAGCGTTTTGAATTTGCCGGAAGGCGAGCGCGTGATGATTCTCGCGCCCGTCGTACGCGGGCGCAAAGGCGAGTTCAAGAAAGAGCTTGAGAAGCTGGCGAAGGACGGCTTCCTGCGAGCGCGCGTTGACAACGAACTGGTGTCGCTCGACGAACAGATTAAGCTCGACAAGCGGCGCAACCACACGATTGAAGCGGTCGTTGACCGTCTCTTGATTAAGTCCGGCATCAACGAGCGGCTGACCGAATCGGTGCGCACGGCTTTGAAGCTGACGAACGGCGCGGTTCTCGTCTCGGTTGTTGACGGCGAAGAAAAGCTCTACTCCGAGCGCATGGCCTGCGTCAATTGCGGCATCAACGTCCCGCCGCTTGAGCCGCGCTCCTTCTCTTTCAACTCCGCCTACGGCGCCTGCAAGCGTTGCCACGGCCTCGGCACCGTGCTCGAAGTTGACCCCGCGAAGATTGTCCCCGAAGCGAACGAGCCATCCGACAAGCTGCCTTTCTTAGGCGCTGCGGACAAGCAGGGTTCGGCCTACCTGCGGAGCGCGCTCTTAGCCGTCATCAAACATTTCAACCAGAGCGCGAGCGCGCCGTTCACGGAGTTGTCGAAGGAAACGCGCGAGGCATTCTTTCATGGCACGAGCGCGCCGCTGACTTTCCGGCAGGGCGCGTACACGTATCAAAGCGAGTGGAAGGGCGCGGTGCGCTGGTTGCGCGAACGCATCAACGATGCGCCGTCCGAGAAGGTCAGGCTGGCGATTGAAGAACTCGTTTCGCCTGTCACTTGTCCAGACTGCAAGGGCCGTCGCCTGCAACCCGAATCGCTTTCGGTGCGCATCGGCGACCGTGGCATCGCGGACTACACGGCCTTGCCGATCGACGACTCCATCGTAGCCTTCGACCGCATCCGCTTGAGCGAGCGCGAGGAACAGATTGCCGGGCTTGTCCTGCGCGAGATTAAAGCGCGACTGCGTTTTCTGGAAACGGTCGGGCTCGGCTACATCACGCTCGACCGCGCTTCGGCCACGCTCTCCGGCGGCGAAGGCCAGCGCATTCGTCTCGCCACACAAATCGGCTCGCAACTGCGCGGCGTGCTCTACGTTCTGGACGAACCATCAATCGGCTTGCACCCGCGCGACAACCAGCGACTCCTGGAAACGCTCTGCGCCCTGCGCGACCTCGGCAACACTGTCCTCGTCGTCGAGCACGATGAAGAAACTATACGCCGCGCCGATTACGTCGTTGACCTGGGGCCGGGAGCAGGCGCGCACGGAGGCTTGCTGGTCGCTTCGGGAACGCCCGCGGACGTGTCCTCCAATCCAGATTCGATTACCGGACTCTACATCAGCGGCGCGCGTTCCATCAGCGTGCCGCGCGAGCGTCGTCAGCCGAACGGCAAGGCCATCAAAATCACAGGCGCGCGCGAGCACAATCTGAAGGAGCTTGACGTTACATTTCCGCTCGGATTATTGACGGTCGTGACGGGCGTTTCCGGCTCCGGCAAATCAACGCTGGTTGACGATATTCTGTATCGCGCGCTGGCGCGTCATCTCTACGGCTCGCTGACCGAGCCGGGAACTTACGCTTCGATTGAGGGCCTCGAACACATCGACAAAGTAATCGAGATTGACCAGTCGCCCATCGGTCGCACGCCTCGCTCGAACCCCGCGACCTACACTGGATTGTTCACGCCCATCCGCGAGTTGTACGCGATGCTGCCCGAATCGCGCGAGCGCGGCTACAAGCCCGGTCGCTTCTCCTTCAACGTCAAGGGCGGGCGTTGCGAAGCCTGCGAGGGCGACGGCATGAAGCGCATCGAGATGAACTTTCTGCCCGACGTGTATGTCCTCTGCGATGTCTGTCGCGGCGCGCGTTATAACCGCGAGACGCTTTCGGTCAAGTACAAAGGCAAGTCCATCGCGGAGCTTTTGGACACGACGGTCGAGGAAGCCTTGCCACTCCTTGAAAACATTCCGCAGATTAAGCAGAAGTTGCAAACGCTGCTCGACGTGGGCTTGGGCTACATCAAGCTCGGCCAATCGGCGACGACGCTTTCGGGCGGCGAGGCCCAACGCATCAAGCTCGCCAAGGAATTATCCAAGCGCGCGACGGGTCGCACTATCTACATTCTTGACGAGCCGACGACCGGCTTGCACTTCGCGGACGTGCATAAACTCTTGGACGTGCTGCAACGCCTCGTCAGTCTGGGCAACACCGTGCTCGTCATTGAGCACAATCTGGATGTCATCAAAAGCGCCGACTACATCATTGATTTGGGGCCGGAGGGCGGGAGCGGCGGAGGCCGCCTCGTAGCCAGCGGGACGCCGGAAGAAGTCGCCCGCGTGCGCCGCTCACACACAGGCCAGGCCCTGCGCCCGCTGCTGGCGGGCCACGCCTCCCTGCGCAACGGAAACGGAAATTCTTCAAGAAATGAGCGCGCAAAGAAGATTGCGTGATATACTCTTCCCGTCATCCCACGGACAAAAAGGCAAACTCACAAGTTTGCGTCTCGCCAAGGGACGTGAATTTTTTGCCTGATAGTTATGCCCAGAGACTATTTTTGAGTCAAGGAGAAAAAAGAAAAAAGAATGGCAAAGAGTGGTCATAAAGGTATCAGCCGCATTGAACAGCCGGAACGAAAAACCGTCGGCTGGTACGTCCGTGTAACTTTCAACGCCCAACAACGCTCGAAATTTTTCAGCGATCACGTCCACGGGGGAAAGGAAAAGGCGCTCGAACGCGCAATTGAGCACCGCAACCAGGTTGAGATAGAACTGGACAAGCCGCGCACCGAGCGGCTCGTCATCGCGCACAATTCGCGCAACCGGACGGGCATCATGGGCGTCCGGCGCAAGACCAAAACAATCAAGACGAAAGACGGCGACCGCGTTGTCAGTAATGTTTACGAAGTGACGTGGAATCCCGAACCGGGTCGCTTGTGCAGGACCTGGGTTTCGATTGACGAGTATGGCGAAGAGGCTGCGCTCCGCAAAGCCTGCGCCATCCGGCGCGAAAAAGAGCGCGAGATGTTCGGCGATGTCGTCAAGCCGAACTGGTCGCGTAGTCTCAAGAAGTTGTTCGCAGCCTGACCTGTCAGGAATGAGTGATGACTGATGAGTGATGAAAGCGCGGCCCTGCCCGATTAAGTAGCTGCGCCTTCATTCCTCATCCTTCATCCCTTGTCCTTCATCCCTTAACCAATGAGTGATCGTATCTCAAGCATCGTGGCCGCGAGCCTCGATGTGAAGCGACAGTATTTCTCCGAGCATGCACAGGACGTTGAGCGCGCGGCGGCGATGATGGCGGAAGCTTTCAGCGCGGGCCGCAAACTGCTCATCTTCGGCAACGGCGGCTCGGCCTGTGACGCCCAACATATCGCGGGCGAGTTCATCAATCGCTTCTTAAGCCAGAATCGTCGCGCTCTGCCCGCGCTGGCTCTCTCGACTGACGGCGGCGTGCTGACGTGCATCGCCAACGACACGGGGTTCGACAACATCTTCGCGCGGCAGGTCGAAGCCTTCGGCTCGCGCGGCGATGTGTGTCTGGCGATTACGACTTCGGGCAATTCCGAGAACGTCGTCGCGGCCATCAGGCAGGCGCGTGAGCAGGGCTTGAAAGTCATCGGCCTTTTGGGTCGAGACGGCGGGCGCGTTGCCCCGCTCTGCGACCTGGCTCTCGTCGTGCCGAGCCATGACACGCAAAGGATTCAGGAGACGCACAATCTCATCGGCCACATCCTCTGCGAACTGGTCGAACTCCAACTCTTTCCCGCCCACGAAGGCGCATAGGAGCAAGGCTAGCCTTTGTCAATCTACGAAGAGAGCTTGCGCCCGCTCGGCCTCGCGGAGGTCAACACCTACTCGCTAAGGGAGCGTCCGAGCAAAGTGACGGTCAAAGACTTTGCGCGCCCCATCTCGCCCGCCGCCTCCTTCGCTGACTTTCTAAACAGCCTGCCGGACATTCTGGCCGTCCGCAGCTTGCGCGACATCGCGGCGCAAGTTCGTCGCGCTCGCTCGCTCGGCAAGCCCGTCATCTGGGGCATCGGCGGCCACGTCGTCAAGACCGGCCTCGCGCCCGTCATCATAGATTTGATGCGGCGCGGCTACGTCGGGGCGATTGCCGCCAACGGCTCCGTGCTCGTCCACGACGCGGAGATTGCGCTCGTCGGCTCGACTTCCGAAGATGTTGACGCCACGCTCGGCGCGGGCGCGTTCGGCGCGGCTGAAGAGACTGGCAAGCTCTTGAACGACGCGGCGCGCGCGGGCGCGAGCGCTGGCATCGGACTGGGCGAAGCGATGGGACAAGCCTTGCTGGCTCTCTCTCCGAAGCACGCGGACGCTTCCCTGCTCTGCGCCGCCTACGAAGCGCGCGTCCCCTTCACCGCGCACGTCCAAATCGGCGCGGACATCGCTCACTTTCATCCGAACGCGGACGGCGCGGCCCTCGGAGCGACGACGCATACGGACTTTCGCCTGCTCTCGGAACTCGTCCGGCGACTCGACGGCGGCGGCGTCTATCTAAACATCGGCTCGGCTGTCGTCCTGCCCGAAATCTTCCTGAAGGCCGTCACGCTCGTCCGCAATCTTAATCATCCGTTGCAGGATTTCACGACCGCCAACTTCGACTTCATACAATCCTATCGCCCGCTCACCAACGTCGTCCGCCGTCCCGTCGCAGACGGCGCGGGCCGCGGCTACGCCATCACGGGCCATCACGAACTGACCATCCCGCTGCTCGCCGCCGCCATCCTCTGCGACACACAGGAAACGACGGACGCGCCACAATAAACTCAGCAACGACGAACGCAGCACCTAAGCGCAGCGACTGTGAATGCTAACAACGCCGCGTTGATAAACGCGGCGACTGTGAGCGCAGCAACGCCGCAACGATGTAAGCAGAGCTAGCCTTTCATCCATCGTTGCGGCGTTGTTACTGTTGATGCCCTGTGTGGCGACTTTAATAAGCGGCGGCTGAGGCGGTCGGTCGCGCGCCCGCCGCTTCCTGCGCTATCTTGACGCCGACGCTCGCGCCGATGCGCGTCGCGCCCGCTTCGACCATCGCGCGCGCGTCATCCAAACCCTTGACGCCGCCCGAAGCCTTGACGCCCAGGTCTGCTCCGACCGTCTGCCGCATCAAGGCTATATCGGCGACGGTCGCGCCGCCCTTGGCAAAGCCCGTCGAAGTCTTCACAAAGTCCGCGCCCGCCCGCTTCGCCGCCAGGCACGCGCGCACCTTTTCCTCGTCCGTCAAGAGAGCCGTCTCGATAATCACCTTGCACGTCACGTTAAACTCGTGCGCGACTTCGACGACCGAGCGAATGTCATGCTCGACCGCGCAGTCGTCATTGCTCTTGAGCGCGCCGACGTTAATCACCATGTCAACCTCGCGCGCCCCGTCAAAGATTGCGCGCCGCGCTTCGTAAGCTTTGACATCCGGCAACGTCGCGCCGAGCGGAAAGCCAATCACCGTGCAGACCGGAACATCCGTGCCGTGCAGATGACACGCGGACGCTCGCACCCACGTCGGGTTCACGCACACGGAAGCGAAACGAAAGCGCGCCGCCTCTTCACACAAACGCCGTATGTCATCCTCTGTCGCCTCCGGCTTCAAGAGCGTGTGGTCAATCAGGCTCGCCCAATCGCGCGCCGAAGCCGTCTGCCCGAGCACAAGCCCGATGCGCGCCGCGCCCGCGTCCACAATCCTGTGCATCCGCTCCGGGCAGCGATTGAAACACTCGTTCGTGCACCCGCACATCTGCGCCTGCCCGTCCGCATCGCCGTTCAACCGCGCGACGATGACATCCGTTATCTGCTCGACGAGTTGCTCAAGATTGCCGTTCTGTGAATATGGCATCATTTGCTCCAACAACTATCAGTTGCGCTTCTCACCTGTATTGTCGCTCTATCGCCTCAATCTTCGCAACGCGCTTGCGGTGGCGCTCTTCTGTGATTTCCGCCGAGAGCCATGCTTGAACGATGTCGCGCATCTGGGCGGCGTTGATGGTGGAGCTTCCGAGCGTGAGGACGTTGGCGTCGTTGTGTTCGCGCGAATTTTTGGCGAGGGCGACGGTGTAGCAGGCGGCGGCGCGGACGCCTGGGACTTTGTTGGCGGTCATCGCGGAGCCGATGCCTGCGCCGTCTATGACGATGCCGACATCAGCCTGCGTGTCGGCGACGGCGCGGGCGACGGCGTGCGCGAAGTCTGGATAATCAACGGCGTCTTCGGAGTCGGCGCCGTAATCACGGACGCGGTGGCCTTGCTCTGCGAGAAAAGTTTTGAGTTCTTCCTTCAGCTTGTAGCCGCCGTGGTCGGAGCCGACGGCAATCATCTTTATCTCGCGCGAGCCACGACGCGGGACGCGGCGAATTAGCTCTATGCGCCGCTCGCGCACGATGTCCGCGGCCAGCGGCGTGAGGCGCGCGCCCTCCGCGATGCGCAGGCGCGAGCCTTCGGCGAGGCCGTGAACGTCCATTTCCGTGATGACCATCTTAGAGGATTCATCGCGCGTGAAGGGCGCGTCCGCTTCCGCTTTGGAAGGCTCTGCGGGCGCGATGTTGATGAAGCGGCTCGGCGTCGAAGTCGCGGCGTCGGGCGTTGAAGCAGCGCGCGAAGTTGAAGCGGGCGCGCTCTGCGCGGTCAAGCGTTCGGGCGCGGCGGGCGTTGCTGCGTCGCCGGTCGCGGGTTCATCTGCGGCGGGCAATGCGTTCTTCAGCACGTCGCGCACGAGAGCGCGAACGCGGTCGCGTGTTGATTCATCTTCGGCCATACGATTCAGGTATCAAGTGTCAGACGTTGAATAGCAGAAGGAAGTTGGAAACTAATAGACGGCATAACAGTCTGCGCCCCGTTTCAAGCGTTTCGTAAATCGAGCAGGCGTCCGGCGCTGGCCGTCACCTTGCCGGACTTGACCGTGAAGTCAACGCGGCCAAGGTAGATGCCGCTCTTGCCGACTTGAAAAATCACAGTGTCCTTGCCCGAAGGCTGGCGCACGAGCACGGGTTGCTTCATGAAGGTGTGCGTGTGGCCGCTGGCGATAAAGTCTATGCCGTCCACTTGTCCGACCACCTGCGAATCGCCGATTTCGTCGCCCTTGGGTTTCGGATAATAGCCCAGATGCGACAGGCAGACGACCATCGCGCAGCGTTCAACTTCGCGCAGAGCGCGCACGGCCCCGCGCGCAACCTTCACCGGGTCGTAGTACTTCAACCCCGCGAAACTCTCCGGCGAGTTCAAGCCTTCGAGCTTGATGCCGAGGCCGAAGATGCCGACGCGAACGCCATTCATAACGCGCACGACGTAAGGCTTGACGCGCTTTTCGATGGCCGTGCCGCGCACGTCGTAGTTGGCGGAGACGAACTCGAAGGTCGCAAACTTCATCGCGGCAGCCAAGGCTTCGATGCCATTGTCAAAGTCGTGATTGCCGAGCGTCACCACGTCGTAGCCGACAGCGGACATGGCTTTATATTCCACCTCGCCCTTGTATAGATTGAAGTACGGTGTGCCTTGAAAACTATCGCCCGCATCGACGAGCAGCGTGTTCGCGTTCTCCTTGCGAATCTGCTTGACGAGCGTTGCGCGCCGCGCCACGCCGCCCTTGCCCGCATACCTGTCGTTGGTGGGCAGCGGGTCAATCTGCGAGTGCTGGTCGTTCGTATGCAGAATAGTGATGAGCGTCTCGCCGTCTTTCGGCACAAGCAGCGGAGCGAAAAAGTTGACGGGCAAGCTCGCCTCAGCCGCAGCCGTGAAGAGGCGCGAGCGCGTCAACGCTAAGCCCGCGCCGCCCGCCAGCGTCGTCCACAAAAACTCTCGCCGCGATAATCCGTGGTGTTCAATTTCCACCTTCTGGCTTTGGACTGCGGACTCCGCGCTCCCGCCTTTAGACTTCAAACTCTCGACTTCACACTTCGGACTTCCGACCCTGGACTTCCGACCCTGGACTTTGGACTTTGGACTTTGGACTTTCACTGCGGCTCCTCCTCCGTCTTCGTCGCGTCGGCGCGCTCGTACTTGAAACGCCCATCCAGATTGGCCTGCACGGCTTTGCCCGCGGCGGTCGCGGCCTTCACGTAATCGAGCACGGCGTCGCGCATCGTCAGGCCGAGCGGGCGCACGTTCTTTCCCTCCTGCAAGACCGCGTAGTCGCCGCCGCGCTTGACCAGATAATCGATAGTCACAATCGTGTACGTAGTCGCCGGATTGATGTCGAGTTCGGAGCCTTCGCCGCCGAGTTTGACGGAGACTATTTCGGGCTGCTTCTTTTCGGCGTTGGTGCGATAGACGATGCGCGCCCCGGACTGCGCGTTGCGCCGCGCCACGGTCACATCGAGAAAGCGCCGCAACTGCTCGCCCGTCAAGTCGAGCGTGACGAGCGCATTCTCAAACGGCAGCAACTCGAAGATGTCGCTCGTGCTGATGTCGCCCGCCGGAATCTGGCTCTTGCGCAGGCCGCTGCTATTGATGACGGCGAGCAGGACGGGCTTGCCGAGTTTCGCCGCCGCGCGTTCGCGCAGAGCGTCCGCGACGAAATTGCCGAGCGAGCCGCCGCCCATTCCGCCGCGCTTCAAATCTGCCGCCAGCTTGCCAATCGGCTTCTCAAGCTCGCGCACCTTCGCGCTGTAAGGCGCAATCGCCGCCTCGACCGCAGCATCCGCAGCGACGCTCTCATCAATCGCGCGCTCCGAAGCTTTGACGTTGATGTCGAGCGGAGCGGACGCTTGCGTTGTCGGCGGCGGCGCGGCCTTCGTCGCGGCAGCGTTCGCCGCCGGTGATGGAGACGCTGTGGGACGCGCGCCGCTCGCGCCATCCTGCGCCCTCACGTCGCCCGCGCCATCCGACAACAGCACGAGCGCGCACGCGGCAAACAAAATTAAGTTCCTCAATCTCTCTTCCTTTGACCTTTAGCAAACGGCAATCAGCGGGCAGCAGTTAAGCAAAGATTGCGCAAGCTGAAAACCATTAGACGGCGGCTGAATGCTTTCGCATATTGACCTGCGGGGAGTTGCTCCCATAGTATGTGGCGCCATACGGCAGACACGCAATCGCCAGCGAAGCGAGTCGCTTAAGCTTCGAGATTAATTCGCCGAAAAGACGGCTCGACGAATCAATGGCGCGCTGAACAAACGAATCTATTTCCATCTCTCTCTTGGAGGCAATCTTGGCTACTTCTTCCGCTCAACTGACTTCCGAATTTGGCAACCCGAATCTGGAACCGATGCTCGCCGCCGAGCAGATTCAAACGCGCATCACCGCGCTCGGCGCAGAGATTGCGCGCGACTACAGCGGGCGCAATCCGCTGCTCATCGGCGTGCTCAAAGGCGCGTGCATTTTCATCAGCGACCTGTTGCGCGCCATCGACATGCAATTGGCTATCGAGTTCATGGCGATTTCCAGCTACGGCTCTTCGACGCGCACCTCCGGCGAAGTGCGCATCGTCAAAGATTTAGACGTGGCGATTGAAGGGCGCGACATACTCGTCGTCGAAGACATCGTTGACACGGGGCTGACGCTCTCCTACTTGCTGGCGAACCTGAAATCGCGCGGCGCCAACAGCGTCAAGCTCGTCGCCCTGCTCGACAAGCCCGACCGCCGCCGGAAGGAAGCCACCGTCGAGATAGACTACCTCGGCTTCACCATCCCGGACGCCTTCGTCGTCGGCTACGGACTCGACTACGCCGAACGCTATCGCAACCTCCCCTACATCGCCATCCTCAAAGACCCGAACGCGTAAACACAGTGACAAGTGACGAGTGACAAGTGACGAGTAGGAACAGCGACGAGCGACGAGTAATGAGCGACGAGTAATGAGTGATGAATGATAAGCGATGCATCATAGTTGCTGAGTCATAAATGATGAGCGATAAGTGACAAGCTCTTTGCTTTTACTCGTCGCTCGTCGCTCGTCTTCTTTTACTCAACATTCATTGCTCGTTACTCGTCGCTCATCGCTCGTCACTCATCGCTTCTTTTCCTGCTCGTCACTCGTCACTCGTCACTTGTCACTGCTCTTAAAAAGCTTTCTCCGGCGTTCAAGGTGAGGCCGAAGTTTTCGGCGATGGTCTGGCCGATGTCGGCGAGCGAGCGGCGGATGCCCAGGTTGACGCCCGCGCGGGCGCGCTTGCCGTAGACGATGAGCGGGGCGTATTCGCGCGTGTGGTCTGTGCCGGGGAAGGTCGGGTCGTTGCCGTGGTCGGCGGTGATGATGAAGATGTCGCCGTCGTTCATCGCGGCTTCGATTTCGGGCAGGCGCGCGTCGAAGTGTTCGAGGGCGCGGGCGTAGCCTTCGGGGTCGCGGCGATGGCCGTAGAGCATGTCGAAGTCAACGAGGTTCGAGAAGATGAGGCCGCGCGTGTCGTCCTTCAGAGCCTTGATGGTCTGGTCAATCGACTGCGTGTTGTTCTTGGCCGTTAAGTCTTCCGTGACGCCCGCCGAATCGTAAATCGAAGCGACCTTGCCGATGCAGACAACATCGAGCCCGGCGTCCGAGAGCGCGACGAGCAGATTCTCGCGCGGCGGCGGCACGGCGTAGTCATGACGATTTTCGGTGCGACGAAACGCGCCCGCTTCGCCTTCAAACGGACGCGCGATGACGCGGCCCACTTCGTCTTCGCCCTTCAGAATCCGCCGCGCCGTCTCGCAGATTTCATAAAGCCTCGGGACGGGAATGATTGATTCGTGCGCGGCGATTTGAAAGACGGAATCGGCTGAAGTGTAAACGATTGGCTTGCCCGTGCGGACGTGTTCCTCGCCGAGTTCCTTGATGATTTCCGTGCCTGAAGCCGGAACGTTGCCGAGGATGCCGGGAACGTTCGTCTCTTCGATGAAGCGCGTGATGATGCGCGGCGGAAAGCCGTGCGGGTAGGTCGGGAAGGCGCGCTCAAGAATGATGCCCGCCATCTCCCAATGGCCGGTCGTCGTGTCTTTGCCGTTCGAGCGCAGGGCGCAACGCCCGTAGGAGGCGCGCGGCTCGCCGGCGGGCGCGAGACCTTGCAGCGGGCGCGTGTTGCCGAGGCCATACGCTTGCAAGTTAGGCAGGCGCACTTCGCGCGTCTCAAGAATGTGGCCCAACGTGTCGGAGCCTGCGTCGCCCCAGTCCGCAGCGTCCGGCATCTCTCCCATGCCCAGACTGTCGAGCACGATGAGAGTGATGCGATTAAAACTGTTCGGCTGTGTCATTAAGTTTAGGAAACCCTCTCTTGAAATTTTCCGCCTCAACTCTTCGGGGCGTAGTAGCCTTCGCGCGCTCTGACCTGCGTGCTCGCGCCCCCGGCGACGCCGCGCACTTCGACGCGGATTGAACGAAAGCGACCGTCGCGCGTTTTGTTGGTCGGATAATAGCCGAGACTATACTGCGTGCCGATTTCATCCGCGACCTGCGCGAAGGCCGCGCGCGCTTCTTGCAGGCTCGCGGCGTTAAAAGTCTTGCCGCCCGAAGAACGCGCGAGGTCTGCCATCTCGTTGCGCGCCAGAGTGTAGAGTTGACGGCTAATCTGCATCCGCTCGAAGGAGCCGAGTTGGCAGAAGTTGGCGTAGTCCGCGTCGTCGCCGCGCGGCACGAAGATGCGGCGATAGCGTTGCAGTTGCGTCTTCGACAAATGGATGGTGCCGTAGCTCTGGCAATCTTGCAGCAAGCGGTCTTCGACAAAATCCTCCGTGTTGACCTGCACGAAATAGCAGGCGACACCGGCGCGCAAGAGGCCGGAGCGCGACTCGGCAAACTCCGCGAGGCTGGCCGAATCAACGCCGTCCGTCAAGGCCACCACGGCCCGCCGCCCGCGCAATTCCTCACGCGGCGACTCACGGAACACGGTCGTCGCAATCTGTTCAAGCGCGTCGTAAAAAGGCGTGCCGTTGCTCGTCCCGATTCTATCCAGAGCGTTACGCAGGACGGCGCGGTCGCTCGTCAACTTCGTCAACACGTCAACGGTCGCCAGTTGCGCAGGGCCGTCCGCGGCGGTGTTGAAGGCGACGATCGCCACACGGTCGCCCGCGCGCAACGAGTTTATAAAGGCGAGCGCGGCGCGACGAATCAAAGCCACATCGGCGCGCGTCGAGCCGGAAGTGTCGAGCAGCAGCGCGACCTCGAAGGGCGCTTCCGTCGTCGTGAAATTGCTAATCTGCTGCGGGCGTCCGTCTTCGTAGAGCAGAAAATTCTCGGCGCGCAGATTAACGAGCGGGCGGCCCGTGCCGTCCGTGACGACCGCCGGGACGGAAACCAGTTGCGTCTGCACGCGCACCACATCGCCTTCGTCAATCTCCTCGCCCAAAGGCGTCTCGGCGGAGCGTGGGCCTGGCGTGGGCGTGGGCGAAGGCTTCGGACGAGTCGCATCGCCGACCCGTCGCGGTCTTTGCTGCGGAGCGTTCGGCGTTTGAGTTGGCTGCTGCGCGCTGGTCGTCAACACGCCGCACAAAAGAGACGCCGCAAGAGCGAGCAGAAGTCGAAGGCCGCGATTGCTGCGCGCGTTGCGTTGATTGACACGCGCGTTGCGTCGGGGGTTTGCCAAGTTTCTTGTCATCATCATAAACTTCCTGAGACAACATTCGGGATAGCGTTAATATAGCCGCAAACGCGCGCCGCGCGAAATGACCGCGCCGACGATTCGCCGCAGGAGGCCGCCCATGTCTGTGATTGGAAGAATGGACGAACAGGTGGAAGCCGTGCTCATCGCCCCGCTCGACAGAAACAGGCAGCCGCAAGCACAAGCGCACAAGCGACCGCCGGACGAACAACCCGCGCCGGTTGCGCTCGCATCGCGCACGCCGGAGGAAGCCGCGAGCCCTCCAAACGAGGGAGCCGGAAAAGAAGAGTTGCCGGTCTGGCTGCTCTGAGGCGGGGCGTAGTGATGTCATAGGCGAGACGTTGGCTTGACAGCCTCGCGCTCATCTTTGTAGGATGACACTTCGCCTGCGGTAAGAGTTTCGGAAGTCCAAACCACAGGCACGTATGTCAATGGTAGACGGCTTCCCTTACAAGGAAGAGGTTGGGGGTTCGAATCCCTCCGTGCCTACCAAGTTGAAGCCAGCACGATTGACAATTCAAGAGTTTTACCCGGAGTCGTAGTTCAGTTGGTTAGAACGCCGGCCTGTCACGTCGGAGGTCGCGGGTTCGAGTCCCGTCGGCTCCGTTTTTTAATAGCTGTAGTGGCAACAGCAGTGGCCTTCCTTCGGGGAGGCCATTGGTGTTTTTGACGGCCCTTTTAGGGACGTGCAGTGTGTGACCTGTCATTAAGATTTGCCCTCCACCAGTCTCACGTAAGGTCGCGGAACGCTTCCATTACGGCTTGCCTTTCGCCGGCATCCACATCCGAGAAGGTGTCTAGAATAAGTTGTAGCTCGGCTTCCGTCAGCTCGTACATGGCGGCGATGTGCGCGTCAATTTCGCAGCGCAATGTCACGCGCCTGCGCTGGTCGGTCACTGGCTTAACCTTGAGGTCTTTGAACGGCTCTTTAAGCTCATCGTCGGCGAGGAGCAGCGACGCCGAGCGTTCGACTATCTCATCGAAGAATTTGTCTCCTCCGGCAAGTCGCGGCACGGGAAGCTGCCGGAGGACAAACCCATTCATGTGATTACTTGTTGACACTTGTCTAGCTCGCCATTCCAACAAGAAACTGTTCAGGCAGGCGGCCAGAAATATCTTCGTCTCTTCATCAGTCTCAGCCGGTTCTAAATAATTCAGTGTGTTGACCACCGCATATCCTGGAGGGAGAATGGTAGAGATTAAACGCCTCACCGTTTCAGAGCCAGCGACATCTCGGATGACTACTCGACTGGAATTGACGACAGATGCCGGTCGTCTATCCAAATAGGCTTTCAACCTAATTCCCATATTTGGAATCGCCGCGCGCTGGTACTGCCCCATCAATTTCCCCTCCCACAAAGGGACTTCCCATCCCGTCTCAAGGAACAACCCTTTTTTCGCGTCGTTCGTAGCATTGAATTCAGCATAGGAGACTTTGGCGTTCCACCCGTTCCGAACTTTTTCATTCAGGACAGGGAATTTGTATAGCTTATCCAGAATCGAAAATTCTTTATCATCGGAAATGGGGGGAAGCGCCCAGCTTAGCGGAGACATTCGCTTAACAGACTCAATCGGAAAAGGCATCGCCTTCATCTCGCTTTCGTCGAGGTTGTCCAATGTCATCAATCCTGCCAGATATGAGACGCTTTTGGTTTCGCCGCCGATTGTCAGGCAGAAAATATTAAAAGCTTGAGTCATGGTCGGGAAGATATGAGAGGTTTCACGAAAGCCGCGCACATAAGGCATATTGCAACTCTCAAAGATGCGACGCCGCAGAAGGTAGCAACCTAAGTCGCCCGTAAAGCCAGACGGCACGACCAGCGACAGCCGCCCGCCCGGCTTCACCAGTCGTAAGCATTGCTCGACGATCATCTTGTGCGTCGCATACTCCGAACGCTTCCGTTCACCATCAAGCACCGTATGCTGCAATTCGAAAAAGCCCGCCTCAGGTTTGACGAGCTTCACCAAACTAGCCACCGTTTCTTTCCGGTGTGCGAAAGCCCTTTCGATACTGTGGTCGGCGAGAAGTTTCTTTCTCATTTCCGCCTTCTTCGCAGCAGGCTTCAAAGCGCTGTAGCCTTTGTGAAACTGCTCGAAGAATTCGTTCGTTTGCACCTCAAGCGATTCCCACGGCGGGTTCCCGATAATCACGTCGAATCCCGCCGCCTCTTTGACGGAGCCGTCGGCGTTGAAAAATAGTTCTGGAAATTCCAACTCCCAGCAGAACGGTCGCAGTTCGTCCGTGTGCTTTTCCAGAGCCGGCGCAAGCCGCTCCTGCACAAGCTCACGGACGATGGGCGCTCTGATTTCGTCAACCTTTCTAAAGAGCGTCGCCAGTTTCTCGTAAGCCCTTTCCGTGTTGGGCAGCGTCTTCGCCTCGCGCCGCAGTTTGATGAGCCCCGCGATTTCTTTACCGTGCCGGCGAGACAGTTCCGGTCTATCGCCCGGCTTGGTTGGCGAAATCAGCGCATTGCCAAGCTTCAAATTCACGTTGAAAAACGACGGGAATCTTTCCCCCTGCTTGATGCGCTTCAGCGCCGACAAGGTGAACGTTTGACAGGCGATGTTGAGCGCCTTGAGGTCAATGTCTATGCCGTAGAGCATCTGGCGCAGGATGTGCCACTCCCAACGCCCGACGCCCTCTTCATCCATCCTGCATTTTTCTTCTCGCAGGAAGGGCAAATCCTTCGTCGCCTCATCGTAGAAAGCGGGGGTTGAACTTTTCGCCTCGATGACGATGCGGCACAATCGCAGGTACTGCTCTGAAAGATAATCAAACGCCGACCGCAAAAACGGGGCGCTGCCCATCGTCGGGTCACACACCGAGAAGTTAACAATCGCGTCAAAAGCCCTTCGCGCTTCAACCGCATTCTTGCCGGCGATGCTCTTGCGTAACTGGTCAAGCAGCGTTTCGAAAACTGGCTTGACCGCGCGCTCGACCATCAAGCGACACAAGCGCTCTTCCGTGTAGTAAGCGCCGAGTTCCTTGCGCTGCCCCCTGTTCTCCCCGACATCAAGCTTAAAGCTATCGCTCTCTTTATCGTAAGTAAGCTGCACAGCGGCGCCGAGCGAAGACTCGTAATAGTCTTGCAGCGTTTTGGGTCTCAAATCCTCGTACCGGAATTCCCGGCACGCCCGGTCGCGTTCGCCCGTTCTGCCGAGGAAGTCTCGTATCAACTTCGAGCCGCGCGAACCCGTATCGCGCAGCAACTCTTTCTGAATCCCTCGCGCTGCTTTGCCCAGATCGGCGAGGCAGAAGTCTCCCCCAAACATGGTCTTCCGCTTGTCCTCCTCCGCCAACACCGTGCCTACTCCTGTCGCCTCATCCTCGCGACCGTAAAGGTCGGACAACATCGCGTCCGAGCCTCTGGCTTTCCTCTTCGCCTTTGAGACATCTATGCCAATCGGACGACTGACAATCTCTGCGACTTCAAGTTCCGTAGCCGAGAACTCTGCCACCGATACCCCGTCATCGCCGAAGAGCGTCTTCTCAGCCTTCGTGCTGCCGGGAGCCGCGCCGACCTTGCGGCCCCGTTTACCTTTTTTGAGAATCCTGCCGGAGTCGAGCAGCCCTTCCATCGCGTCAGGGTGATAGGCTTCGAGAAATCGCGCCACGATGTAGCGAAGCAGGAGCGTATCAACTGCCGCTGCCAACGCATCACCGAGTCTCATGCCAAACTCTAGATGTAAATTACCAAGCCCGACCTTGAGCTTTTGGTTTTTATCAACGAACCGCAGCTTCCCAGACCCACGAGCTTCGGGTGTTTCCAGCAGGTGATAGACGACCGCCCCGAGCGCTCGATGGTCGGTCACTACAGCGCCCATCAGTTTCCGGCGCATCGCGTGGACATATCTCTTGAAACCATCGTCCGCGGAGAGCGCCGCCGCCTCGAACAGGAACTCCACGCGGGGCCGCTTCCGCCCTGGCCGCTCCTGAAATTCGAGGCTGTCTATGCGCAGACGCTCGACTTTGGCTTTGACTCCCCTGAACTCCCACGTCTCTTCCGAAAGATCGAAGCGGTCGTCGCGGTTGCGCGCCGGGTCAGAGCTAAAAAACACGTGCCTCGCGCCGTCCGTGAATCCGTAGAGACTCGGAACGACCGCCGGTGAGCCGTCGCGGTGCGGGATAACTTTGTCTATGTAGAGCTTGCTGACTTTCCTCCGCTCCATCGCGGACAGCCCCGGCTGGTGCGCGATGGCAAACGGCTGCGACTCGGTTGCAGGCACGACCATGCGCCAGTAGTGAGGTTCGCCCGGCTTCTCGCCCGGGTCGTTATCAATGCGTTCGTAGCCAAACCCTTCGATGAAAAACTTGCGCAGCGCTTCGTCCAACTTCTGACCAGCGACCTTTTCGAATGGCGGTTTAAGCATCTGTGATTCCCTATCCTCTGGAGCAGATCCGCCATAAGCCGCATGGGTGATGCTTCCGCGATGCCTCTGGTGAGGCTACATACGCGAGAGGTTGATTCTGAAATTGGTCGCGCGCGCTAACGCGGTGAACGAAAGGTTCCAGATCAAGCGGCAGTTGAGATGGCGGGGCTTCCGCCGTGTCGTCCGCGCCGGTCTGCTCCTCCGCTATCAACTCACGTATATCACCGAACTCATCACGGCTAGTTTCACTAAAATTACCATATGTCGTGAGGACACAAAAGACCAGTCTTACCTTTGTTAGATTGCTCTGTGGTAGTTGGATTCGACCGGCCTCCGCCTTCATGACAATGCTGTCAGAGTTTCCCTTGGCGCAAGCTTCGGCAGATTCGTCATGGCCCGCTTCGATGATAGAGAAGCGGCGTGATGTACGAGAGCGCACAGACGGTCGCGTCGTTCGGCTGTATTATCCCGGTTCCCCTGAATATATGTGGATTCGTCCTCCCGGCTGCGCCCTCTCGATTTAGCGAAAGCGCAAGGAACCGGAGCGCGTCCTTAAGCCCCGGCATGCGACCGCGAAGCGCTTTTGAGAGCGCAGTCGCGCGAGGGAATGAGGGAGAGGATGAAGAGCCAGTTTTTGATAATGCAAGTCCAGGAAAAGGTTAAGCCAACAAGGAGGCAAGGTATGAAGAGAAGGACGGGAGTTAGCCTGTCAGGCATGTTGTGCTGCGTCATAGCGATAACGATTTTTCAACCGGCAGCGGAAGCGCGAGGTCAGGAGAATAGGTTGCAGGGGCGTGCCATCACAGGCATAGTCTACTTTATCGGCGGGAGTCGCGGGGGCGTGTCGCGCCCGTTCACGCTCAACATCAACACGCTCACTTCGCCCGAAGAGACGCAGCGGCTCAACGCTGCT
>JAWVFT010000094.1:0-17840 GCA_033855775.1 Blastocatellia bacterium | reverse complement strand
TTCATTGTTACGGCAAACTGGCTGCGGCTTGTTTACTCTTAACTTTCAACTCTTGATTCACATCAATCTCTATGAAGCTTGAAACGCAAGCTTGTTCAAAGCCTCGACCGGCGCGCTTGAGAACGACAATCATGAAGGATGCGCTCGAAGATTTTGAAAGAGTCTTGCAAGCAACGGGGCCGCGTCTGCTCGCTTTGACGGAGACGGAGAGCGAAGCCAGAAGCGCGCACGGCAAGTGGTCGCCCAAAGAGATAGTCGGCCACTTGATTGACTCCGCCGCCAACAATCACCAACGCTTTGTCAGGGCGCAGTTCACCGGCGACCTCATCTTTCCCGGCTACGCACAGAACGATTGGGTCGCCGTCCAGCATTACCAGCAAGCCCCCTGGTCCGCCCTCGTTCAGTTGTGGCTCTCATACAACCAGCATCTCCTGCGCGTCGTCTCGCACATTCCCGCCGCGAAGCTCAAAGAGCCGTGCCGTGAGCACAACCTCGACCAGATAGCTTGGCAAACTGTGTCTTCGACTGAAGCGACGACGCTCGAATATTTCATACGCGATTACATCAACCATCTCAAGCATCACCTGCGACAAATCTCTGCGCTCAATTCATGACCACACATCTCTCAACTCTCGCTCGCCCGCGCTTCATCGCCGCGCTCGCCCTTTACGCCTTTCTGCTTTCAACTCCGGCAACCGTTGCGACCCTTGCCCACGGCGGCCTTCAACGCAGAAAGCCCGCTCGCCCTTCGTCTTCAAAACCTCGACAGACGAAGGCCGCCATTGAAGCAGAAGAAGCGACGGGGCTGAAAACATATGCGCTTCGTCTCCGGCCCGGACAGGATTTAAGAGTGGAGTTGGAAAGATTCGCCAAAGAGAAGGGTCTTCGCGCGGGCTTGATTCTCACCGCCGTCGGGAGCCTACAGAAAGCCTCGCTGCGGCTCGCCAACCAGAGCAACCCGACTTCCTACGAAGACAAGTTTGAGATTGTCTCGCTCGTCGGCACGCTCTCGCCCGACGGCGTTCACCTGCATCTCTCGCTCTCAGACGGCGCGGGGAAAACCATCGGCGGCCACCTCGTCGAAGGCTGCACGATTTACACGACCGCCGAAATCGTCATCGGCGAATTGAAGGGCTTGCGCTTCACGCGCGAACAGGACGCGCAGACCGGCTACAAAGAGCTACGCATTCGTCGTCCATAAAACTCTTCATCGTCGCGCGCAATTCTCTTCAAGCGAAAGCCGCTGGCCATTCAGGAGACGAGCATCGCGTCGGGCTCAATCTTCGTCGTGTTCCTGCCCGTTGTAGTGCAGGCGCACGCGCTCGTCGTCAACAATGGTTTCGAGATGGACGGGGCGGCCCCAGAGCGTGTAGACGTGTTCGAGCGTCTTGCGCGCGTAGTGGCTGTCGAGTTCCGCGCCCTCGTAAGCGTGGCGCAGGTATAACTCGCGGTTGCCGTTGTAATCGCCGTCGGTCACTTCGATATACGGAAAGCCGAAGTTGGTCATGTTCGCTACCAACTGGTCGCGGACGCGCTCCCAACGTTTCTCCGTAATCGTCCATTCCTCTTCCTCAACCAACTCGTAGACGAACAGGTCAAGCTCCTCGCAGAGCGCTTCCGTCAGGTAGTTGCGCAGGAATGAAACGTCGTTATCAAGCTCGCGCACCTCGAAAATCTTCTCGCGCCCCGCGCCCGCGCGACGCCCATGCTTTTCCTGCTCTTCAATGGTCGGATTGTCCCACCGCCGCTCAATCTCTTCAAAAATTTTGTAGCCCAGATAGTACGGGTTCAACTGTCCTTTGTGCGGCGAGACGACACCCGAATGAAGCTCCGCAAACTCCAAATGCTCGTTGTCCGTAAGGTCTAACTCGCGCATGATGCGCGAATGCCAAAAGCTGGCCCATCCTTCATTCATCGTCTTGGTCTGCATCTGCGGGACGAAGTATGCCATCTCTTCGTGCATCATGGCCATCACGTCGCGCTGCCATGTTTCGAGGTGCGGGGCGTTGCGCATGATGTAGTAGATGAGATCCTTCTCCGGCAGTTGTTCGGCGGCGAGCGGCTTCGCCGGTTCGGCGCTTTTTTGCGGCTCTTGCCGTTCGCCGAGTTTCCAGAGGTCGTCGTAGCGGCCTTCAATCGTGGGCTGCGAACGCTGGCGCTCTTCGCGGTCGGCGAGTGTCTCGCGTTTGATGAAAAAGTTCGGGTCAATGTGTTCTTCGACGGCGAGCACGGCGTCAAGGAATTTTTCGACCGTCTTGCGCCCGTGCTTAAACTCGTACTCGGTCATGCGTCCTGAGTGCGTCGAGACGGATTCGACCATCCGGCGATTGGTCTTCGAGAAGTAGATGTTGTTCTTGAAGAAATCCACGTGGCCGAGCACATGCGACATCACCAGCTTGTTCTGGACGGGACTGTTGGTTTCCATCAGGAAGCCGTAGGACGGGTTGGTGTTGATGACGACTTCGTAAATCTTCGAGAGGCCGAAGTCGTACATCGTCTTCATCCGGTGGTAAGCCTTGCCAAACGTCCAGTGTGAATACCTGCCGGGCAGAGCGTAGGAGCCAATCTCGTACATCACGCTGGCGGGCACAATCTCAAAGCGCGTCGGGAACGGGTCGAGGCCAAACTTGCGTGCGACTTCCCAGATTTGTTCGAGCGACTTTTCGAGGTCTTTAATTTCGCGGTCTTGCATCGCTTTGTTTACAGAGCAGAGAAGTAGAATCGCGCGCAGGCGCGACTTTCAAAGTTCGTTTTTCTTGCCGAAGAACTGCTTCAAGGCCGGATAGACATCTTCCTTGTCGTCAATGCGGACGCCGACGAATCGTTCCTTGCCTTTGAGTCTATCGTTGAAGATGGAGAGCAGCGCGCCCGACGAGCGGCGATAGCTGGACGCGCCCTCTTCGCCGATTTCGCCGTAGCCGAAGAGATTGCAGGTCTGGATTAACTGGTCTGCGAGGCGCACGGCCTCTTCGTTGTCGGAGTAGTAGTTGTCGCCATCAGAGAAGTGAAACGGGTAGACGTTCCAGTCCGCCGGGCGATAGCGTTGCTGGATGATTTCGAGCGCGAGTTGATACGCGCTGGAGACGACCGTGCCGCCGGATTCGCCCTGCGTGAAAAACTGCTCTTCGCTGACCTCGCGCGCCTCCGTGTGATGAGAGATGAAGACAATCTCAACGTTGTCGTACTTCGTCCGCAGGAAGCGCACCATCCAGAAGAAGAAGGAGCGGGCGATATACTTTTTAAACTCGCCCATTGAACCCGACACGTCCATCATCGAGATGACGACGGCGTTCGACTCGTAGCGCAAATTCTCTTCCCATGTCTTAAAGCGCAGGTCTTCTTTCCTGACGCTGCCGAATCGCGCCTTGCCTTCTTCGCGCGCGTTGCGCTTGATGTTTTCCAAAATCATCCGTCGCTTGTCGAGGTTGGCCATCACGCCCGTGCGGCGAATCTCGTTAAAGCGCGTCGTCTTGGATTGGACGGCCTTCTTCGCTTTCTCTTCGAGGAAGGGCAAATGCAAATCTTCAAAGATGAGCGCGGCGATTTCGTCTATGTTGACCTCGGCTTCGTAGTACTCGCCGCCGCCTTCCTGCCCCGCCTGCCCCGCGCCCGTCTGTCCCTGTCCCGGCTGGCTCTCGCGCCCGATGACATCGCCGACGCGCGTTTTGCCGTCGCCCTGCCCGACCTGCTTGCGCTTGCGATAATCGAAGCGAAACTTATATTCGTCGAGCGCGCGAATCGGGACTTTGACCGTGCGCTTGCCGTCCGACAGGATAATCGCTTCGTTGGAGACGATGGAGCCGAGGTTCTTCCTAATCGCTTCCTTGACGCGCTCTTTATGACGGTCCTGGTCGATGATGCCTTTACGCTGCAAAGACCAGTCGTTGCGTTGAATTGACATCTTTAATTCTCGTCAATCATAAGTGGCAAAAGCGTGAATGGGCGACAAGCGATGAAGCGCAGGCCGTTCACGGCTGGCGCCGGTTTAAGCGTGAGCCGTGCTCGCATGTCTTGTCGCTTGCTCGTCATCGCTCGCCGCGCAGAACTCCGTCAACAGCTTCGTGAACTCCGACGGATACTCTTCCTGCGGCAGATGCCCGCAGCGACGAAAGACAATCAAGCGCGCGTTCGGAATCTGCTCGAACATGCGCCGTCCATGCTCAAGCGGAATGTCAATGTCGTCCTCGCCCCAGATGAGCAGGACGGGCTGTTGGATGCGATGCGCTTCGCGTTCAATGCGCGAGGCGTCCCAACGGCGCAACGTGCGTATGACCGCGCGGTGCGCGCTCGAAGAACGCAAAGGGCGATGATGCGCTCTCATCCTTTCGTCTTCCAGCAGCCACGCCGCGCCCTTGCCGTAAACCTTGCGCATGCGCCAGCGCGTCAGGCTATACGTGCTCAGCAGCACAGGCGAAAAGATGTCTCCGAGCAAAGGCGCGGCGGCGAGGCGCAGCATCGGCTGTCGCTTCACGTCGTCGTTAATCACCGCGTCAACCAGCACGAGACGCTCGACTCGCTCGGCGTAATCGAGCGCGCACACAGCAGCGACCGCGCCGCCGTACGAACTGCCGACGATGCTCGCGCGCTCGATGCCAAGCTTGTCCATCAGGCCGATGACAAGACGCGCCTGCGCTTCAATCGTGTACTCGCCCGCGCGCGGCTTCTCCGAAAAGCCGAAGCCGGGCAAGTCCGGCGCGATGACGCGAAAGCCCGCCGCAGCAATCGGCAGCAAGACATCGCTCCACACAAACGTCGAAGCGCAGAAACCGTGGACGAGCAGCAACGGCGGCGCATCAGCTTCGCCCGCCTCCTGATAATGCACACGCACGCCTTCGACATCCGTGAACCGCGACCGCTCCGAGTGCGGCAACTCCTGCTTGTGCTCTTCCCACTCGACATCGCGCGGGCGGCTCAACAGCCTTGCCGCCAGAGCCGTTCCCGCCAGCCCGTACGCGCCCGCCATCCAGTAACGTCTCTTCATAGTCTTCAGTCTTAAGACTAACGCCCGCGCCTTTCGAGTGAAAAACGCGGGCGGTGTCTTTGTCTCCTGTGGGTTGCCGCCGGAGCGCGCCCGCGCTTGTGTTAGCGCGAGAGCAGCGTGCCGACGTAGGTTAATAGCTCGTTGGCGCAGACGGGACAATAGCCGCCGTCTTTGACGAGACGGTCAACCACGTCGTTGATGCGGCGCGTCTGGTCGGGGTCGGGCGTCTTGGATGAAGTCGTGATTTTCACAACGTCCTTCAGGTCGGCGAAAATCTTCTTCTCGATGGCTTCCTTCAAGCGCTCGTGCGAGTTGTACTCGAAGGAGCGGCCCTTGCGCGCGTAGGAAGAGATGCGTATCAGAATCTCCTGACGGAAAGTGTTCTTGGCGTTTTCCGAGATGCCGATTTGCTCTTCGATGGAGCGCATCAATTGCTCGTCAGGTTCCATCTCCTCTTCGGTGATGGGGTCTTTGATGCGTTCCTTGTTGCAGTAGGCTTCAACGTTGTCGAGATAGTTATTGCACATCGTTCGCGCCATCTCTTCGAACGAGTAGACGAAGGCGCGCTGGACTTCTATCTTCGCCAGTTCGTCATACTCCTTGCGCGCCGCCGAGATGAGATTCAGGTAACGCTCGCGCTGGTCGGAACTGATGCCGGTGTGTTGCTCAAAGCCGTCCTTGATGGCGCGCAGGGCGTCAATCGGATTGATGCAGGTCACGCCGTCGCGCACAAGGGCGGACGAGAGACGGTTGATGATGTAGCGCGGGCTGATTCCGTCCATGCCTTCGCGCACGGTTTCGTCCTTCAGTTCGCGCACGTCCTTCGACTTGTAGCCCTCTACATCCTCGCCGTCGTAGAGCTTCATCTTCTTCACGATGTCAACGTTCTGTCGCTTCGGCTCTTCGAGGCGCGTCATGACGGCGAACATCGCGGCGACTCTCAGAGTGTTGGGCGCGATGTGGACGTTGCGCAGGACTTCGGATTGGTTGAGCAGCTTGTAGTAGATGCGCTCTTCCTGCGAGACGCGCAGGTTGTAGGGGACGCGGACAAGGATAATGCGGTCTTGCAGGGCTTCGGATTTGCGATTGCCCGCGAAAGAGATGTACTCGTTTTCGTTGGTGTGCGAGAGAATCACTTCGTCGGCGTAAATCATGGCGAAGCGGCCCGTCTTGATGTTCTGTTCCTGCGAGAGCGTGAGCAGAGAGTAGAGAAATTTCTCGTCCACCTTGAGCATCTCGACAAACTCCATCAGGCCGCGATTGGCGATGTTCAGTTCGCCGTCGAAGCGATAGGCGCGCGGGTCTGATTCGACGCCGACTTCGCCGATGGTCGAGAGGTCAATGGAGCCGGTCAGCTCCGTGATGTCCTGCGATTTGGGGTCTGAAGGGGCGAAGGTTCCGATGCCGACGCGCTCCTTTTCGGAGAAGAGAATGCGCTGGACGCGCACGTCTTCGTGGCGGCCCTGATAGGTGTGCTCAAGGGCGTAGCGGCATTGCGGGCAGAGGTCGCCTTCGATGTAGATGCCGTAGTGCTTCTCGATTTCGGCGCGCAGTTCGTGCGGGATGAGATGCAGCGCCTCTTCGTGCATCGGGCAATCCTTGATGGCGAAGACCGCGCCCTGCTCGTTGCGCGTCCACTCTTCGAGGCCGCGCTTGAGCATCGTGACGATGGTTGATTTGCCGCCGCCGACCGGCCCCATCAAGAGCAGGATGCGCTTGCGGACTTCGAGCCGTTGGGCCGCCGATTTGAAATACTCGACGATGCGCGCAATCGGCTCTTCGATGCCGAAGAGTTCCTGCGCGAAGAAGTTGTAGCGAGCCAGTTCATCGCGCGAGCCTTCGTTGATTTTCTCTATCCCCGCGGCATGCACCATGTCGTTGATGCGCGCGTGGGAGAGTTGGGCGATGCGCGGGTTCTGCGAGACTAATTCGAAGTAGTCGCGGAAGGAACCCTCCCATCGAAGTTGTTCGCGCTCGCGGCGCAACTCTTCGAGCCGTTCGCTGATATTAAATTGATGATTGCTGCCATCCTGCTCTTGCATAGCCTTTTCAATACCTCATCGGCGTGCGCGCGTGGACGGCGTGTGGGAAATTCACGCCCTGACGTTGTAGTCCGCCGGCAGCTTTGCGCGGGCCAAGCGCGGCGGGCATCTCTGGCATGAGCCCTCGATAAACGCGGCGACACGCGCGCGACAAAGCGTGCGGCGTCTGCTGAGGAGTCCAGAGAGTCTGGAAGAGTCAAGAGAGTCCAGTGGAGTCCAGACTCGTCAGACTCTTTATCAATGAGCTTCGTTTGACAATCGAGCGACGGGGAGAATCTCAGGCTGAGCCGGGAAGCGTCCGCTCGTCGCTTCCGCGTCCTTCTTGCTGGCCTCAGTATAACACAGGCACATGTGCAGTAAGTCAACCGTTATTTTACGAAGCGATGACGACGCGCGGGCGCAGGCTGCCGGTCTGCGCGTCGTAGACGGCGACGGCCAGCAGCGAGCCTTGTTCGTCGCGCAGGCGAACCCGTTCTCCGTCTTTGAAACCGGCGCGCTCTGAGCGAAGGGTGTTGCCCTGCGTTGCCCTTCGCGCTTCCTCGCCGGTTAGATGCACGAAAGGCATAAAGGAGAGGGCCGCGTCCGGCGGAAGAAGAAGATTGGTTGCGTCTCGCTCCGGCAGTTCGTCGAGCGGGACGGATTGGTTGATGTGGAACTGCCCTGCGCGTGTGCGGCGCAGGGCGGCGAGGTGCGCGCCTGTGCCGAGGCGAGTGCCGACTTCTTCGGCCAGCACGCGAATGTAAGTTCCCGCGGAGCAGGCGACGCGGATGGAGAGGTCGCACGTTCCGTCTTCGTTGTGAAGCAAGAGTTCGTGGTGAAGCGAAGGCTCGCCCGCGCCCGCGCGCACGGCTTCCAGTTCATGAATCGTGACGGGGACGGGACGGCGTTCAATCTCAACGCCGCGTCGCGCCATCTCGTAGAGCTTTTGTCCCTGCACTTTCTTGGCCGAGTACATCGGCGGCTCCTGCAATCGTTCGCCGCGCAGGCTCGCCAGCGCAGCCTCAATCTCATCATCCGTCCAATGCTTCGGACTTAATCCATCAAGCTCTACACCATCCGGCTTTACACTTAAACCCTCGGCCTCCAAACTTAAACCCTCGCCCTCCTGACTTTGGACTTTGGACTTTGGACCTTGGACTTCTTCTTCCCGACCTTGGACTTTGGACTTTGGACTTTGGACATCTGACTTTGGCTTGCCCGTCGAGTCGCCCGTGTCGGTCGAGTAGCCGAAGCGTATGAGGGCTTCATACTCTTTCGTCGCGCCGCTTAGAAACTGCGCGAGCCTCGTCGCGCGCCCGACGAGGATGACGAGGACGCCTGTGGCAAACGGGTCGAGCGTGCCTGTGTGGCCGACACGTTTTTCTTTGAGGGCGCGGCGGACGCGCGCCACCGCGTCGTGCGATGTGGGGCCAGCGGGTTTGTCTATGATGAGTACGCCGTCCATGCGTGGATTGTAGGCGGTCGCGTGAGGAATGGAAAACGGCGGCGAGTTTGCCAGCCGCTTGAGCCTTGAGCTAGAGTTAATGTTGATGCGAAAACGTAGTTGGAAAGCGGGCCGTGCGCGTTCGAGCGAAGGCGAGACGGCGGAGCGCGAGCCTGTCGCTATCGAGCCGGAGAAGGCAAGGGAGCGAACGATGCAGCGCGCCGTCAAGCTGCTGGCGGCGAAGCCGCGTTCGGTCGGAGAGTTGCGCGAGCGGTTGCTGGAAAAGCAGTGGACGAACGCTGAGGTGGTTGACGCAGTGCTGGCGAAACTCAGCGAGTACGGCTACCTGAACGATGAAAGATTCGCTTTCGGCTATGCGTCCTACAAGGTGCGCGAGCGGCCCGTCGGTCGCCAGCGATTGCAACGCGCGCTGGCCCTCAAGAAGGTGGACAAGGAGACGGCTGACGAAGCCCTCAAGCTCGTCTTCGAGCAGACGCCGGAGGAAGAGTTGATAGACCGCGCGATAGAGAAGCGCGTGCGCCTGCGCGGTCGCCCCAAGACGCGCGCCGAGACGAAAAGTTTGTTCGACCATCTACTGCGGCAGGGCTTTTCCTACGAGTTGGTTATCCGCAAAGCCCGCGCCGTCTTCGAGACTGACTTGGACGAAGAAGACGCAGTTGTTGACGAGTAAGACTTGAAGCCCGCGCGTCTTGAAAATGAAGCGCGGCGTCTTGAAAATCAAGGGCAGTGACGCCACCGCTAATAGCAGTGACGTTGCGCTGATGTCAGCGAAGCCACCGCTTATATCAGGGAAGCCGCCGCTTAGGGCAGTGAAACTGCCGCTGATGTCAGCGAAACCACCGCTGATGGCGGGGACGGTTTCGCTGACATCAGCGACGCCGCCACTGACATCAGCGGCGGCGTCACTAGCATCAGCGGTGGCATCACTAGTGTGAGTGACGACGCCGCTAGTGTCAGCGGTGGCGTCGCTGAGACTAATTCCAACGACGTTAAATGCGCGGCTCGGAGTCTAAGCGTTGCAAAATAACAACTTAACTCCTTCGGCGTCGGCGCTCGTAGGTTTTGCGGACGCTTTTGCCGTCGGCGGGCGCGTGGTACACTTTCCGTTTACCGTTGGGGCGCGAAAATCGGCTTTTCGCGTGTGAGGCGCGTGGGGCGCGCTGGTTGTGTTTGAGAGTTGAAAGCTGAGCTTTGTTTATGATGACCGGAAACGAGATTCGACAGAAATTTTTGGACTACTTCGAGAGCCGTGGGCATCGCGTTGTGCGCAGTAGCCCGCTGCTGCCCGCGAACGACCCGACGCTGCTCTTTACCAACGCCGGGATGAACCAGTTCAAGGATGTCTTCACGGGCGCGGAGCCGCGCGATTACACGCGCGCCACTTCGTCGCAAAAGTGCATCCGCGCGGGCGGCAAGCATAACGACCTCGATGAAGTCGGCAAGACCGCGCGCCACCAGACCTTCTTCGAGATGCTCGGCAACTTCTCCTTCGGCGACTACTTCAAGCGCGAAGCCATACAGCACGCATGGGACTTGCTCGTCAACGAACTGAAACTGCCCGTCGAGCGTCTCTGGTTCTCCGTCTACACCACCGACGACGATGCCGCGCAGTTGTGGCAGGAAGTCGGAGCCGCGCCCGAACGCATCCTCCGCTTCGGCGACAAAGACAACTTCTGGCAGATGGGCGACACTGGCCCCTGCGGCCCTTGCAGCGAAATTCATTACTACATGGGCGACGACCCCTCAGACCCAACGAAGAATCGCCCCGACCTCGTTAACGGCCCCGGCGATACGACGATGGAAATCTGGAACCTCGTCTTCATGCAGTATGAACGCGCGAAGAACGAGAGCGGCGAGATTGTCCAGACGCCCTTGCCCAAGCCTTCCGTGGACACGGGCGCGGGCCTCGAACGCCTCGCCGTCGTCCTGCAAGGCGTCAAGTCGAACTACGATACAGACCTCCTGCGCCCGCTCGTTGACTACACGGCTCAACTCGCCGATAGGAACTACGAGCCGGAAACGCAGGAAGGCTTCAGCATGCGCGTCATCGCAGACCACGCGCGCACAGCAGCCTTCGCCATCGCCGACGGCATCCTCCCCGGCAACGAAGGACGCAACTACGTCCTAAGAAAAATCATGCGCCGCGCCATCTACCACGGACGCCACGCCCTCGGCCTCGAAGATTCATTCTTCTACAAGGTCGCCAACGAAGTCGTCGGCCTCATGCGCGAAGCCTATCCCGAACTCGAAGCCTCGCGCGAGTTCATAGAGCGCATGGTCAAGCTCGAAGAAGAGCGTTTTAGCTCCACGCTCACCATCGGCCTGCAAAAGCTGGACGCCCTTTTCGCCGTCAACAACGACGGCGCGATGCCCGACTATAAGGAACTCGCGCGCCTCTACGACACCTTCGGCACGCCCCGCGACCTCATTCGCGTCAGCATGGAAGAGCGCGGCTTTCGTCTCGAAGAGGAAGCCTTCAACGAACGCTTCGACGCTGCCCTTAAGGAGATTCAACAAACCGGAGTGCGCGAACACGCCGCCGCCCACACCAAGACCAAGGCGATTTATGGAGTCGTCGCCCCGCGCGTTGGTCGCAACGAGTTCACAGGCTACGAAGGCACACGCCTCGACGGGGCGCGCGTCCTTGCCCTCATCGTCAACGAAGACGAAGCGCAGGAATTGAACGAAGGCGAAGACGGCGAAGTCGTCCTCGACCGCACGCCCTTCTACGCCGAATCGGGCGGACAGGTCGGCGACACAGGGACGCTCGCCCACGGCAACACGCACGTCCTCGTCAACGACACCATCTCTCCCACGAGCGGCCTCGTCATCCATCGCGTCACGGTCGAACGCGGCACCCTGCGCGTCAATGATGAAGTGACCGCGCAGGTGGACACGGAGAAACGCGACGCCACGCGCCGCAATCACACCGCCACGCACCTCATGCACGCAGCCCTCCGCGAAGTCCTCGGCGCGCACGTCAAGCAGGCTGGCTCCGTCGTCGCGCCCAACTACCTGCGCTTCGACTTCACGCACTTTCAGCCCTTGACGCGCGACGAGATAGCAGAGCTTGAACGGCTCGTCAATTATCAAATCATCCGCAACGAGCGCGTGCAGACGGACGTGCTCTCGCTCGATGAAGCGATGCGCTCCGGGGCTATGGCTCTCTTCGGCGAGAAGTACGCGGAGCAGGTGCGCGTGCTGACCGTCCCCGGCTTCTCCAAAGAACTCTGCGGCGGAACACACGTCCGCGCCACAGGCGACATCGGCCTCTTCAAAATCACCAGCGACGAATCCATCGCCTCCGGCACGCGCCGCATCCGCGCCGTCACGGGGGCCGACGCCTTCACGCGCTTTCAGGAAACCGAAGCCCTCGTTGACCAGGTTGCCTCAGACCTGCGCGCCTCGCGCACGGAGCTTCCCGCTGCCGTCAGTCGTCTTCAGGAGGAACTCAAGAAAGCGCGCCGCGAAGCCGACGAGCTACGCATGAAGATTGCCACCGGCGCAGTCGGCGCTTCATCCGGCAACGGCAACGAAGCGCGCGAAGTCGCGGGCGGCGTCAAAGTCCTCGCGCGCGAAGCCAGCGGCCTCGACGCCGCCGGAATGCGCCAACTCTCCGACACGCTGCTCGCGCGCACAGGCTCCGGCGTCGTCGTCCTCGGTCGCAGCAGCGAAGGCAAAGTCTCGCTCATCGTCCGCACCTCGCCCGACTTAACAAAGCGCGTCCCGGCGGGTCAGGTCATCAAAGAACTCGCGCCGATTGTCGGCGGACGCGGCGGCGGCAAACCAGACATGGCCGAAGGCGGCGGCACACAGCCTGACAAACTCGCCGAAGCCCTCGAAGCCAGCTACGCGGTCGTCGAGCGACTGCTCGGCTGAGCTCCGACAACAGAGCAGTGCCGCGACCGAAAGCAGAAACAACAAGGCCGGCGCGTCTCCCGTTCGAGGAAGACACGCCGGCCTTGCTGCTTTTCGCGCTGTGACTTTCGCTGCTCTTGAAAGGCAGGCGACGGCTACATAGCCTTCTGCTTATCCGTCAGCGTGATGTTCATCTTTTCCAGCGTCACCTTGTTGAGCGTGCCGGTCACTTTAATCTTTTCCGCTTCCTGAAATTTCCTCAAACCGGCGCGCGTGTCGTCGTTGAGTTGACCCGTCTGCTCGCCCTGATAAAAGCCGCGCTGCTTGAGAATCGCTTGTGCCTGCTTAATCTGGTCTTTCGTGGCGCGAAAGATGGGGGCGCGTTTCTTCGGGGCGTTCGTGTTTTGCGCTGCCGTCGTGTTCGAGTTGTTCGCGTTCTGCGCGCTTGCGCTCAACGCGAAAGCCATCAGCAACGACAGCGTGACCAGCCCCGTGAGGACTCTTTTCATATCTCATTCTCCTTCTCAGTAGTTGATTAACGTCAGACGCTCGGAGCCTGCGCGCCTAAAATCTAGACGCGAGGAGAGTGGCTTAAATCGCCCTCATCATAATGCCCTTGTCAATACCTTTTCCACCGAATTTCTCCCAGAGCAAAAGAAAAAACGCTCCAACCCGCAAGAATAATTGCAAAAGCTGTCTCTCCAAACCTCAAATCAGTCCGCTCTTTAAGAATTACCGCGCCGCGAAATGTGTTGGCCGTTGTGGAAAAGTGTTGTTCTAAATTTAACAGCGTGCTATTATCTCTACGGCCTCGAACGAGGCGCGACGAAGAAGTTCCGATTGCTCTTTGCTCCATAATTGCTGGTTGCAATCCCACCACGGCGCAGTCTCTTAATCACAGCATCAGGGATAAGCAAGATGAAAAAGTTCCCCTTTATCTGCCTGCTCGCGCTCGTTTGCGCAACAACGTCGCTGGCTCAGAGCGGCTATCGTTTCGATAATTTCGACACGTCGAACGGCGTGCGCCTTGAGACTGTGCGGACCACAGCATCGCTGCCTCCGTCGAAGACTGTGCGCTCGACGCTGAAGGAAATCGGCGCGGGGGCAAAGGGCGAGATGCGGCCCGCCGCGCTCGTCTACACGCGAGCCGTGGCGATGACGGCCAGCAAGTCGCTCGACGGCTTTACCACCGGCGACTCGAAGATAGACTCCTTCATCGCCGAGGCCGGAGCGCGCAACGGCGTTGACCCGGTGTTGCTCTACGCTCAGATGCATCAGGAATCTTCTTTCCAGCGGTCTGCGATTTCGCCCAAAGGGGCGCGCGGGCTGATGCAGTTGATGCCGTTCACGGCTGCGCGTTTCGGCGTCACGAACATCTTCGACCCGCGCCAGAACATAGAAGGCGGGGCGCGTTACATGCGTTATCTGCTTGACCATTTCGACGGCGACGTGGCTCTGGCTTTGGCCGGATACAACGCGGGCGAGGGCGCGGTGATGAAGTATGGCCGGAGGATTCCGCCGTACCGCGAGACGCAGGAGTACGTGCGTCGCATCACGCAGCGTTATCGCCTGATGCGCGACCCGCAGACGGCGCGCGACGCTCTGCCCGCGACCGCCAGCCAGGTGGCATCGGTCGCCGCAGAGCAGCAGCCCTTGCCGCTGACCACTTACGAACGACACGTCTTCGCCGTGCGCTTGCCGGACGGCAGGCTGCAACTCGTCAGCCAGTAAAACACAAGTCGAAAGTCCAAAGTCTAAAGTCCAAAGTCAAGACCGTGCGCTTGACTTTGGACTTTAGACTTTGGACTTTCGAATATTGATGTCCTTTTCTATTTCGGCGGACAACTTATTTTTTGTATGATGAATAGCGTCTCTGTCATCAGCCCGCGCGCAGACAGCCGAGGAGGCTCAACGTAGTTTGTCGAATAACGCTTCAACCGACTCAACACAGACGGGCGCGTCCCGGCCACGCCGTGCTCTGATTATCGCGGACTCCGGGCGGTCGGACACTTTGTCGCAAACGCTGGCGACCGCCGGTTATGAAATCTTGTTGACGACGCGCGGGGCTGCGCTTCGTTCAATCAGTCTCTTCAATCCAGAAGTCTGCCTGATGATTCTTGAGACGGGCGACGCGGGCGCAGGCGCGGACGGCATCGCGCTGGCCCGCCGCCTGCGCGCGGAGCCTGCGACCTACGCGCTGCCGCTCGTGCTGCTTTGGAGCGATGACGAACAGGCTGCACGCAACTCCGCCTTGAGCATCGGGGCCGACGACTATTTCTGGTTGGAGACTGCGCCCGCCGGGATGCTGGCGCGGCTCGACGCTCTCTTCTGGCGCGTCGAAGCCGGACGCCGCGCCGCTTTGACAGTCGGCGACCAACGCCTTGAGATAGATAATTTCATGTTGATGCTCGACAGCGTGCGCGAGGCCGCGCGAGCCGGAGCAAAGGGCACGCTGGCTCTCATCTATGCGATGGCGCGCGAGGGCGACGATTCGTTTGACAGGGAAGCGCGCGACCGTATTCTGGCCGAAGCGCACGGCTTTTTCAAACTCCAACTACGCCGCATTGATGCCGTGGCTTTCTATGGCCCGACGACTTTGCTCGTCTATTTGCCGCGCATGCAGGCGCACGCGGCGACCGAAGCTCTCTCTAAGCTGCGCGGCGAATTTATGATGGAGCGCGCCGACGGCGAGATTGTCATCGGCCTCGCTTCTTTCCCGGCGGAAGGCTCCGATGTCGAAGGCTTGATAGAGAAGGCCGAGCAGTCCGTCAGCCTTGCGCGGCTTGGCAACACCGCGGCGGCTCGCGTCGTCGCTTACAGCGCGCAGAAGGTGACGGACACTCTCTCGTCAGTCACGACATCAATCGTCGCACCGCCGGTCAACAAGCCGGAGGCCGCTTCATTGAAAGAGACTGCGACGCCGATGGCAAAGCCGTTTGTCGCGCAACCGCCGCCAGCCGCGAGCGGTGTTGAAAGGCAAGCGACCAGAGAGACTGCGGGCGCGGGAGCCTTGGCCGCGGGAAGCGCTGCGTCGAGAGGCAACGGCGCGCCCTTGAGCGCGGCGGATGCTTCGCGTCTGGCTTCGGAAGCAGCGGCGCGCGAACTTGAGCGTCGAGCGCAGGGAGCGATTATGCCGCGCCGCCTGTTGCTCACGGTTTCGGACGCCGCGCGGATGGCTCAACTCAACTCGCTGATTCGCTCGGCAGGCTACGAAGCGCGCGCGGCCTTTGACGGCCAGCAAGCTCTGGACTTGCTGCGCATCGAGCGCCCGGATTTGTTGTTGCTCGATTATGATTTGCATGGCATCAACGGCGTGGAGATGCTGCGACGGCTGCGCAAGCAGAGCGGCGGACGCCTGACGCTGCCCGTCGTCCTGCTTATTTCACGCGGCAACGAAAGCGCGCGTCGTGAAGCTCTTGAGCTTGGCGCGCGAACTATCGTTCAAACTCCTTACGACCCGGCAGACTTGCTCGCCAGCGTGCGGCTCGCCGGCAGTTCCGAATGAGGTAGCGAGAGATGCATTGTATTAACTGTGGCGCGTACATTCCTGCCAACCAGCGTTTCTGCGGAGGCTGCGGCGCGACGGCCATTGACCCGGAAGTGACGCGCGTGGCGCGTCCGGCGCAGAGCGTCACTGCGTCTCCTCCTGCGCCCACTGCGCCCACTGCTACGCCTGCGCGGCAGGAAGGCTCAAAGGATGTTGAGCGGACGATTTTCACGATTCGTCCGACGATGATGTTTATCAAAGTCGGCTACGTCGCAGCGGCTCTCGGCGGCATTCTGCTGGCGGCTCTCTTCGCTATGATTCCGTGGTTTTCCATCCCTTGGTGGATTTGGCTGCCGCTCGCGTTGGGGCTGCTCCTGATTCCTGCTTACTATCATCTCAAGCGCAACATGGTTCGCTACACCTTGACCGACTCCAAGATAGAGATTGACGAAGGACTCATCGCGCGCAAGACGCGCAACATTCCTTTGCGCAACATTCAGGACGTGACAGTCTCGGCCAACATCCCGCAACGCTTGCTCGGCTACGGCAATCTGGTGGTGGACAACGCCAGCGAGTTTGGCGGGACGACTATCCTGCGCAACATCCATGACCCACGCGCGCACGCCGACCTGCTTTTGCGTGAACTGCGCCGCTGGCACTAAACTAAACGCGAGCCTCTCTCTCTGCCGGACACAACCGGGATTCCGGGCGGAACATCCAAACGTTTCCGGGTTCTAAAGGTTAAAGGCTCTTGGATTGGTTTGGTGAAAGGTCTTCTATTTTGCGACTCCGCTTCATCTCAAAACAGATTTTAGTTGCCGCTCTGTTATCGTTTCTCTTCGTTCCTGTGTTGGCCGCTCCGGTCTTATCGCCGGAAGAGTCGGCCAAAGTATTGCCGGACAAACTCGGCGACTTTCGCGCGCAGGGCGCGGCCCAACCTTCGCCCGGCGCCGCGACTGCCGCCCGCAACCCGGAAGACTACGGCATCTTGAATACGACGGAGCGCGCGTATCGCAACGAGAGCGGCGAGAAGTTTATCGTCGCGCTTTTTAAGACGCGCTCGGATTCAAGCGCTTACGCCCTGCTCACTTCGATGGCTTTGCAAAGTCGTGGCAGCGATTCATCGCAGGCTATGAAAATCGGCGACGCCGGAACGGCCAGCTACGTCGCTCCGAAGAGCGTAATGTTTTTTAAGGGCGCGACCTTCGTTCGTGTCAACGGTGTGGGCAAAGCTGAAGGCAACGTCGAAGCGATGAACGCGCTCGCGCGCAGCCTTGCGGAAACTCTACGGGCGGACGAAAACGAGATTCCTGCTCTCGTTAAGCATCTGCCGGATTGGGAGAGGGCGCGCGAGCGAGCCGTCTTCGCCGTCAGCCAGCCAGCTTTGCAGGAAGCGACCGGAAACCTGCCCGCGCTCGACGCGATTGATTTCGCTGGCGGGACGGAAGCCGTCGCCGCTTCATACGGCTCCGCGCAACTAATCATCGTCGAGTTTGGCACGCCGCAACTCTCCATAGAGAACGATGCGCGCATCGCTCTGCGGCTGAAAGAACTGCGCGACGCGGGCCAGCCCGTGCCGACGGCTTATCGTCGCGTGGGCAACTATTCGGTCTTCGTCTTTGGCGGAGCGGACGAGAAGGCTGCCGAGCAGTTGATTGACGGCATCAGCTACGAGAAGGTCGTGCAGTGGCTCGGCGATAATCCGCGCGCTTGGGATCGCGCCATGAAGGAATACAACGAGACGACTTCGGGCCTGATTGTCGGCGTCATCAGAGCATCCGGCATCTCCGCTCTTTTATGTCTCGCCGTCGGCGGCCTCTTCGGCGGCCTCGTCTTCATGCGACGGCGCGCGCAGCAGACGGCCACAGAGAAATATTCGGACGCCGGGGGAATGCTGCGGCTGAACATGGACGAACTGACTCCGCGGACAGACCCGTCCAGATTGCTTGAGAAGGGCGACAGCTAAGCTCTTATCGCTCGCGGCTACTCAAACGGAAAAAGCGGCGGCCTTCATCATGATGAAGGCCG
>JAWVFT010000093.1:0-37725 GCA_033855775.1 Blastocatellia bacterium | reverse complement strand
ATCTCAAGCTGGCCGGAGCGCGGGCGCAAGTACTCTTCATACGAACGCTCCTGCACTTGCTCCGCGCTCTCAGGAATCTGTTCTTTCCAGCCGCAGTAAGGACAGAGCAAGCTGCCGCCCTGCGGGTCGAACACGAGGATGGCTCCGCAGGTCGGGCATGGATAACGATGGACTTTATCGGTTGCTGTCGAAGGTGTTGCTTGCATAAATGTTTCTGGAAACAGGCTTGAGAATAATCGAGCGCGTCCGTTATCCAAACTCTTTCGAGCCACGCTCTCATCCGCGCCGCAAAAGCTTCGGGCAACATCCTGAAGCGAAGAGTCTGGTCGCCGAAGCCTTAGCTAACGGCGTGGAGAATAGGATAAAGGTTCTGAATTTGCAATCTCAAGCGCCAATCGCTCTGTCGCTCTTCAGCGTCGAAGATGGACACAGCGGCTCAAGCACGCATTGGCCGCAGAGCGGCGCGCGGGCTTTGCAGATTTGACGGCCATGAGCGATGAGCAAGTGTGAAAAGTTAATCCAATCCCTGCGCGGCACGAGCGTCGTTAAATCGCGCTCAATCTTTTCCGGCTGCGGCTCCGCCGTCAGGCCGAGACGACTGGACAAACGCGCGACGTGTGTGTCAACGACGATGCCGGACGTGATGCCGAACGCATTGCCGAGGACGACGTTCGCCGTCTTGCGCGCCACGCCGGGCAGAGCCAGCAGAGCATCCATCTCGTCAGGCACTTCCCCGTTGTGCTGCTCGCCGATGATGGCGCACGCGCCCTGAATCGCTTTGGCCTTGTTGCGATAAAACCCTGTCGAGCGAATGTCCTGCTCAAGCTCGCTGGCCTTTGCCTTCACGTAGTCGTCCGGGCAACGATACTTGCGAAAGAGTTCGACGGTCACAATGTTGACGCGCTCGTCCGTGCACTGCGCGGAGAGAATCGTGGCGACGAGCAGTTCGAGCGGGTTCGCATGATTGAGGCTGCAACGCGCGTCCGGGTATGCCTTCTTCAAGAGCGTGATTATCTGTCGCGTTCGTTGTTGCTCTATGTTGGTTTCCAAGCTCTGCCTCGCTGCCTGCGTTGATTGCGCCGCCCACGCGCGCGAGCGTCCGGCGGCGCGGTTTACAATAATGGATTTCGCCGCGCGCTCCAAGCCTTAGCCGAAGCCTTCCGCGCTTGCTCTTCTTGAGTGGAAAGCCCGGCGGGTTTGTGGCCGCACGGCGTTGTTGCTACACTCTCCGGCGACGACGCATGAATGATTGAATGACGGGCTTTTGATGTTCTAACAATTAAATGCAGACGGACGAAGGCTAAGCCGTCGCCGGGAGTTAAGACTGATGCCTGACGAGCAAAGAAACGCGAATAATTCGCAGACCTATCTGGCTGACGCCGAAGAGTTCGACTTTGAAACTCTTGAACAGGAGAACGGGCAAGCGACGGTCGTTCGCTTTAAGTTAGACGACCCGCGCTTTCATGCCGGAGACGTGCTGCTCGTGCTGTCCGGCACGGAGATTCATTTTCACGGGATGATTGGCCAGATTGGCGACGGCTATGCCATCGCCACAGACCACAGAGGCTCTTTGCTGCCCGCCACCACGCAGTAAGGCCGAACAGTTTCGGCCCGTCCCAATTTTTCTTCCCGCGCGGGCTGCCCGCAGGTATACTGCCCACGGCCCCTTTCGACAAAAGATGCGGGGCCGGTCGAACCTGAAACAAAGACCGGCTCCTTGTTACTCATGCCGGTTTTTAAAACGGAGATTCTCATGCGACGTTTTTCCTGCCTGTTGATTTCCCTGCTCGTGTTGACGTTGGCGACGGCCTCCGCGCAAGAGTTGCGCTCGGCCAAGGATTATCTCAAACGCGGCATCTCTCGTTTTGACCGTGGCGACATTGACGGCGCGATGAGCGACTATAATCAAGCTCTGCAACTCAACGCCAATTACGCCGAAGCATTGCTCAATCGCGGCAAGGCGCGGCGAGCCATCGGCGACCTCGAAGGCGCCATCGAAGACTACGAAAAGGCCACAGACCTGGACCCGCGCCTGCCTTACAACAACCGCGACATCACGCAGGCTTACAACAATCGTGGCTTTATCCGCGCCAACGAACTAGACCTCGACGGAGCCATCGCGGATTTCGACAAAGCCATCAAGTTTTTCCCCTCCGGCTATGACGCCTACATCAAGCGCGCCGAAGCGCGGCTCATCAAGGGAGAATTTGAAGCCGCCGTCAACGACTTTGACCGTGGCATCCTGCTCAACCCGCGCGGCCCCGCGACCGCGCTCGCCTTCGCCGGACGCGGCTTTGCGCGCCTCCTTCAAGGCAAGCCTGAAGAAGCCAAAAAAGATTTTGACAAAAGCATCAAGCTCAACGCCGACGGCAAGATTTTCTTAGAGCTTCACCTGCGCATCCTCGACGCCCAAATCAAGGAACTAAAACGCCGCCGCGCCGAGATTCAACAGAAAGTAGCCTGAACAAAAAAAGGTCCAAAGTCCAATGTCCAAAGTCAAGACAATGGTTTTGACCTTGGACATTGGACTTTGGACTTGCGACTTTGAATTGATGTTATCGCGTGTAGCCTGAAGGATGTTCTATCTCGACTCCTGTGTTCTCGGAGCGGATTTCGATGCGATGAAAACCTTTGTTGCCGTGCGTGGAGAGATAGGTCAGCGCAATCTGTCTGGTGAAAGAGAGGCCGAGGTCGCTCAGGAACGGGTCGAAGCTGACGGGCGCGCCCGTCCCTTGAAAGAAGGCGCGGCCCCCTGTTTCTTCCGCCAACACTTCGAGCGAGCCTTGCCCGTTGGAAGCGAGAAATTGATTATTGCGCGCCGTGGACGTTACGGTCGGCGCGTAGAAAGAATAGATGGCCACGCCCGAACGCTGCGCTTGCCTGACGGCTCTTTGCAAGTCAATGCTCTGTGCGACGGAGGCGTTGTCGAGGCCGCGCGAGGCGTCAACGCCGTCGGAGATGACCAGCATCGCGCGGCGGCCTTTGGGCTGAGCCTCAAAGCGTTTCAAGCCTTCGATTACTTCGACGTATGGATTGTAGGGCGCAGCCGTCGTTGAACCGATTGGCACGCGCAAAGCTCCGGCGGCGTGCTCAAGTTCGTTTGTGAATTTTTGTCTCACTTCCAGCGAGCCGCTTCTGATGTAACCGATCATCACGCGCGAGCCGCGCGGCAAGCGACGGATGAAGTCGCCGATGGCTTTAATCTCGTTGCTGATGGAAGGAACGACATCATCCTGAATCAGGACGGCGACGGTAATCGGATCGGCTGAGCCGAAGGAACGAATCGAGAGAATTTGTTGCTCTTCGCCATCTTCGCGGACGATAATCTGTCCGGCGTCCTGCAACTCCTGCCGCGCCTTTGAGCCGCGCGAGTTGATAGTAATCGGAATCGTGACGGGCCGCGCCGGGCCGCGCTTCTTCTGCGACCCCGAAGGGCGTTCGTCGCTGCTCAATTCGGGGCTGCGCGACTGGCCGTAAAGAGCGTCGCCGCCAGCGACAAGGCAGAACAAAAGGGCGGCTGCGAGTGGCTTGAAGATTTGTCCTGTGGCTTGGCGCATGGCTCCTCCTCCGAACTATCCTGGCGAGAGTCGGCTGAAACATTATAACTCTTCGCGCTCTAAAAGCAGACTTCCGCAGTTGAAAATCTCTTGCGGCTGGCGAACTCAGGCTCAAGATAGTATATTTCTCTTCACGAATTTTAGACGAGGCGGAACGAGCGAAACGGCTTGCGACGGAAGCTAACCGTCGAGGCCACAAGGCCGGCAGCCTTTGCCGTCGCCACAGAAAGCGGACACGCGAACCCTTGATGAACGAGCAAGAAAAAGGCGGCAAGCTGAGCGCCAGCGAGCACATGATGGCGCGAGTCCTGACATGGGCGCCGTGGCTCGCTTTCTTTCTCGTCGCGCTTCCCTTCCCGGCCTTCTTCTTCCTGAAGTATATCAGCGGCTCCGGCGACATGGCCTTCAACATGCTGATGACGCTGGTGTCGCTGGCGATAGGTTCGCTGGCCGGGCTGATGTCGACGCTGTTCCTGCTCGTCTACAGGCGAAACTGGGAGAAGAAAATCCGCGACAAGATGGCGAAGGACGGCGTAACGGCGAGCGAGTTGCCGTGGTTCATGTCTGAGTTGACGCCCGCCGAGCGACAAGCCCTCAAGGGCATCGAAGCCCAGGACCCGCTGCTGGCCGACGCTTATCGCGAGACGCTGGCCAATCGCATCACAGCCGCGCGCGTCATCGCCACCACGAAACGCGAACTGCTGCTGGTCGAGCGTCGCATGAATCGCGTCGCTTACATCGAAGGCACGGACACGGCCAACTTGCAGGCTGAGTTGGAGGCCGACCGCCATCGCCTCGAAGAGATTAAGATGGAAGGCACGGAGCGTCGCGCCGAAGCCGAAGCGCGCTTGCAGATGATTGAAGCGGCGGCCAGCCGCGGCGCATCTTGGGCCGAAACAAACATCGCGCTGCAACGCCTCGGAGCAAACCGCGACCAACTCCCGCTGGCTCTTGAGTCAGCGCGCCTCGAACAGCAAATGCTGGAAGATGTCAGCAACGATTTGCGCCGGGAAGAGAGCGTTGAGAAAGAGCAAGGATTGAAAGCGGAAGGTTAAGGGGTGCAGCCGTTGAGCAACGAAGCGACGGGTTCGGCCATCATCAATCTCATCCGTGGCGACGACAATCGCTGGCGCGTCTTCATCAACGATGAAGATACGGGCGCGGCTTACCAGTTTCCGTGGGACGCTCTGCAATGCGCCATCAACGGCTCGCTGACGGGCAAGCCGCTGGAGAATCTGCAAGCCATCGAAATTCAAACCTCCCGAATCGTCGATGCTCATCGCGTCGCGCTCATCCGCGCTGCACAGGCAGAACGTCGCGCCCTGCTCGCTGCGCTGCGCGGAATCGACGGCGAAGGAATTTAAAAGTTAACGATAGCGGCGGCGATAGATGAGGAGTGATGAAAGCCTCGCTCTTCATCCGCATGAGAGTCATCAAGACTGAAAGCGTCGCTGCTCATCAAGGATGAAAGCCTCGCGCTACTCATCAAAGATAGTTTCCCTTTCATCCCTCATCCATCCGCCTTCATCCTTTAGTTTGTAGACGCCTGTAGCGAGGCGTTCGGCGTAGCCTTCCTTGACAAGAGCCTGGTTGCCGAGTCCGGCGTCGGGGCGAGAGAGTCCAGTGACCTTCGCCAGTTCGCCGCGCAGTGTTATCCCTGCGCTGCGCAGAAAGGCCCGCGCCACTTCGCGCAAGGCTTCCTGACGGCTCACCTTCATGGAGAGTTCCTGCGGAAAGCGTCCCTCGGCCAGCGTCCAGATGTAAGTGAACCAGGGCTCATACAACACCTCGCCGGGAACCACTTTCATTGTTCGTTGCAGTTCATCCATGGCGCGTGTGAACTGCGCGCGGTCTGTAACGCCGGACTCTTTGCGTAAGTCGGCGGTCGCCATTTCCCACTCGCGGCGCAAGACCTTGAGCACGGCCCGCGCGTTCGGCGACAGTTGCTCGCGCTCGCTCTTGCGCGGCAAGCCCCAGAGCGATTTGAAATGCGGCACAAGTCGCGGCGCGACGAAAGTGGAGCGGCCCCTGGCGAGCTTGGCGTAGTAGACGCGCCCGCGTCGCATCAACTCGTCCTTTATCCTCCAGGCGAGGCTGGCTTCCGGGTCTTTCTGAACGTTGCGCGGCATGTGCGCGTCGCGGCGTCCGCAGACGGCTATGTAGAGCGAGGGGCCGGGGCGGCGCGCGTCGGTCAGGGCCGCGCAGAAACCTACATCTTCGATGAGCCGCTCGGCATCCAGAGCGTTCTCCACGCGCCGCTCCGGCTCGCGCCGCCACATGCCGTCACGATAGGCTTCAATCTCTTCGGGCAAATGTTCCATCAGATTTTGGAGTTTAACAGCAAAGCCAGCACATTCGACAAGCGCGCTCGATGCGTTCAATCTACGCCCTCGAATCAGCAGCCGACGGACAGCTTTCAGGCTCAAGCCAATTTGAACGATAGCTCTGGCAACCTGACCGAACAAGTCATTCTGATGTCCCAAGCCTTCACGCTTCGACAGCTAAAAGCCTTGAAAATCAATGCTTTTGTCGTCGCTCGAAGTTGGCACGAGGGATGCTTAAGGGAAGGCGCGCATCATGTAATTTTTTTTGATGGCGTGTCACAAAAGACTTTTACTCGGTAAAGAACATAGAGGTTGAGTTCAATGAAAAAGATTGCGGGATTTCCCCTCGTCGCTATCTTGGTCGCCTGTTCGCTCATGCTCTCAATGGTGGCAGGGCCGCTGTTGAGCCAGCAGGCATTTGCGCAGGGACGGCAGGAGTCGGCACGCGGCAGTAAAGCCGCAGCAAAGCGCGACGCATTGAAGTTGCGCGCCCTGCGCCAGTACGCCACTGACCTGACGGAGCTAGCGCGTCGTGGTCGTCTTCAGGCAACGAACGGCCACGAAGCAGAGCTTCAACGCATCGCGCGAATCCTTGCGCGCGGCACACGAAACAATCCACTGCTCGTCGGCGAATCGAAGCTCAACAGTGAAGCTCTCGCCGGAGAGTTGGCAAGGAAGATTGTGACGGGCGATGTCCCGCAAGAGTTGGCAGGCAAGCAAGTCTTCAGTCTTAATCTGGACAAGCTGTTTGCCGGGGCCAAAGAGTCTGCGGAATTTGTGGCGCGGTTGCAATCCGTCCTGGCCGAGACGGCTCAGGCCAAAGGCGAAGTCATCCTGTTTGTTGATGAGCTTCATCAATTCGTCGGCGCGTATGCCAATCGTCAGGCGGCGGCCACGCTCCGCGAAGCACTTGGGCGCAACGAGTTGCGCTTAATCGGCGCGGCCTCAGCGGAAGCATATGCTCAATACATCGCGGGCGATGAAACGCTCGCCGCGCTCTTCCAGACGGTCCGCGTCAACGATGACGACAAAGCGCAGTCGAGCGCATCGAACGACAGCAAAGCGAGCGCTTCAAACGAAGAGCCGTTTGCGGGCGATAAAGTCTCTGCTGATTTGCGACAGATGATGAAGAGCGCGGGCGGCAACAACGAGCGCGTCGGCGTCATCCTGCAAGTGGACGACTTGAAGAATCAGGAAGTGAGCGCGCTGCTCCGTCGTCATGGCATCATCATCAGCGACAGGATGTCGCAACTCGGAGCGATGAAGGTTGACGTTCCCGTTAAAGCCCTCGAAGAATTAGCGGCGAGCGGCGCGACCAATTACATCTCGCTCGACCGCAGCGTCCAATCATTCGGCCACGTCACGTCCACGACCGGCGCAGACCTCGTGCGCACACAACAGGGCGGCTCAATCCTCGGCCTCATCGGCACCACGTACACGCTCGACGGCGCAGGCATCGGCATCGCAGTGATTGATTCCGGCATTGACATCAAACACAAAGCGGTTGACGGGCGCATCAAGTTTAAGAAGGACTTTACGACTGAGAACAAACCCGACCTCGATTATTACGGCCACGGCACGCACGTCACGGCGGCGGCGGCTGGCCTCAGCACTGCCTCCGGCTCGGCTTACTCAGGCATCGCGCCCGGCGCGAGCATCATCAACCTGCGCGTGCTCAATTCGCAGGGCGTGGGCAAGACTTCCGACTTGCTCAACGCCTTGAACTGGCTGCTCACGCCCGCCGACCCGAACAAGGTCGTCAGTTCAGCCAACCCGCTTAACAAAGACAAGTACAGCATCCGCGTCGTCAACATGAGCATCGGCGCGCCCGCGATTGATTCTTATCAAAACGACCCGGTTTGCCGCGCCGTGCGCAAGCTGGTTGACGCGGGACTGGTCGTCGTCGCTGCCGCCGGCAACAACGGCAAGAATGACGCGGGCCAGAAAGTCTACGGCCACATTCATTCGCCCGGCAACGAGCCTTCGGCGATTACGGTCGGCGCGACCAACACCTTCAGCACGGACTCGCGCAGCGATGACGGCATGGCGACCTACAGTTCGCGCGGGCCGACGCGCAGCTACATGACGGACGCAAACGGCGTCAAGCATTACGATAACCTGGCGAAGCCTGACATGGTTGCTCCCGGCAACAAGCTCATCTTTGCCGAAGCCGACAACGGCGCAGACAATCCGAATCTTCTCGTTCAGCAGCACCCGGAACTGGATTCGGGCATCACCGACACCGACAACAAAAAGTTGATGTACTTGAGCGGAACCTCTATGGCGACGCCCCTCGTCGCAGGCGCGGCGGCTCTCTTGCTCCAGGTCAATCCGAAGCTGACGCCGAACATGGTCAAGATGATTCTGATGTACACGTCGCAGCCTCTCTCCGGCGCGAACATGCTGGAACAGGGCGCGGGCCAACTCAACATCGAAGGCGCCGTCCGCCTGGCCAAACTGGTGCGCACTAATCTGAACAACAACACGGCGGTCGGCTCGCCGATGCTGACCACGACCACGCCGCCGACGCCGCAAACAACCATCGCGGGCTACGCTTTCCCCTGGTCTGCGGGCATCGTCTTCGGCAGCGCGTCCGCCAGCGGCACGAATCTCATCATGGAGTACCAGCGAATCTACGGCACGGGCTACCTGCTCGGCGACGGCTGGTTGCTCGGCGATGGCATCCTGCTCGGCGACAACACGATGATTGGCAACGGCATCCTGCTCGGCGACAATATCATGACGAGCAACGGCAATTCGATGGGCAACGGCACGCCGTTTCTGCCGACCGGATACCTGCTCGGTGACGGCTATCTGCTCGGCGATGGTTATCTGCTCGGCGACGGCATTCTGTTGGGAGATTCGAATGTGGGAGCTGACGGAATCTTGCTCGGCGATACCACTTTGCAGGCACAATCATCGGAGGCGATGATTCATGGAGACTGACGTTCAAGCGATGTGGTGAAAAAGAATTGACGATGCTTTGAACGTCGTTCTTCTTCCCGCATCAAGACAGCAACAACCAACACGACACGCGCGCTCGGCCTCAAGGCAAAGAGCGCGCGTGTCGTTTTTAATCGAAGCCGATGACGAGTTTCAATCGAAGCCGATGACGAGGAAGGTCGTGTCATCCTGCGCTTGCGCTCCGATGCGAAAGCGGTCAAGTTCGGCCAGAAAGCCCGCGCCAATCAAAGCGACATCCTGCGCCGTCTTGATGCGCGCGAGCTGTGCTGCCACTCGCTCGGCATTGAAAGCTTCGCCCGCGGTGTTGACCGCATCCGTCACGCCGTCGCTGAAGACCGCGAGCCGCTCGCCCGTCAAGAATGTCGTTTCGCCCGTTTCGTAGCGGCTGCCGGGAAGCAAGCCGATGGGCATGCCGCCGGGCGGAAAGTCTCGCTCCGTCGCGCTCTGCGAATTAATCCAGACGGGCGGCAAGTGGCCCGCGTTGAGAAAGCGCAGGCGTCTGTTTGCCACCGAGATGACGCCAAGAAAAAGCGTCGCGTAGGTGCCGAGCGGAGCCACTTTGTTGACTCTGCCGTTCAACTCGAAGGCGAGTTGGCTCAAGTCTGCCGTGGAGCGCACGAAGGCTCTGAGCTCCGTTTGCAGCGTCGTCATCAACAACGCCGCGCCGATGCCCTTGCCGCTCACGTCCGCCACCCAGAAGGCGCAGTCACCCGAAGGCAGCATGACAATATCGTAGGTGTCGCCGCCCACGTCATAGCAAGGTTGGCTCATGCCCCATGCGCTGTAGGGTTGCGGCAAATCGAGTTGGCCGGGCGCGGGCAGCAGTCGTTGTTGAATTTTGCGCGCCAGTTCCATCTCCGTCGAAAGCAGCTTGGCGCGGAATGCAGCCTGCGCCCACTGCTCGCGCTCGACGGCGATGGCGGCCAGAGCCGCGAACGATTCAAGATAGGCGAGGTCTGCATCCGTGAACATTTCGGCGCGGGCGTTGATGGCTTGCAGGGAGCCGAGCAGCGCACCGCCCGGCTTGCGTAGCGCAGCGCAGAGCATGTTTCTGGTGAGAAAGCCTGTGCGGAGGTCAGTCGAAGGGTCGAAACGCGGGTCTGCGCGCACGTCGTTGATGAGCACGCTCTCGCCTGTCTCCGCGACGTAGCCCGCCACGCCCACGCCGCGCTCCAAGATTATCTCGACCGGCTGCGACCCATCCATCTGCTGCGAGCCTGCCATCTGGCGCGCATGCAACTTGCCCGTGCGCTGGTCGAGCAGAAAGACGGTCGCTCGTTCGCATTCAAGCTGTGTGGAAATCAAATCGAGGATGGCGCGCAAGATGTCGTCTAAGCCGGAGGCGCGGTTGAGGGCTTCGCTGGCGACGACCAACGCTTCGAGACGTTGCAGTCGCAAATGGTCCGGCAGGCTGCTGAGAATGGTGGTCGCGCTCGCCAAGGGTCGTCCAATGCTCCTCAGTGATTCGTCAAACGCCGGAGAATCCTAGCGCTTTTATGTCGTCATGGAAAATTGTCCGGTCAAGTTGCGGCGGGCTTTGGTCGTGAATCATCAATCTTAAAAGCGTGGCTCGCGTCGTTCTTTCTTAACGGACAAAACTACGACGACCGCAGGACGGACGAGTTCAGCATAACTGAATCGCCGTCTTGCGGTCGCCGTGTTTGAGAGCCTTCGGCTTAATCGCCGGAGGCTGTTACCTGTTCAGCGGCCCGGTCGAGCGCACCGTGAGTTCGGTTCCGTTCAGCAGTTCGAGGTCGTCCTGGCCCTGAACGTAGACGGAGCCAGCGCCGCCGCCTGCGCCGATGACAGCGCCGATGGCCGCGCCCTTGCCGCCGCCCGCAATCGCGCCGATGACAGCGCCAAGGGCTGTGCCAATCGCCGCGCGCTTGGCGGTCGTGTTAGTGCGGCTGTCGCCCTCCTGCACCGCGCCTTCGTTATCAACGCGGACGCTTTCGCCGCTCGTCGTGCGCGCGCCTTCGACGACGCCCGCGAAGCGATAAGTCTGCCCGTTGCGCAGGCGAATGGTGTCGAAGTTGAAGGTCATGCCGGAGCGACCCGAAACGCGCCCGCCACGGCTGACGCTGGTGACGTAGCCTTCGATGACAGCGCCGTTATATTCCGAAGGCGAATTGATGGTCATCGTGAAGCGGTCGTTATCCCGCGTGTCGCGCGTCGTCAGATTATTGTTCAGCGTGCCGACGAGTTGCACGCCGTTCGGCACGACGAAATCGCCGCTGGTCGCGCCGGTCGTCGTATTGCTCGGATAGTTCTGCGGTCCCGTGTAGATGTCAAAACGGGCTGCCTCCGAAATCTTGTCGTACGTTGATTGAACGACGACGGGAGCCGTCAGGTTGATGTCGCTGATGCGACGCGTGACGCGCAGGCGACGGCCATTCTCGATGGGTTCGAACGTCACGGAGAAGTCCGTGTCGCGCTGTCCCGTCGAACTGACCACCAGTTGCTCGCCGTTGAGCGTGGCGCTGACGCGCGCCAGCCGACCGTTTGACGATTGCTCGTCAGAGACGCGGCCATCGGCGTCGAAGGTAATCTGCGGCGAGCGCGACGAAGCGATGGTGACGGTGCGACCGTTGCGGTCAATCGCAAGCTGGTCCGGCGATTCAAGACGCGCGGTCAAAGCATCCAGCACGCGCTGCCGGTCTCTGTAGGGCAGATTGCGTGTCGCCTGTTGCGCAGCGACGCGCGCATCGTCGCTGCGAGTCGTGTCGAGACGGTAAGTTCCCGTCAGGCGATTCGAGCCGATGCCGATGCCGCCACCGCCGCCTTGCCCCGGCCCGTAGCCGCCGCCCTGACCCGGCCCCGTCGTGGCGTCCCAATTCCAGGAGACGTTGTAGTAGCTGGCGAGCGTGCTCAAATCCGCGCGCAGCAGCGACCAATCGTTTTCGGCGCTCTGGTCAAGCTGGTTGCGCTGCATGAAGCGGTCAATGCGGCCCGCCGTGTTTAAGACTTCCTGCACGTCTGCGGTCGTTGACTGGCGGCTGTTGAAGTTGTTGCGCAGGCGCAAGGCCGCGGCATCAAAGTTTTGCACCAACTCGTTGATGCGGTCTTCACGATTTCTGCCGTTATAACGACTGTCGTTAAGCGCGGCGCTGATGCTGCTGCGGAATCTGGAAGAGCGATTGTCAATGCGCATGATTAACTGTCGCAATTCTTGCTCGCTGACACGATAAGGTGTTCCGGTGTTCGTTCCCGTCGGATAAGTGGACGACGAAGAGCCCGGATTGGCCCAGTTCCAGGTGACGCCGTAGGCGCGCGCCAACTCGTCCAAATCCATCCTCAGGCTTGACCAGTCGCGCGGGACGCGCGCGCCGAGCCGGTTGCGCTGCACGAAGCTATTGATGAAGGCCGCGCGGTCAAGGACATTCTGCACGTCTGCGGCCACCGATTGATGGCCGTTGAAACGGTCGCGCAGTTGGTTGGTCGCGTTTTCAAAATCGCGGACGAAGCTGTTGATGTCGTCTTCGGCGCGCGTGCCGTCGTAGCGACTGCGGTCGAGCGTGGCATCAATGCTCTGGCGAAAAACGTCCGTGCGCGTTTCGATGCGACTGATTAATTGCTGAAGCTGTTGATCTGTGATGCGGTAGGGGCGACGCTGCGCTTCGGCTGTCATGCCGAGCCCGCCAAGCGTCACGACCATGACAGCTAAAATAAATCTTCTGACTTGAACCATTATCTTTCCCTCCAATTTGAGAACCTATTCCTTTCAAACCCTCGATATTGCATTCGCCGGCGCGACTGGTTTGTGAGCCGCGACCGCCGGCTGCTGTTGACATAAGGGGACTAACTTCTTCGCAAAGGGGAAAGTAACGGGAGAGAATTACGATTAAGTTGTGCAGCAGTGTTTTTTTGCTTTCACATCATACCACGTTTGCCGGGTTTGCTGCCCGCGCGGAATGATGGAAAGTAGGCACATGCTGCCAGAAGCCTCGCGGGAAGAGGCTCGTGTCTGCCTGCTCTGATTCATCTACCGGCTACCGGGTTGCCGTATAACTTACTTGCAACATCACTGCAACTTTTGCATCGTCACAGTGACCATCGGCTCGTCGCCGTTGATGCGACTGTAAGAAACCCAGTAGCCCGCATCTTTGTAACGCACCAACTTGTAGACGCGCCCGTCCGCCGTCGGCTCAACGGGCGAGCCGAAGACGGCTTTCGCTTCCGGCGCGCTGGTCTTAGCGCCCAGGTAGCTGACGGTGACGGCGACGACCTTCTTCGTCTGGTAGAAAATCTGCGCCGTCTCTTTGTCGGAGAAGAGATAAAAATCCTGCGTCTCTTCTTTGTCCTTCGGATTGCCGAGCTTCTTGCGCACTTCGTCCTGCGTCATGCCTAGCTCTATGCCTTTGTAATCATGATAGAGCGGCTTGTCGGCTTTGTCTGTCTGCGCGCTTGCCGACGCCTGCCGCGAAGCAGGCGCGACCAAGAGCGAGATGAACAAACATGCGCCGAGGGCGAGCCACGCGCCTCTGGCGATAATCCGTGTCGAAATGGGGGTCATCACGAATCCTCCTCTGGAACTATCCACAACTTTTCAAACACCACGACGGCTTTCTATTTTAGCTCTATTAGAGTTTACGATTCAATATCGAATCAACCATAATCTTGGTCGCGCCCTGCCGCGACCTGGCCGGGGCCGAGCGGCGCTGTGCTATGCTGCTCCGCAAGCAGGAGGAACAATTTCGATGAGTCAAGATGAAAGCAAAGCGATTATTCATTATGCCGGGAACGACCTTTTCGTCGGCATCAGTCCGGGCGGCCATGCGCAGGTTTTGGAAACCAAGCACGAGCGCGCGAGCGCCGCTACGCCGATGGAGTTGCTGCTCATCGCTCTCGGCAGTTGCACAGCCGTTGATGTGGTTTCCATCCTGCGGAAGAAGCGCGAGCAGTTGACGGACTATCGCGTCGAAGTCAGCGGCAAGCGACGCGCCGAATACCCGCGCAGCTACACGCGCTTTGAAGTGCGCCATATCCTGCGCGGGCGCAAACTCTCCGAACAGGCCGTCGCGCGAGCCATCGAGCTTTCCGAAACAAAGTATTGCAGCGTTGCCGCCACCTTGCGCCCCGCGGCGGAAATCGTCACCAGCTACGAAATCATCGAAGATGAGCCTCAAACGGAAGACTGAATTTTCCGTGTCCCTCAAATGATTTTCGTGTCGCGTTAATGAAGAGCAAAACAGAGCGGGCTGTCGCGTCTAAGGAAGCGCGCGGGAGTCCGGCTGTGCCGTGATGAATGCTCCCGCCGCGAGCTAGTTCATAGTTGAAAGGATTCCGGTATGCGGCGCAATTTTCGCTCTGCTCTTCTTTTTCGCTCTCTCCTTCTACAGTCTCTCCTGGCGGCCTTTCTGTTGCTGGCGGCGTCCACGTCGGCGCGGGCGCAGACTGAAGCCAATTTTCAGGAGTGGGAGAAGTTCGACTTCGCGCAGCAGTCAATCGAGTTGGCGCAGCTTCAGGAGATGCCGCTCGAAGATTTACGATTGTTGCGCGGTCTGGTCTTCGGTCGTCACGGGCGCGTCTTCAAGGATGCGGACATCCGCGATTACTTGAAAGACCGTCCGTGGTTCAAGCCCGACCCGAACTTCCAGAACTCGCTGCTCAACCAGACGGAGCGGACGAATCTGGACATCATTCGTGAAGCCGAAGCGAAGAAACACGATTTCATAGAACCCGGCGATTTGCGTTTTCACCGCGAACGCCCCTTCACCGTCGAGCAGCTCGGCGAGCATACGGCGGGCGAATGGCGCATCCTGCTGGCCGAAGTCGAAGCCATTCACGGCAAGCAGTTCGACTCGGAGCCCTGGCTCAAGCAGTATTTCGAGGAGCGTTACTGGTATGAGCCGAGCGCGCAGTATGACCCGAAGCAACTGAGCAAGGTCGAGCGGCAGAACATACAGACCATCGCGGCGGCGCAAAAGAAACAACGCCATCTAGCCCTCTCGCCCGGCGACATGGAACTGTTTGAGAATCAACCGCTGACAGAGAAGATGCTCGTCGGCCTGAGCCTGCACGAACTGCGCCTGCTGCGTAACGAAGTCTACGCGCGCCACGGTCGCGTCTTCGGCCCCGATTGGCTGCAACAGTATTTCGACTTTCAACCATGGTACAGAGCGCGCGAAGAAGGACAAAAGCCGACCGAGCTTTCAGCCACGGAGAAGCAGAACGTTGACACCATCGTCGCTTATGAAAAGAGGCTGCGCGATGAGTTGAGCGCAAAGCCCATCTCGCGTTCGCTGCTCGAAGGTTTGTTTGCCGAAGACGCGCGCAAGCTGCGCAGCGAAATCTACGCGCGCCACGGCAAGGTCTTCAAGGACAAGTCGCTGCAAAAATATTTCGCCAGCCTCGACTGGTACAAAGCCGACCCAAGCTATAGCGACCGTTCGCTCAATTCGATGGAGAGAAAGAACGCCGCCGCTATCCTCGCTTATGAGAGAAAGGCCGACAGCGTTCAAAACGCTGTCGAAGGTTGATAAGGCTTGCTTCTCGCCTCGCGTGTCGAGGCGTCAAACATCGAACGCAGAAACGATGACAGGGAACGGAATCAAACTTTCGTTCCCTGTTGTGTTATTGTTTTGGCGGGCGTGGAAAGCAGCGCGGCCCACGTCGCAGACAAAGGACAACGCCTGCTTTGCCGCTCGCGTCAGAGCTTTGCTCTGACGAATAACCAAGTTGCTTTGCCGGCTTGATTGTTTCACCGATTAGTTATCAAATTAGCTCTCTTCCCCTTTATCATCTTCAAGGTTTAAGCGATGCCATTTTTCATCTCATTGTTGGTCGCAAGTCTCTCGCTTCATCTTCCCGTCGCCGCGCGTGACTCGCCGCTGTCGAATCTTGCGGCGACCGCTGCTCTTTCAAGTTCAAATGCTCCGGCGCAGGACGATGCTTTGACGGCGACGCGGCGGCTCGACCGCGAGGGGCGCGACGCGGGCGGAAAGCTGGCGCAGTTGAGCGCAGCGGAGCATCTGCGCCGCGCGAAGATTTACATGGACAATCGCGCCTTTGCGGAAGCGCGCGAACACTGGCAAACGCTCATCGAACGCTTTCCGGGCGACGCAGGAATTTCGGCTGCGCTCTACGGCATCGGGCGTTCCTATTTTCAGGAGAAGCGCTACGAAGACGCGCTGCCAATCTTCCAACAACTGGTCAACAATTATCCGACGACGAAGGACGGGCGCGAGGGTCTTTACTCTTTGGCTTCGACCTATCTGCGACTGGGCCGCGCGAATGAGGCCGTCGAAAACTATCGTCGCTACACGGAGCGTTTCCCTGAGGGCGAACGCATCGAAGCCGCTTACTTGAATGTGATTGACGGGTTGCGCGAGGCCGGTCGGCCCGCAGAGGCTCTGCCGTGGATTGCGCAAGCGCGCGAGAAATTCAGCGGCTCTGCGACCGCGACCAACGCTCTCTTTGCGCGCCTGCGTCTGGACATCGCGGGCGGCGATTGGGCGCGCGCGATTCAGTCGGCGGACGAACTGCGCAATGCTTCATTCACCAAAGATGTGATGACCAACTCGCAGGAAGTCGCCTATCTCAAAGCTTACGCCCTTGAGCGAGCGGGGCGCACGGAGGAAGCCGTCAACGCTTACCTTGCGATACCGGACAGGCTCGATTCTTACTACGGAATGCTGGCGACCAACAGGCTGCTCGCAATCAAGAGCGCTGCGACGCGGCCCGCGGTCACGGCTCGCGCGGCGCGCGTCGAGAGCGAAGCTTTGGCCGCTGCCAGCCAGTATCCAGCACCCTACAGAGAAGCAATCGCGCGGGCGGCGGCGACACGCAAAGTTGACCCGCGCCTTGTGCTGGCAATCATGCGGCAGGAGAGCGGCTTTCGCCCGCGCGCCAAATCGCAGGCCGCCGCGCGCGGGCTGCTCCAACTGACCATCGACACAGCCCACAAATATAGCTCGCAGGTCGGGCTCAACAACTTGCAGGACGACGACCTCTATCGTCCGGAAATTTCAATACTCGTCGGCAGCGAATATCTCTCCGGCTTAACAAGGCTCTTCCCGGAATTGCCCGAAGCCGTCGCCGCTTCCTACAACGGCGGCGAAGACAACGCCGCGCGCTGGCTCAAGCGAGCGGGCCAACGCGACGCGGGCATCTTCACCTCGGAGGTCGGCTTCGCCGAAACCAAAACTTATATCTACAAAGTGCTGGCCAACTATCGCGCCTATCGCCAGCTTTACACGCAGGACTTGCGCCCGCGCCATTAAGCAGAGCGCGAGGCATGAAGTGAAGCATGAGAGCGTGGCTCTGCTTCGTCGCCTGTGGTTTGCCGCTTACGGCTCAGGGCTGTAGCGACGGTCTGTAAATCCGGTCGCGCGTTCGCGTCGATTGAGCGTGTCGGGGCGCGGGTATGGGCGCGGGAAGAGGCCGAGCCGCACCAGCGCGTCGTGATACTCGTAGCGAATCGTCACCTCCGCAGCCGAGCGCGTTTCCAAGTCCAGATTAATCCAGGTCACATCGTTATGAACGTTGCGGCCAATGCCCGTCGCCGCGTAATCGTCGTCGGGCGCGGGATAGGCTTCCGCGCTTTTCGACTGCGCTCCGGCTCGCGCTTCGTCGCGTCCGTCCGCAGAAGAGTTTGGGGCATTTTTGTTTCTCTCGCTACGGCTATTGTCTTCCATCGGTCGCGGCCTGCGCGGTGGCGGCGCGATGATGCCGACGGGCTGGCGTTCGCGGAAGAAGACGGCGGTGATGAGGCCGAGGTTTGACGTTTGGCCGAGCTTCGCGCCGTAGGAGTTGCGCTCGTTCGTGAAATAGAAACGGCGCGCTCGCTCCGAACTCATCTGCCAACCGCTGATGGTGATGGTTTGATAAGGCTCTATCACCCACTTGCTCGAATCGTAGGCCGACGAGCGGCGCGCGTCTATCGTGTTCAAGCCGTCAACCGAAAGCGCGACGGCGACGCGCATGCCGAGCGGATTCCTGACGCGCACTTCATACTCGGCTCCCTCCAAAGCTTCCACATAGCGACGGCCCCGCGCGTAATACTCTTCGAGCGGTCGCCCGTCCACCAGCACATCCACTTCGAAGCCACTGGCGATGCTGTTCGGCAGTTCAAACAACTCGCCTTCGGACGTCTCATCAAGCGGCGCGGCTTCGGGCATCTCACGAACGTTCAGCAGCGGCGCGCCCGCTCGCGTCTGCAACAGCGCGCCCGCCAGCAGCAGGCTCGCAACGATGCAAGCCAGAATAGCGATTCTCTTTTTCATCTCTCAAATTCTCCCGTGAACCGAAATTGACGGTTTGCTCCGCAGACTGAACGCGCCCCGCAGATTTTTCTTGCGGAGAATCCTCCGCCCTGTGTTACAAAGGGCGGGCGAAAGAGGATGCCCGACAATTGATGATTAGCTTCGACTCGACAATCTGCGGCGATTTGCGCGCGAGCGCAGGCAAAGAATGGCTGGAAACGAACGGGCTTGGCGGCTATGCCTCTTCGACGCTGAGCGGCATGAACACGCGCCGCTATCACGGGCTGCTCATCGCTGCCAAACGTCCGCCGACAGAGCGCGTGTTGCTGCTCTCGAAGCTCGAAGAGACGCTCTTGATTGACGGCGAGCGATTCGACTTTTCCACCAACCAGTATCCGCAGGCAGTTCACCCGCAAGGCTATCGCCGTCTGCACAGCTTTCGCTTAGACCCGTTTCCCATCTTCACTTTCCGGCTCGGCGAGGTTGAACTGGAAAAGTCTGTGCTGATGTTGCGCGGCGAGAACACGACCGTCGCGCGTTACCGCCTTCTCGCGCCCGCGTCGCTGCGCGCGTCGCTTGAGCTTCGACCGCTGGTTGCCTTCCGCGACCACCATTCGCTGCGGCGCGAGAGCGCGAGCCTCAGCCCCAGGCTCGAAATCAAGCCCGGCTTAATCAGCATCTCGCTCGAACAGGACGAGCCATCGTTGCTGCTGGCGCATGATGCCCTGCGCGTTCACGCGGAGAACGTCTGGTACAAAAATTTCGAGTATGCGGAGGAACGAGCGCGCGGCTTCGATTTCAACGAAGACTTGTTTAATCCCTGCTCGCTATCGTTTGACCTGCGGGGCGGCGAGACGCGCAATCTCATCGCTTCAACACAACCTCACGAGGCGCATGAAGCCGCCGAAATAGAGGAACACGAACGCGCGCGGCGGCGAGCCGTGACGGCGGCGCTCGAAGGCGACGATTACAAGCGAGCTCTACACGGCGCGGCGGAGCAGTTCATCGTCCAGCGCGGCAGCCATCGCTCGTCCATCATCGCGGGCTATCACTGGTTCACGGACTGGGGCCGCGACACGATGATTTCCCTTCCCGGCCTCACTCTCACGACCGGCAAGTTCGACACCGCGCGCCAGATTCTCAGCGCCTTTGCCGAACACTTGAGTGAGGGCATGATTCCCAATCGCTTCCCGGACGAAGGCGACCGGCCCGAATACAACACGGTGGACGCGACGCTCTGGTTCGTCCACGCCATCGGCGAGTTTCTGTCGCGAAGCGGCGACCTAGCCTTCGTCCGTGACCAACTCTATTCTCAACTCATCGAAATCGTTGACTGGCACGAGCGCGGCACGCGCTACGGCATCAAGGTGATGGAGGACGGCTTGCTGCGCTCCGGGGCCGAAGGCGCGCAACTGACCTGGATGGACGCGAAGGTCGGCGATTGGGTGGTCACGCCGCGCGCTGGCAAGGCCGTCGAGATACAGGCTCTCTGGCACAACGCGCTCTGCCATCTCGAACAGATCGCCGCTCGTCTCAAAGACAACTCCACCGCCGTCTACTGTCGCCAGCTTGCTGAGCGCGCCCGCATCAGCTTCAACGAAAAGTTCTGGAACGATTCAGCCGGCTGTCTCTTCGATGTCGTGCGCGACGACGAGACAAAGGACGACGCGCTCAGGCCGAATCAAATCTTCGCCGTCAGTCTGCCTTTTTCGATGCTGACGGCGGAGCGCGCGCGCAGCGTGGTCAACGTCGTCGGGCGCGAATTGTTGACGCCCTACGGGCTGCGCTCGCTCGCCGCCACGCACCCGGACTATCGCGGACGCTACGAAGGCGATTCGCTTTCACGCGACGGCGCGTATCATCAAGGCACGGTCTGGGCTTGGTTGATGGGGCCGTTCATCACGGCTTATCTGAAGGCTTATGGCCGCGCGCCTGAAAGCATGGCGCAGGCAGTTGAATGGTTGAGCGGCTTTCGCCGTCACTTGTCGGACGCGGGCCTCGGCCAGATTTCCGAAATCTTCGACGGCGACCCGCCGCACACGCCGCGCGGCTGCATCGCGCAGGCGTGGAGCGTCGCGGAGCTTTTACGCTGTGAACTGGAAGAACTCTAAGGCAGGAACTCTCACATCCGAACGAGGGCGCGCGAAGCAAGGCCCGCGCTTCATTTCGCTTTGCGCTCGCTGAAGACGGGTTCCAGAGTGCGCGTCGTGTGCTCTGTCACGCTCGGCGTCGGTTCCGGCAGAGCGCGAGCCTGCGCCGCGTCAAGCTCTTTCGTTAATTGCTCCTTCACAAGCCCGCCGTCGCCCGCGGCTTTCGCCCCGCTCCTGCGACTCAACAGCAGCCAGATGAGCACGCCTTCGACCGCGAACATCATCACGAAGCTGAAGAGCGAAAAAGCTATAATCAAATTTAGATTGGAGCCGAACACATCCTTCATCACCGCCATCAGGCCGATGATGCCGCCGAGGCCGACGACGAAGACGGAAACCATAGCCCAGATGAGAGACTCTGGAAACAACTCCGCGAGCTTGGCCGTCTCGACATCCTTCGTCGCGCCCAACTTCGCCCCGCAGTTACTACAGAAGCTCAAGCCCTGCCCGACCGCTCCGCCACACGATGAACAATACATTCTCTTTCATGCCTCCGATACGCCAGTACGATAACGCATGCTGGTAAGTTCACCAATGGTTGTCGCGGCGCGGCAACGCATGCTGCGCGCCCGAACTGAATCGCGCACGGACTCGGAAGCAATGTGTCTGAAAGGAATCGCCGAAACGATGAGAAGCGATGCTATGAAGAGACTGTAGAAGGAATGCTATCGCAGCGGCGAGCGCGTGAGTCATCGAGCAAAGGTTCAGGAGCGTCGCGCCTGACGCTTGCCTCTCAAGCGAGCAGCGACTCCGGCCAGTCCTGTTCCGAGCAGCAGCAGGCTGACGGGTTCAGGCACCGGGATGACACGGTTGACGCTAAAGTTAGATGAGAAACTATCAATCACTTGTCCCATGCTATCCCGCAGGACAATATTTATGCTGCCCACGAAAGCGTAGGAGAAGGGAGCGCCTTCGTAGTATCCGCCGGTGAATGGCGCGGACATGCCGTATCCGTCCGTCGGCCCGAAGGCTCCTATGTCAAGGATGTTAATCGGGGGCGGAGTCGGCGAGTTGCCGCCGGTCTGTGTAAAGGTGATATGCAGCGTCTCCGTGCGCGGCCCTGTGATGCCGGGGATTTGGATGCGAAACGCGACGTAAGAAATTTGTTCCGGCCCGTATCCGATGAGCGGCCCTGTGAAGTTGAAGACATGATTCGGGTTCGAGCCTAAGTCCACATAGCGCAATTCGCCTGTGTTCAGATTATAGAAGCCGCCCTGGACACTGGAAATGGTCAGCGGGTCGGCCTTCACGGCGCCTGTCCAGCAGAACACGATAACAACGGCGGCGAGCGGCGCAGCTATCCTGCGTTTGATTTTTGAATGAAGCGAAACGAGGGCAAATAACCTGCTCAGGCGTTGCATGAAAATCCTCTGTTAATCTTAAAGAACGGAATCAAAGTGGAGTTAATCGAAAGAGGCGCTGGACAAGCGTTGAACTCATGCTGATGTTCGCCTCAAGACATCTCGCCAACGACCAGACGTTACAATAAGCCCACCGCTTAGTCAACGCTCTTCAAGACTAAAGAAAGACGGAATCGCAGCCCCTTTCCATGAAGCCGCGCACGCGACATTGAACGCTGCCTGCTTTCAGAGATGAATCGCCGTTAATGGAAAAGAGCTACTGGCACAATGGATTCTTTGTCTCAGGCGCTTCCACCATCTCCCCGAATTTATCTGTCTTGAACACTTCAAACTCTCTGCTCTGAACGACCACTTCCGTCTCTCCAATAAAGAGGCAATAATGCGCCGCAGAAATATATTTGCCGCGTATAACGATAAGAGACACGCTAACTCGCGCTCCGGTTGAATGAGTTGTTAGATGCCGCCTATGAGGCTCTCTAGTTCGCCTTGGGAAGACGTTTTGCCGCCTCATGTACTAATCGCAAGTCCTCTCCGCGCTTCAATGTTTTAGTTGCACGCTCAATCAAATCAGCAGCGATATCGGTTCGATTAACATTGATGGCCCTATTTATGAGTTGCGCATACATCTCCCCATCCGATGAAAATGTCAGCATCCATTTTGCAAGCTTATCAGCCTTTGCTGCCTTACCAACTCCTAATAGCGTTTCGTACACTCTGCCACCATCTTCAATGATGCTCCGGCGTAAGTAATCCTGATACTGCGAAGAACTCAGCACACTATTATCGGGGAAGTCGTTATTTATAACTGACTCTGCGATTTGGCTTGCCACTCGTTTAGCTAGTTCGTCAATTTTATCTTTAAGCTCATCGTATCTTTTGGCTTCGGCCAACTGCTCCCAAATCAATATCAGCATATCTTCTCTGACGCTGGTATATGCTGCTCCCATTGTTTTGAGCTTATCGAATAAAGTAATAGTGCGTTCAGGTTCACCTAAATACTCGTTGAGCGCCGCCAACTCGTGAATGACATCAAAATCGGCCTTCCCCGCAAGAACCGACTTCTCGCGCTCATCACGCCTGGTCTGTAAGGCTAGAAGGGCGGGGCGATATACGCGCCCTATAGCAGCAATTTCACTTGGGACATAAGAAAGACGCACGCCTCCGTAACCACCCACATTACGGCTGTTATCAAATACGAATAAATACTCCTTGAGAGCCTGCTCAAACTTTTCCTCTTGAGCGAGGCTTCGTGCGATGGCAAAACGCCTATCTAGCTCTTCCTCCGTAACTTTCTGGCCTGCGGGGGAGGATTGTCGAGTTTGAGCGGAGACTAACGTCAAGCCTCCGCCAAATAAAAGGCTGAGTGCTAACAGTGAGAGTTTAATTGTTTTGACTAACATCTCGAATCTCCTTTTGATAATGCGAGGCATCCAACGCCCGAATCAACCCGCTGCGAGCATGAAGCATTCAACCCACATCTATAAAGGCAATCATGAAAGGCACGCTATTGAGGCGTCGGGTTGAATGAGTTGTTCGGCGCTGCGCCAGGGAGACCACGCTCTTTCATTTGTTATTTAGCTTTCGCAGCAGGCGGATTATTTCGGCGGCTGCTTCCAACAGCACCATGACAAGCATTCCATGGAGGATAGCCGCGACACCTATGATGACCAGATACCACTCTATTCCCCGCTCTCCCCAACTATCAACTCTGCCGTACTTTTTAGCCACGTTGACTGCCGCGATAATGCAGATGATGCCCGCGACAATGCCGAGCACAAGAAAGACCATGCCCCAAGCTGACAGTCTACCCTCAATGCCGCCAGGACTGTCACTGTCGCCGGATGTTGGCGGTTCCGTTTTTGTTTCCAAGATACTGTTCAACTCGTCCGACATGGCTCAACCTCCTTCATTTCTGCTTGTGGTAAAGGACGCCGAAGAAAATAATGAGCGGCACATGAAGCGTGGCAAGACCTAAGATTCCAACAATCGTATAAAACATTTCAGAATCTGCTCTCGTGAATAGTTGAAGCGCCAGGCTCAGCAGGAAATTGATTGAGATAGCGATTATTGCGATTTTCGTAGCTGTTTTCAGTGTCATGCGAATTTCCTCCAAGATATCAAAATGCGTAGCGCCGAACGCTCGAATTAACCGGGCGCGACGAACCGCAATAACAACATGGTCTCGCGCATGAAAGCAACGCTATTCGCGCTCCGGTTGAATGAGTTGTTGGGCGGCGTCGGCGTCGAGAACTAATCTTCATAGATTGCGATGTAGCGCCCATAACAACAATCGGCAACTATTGATGATGAAGGGCAATCCTCCACTACACCCGATTGTTTTCATCCTTCATAACTCCACCTCGTAAATAGAGTGTCGTGATTACCGTTGAGAGCCGCCCAACTCATATTAGACCGCCAAGCCGCGGAAATAGCTGCATAGCCTGCGCGTGGCAACCGGCTCAAATCATGGCGTGCCGATGGCGCAAGAGGCGCGGTCGTGTGGATTGCTCGCGCTCCAATTCTTTCATCGAGCGGAAAAGCCCTTGGACGATGAAGGGAGCGGTGACTCGCGGTTCATCGTCCAAGGGGTTGCAAACTGGGCGGCGTGGACTTGTTATAGAGTCAGCGAGTGGCTAGCTGTCAGACTTGTCTTTGTCTTTGCCATTGTCCGGCTTCTTGCGTTCGTCTGTGCGGGTGCCGCCCGCTTGTTCATACTGGCTGCTGTTCTTGCCCCAACGCGCGCCGACTCCGGCGAGCAGGCGGCTGTTGAGGTCGTCGAGCAGTTCCTCGTCCGCCTCCAGATCGTTGCCGAGGTCGTCGAGCAGCGCCACTGTTTGATTGTAACGGTCATGCTTGGCCCGGACGGCAGCGATTTTTTGCTCGAACTCCGCTAAGGTCAGGCCGGGGCCGAGGTCAAGAGTCGGCGAGATGGCTTTGAGATTGTTGGCTCTTATTTCGGCTTTTTCGAGAACAGGGGATTTACGTCTTCTTCGTGCCATTTCTATTACCTCCAAGGTGGGAAAGTTGAAGTTAAGTCCAAAGACGTGACCAATTTCAATTTCGCAGTATACTCATTTTTCATAACGAGTCAATAGTTTTCTTGAGCCGGTAAAAGCGCAGGTATTGATAGCGGTGAGCGATTGAGTGTCGCCCTTAACGCGGCGTCCCCTGTCAGAACCGCCTGCGGTAGCCGGGCTGGTTCTGGCGATGAGACACCCGCCCGGCTAAAGCAGGCGGCGCTGACCAGAATCACATCCAATAGCAAATGGCTATCAGCCCGCGCTCTTAAAATTCAAATAAATGCAGCATTTATTTGAATAAATACGACTTTTATTTGAATCAGAGCAGCACTTATTTGAATAAGTGGAGCATTTATTTGAATCAGAGCAGCAGTTATTTGAATCAGAACAGCATTTATTTGAATCAGAGCGGCATTTATTTGAATAAATGTTGCGCTTGTTTGAATAAGTGGAGCATTTGTTTGAACAAATCTCGCGCTTGATGAAGCAAACGCGGCGCTTGTTTCAACGAATGCTGCGTATTTTCAAAACTTTAGCGCGGGCGATTGGCGGGGGTTTAGCTTTTGGGTGGGTCGAGGAGGGGCTTGAAGGTGTCGCCGGGTTTGAAGATGAGGTCGGTTTTGGTGTCGCGGTCTTTGAGGTGGACGAGGTTGATTTGGTCTGCGAGGAGTTCGAAGAAGAGGCGGTTGCGGAGTTGGACGCCGTTTAAGCCTTCGGGGAGTTTGGATTCGAAGTAGAGCCAGGTTCTATCTGTTTGCGTTTCCATGCCGACCCATGCGAGGGGTTTGGTTTCGCCCGCGCCGTTTTGGATGGTGACGGCTTCCTGTAGATAGGCGAAGATGAGCGGCTCGGCGTCGGTCGCTTTGTCTAGACGGACGCTCTTTCCAGCGCGCTTGGCGAGGATGGTTTCGAGGTCGTGCGCGTAGACTTCGAGGGAGATTTCGAGTAGTTGCTCCTGATGATTGTATTCGATGCTCATCAGGCTGGTGTGGAAGGTGTGCGCGGCCATTGCGCTGCGCGGCGCGGATGTGGCCGCGCAGGCAATGAGCAGCAGGCTTAAGGTGAAGGCTTGACGATAAAAGCTCATGTCGGTTTTGAAAAGCTCATGCCGGTTTTGGCAATGCCAATGTTCGTCCCCGTAGCGTTAAAGATTCAAGGCTGACGCGCGGGCGTCGGTTGCGTTTGCGGGTCCGGCTGCGGCTTGCGCTCTAGCTCCTGCATGGGATTGCGCGGGCGCTGGTCTTTGAAGATTTGAAATCTTGAGCGAATGGGACGGCGCGGGAAATTGTTGTTGGCAAGGTCTACGTCAGCCGTCTCAAGATGCGGGTCGAGCGTGATGCTCTTTATCTCTTTCTTGGTGACAATCAGCTTGGAGACTTCCGTGTTGTTGTAGCGCCAGATTTCGGCGGGGATGCGTAGCTCTTCCGTCGTGCCGTCCATGTAGTCCAGTTGCAAGATGACGGGCATGACGAGGCCGCCGACGTTCTTCAAGTCAACGACGTAAAAGTTCATGCCGGAGGTGAGCAAGGCTCTCTCCTTCTCCGTCAACGTCTGCAAGTATTGCTGAAACTCGGCGCGCTCGCGCTCGGTCACTTTGTACTGGTCGTAGGTGTTGTAGAAATCGTTGAGCGAGGGGAATTGCTCGACGCGCTTCGTGATGCTCTGGTTGCGTTGCTGCGAGAGCGTTTCGGGCTGCGCGGCGCTTTCGCGGCGGGCCGCTTCCTTCTCAATGTCCGGGTCGTGCGTGTCGAGCGTGTAGAGACGAACGTTCTCGATGGAGATGTCCGTGTGATCCGTCGTGTAGAACCAGCCGCGCCAGAACCAATCGAGGTCAATGCCGGAGGCGTCCTCCATCGTGCGGAAAAAATCCGCGGGCATGGGTCGCTTAAACTTCCAGCGGCGCGCGTACTCCTTAAAAGCGTAGTCGAAAAGCTCGCGCCCAAGAACTGTCTCGCGCAGGATGTTCAAAGCCGTCGCGGGCTTGCCGTAAGCGTTGTTGCCGAACTGCAAGAGCGAGTCCGATTGCGTCATTATCGGCACCTGATTCTCGTTCTGCATGTATGCCGTGATGTTCTTCGGCTCGCCGCGACTGGAAGGATAGTTGCGCTCCCATTCCTGCTCCGAGAGATATTGCAGGAAGGTGTTCAAGCCCTCGTCCATCCAGGTCCACTGCCGCTCGTCTGAATTGACTATCATCGGGAAGAAGTTGTGGCCGACTTCGTGTATCACGACGGAGATGAGGCCGTACTTCGCGCCCGGCCCGTAGGTTCCGTCCGCTTCAGGACGCGGGCCGTTGAAGCAAATCATCGGATACTCCATGCCGCCCACTGGGCCGTTCACAGAGATGGCCGTCGGATACGGAAAGGTGAACGTGTAACGCGAATAGACATTCAACGTGTGCATGATGGCGTGCGTCGAATACTGGCCCCACAACGGATTGCCTTCCTTCGGATAGTAAGACATGGCCATCACGCGGTTGCCGTTCACGTCATGCAGTTGCGCGTCCCAGATAAACTTGCGCGAAGAGGCGAAAGCGAAGTCACGAACGTTGTCGGCGGCAAACACCCAAGTCTTCTTGCCTGTGGGCTTGTGCGTCTCGTTCGCCGTCGCCTCCGCCTGCGTCACAATCAGGACGGGTTCCTTCGCCGTGCGCGATTGCTCAAGCCGCTGCCTTTGCGCCGCCGTCAAGACCTGCTGCGCGTTTTGCAGCACGCCCGTCGCCGCGACGATGTGGTCGTCGGGCGCAGTGATGCGGACGCGATAGTCGCCGAACTCAAGCGTGAACTCGCCCGCGCCTAAGAACTGCTTGTGCTGCCAGCCGTTCACGTCGTTGTAGGCCGCCATGCGCGGAAACCACTGCGCTATCTCGTACAGATAATTGCCGTCCTTCGGAAAAAACTCGTAGCCCGTGCGCCCGCCAATCTTGCGCTGGTCGTTGATGTTGTAATTCCAGTCAACACCGAAGGCGACGGACTGCCCCGGCAAGAGCGGAGCCTTCAAGTCAACTCGCATCATCGTCTTGACGATGGTGTAAGCGAGGGCCACGCCCTTCGCATCGCGCACGGCTGTTATCTTGTAGCCGCCGTCGAAATTGCGGTTGACCAGACTCTCGACCGCGCCGAAGGGCAGTCGCTCGAAGCCCGGCGCGGTCTGCGTCTTGTACGTGTCGGAATCCTTAGACCAGATGTTCTGGTCAAGTTGCAGCCAGAGATACGAGAGCGTGTCCGGCGAGTTGTTGTGATAGGTCACAACCTCCGAGCCTGTGATGCGCTGGTTCACGTCGTCCAACTCGACATCAATCGAATAGTCTGCCCGCTGCTGCCAGTAGCTTCTGCCGGGAGCGCCCGAAGCGATGCGCTGCTCGTTGGGCGTCGGCAATGTTTCGTCCAGTTGGCGGAATTTATCGCTCGGATGCGTTTTCGATTGAGCGAAGGCGGCGGTGGCGCAACAGGCAAGGATGAACAGGAGAGAGAGAAGGCGCGTGCTCTGCAAGGTGATATGTTCCTTTCTGACCGGCATCGGAAACTCTGGCGGCTAACGCTTCAGACATGGGGAGACGTATAGTAGCGCGAATGAACGGGACAAAGCAAAGTTGACCGACTCCCGCCCTTAGTTTGATTAGCTTTCGCTTTACGGTTACTATCGGCAATTAGTTTCAAGAATGTCAGGGAGCGCGAAGGAGCAGGTTCAGCCCATTTGATGCAGGAAGCAATCACGCACGCGAAACCGGGAGTCGAGGCAGGGTCTTTCTACGACCGCGTTGCCAGCCTCTATAATCTAACCTTCAAATTCAACGGCTACGGACGCTCGCTCGAACAATACCTGCGCGCGCACCCGCTCCCCATCGCTCCCGGCGCGAAAATTCTTGACGCCGGATGCGGCACGGGCTTGCTCACGCTCGCCCTGCTCAAAGCCTTTGACATGAGCGTCCAGATTGCCGCCGTAGACCTCTCCGCCACCTCGATTGCGACCGCGCGCAAGGCCGTCAGGGAACACACAGGGCGCACGCAGAGCGTCGAGTTTTCACAGGCCAACGTTCTTTCGCTGCCCTTCCGCGATAACACTTTCGACGCCATCGTGACGAGCGGCGTGCTCGAATACCTCTCCTTGCGCGAAGGCTTCGGCGAACTGGCGCGCGTGCTCGCGCCCGGCGGCCACCTGCTTCACCTGCCCGTTCATCCCTCGCTCGCCAGCCGCTTTCTCGAACTGCTCTTTCGCTTCAAAACACACCCGCCGCAGGAAGTCGAAGCCAACACCTCTCGCTATTTTCAAATCATCGCGCATCATCGCTTCCCGCGCTTTCAGGTCATCGGCTGGACAAAATCAGCAGTCGTCGCGCAGAAAGCCTGAGTCCGGCGACGCGACGAAATCGCGCGGCAGCATCCAGATATATTCACTCGCTTACTTGATTGGCGCGAGCCGCATGATGCGGTCGTCGTCCGTGGCGGGAGAGCCGCGCCCGTCGCGGTTTGAGGTGGAGAAGTAGAGCGAGCCGTCCGGCCCCTCCGCCACGTCGCGTATGCGCCCGTACTGCCCGTCGAGCAGTCGCTCTTCACTAACAACACGCCTGCCGTCTAAGACGATGCGCATTAAAGCCTGCCCACGCAAACAGCCGAAGAAGAAGTTGCCGCGAAATTTCGGGAACGCCGTGCCTTTGTAAAACATGCCGCTGGCGGGCGCGCAGGCGGGCGTGTATTCCAGGAGCGGCGATTCCAGATTGGCCTGCGTTTCCCTGTGGCTAATAATCGGCCAGCCGTAATTTTTGGCGCGCTCGACGATGTTGACTTCATCGCCGCCGCCGGCGCCGTCAAAGCCCGATGGCCCGTGCTCGGTCTGAAACATCAGGTTCGTTCCCGGCTGCCAGTCCAGACCTTGCGAGTTGCGGTGTCCGTAAGTCCATATTTCAGGACGCGCGCCCTCACGCCCGACAAACGGATTATCAGCGGGGACTGTGCCGTCGTCGTTCAAGCGCAAGGTCTTTCCTGAGAGCGAGTCGAGCCGCTGCGCCAGCGCGCGCTCCGTTGCGTCGCCCGTCGTGATGTAGAGCTTACTGTCCGGCCCGAAGCGCAGGCGGCATCCGGCGTGATTGGCCGCCGCCGGAATATTTTCGATTAGAGCCTTGCGCTCCGCGAGCGCATTGCCCGTCTCGCGGAAACGAACGACGCGCACAAGCTGGCCGCGCTCGCCTTTGTAAGCGTAGGCCAGATAGAGCAAGTGGTTCGAGTTGAACTGCGGGTGGAGCGTCAGTCCCATCAAGCCGCTTTCGCCGCTCGGCTCGACATCGGAAATAATCGCCAGCGGCTCGGCGCGCAACTTACCGTTCTCAAAGACGCGCACTCTTCCGGGCCGCTCCGTAAAAATCATCCGCCCGTCGGGCGCGAAGACGATTGACCATGGAACCTGCAAGCCGCTGACGACGGTTTCAACGCGAAACTGAATCGCGCCTTTCTCCGCGCTCGACACTTCGCCCGCCCCGCGCCCGCGCGGAGTTTGCCCGCAAGCAAGAACCGCCAGCAGGCTCAACGCAGAGATTAACAACAGCAGTGATTTCATCATCAGACTCTACGCCGAATCGCGCGGGGCCACTCTGAGCAGCCGCAGTTGCCTGCCGGAAAAGTGGACGGCCCGCCGAAGTTTTATCCGTCCGCGTTTCACCCGTCCTTCAATCCGTCTGTCCATTCGTCAGTGAGAGATGTACTCGTGCAGCAGCTTGAGTTCGTCGCCCTGCTGGCTCAGTTCAACGCGCAGCAAATCGCGCATCGAAAGCATCCCGACCCAGCTCTGGCCTTCGACGACGGGCAGATGACGCCGCCCCGTTCGCTCCATTCTCTCTAAGGCTTCGTGCGGCGTGTCGTTCGTCTCAATCACTGCCAAATCGAGCAACGCGCTCATGGCATCTTTGACCTGCATAGAGGCGGGCGAGCGTTGTGGCACTAGCACACGGTTGAGCAAATCGCGCTCGGTCAGGATGCCGAGCAGCCGCTCGTTTTCATCGAGCACGCAGACGCCGCCAATCTTTCTGTTCGCCATGTACTCCGCGGCTTCCAGCAGATTCATCGTCTCGCGCACGGAATACGGCACGCGGTCACGAATCACATCCCGAATCGTCATCATCAAGCCTCTTCCTCCCTCTGTGATTTGTCATGTCCGAACATCATTATAATGTTTTTAGCCGCGCTGTCATCAATCAAAAAGCGCGCCCTGCGCCGTAGGTCTGCGAAAGGTGTTGCGCGTCTCTCTTTGATAGCTGCGCTGCGCCTGCCGGTTGAAGCCCAGACGGCGGCAATACAAGCGAAACAGATTCTCAAGCGCGCGCCAGTATTCGCCGTGCCCGCGCATCCGCTCGCCAAACTCGCTTGAGTTCAATTGGCCGTCACGCGCCTCGCGGATACGACTGAGCACGCGCTCGGCTTTGGTCGGCAGATTCTCGCGCAGGCGTTGCTCGAAGTAGGGCGCGACAGAGCCGGGCAGCCGCAGCATAGAGATGAAAGCCTGCGTCGCTCCGGCTTCGTGCGCGCGTTCGAGCAGTCGCGGGATGTCGGTTGACAGGCCCGGAATCACGGGCGCGATGCCGAGGCCGACGCTGATGCCATTGTCCGAGAGTTCCTTCATCGCCTTGAAACGCGCGTCGGGCGAAGGCGCGAACGGCTCCAACGCTCGCGCCGTTTCGTAGTCCATGAACGGAATCGTGAAGAAGACTCCGACGCTCGCTTCCGTCGTCAATTGTTTGAGCACGTCTATGTCGCGGCGCACGAGCGCGGATTTGGTGACGATGCCGACCGGATTGCGAAACTCAACGCAGACTTCCAGACAGCGGCGCGTCAACTTGTAATGCGCTTCGAGCGGGACGTAAGGGTCGGAGGTGAACGAGAAGACCAACTCCTGCCCGCGCCACTTGCGCGCCATCAACTCTGCGCGCAGCAGTTCGGGAGCGCGAACCTTGACGACGATTTTGCGCTCGAAGTCCGTGCCTGCGCCGTAGCCTAAGTATTCGTGCGTCGGGCGGCTGAAGCAGTAGGAGCAAGCGTGCGCGCAGCCGCGATAGCAGTTGACGGAATAATCGAAGCCCACGTCTGGGCTGTTGTTGTGCGTGATGATGGCGCGCGTCTCCGTCTCTTCAAAGACTTCGACCTTGGCTTCCGGCGGCTCGCCGATCCATTCGACCGTGTGCGAGAGCCATGGGTTCGGCGGGTTGGCAACGTAACGCATCTTGATTCACAAAGGCGGGAGTGGTTCAGATGGTAAAGCCGTGCGCTCGCTCTTAATTTTAACGGGCGCAATTTTTTAAGTTTCCGGCGCGGTCGTCTGAAGTCTTCAGCGCAGAGTTGTTTTAAGCTTGCGGCGCGCTGCGCGGCATCACCGCTTCGATGCTGTGCAGGAGCACGAAGACAATCTCGCTGTTCTCGCCTTCGTGCTTCATCGCCAGCGCGACGTAATCGTTGGTGATGTCCGCAATCTTGCCTTCGTAGACGCCGCCCGAACGCGTCTTGACGTTCACCACTTGCCCTCTGTAGCGTCTCAACAAATTCTCTATGTGCTGCAATCCCATCGGCGCCTCCATAAAGATTGGGGATGAGGGATGAGGGCGGCAGCGATGAAGAAGCAAGGATGAAAGCGCGGCGGCTCGATGCCTTGAGCAGCGCATCTTTCATCCTTCATCGTCATTCATCCCGCAGCCCTTCCCTTGTCCATGTGACGAAGAACAGCCTGTACTTGTCCGGGTCTTCAAGTGTGATGAAGCGACCGCCCCAACCCTCGTCCGTCGGCGGCGCAAGAAATAGCCCGCGCTGTCTCAAGTCTGCGTAGTAGGCGTCAACGTCCGTCGTAGTAAGAAAGAAATGGACGCCGCGCCCGCGCCTGAGCATCGTCTCCAATTGCTGCACGAGCGTGATTCTCAAACTACCGGCGCGCAAGGTCGCCATCGGCGGCTCGGCTTCTGGCTGATGGCTCTCGATGTCGAGGCCGAGTTGCTCGTGATAGAAGGCAGTTGACTCTTCAAGGCTGTTGACTTCCAGCAAGAGCAGTTCGAGTCCGGTTAGGTGCATCGCGCGCGTTCCGTGTTGAGCTTCGCTAAAGATTGCTGAGCAGGACGTAGAGCCCGTAGCCGCCGCCGCAGACGACAGACCAGAAGAGAGCTTCCTGCGTCTTCGTGTAGCGGCGCGCGGGATGCGACGCGGCGAAAGTCTCGCGCACGGCCAGCATCACGGAGCGCGCCAGCAGGATGCCGCCCGCGATGACGAACACCGCCAGTATGCCGAGCGGCCAAAGAAAGTGTATCCAATGGGCGCGCACGAGCGCGAGCAGGATGACGCCCGCGAAGAGACAGAGCATCGCTTCAACGCCGCGCCCGGAGATGGCGTCGGCCTGCGCCGAAGGCGAAGAGTAAGGCTCGAAGTATTCATCAAATGTTGATTGCTGCTCAAGCTCCGCGTCGTAAATTCCGAGTCTGGCGTCGTAAGCCGTGCGCGCCGCTTCATCTCGCAGCACGCCGTACGCTTCGTTGAGAGTCTTCATCTCTTCTTCGTCGCCGCCGCGGTCCGGATGCTGCTCGACGGCCCGCCGCTTGTACAGGCGTTCAATCTCGGAGCGCGTCGCGTCGCGCTTCGCCCCTAGAATCGAATAGTAATCTTTGCTCGAATCAAACCGGCTCATCGCTTGTGGCTGCGATTGTAGATATGCGTTTTTAGAATTGCAATCTCTACCCGCGCCGGGGGCCGCATCCGGTTCGGGAATTTCAAAGGTGGCTGTGTTAAGCTGCAACGAAACGAGCGATAAATTTTTCAGAGCGAGCGTTGAGGGGAAAGCTGTGGGACAAAACTTTGTCGCGGGCGATTATCTGGTCTTTCAACTCGAAAGCGGCTACGGGTTGCTGCGCGTGCTCGGCGCGGAAGAGAGCGAGCACGGCACAAGCTGGCACCTGCTCGCTTATGAAGAGTTGTTCCCGGACGTGGAGACGGCGGAAGCCGCGATTGCCGAACCCGCCGCGCTTCACCCGCGCGTCGCGCACATGGCTTTGACCGAGCGCGCGTTTGAAAGAACTCCCGCCGCGCTGCTCGCCAATCGCCCTGTGACGGAAGATGAACTCAAGGGCTATCGCGCGTGGCAAGCGTCGAGCGAGCGTGAAGTCTCAGACCGCTCGGCCATCTTGATGTTGGGGATTCGCTGACCGCTCAAAAAAACTTTTGCTGCCGGAGACAATCTTCGATGAGGCTCAAATTAAAACGTGGGGCGCGCTTGTTGAGAAACACGACGGCGTTCCTGTTGCTCTTTCTCGCTGTGGCCCTGACGTGTCAGGCCGAACGACGAGAGCGCCGCGTGGAGGCTTGGCGTCCCACCAACTACGATGTCGCGCTCGTCTTCAACGACCAACTAACGGACATCAAGAGCGCGCGCGCAGACATCTCCGTCCTCATCCTGAAAAATTCCGTCAACATGATTGACCTGGACTTCGGCGAGATGAGCGTCGAAAGCGTCATGGTCGGCTCTGAGCCCGCGCGCTTCGAGCAGGCGCAGGGCAAGCTCAACGTGACTTTGAACGCGACGGCGCGACAGGGAGAGCGTTTGACCTTGAGCGTGAAGTATAAGGGGCGACCGAAGGACGGGTTAATCCTCGCGCCCGACAAGAGCGGCAAGGCGTCCGCCACCGGCGACAACTGGCCCGACCGCGTGCATCACTGGATACCCTGCCTCGACCATCCGTCGGCGAAGGCGACCGTGCGCTTCACAGTCACAGCGCCAGCGCGCGACCTCGTTGTCGCCAACGGGCAGTTGACCTCTAAGCATGATAACGCGGACAACACGCGCACATGGATTTACAATGAAGGAGCGCCGATTCCGCCTTACTGCATGATTGTCGCCGTCGGCGAGTACGCGCTCTTTGAGTTGCCGCAGCAGCCAAAGCTCACGCCGCTCTTCTACTATGTGCCGCAGGCCGACCGGCAGTTTGCCGAGCGAGGCTTTGCGCCCGGCGCCCCGTCGCTCGAACTGTTCAGCCAGACCGTTGCGCCTTACCCTTATGAGAAGCTGGCTTTGATTGTCGGGGCGACGCGCTACGGCGGCATGGAAAATTCCAGCGCCATCGTCTTCGGCAGCGCGCTCTTTGACGCGCGCGACGACGCGCAGCCCTTGAGCCGTCGTTACAACATACGGCGCGGCATCGAAGAGACAATCGCGCACGAGATAGCGCACCAGTGGTTCGGCGATTCCGTCACCGAAGCGACGTGGGCAGACCTCTGGTTGAGCGAAGGCTTCGCCACATACTTTGCAGGGCTCTTCGTCGAACGCTACGAGGGACTGGAAGCCTTCCGCGATTACATGAAGCGTGATGCCACGGCTTACTTCAATTATGAGAAAGAGCGGCGCGCTCCCATCTTCGACCCGGACACGGAAGATTTGAACAAGCTGCTCAACGCCAACAACTATCAGAAGGGCGGATGGGTCCTGCACATGCTGCGCAGCCAACTCGGCGACGAAGCTTTCTTTCGCGGCATACGCGCTTATTACGAAGCGCACAAAAATTCAACGGCGACGACTGAAGACCTGCGCGCGGCCCTTGAGCGAGCCGGAAGGACGAACCTGCGCGATTTCTTCGCGCGTTGGGTTTACGGCACGGGGCATCCCGTCTACGCGCCCACATGGACGTGGCGCGCGAGCGGCAAGAAAGGCGGCGTCCTGACAATCAACCTGCGCCAGACGCAAACGGAAGCAGCCTTCAACAATCCGCTGCCCGTCGAAATCGTGATGCCCACAGGCAAGACGCGGACGACGATTAAGCCGACGACTAAAGCGACCGTCAAGCGCGTGCCGCTCTCGGAACGCCCCACGGATGTTCGCTTCGACCCCGACGAGACAATCCTGAAAGAAGTCGTCCCCGCGTCCACGCAGTAAGACGACGCGCTTGCAGTTAAAGTTAAAAAGTTATTCTTAAAGTTATGCTAAGAGCCAGCACTTGAGACGAATGCTCAAGTGCTGGCTCTTATGGTATGCGCTGGCCCTTGTCGCGCGAGCGAAGGCTTCAGGGTTGAATCGTGCTGCACTCCGCGTTGTTGTGCGGAATGATGGGGCTGAAGCGCTGCTGATATTCGGTGGAGGTGATGAAGGCGCAGACCATGCTGCGGTAATTGCCGGGGACGCGATTGTTCAGGACATCGAGCCAGAATTGATAGCCGCCTTCGTCGGGGTCGCGGCGTAGATAGCCGAAGTACTGCGTCAGGACGAAGGCCGGATTGTATTCCGCGTTGATGAACTCCTGATACTCAATCAGCTTGCGTATCGTTCTGGCGCGCTGCATCGCCGTGTCGCCCGCGTAGATGTTGCACTCGCCGATTAAGTCCGCGCGGCGCGGCGTCATGTCAACGCCTGAGCCTTGCTGTACGCTCTGGATGAGCGCGTCTGTGAACATAGCGCAGGTGGACGACGCGCCATACCTGGCGACGACTTCGGGACGCTGGACGAACTGTTCGGCGAAGGCTTCCTTGCTGGCTTCGAGGCCGGGGCCGACGACGAGTTTGCCACGGTCAAGGGCAAACTGCGTGTAGGCCGGACGCAAGCCGAGCGCGGCCTTGGTGAAGCGATAGAGGAAGAAGCCCGTCTGTTGAAATTCCTGCTCGACGAAGAAGGCCGCGGAGACATCCGTGCGCTTGATGTTGACGCATGAAGCGTTCGAGCCGCAATCCGTTATCTGGCTCGTCCAGTAATCAAGCCCGGCCTTGTCCGGCTCGCGGTTGAGGAAGTCGAGATAGTGTTGACGGACGAAGAAGCGCGTGTCGTCAATCGGATTGTTCGAAGGGGCCGTCGTGTCGTTGTCCTGAATAGTGATGACGGCGTTGGCGGGGCTGCCCGCGAACGCGCCGCCCTTGGGATTGCTGAGCGTGACGTTGAGCGTCTCGGCGCCTTCGACGTACACGTCGTCTGTGATGAGCAGCCGGAACGCCTTGCTCGTTTCGCCGGGGGCGAAGGTGAGCGAGCCGGAGGCCAGTTCGTAATCGGAGCGGCGCGAGGCCGTGCCGTCGGTCGTGGTGTAGTCAACGGTTTGCTGCGCGCTCGTGTTGCCGTAGCGATTGACGGTGACGAGCAGGCTGCCGTCGCCTTCGTTGACGGAGTAAGCGGACGCGCCCAACTGTAGAGTCGTCGCGGTCGTGGAAGAGTTAAACTGGCCGCGTATCTCGCCGTTGGGCAAGTTGGCGCTGTGGACGTTGATGTAGTAGAGGCCGTTTCTCAAGTCCTGCGCTTGAATCGGGCTCAGGTCAATATTGAAGTCGTTGAACTGGCCGGAGGGCAAGTCGAAGATGACGCCGGCGGTCGCGCCGGGAGCGGCTGGCCCGTGTATGTGCGCCGCCGTCTGAGCGCTGGAAAGATTGTTGAAGGAGAGCGAGACGCGCGCCTTCTGCTCGTCGGGGCGAAGCAGGAGGATGGCCGTGCCGGCCGCGCTCGAATTGTTGGGCGGGACTTCCTGCGCGCCCGTCAGGTTGGCGACGAAGATTCTGGGCGGCGTGGCGTAGATTTCGTAGATGGCGCCGTTGGAGAGCGAGACGACGTAGAGATTGCCGTTCGGGCCTGTCTGGATGTCTGTCGTGACGCCGAAGTTCTTGCCGATAAGGAGCGTGTCGCTTTCCGTTAAGTCAAACTTGTCCGCGTTGTCGGCAACGCGGTCGTCGAGGCGAAAGTCAACGGGCGCGACGTGGCGGCGGTCGTCCGTCAAAGTGAAGCGGAAGAGATAGCCGCCTTCGAGCGTGGTGCGCGACGCGCCGACGAACATGTTGCCCTCGTACTTCGTGCCTAGAGCCTGCCCGCGCACGAAGCCTATGGGCGAAGGGGCGACGGCATACTTCCAGCTAAACTCCGGCTCGGTGTAATGCGAGTTGGGAAGTTGGAAGAGGCGCGAGAGAGCCTGCTGCGGCGTGTCCGCGATGAGCGTGGGCGACCAGCGATTCTGCTGCAAGCCGCCGGGCCTGCCCGTCTCGATGGCCTTGTATTCACTGATGCGGCTCGACGGCCCCATCACTTGAATCCAGCCGCCGTTGAATCCGGCCTCGACGCGATTGAGTTCGTCGAAGCTGTCGTCGCCGTTCTCCTGCGTCCATAGATAGCCGCCGAGCGGGTCGAAGGCCATGCCGAAGCCGTTGCGGACGCCGTAGGCGTAAACCT
>JAWVFT010000092.1:0-41218 GCA_033855775.1 Blastocatellia bacterium | reverse complement strand
TTCGCGCGTTGGGCTTTCAGCCGCGAGCGTTGACGGTGTTGCAGGCGGCGAATAATGTGTTGGGCGCGGTGTGCGCGTTGTTGTTGTTTCACATCCTGCGGCTGTCGCTGCGGTCGTTGTACCTGAGTTGCGCGCTGACGTTTCTGTTTGCGTTCTCGGCGACGTGGTGGAAGTTTGCGACCGACGCGAACGCTTACATTCCGAGCGTGCTGTTTGTCGTCACGAGTTTTTACTTGACGCTGCCCGGCAGGAAGCCGAGGCCGTGGCTGGCGGCTGTGGCTTTCTCGCTCGCCATGTGCTTTCACCAGTTGGCAGTCATCTTCTTTCCAGCCCTCTTGCTCGGACTCTTCTTGCAGGCGGGCGTGCTCGACGCGAGGGCGCGCATCATCGTCATCTTCAAGTTTGGCATGGCCGCGTTTGTCCTGACCTTCGGTGTTTACTACTGCTGCTTTTACCTTGCGACGGGAACGCTCGACTTTAAAAAGCTGCTGCGGTGGATGACATCCTTTTCGCCGGACGCGAGCTTCAGTTTTAATGCCGCGAGCAATCTGGGCTACACGCTGCGCGGCTTCGCGCGGCTCTTCTTCGGCGGCAGAGTCAATCTGTTGAAAGGGTTGTTCAATCCTTTCATCATCGCGTTGATAGTCGCGTTGATAGCTCTGGCCGCGCTGCTTGTCCTGACGATTGCGCGCAACCTGAAGACGTTTGCGACTCGTTGGCGGCGAGCGTTGAAGTCAGCCGCGGCAGCGCGTCCATTATTGCTGCTGTGCGCGCTGTGGATTGCGGTCTACACGATATTTCTCTTCGTCTGGCTGCCGCAGCACACGTTCTACAGGCTCTTTTATCTTCCGGCGATAATCCTGCTCATCGGCTTGCTGCACGCGGGCGGCGAAACGTTGCGGCCTCCGGCGCGGACTTACGCGCTGGCCCTCATCGTAGCCGTCATGAGCCTGTCCAATTTTCTCTTTCAAATCTTTCCTTATTCGCACACGGAGAAGTACGCGCCGCTCGTGCTGGCCTTGGAGATGAATCGAGATTGGCCGCAGGGGACGGTCGTTTACTACGCCGCGACCAATTCGGATAACAGTCTCTTTCAATATTTCAACCCGCCGACGAAGTGGAAGCAGTTAAGCTCGGACAAAGCTGCCGACTTGGAAGGCGAGCTACAGCGTGTTTACGACGAAGGCGGGGCGGCGTGGCTCGACGATTCGGCGCTTGCTCAATTCTCTTCAACGGCGGAGGGCGCGGCGTGGCTGGCCCTGCGCGCCAGAGCGGAGACGCGGCGCGAACTCGTTGACCGCGCCTACAGAATCAGGTTCGTGCAGATTGTTCCGTCGCCGCAGAGTCGTTGATGAGAAAGCGGCGACGAAGTTCGCGCGGGCTTCCGGCAAGGCGGCAAATATTTGACTTGACACTCTGCTTGGAATATCTTGCTCGCGCTTGAGCCGTTCGCGTTGCGCTGGCACGGGCGCTGCTCCTCGCTATGCCTCTCGCCCGCGCATGTCACCGAAGCCAAAGCCAAGGCGTCTTCATTAACCGTTAAGCCATGATGGCAACCCTCCAAACGAAAGGAAGAAACAAGAGCTATGGCCAAGAAGAGCGCTAAGAAGAAATCCGTCAAGAAGAGCGCGACGAAAAAGTCGCCCCCGCCGCGCAGAACCTGCGGAACGATGCAAGCGCATTTCCGCTTGCTCGAACAAGACCCAAGCTTTCGCCAGCGACAGTTTAATCTTCAACAGTTCACCGCGCAGCAAATGATGTTCGCCGCTGCGGCCGTGGCGAAGGCTGGCCCGACCATCATTCCGGTCGTCGTCCACGTCGTCTATAACAAGGCCGCCGGGAACATCTCCGACGCGCAAATCAAAAGCCAGATTCCCATCCTGAACCGCGACTTTCGCGCCCGGAACACAGACAAGTCGAAAACGCCTGCGGTCTGGAAGGGACTCATCGCCGACGCCAACGTAGAGTTCGCTCTCGCCACCAAAGACCCGAAAGGGCAGCCGACAAGTGGCATCACGCGGACTAAGACGAGCAAGACGGAGTTCGTTGACGACGACACCGTGAAATTCAAATCTTCGGGTGGGCAAAACGCATGGCCGCGCAGCAAGTATCTCAACCTCTGGATTTGCGAGCTTGGCAACTACCTGCTCGGCTACGCGCAGTTTCCCGGCGGCCCCGCCGCCACCGACGGCGTTGTCGTCACGCACACGGCCTTCGGCACGAGCGGCACAGCCGAAGCGCCGTTTAATAAAGGGCGCACCGCGACGCACGAGATTGGCCACTGGCTCAACCTGCGGCACATCTGGGGCGACACCGAAGACTGCTCCGGCACAGACCTCGTGGCCGACACGCCCAACGCCGCTGGCCCCAACTACGGCAAGCCTGCCTTCCCGTCCATCTCCTGCAACAACGGCCCGAACGGCGACATGTTCATGAACTACATGGACTACGTTGACGACGCTGCGATGTTCATGTTCACCTCGCAGCAGGTGGCGCGCATCGCCGCCACGCTCAAGAGCGCGCGCAGCGCTTTTTAAGACTGGCCGATTAGACCGACCGTACGACAGCCGGAGCGTGTGCCATGAACGAGAAAGACGCGAGCGCGATTCTCCAACAACGTTGGGTGCATTCGCACGAAGAGGACACGCCGACCTTGATGATCTTTCGACCGTCAACGTATAACTTCCCGCGCTCGCGCGGTCGGAAATCTTTCACGCTCAACCCGGACGGCTCGCTCCTTGATGTCGGCATCGCTCCGACTGATGGCCAGCAGAGAAGCGCCGGAACATGGCGACTAGACGGCGACGAGTTGGCCTTCTACGCCAACTCTGCTGCCGCCGCGCCGAGCCGCGTCATGAAAATCGCTTCGGTGGACGAGCATCGTCTGGTAGTCAAAAAGCAATAATTCTTGTGCTAGAGGTGAGCAGGCATTGACGAGGCGAATCATCACGGCGATTCTGCGTTTGGCCTTGCGCGTCTTCTTTCGTCACATCGAAGTCGCGGGCGCGGAGCGCGTGCCTTTAGACCTCCCCGTCGTCTTCGTCCTGAATCATCCGAACGGATTGGTTGACCCTGTTTTCCTGCTCTGCCTCGCCCCGCGCAACGTCTCCTTTCTCGCCAAGGCTCCGCTCTTTCGGATGCCGGTGGTCAGCCAGCTTGTGCGCTCTCTGGATTCGCTGCCCGTTTACCGGCGGCAGGACAAGGGCAGCGACCCGGCGCGCAACCGCGAGACGTTTGAGGCGGCCCGCGCTCTGCTGGCGCGCGGCGGCACGATTGCCATCTGTCCCGAAGGCGTCTCGCACAGCGACACGCGCTTGAAGCCGCTCAAGACGGGCGCGGCGCGCATCGCTCTCGGCGCGGCTTCGGCGGGCGCGGGGCTGGATGTCAGGATTGTGCCGGCGGGCTTGTACTACACCGCGAAGAAATCTTTCCGTAGCTCCGCGCTGCTCTACTTCGGCGAGCCGCTCGCGGTCGAGCGCGTCACGCTCGAAGAGGACGGCGACCCGCCGCGCGAAGCCGCGCAGGCTCTTTCGAATCGCATCCGCGACGCCCTGCTAGACATCACGCTCAACGTCGAACACGAAGAGCCGCTGCAACTCGTCAGTCGCGCGGAAAAAATCTACTCGGCGGAGGAACGCGCCAGCGGGCGCGAGTTGAATCTGCAACGCGAGTTGATGCTGCGCCGCCGCTTCGTAGAGGGCTACGCCTTTCACCGCGAGCATCAACCGGAGCGGCTCGCGCGGCTCGTCTCGCGCCTGCATCGCTACGAAGAAGAGTTGAAGCAGGCCGGGCTAGACCCGCACGAACTCTCGCCTCCGGCTTCGACGCGCGCCGTCGTCAAGCATCTTCTCCGGCGTCTCTGCTTCTTCCTGCTGCTGCTCCCGTTCGCCGTCACGGGCGCGGTCATACATTATCCAGTCTATCGCCTGACGGGATTTCTGACGACCGGCGTGTTGAAGGTCGAAGACGACGTTGTTTCCACCTTCAAGATTATGGGAGCGATGCTGCTCTTTCCCTTGACGTGGATTGCGGTGGCTGTCGTTTGCTACTTCCGGCTCGGCTGGCTGTGGGCGCTCGGCTCGCTGCTCATCGTGCCGCCGTCGGGCCTGGTTGCGATTCGCTTTAGCGAAGAGTGGGAAAACTTCGTCGGCGGGGCAACGGCCTTCGTCTATTTCATCAAGCGTCGCTGGTTCTTCAATCGCCTGCTCGTCGAACGCCGCGCCATCCGCGAAGAGATAGAAGCCCTCGGCGACGAAGCCCAACGCGCGCCCGTCGAGACAGCCTAACTGTCCTGACTTAAACAGCCGACTCGCCTCGTCTTCCATCACGCGAAAATGAAGGATAGCAACTTTTTCAAGCGCGCTTATCAATCGCCTGCGACGCTTGCGAGGCGGCTTGCACGCGCGCCGCGAGCCGCGAGCGAAGATAACGAAAGTGCTCGTCTGGAATCGCCCCGATTGATTTCTGTAGACGGCTGACGACGCCCTCAAGCTCTTTCTCTTCCTCCGCGTCAACCGCCGTGACGGCCTCCGCCAACTGCCGCTCGTCCGGCCTTCCGGTCACTTGCCGTAGAGCGCGCTCCAACACTTTCGCCCCGGCCCGCAGCATGCTCTTCGATTGTTTGAAGGCGACGCCGATGGCCGTCTCGACGGGCTTGATGGGAGCCTCGCGGCAGACCTCTTCGATGGCCTCGGCGATGACAGTCGCGCTCATCTGAGGATTCGCCTGCGCCGCATCGTCCAGCCAGCCCGCGCTGAGGGCGTAGTCCAACAAGTAGCCTTGATGATAAGTGTGGCTCGTCAAATCAACCGCGCGTTTCCATTCGAGGAAGAAGAAGATTTTGCGAAAGATGAGCTTGAGCGGGAGGATGAAGAGTTGGCCCAGACAACCGGGCAGGCAACCGCTCGCGCCGCGCTCCTTTGTGAGCGTGGCGACGATTTCCGCGCTCAGTTGACGCTTGTGCGCGAGGGCGAGGGCGCGCGTCATCCGTCTTAGAAAATAGCCTTTGACCAAATCGTCAACGAACGGCACGGGAATGAGCGGCGTCAGCCCGACCAGCACCGCATGCGTAATGACGCTTCTTTGATTGGCAAACTCGCTTGTCTCAGTCATCTTCTCTTTTGTCAGTCGTCTTCTCTTTCCGCCGCGTCGTCGCGTTCCATTGCCTGCGCGTCATCGTCAAAGGCGTCCGGCTTGGCCATGCGTTGGAGGCTCTCTTTGTGTTGGATGATGAAGGCGAGGAAGGCGCGCGTCGGCGATGAAGGGAAACTGCCGAGCGAGAGCATGGCGACGGAGCGGCGCAAGTTGTGGCCGCTGATTCGCAACCGCGAGAGACGGCCCGCCTGAACTTCGTCGCGCACGGCCCATGAAGGCAAGAGGCTGATGCCGAGGCCGTGCTCGACCATCAGCTTGATGAAGTAAGTGTCGTTGGATTCGAGCGCGAGGTTGGGGCGAATGCTGACGCGCTTGAAAAAATCTTCGGTCGCGCGCCGGATGCTGGCGCCGCGCTCGAAGAGAATGAAACGCTCGCGCTCAATATCCGCGACGCTCGCCTCGCTCTTGCCCGCCAGCTTGTGGCCGCGCCCGACGACGAGGAACAACTCGTCCTCGAAGAGTTCCGTCACCTGCAACGTGGGCGAGTAGACGGGCAGGGAAGCGAAGCCGACATCCGCCGCGCCGTTGAGAATGTCCGTCACGGTCTGGTCTGTGCTGACGGTCGTGCGAAACGATAGCTCGACGCCCGCGTGGGCGCGCATGAAAGATTCAAAGAGCGAGGCGAAGAGATGGACGAAGGCTTGCGTCGCGGCGGCTGCGCGGACGCGACCGACCGATGCTTGTTCGTCGCCCGACAGTCGTTCGCGCAAGGCGTCTGCTTCGTCCAGAATGCGCCGCGCGTAGTCGAGGGCAATCTTTCCGGCCTGCGACAATTGCACGCCGCTCCGGGCGCGTATAAAGAGCGGCTCGCCAAGCTCCGCTTCGAGCGCCTTGATTTGATGGCTGACCGCCGATTGCGTCAGGTGCAGCCGTTCGGCGGCGCGCGTGAAGTGGAGCGTTTCCGCCACAGCGCGGAAGGTGCGCAGTTGCCAGAGTTCCATCCTCGTTCCTCATCTTCCGACTGCCTGCTGGACATGAATGATACTAATCCGGTGGATTATAACAATGAGTTGGCGATTGGGGCAGCCGCTCCGTTATCATTCCCATCACATACTCGCACAACATTAAACAAGAAACGCGAGCCGCCACGCTGAGCGGCTGCAAGGCAGGAGTAGAAACAGGAGGTGAGTGATGCCAATTCCATTCAAACTGGATTACGCGGTCGAAAGGGCGACGGTCGAACCGGCGCGCGAGCAGTACTTGATTAAGAAACTGACGGGAGTGAAGCTCTCTGCGGAAGAGGCGCGGGCCGTCTGGCCGCGCGTGCAAGATCATAAGTGGTACGTCAGCGAGCGGCTCGGCCGTGACGTGGGACTGCGCGTGGCGGCGGTTGACTACTTCGAGAACATCTGGACGAAGGACGCTCCGCGTTCGCCGAAGTCGAAGCCAGCGGCGTTCCTCGTCCATTGGCTGAAGACGAATAAACAGCCGCTCACACTCGGCGCGTAAGCGGGCGTTAACTGACAACGAAAGAGAGGCAACGCTCGATCAGAGCGTCGCCTCTCTGCGCTTAAGCTTTGAGCTTGCGAGTCTCGCCCTTCGCTTTCAACTCTGGCGCCTGCGCCAGCTTAGCTTTGGGCTTTGGCGAAAGTGGCGCCGCCTTCGAAATCTATAAAGACGAACGGCTCGTCGCCTTCGACCCATGCATCATGACCCGCCGGAATAACGCCAACGTCACCAGCTCTCCATTCCAGTTCCGTGCCGTCGTCCATTTTCATCTTCATCCGCCCGGAGACGACATACCATTTATGCGAAACCTGACAGCTTTCGCCGCCCGCGATGGGCTTCATGCATTCAGCCCAAGTCCAGCCCGGCTCGAAAGTCGCGCGCATCAAAGACAGGCCGCTGACCTCCACGATTTCCGCGCGCCCTTTATCAAACGCGCGCGTCTCGTCCGGGTTGTCGAAGTTCTGCCTGATGCTGGTTGAATTATCTGCCTCTGCCATTTAAGTTGAGCCTCCAAGTTATTAGAATATTTATGCGCTGCTCGAATGCTTCTAGCGCACATCAAGCGATTCGTCAACTCAAACGCCCCGGCGCAAACGATGAGCGCGGCGACGCGGGATGAACGGCCGCCTTGAACCAGCCATGAAAGAGAATCTCTAATCGCTCCGCCTTCATCGTTTCCTTCCGTCAATGTTATAAGATAGCGTTTCAAGCGTGCGCTGCTTGGTAGAGTCTTGCGCGGGATGTGCGGGCTTTGTTGTCGAGACGAGCATCAGCGCGCTCGCTTTGTTTGGGCTGCTATGGCTGAAGAGAAACTTCCCCCGAAGGCGCGGCTGCTGCCGCTGGCGGTGATGCTGGCGGCGTTGCTGTTATGGACGCTCGTGGTGTGGCTACGCGTCTTTCCAGAATCGGCTTTCCCGTCGCCGCTGGCGGTCGGGCGCGGGCTGCTTGAAGAGTTGCGAACGGGCCGTTTGCTGGACGACGTGGTGGCTTCCTTGTTTCGCGTGACGACGGGCTTCGCGCTGGCCGTGGGGCTAGGGTTGCCGCTCGGACTCGTCCTCGGCGGACGGGCGCGAGCGCGCACGGCGTTGCTGCCCGCCGTCAACTTCTTTCGCAATCTCTCGCCGCTGGCTTGGATTCCGTTCGCCATTCTGTGGTTCGGCATCGGCGACCTTCCGGCCATCTTTCTTATCTTCATGGCCTCATTCTTTCCCATCGTGCTGGCGACGATTGCTGCGGTGGCAAGCGTGCCTGCGGTCTACTTTCGTGTGGCGAAGAATTACGGCTACAGCGGCGCGCGGCTCTTGACGCAGGTGACGCTGCCGGCCATCGCGCCGCAGGTCATCACGGCTTTGCGCGTGACGGCGGGGCTGGCCTGGGTCGTAGTGGTGGCGGCGGAGATGATAGCGGGGCGCGACGGCCTCGGCTTTGCCGTGTGGGACGCGCGCAACGGCCTGCGGATGGATTTGCTGGTGGCGGGCATGATTGTCATAGGCTTGATTGGCGTCTTGATTGACAGGATTCTGCTGCGCCTGACGCGCATCGAGAGCCTTCGTTGGGGTTATGAAAGATAAGCCGCTGCGTCTGGAAAACGTCTCGCGCAGTTTCGGGCAACTGGAAGTCCTGCGCTCTTTATCGCTCGCGGTCGAGGCGGGCGAGTTTGTCGCCGTCGTCGGCCCGTCGGGCTGCGGCAAGACGACGTTGCTCAATCTCTTCTCAGGCTTTGACGCGCCGACCGCGGGCCGCGTCGTCTGCGCGGGGCGCGTGCGGATGGTCTATCAACAGGACGGACTGTTTCCGTGGTCAACCGTCGCGGAGAATATCCTGATGGGCTTGCGCGAGGTCGTAGATGAAGCGGAGCGCAAGCGACAGTTGGAAGAGATGGTGTCGCTCATCAAGCTCAAGGGTTTCGAGCAACACTATCCGCACCAGTTGTCGGGCGGGATGCGGCAGCGCGTCGAGTTGGCGCGCTCGCTGGCGGGCGAAGCGGACACGTTGCTCTTGGACGAGCCGTTCTCGTCCCTCGACTATCTGACGCGCTTGCGGCTGCGGCGCGAGTTGGCGCGGCTGCTCAAGGAACGCCCGCGCACCGTCGTCCTCGTCACGCACGACATCGAAGAGGCCGCGCAACTGGCCGACCGCGTTATCGTTCTCTCGGAGCGACCAACCGTTATCCGTTGCGAACTGAGCCTTGAGTTGGAACGCCCGCGCGACCCGACGCACCCGCAAGTCGTCAGCGCTGTGCATCGCATCCTGACGGAACTCGGCCTCGAACACGACCGGGAAAACGCATCTGTAGTTTAGACTCGCCGGACTCAAAACTTATTTTGGAGAGTTGTTATGCTTCGTTCATCTCTGGCGCGTTGGATTGGCGGCACGTTGATGTTGATAGCCGTGCTCGGCGTCTTGCGCTTCAAGCCCTGGAAACATCTGGGCGGGCTCGGCAACCAGCCTGTGCTGGCGCGGGCGCAACTGAGCGTCGGGTTCCTGCCCGTCACTTGACACCTGACGTGCCCGGTGACGGACTACTCCACGCGCACCAGCACGACGACTCGGTTCGAGTCGCAACGCTTCACAGATTTTCCGACCATCGTTGAATCCATCAAGGGCGGACGCCTCGACGCAACCTTCATGATTGCGCCGCTCGCGATGAAACTGCGCGAGCAGAACGTGCCAGTGAAGATTGTCTATCTAGGACACCGCGACGGCTCGACCGTGATGGTGCGCAAAGACCTGCCCGCGACTTCCTTGCGCGATTTGCGCGGGCGCACCTTTGCGATTCCGAGCAAGTACAGCAATCAATATCTTGTCATCCGCAAGCTGATGGAAGACCAGGGCGTAGGCGAAGACGAGATACGCTTTGTCGAGATGCCGCCGCCGGACATGCCGGGCGCGCTGGCCGTCAAAGCCATAGACGCTTACTTCGTCGGCGAGCCGCACGCCGCCAAGGCCGAACTCGACGGCTCAGGCCGCGTCCTTTATCACGCCAAAGACATCTGGCCGCGCTTTATCTCCTGCGTGCTGGTCGTGACGGAAAAGCTGATACGCGAGCGGCCCGAAGTCGTCCGCGACCTCGTGCGCGGCATCGCGGAGAGCGGCGAGTGGGCCGAGACGCATCGCCTCGAAGCGGCGCGCGTCGCCGCGCCCTACTTTCGGCAGGACGAAAAGCTCATCCGCTACGTGTTAACCGAGCCGCCCAATCGCGTCAGCTATCGCATGTTGACGCCGACCGACGAAGACCTGCAACAGATTCAGGACATGGCTCTCAAGGTTGGAATCCTGGACCATCCAATCAGGATGAGCGACCTGATTGACCGTCAGTTTATCCCGCAGGACATCAAGGCCGCAGACATTGACGCGGGCGCGCGTTGAAGAGAAATTGCTCGAACGAGCCTTCACTGACGAGGCCGACGCCATAGCAAATGCATGAGTTAGAAGCCGTCCGAGCGGCTTTGCCGGAGGGTTGTCTCAACGGCTTTTCTTTACCGCTAACGAGAGAGCTTTATTGCGATTCTCTTGTGATTCTATAATAACTGGCGATAGCTATTGACATGGCAGGGGCAGTCATAATATTTATGACGCGTTCACTTTCGTGTGGATCTTTCCCGAAGCTATTGTCCCAATTGTTTGCCGGTGAATCACCGCCGCCGGCGAATCTTGTTACTCGACCATAACGATGAACGATGAATGTGAAGGCAGACGTTTTTTCCTGCGTCCACAGCGTGTCGAAAGAGCCTTGGTGGCTCTTCCGCTGCGCCGTATGGTCAAAGCGATGAGAGCGTCGCTGCCACATTCGTGAGGGTCAATTATTTCCGGCCTTCTTTGCCGAAGAGCCGCCGTCTCCACGCGTTTTGCACTATGACACGCCGGCGAACCTCTGCCGCCACCAGTGTCCTTTACGCCTGACTGTTAATCTGAGGTCGCAGAAGTGCAAGCGATCTCTCCTTACCCGCTGAGCTTCAAAGTCAGCGTTGCAGGAGGCACATTACAATGAGACAACCTTCGATGATTATCAGGAAAGCGTTTCTGACGCTTTTCGCCTTCTCCCTCTGCGCGTTCGCGTTCGCGGAAGCGCGAGCCAATTCGATAGACGACACGGAATTCTTCGTGCGCCAGCAGTACAAAGACTTCATCAGTCCGAGCTACACGCCGTCCAATTCCGAGGTCTTTACCAAGATGAGCCAGATTGATTCCTGCGGCAGCAACGCGGCCTGCATCAACACGCAGCGCGTGCTGGTGTCGCGGGCTTTCTGGGACGACTCGCGCTTTCGCTCGCAGTCGCGCACCTTCGGCCTCTCCAACACGAGCGGACTCGAACTCTATGACACTTACGATTTCGTGGAGTTGTCCTACCTCGTCTACTTACAGCGCTCGTCCGACTCCGCGCCGGATGATTACCAACGCCTAGGCTTCTATTTCTGGAAGGGTTCGTTGGACAACTGCATTGCCAACGCCACGACGTTCAGCCAGAGTTCGCAATGCTACAACGACATCATCAATGCCTTCCTGAGTTCGACGGAATACAGGTCCAGATTCGGCACTCCGTAACAACACGAACCGCTTGCGCTGTGGCCGCCCTGGCCGGAGCAGGCTGGTTTGCCAACTCACTCTTTGAGACACACGTCCGGCGAGCAGATAGCAAAGCTCGCCGGGCTTGTTTTGTCATGAAACTGGCTCGGCTTTGACAATCAACCGTTCTGTCTTATAGTGGCGCCCGTCTTCCTTTTGATGCTCCGTTGAATATCCTGCTCGCGCTTTCAGGTCGGTCCGCGCGTTTAGCTCTTCAGCCGCGAATGAAGAATCAACAGCGATTATTTCTCCTGCTCGCCGTCCTCATAGGATTGTGCGCCGTCTCTTTTCGCGGCCTGACGCAGACCAAAACGGCGGCACCGCCGCAGGCTAACAGCCGCGCGCTGGCGGCACGCGAAGAAGCGTATCGCGCCAACAACGTGGGCGTCGCCCTGCTCGAACAATACAAGCACAAGGAAGGCGCGGAAGCCTTCACGCGAGCCTTGCAGATTGACGCGCAACTGCGCCTGGCGCGCGTCAATCTGGCCATTGCTCTTTATAACGTGCCGGACCTCGCGGCCTCTGAACGCGCGGCCCGCGGCGCGCTGCTCGTCGCGCCCGACATGCCGCAGCCGCGCTACATCATCGGCCTCATCGCCAAAACGCAGAATCGCGCGGATGAAGCCCTCGCCGCTTTCGCCAGCGTGCTCAAGCTGGACCCGCGCGATGTCGGCTCAAACGTCAACAGCGGCCAACTGCTCGCGCAGCAGCGCAGGAACACGGAAGCCATCGCGGCCTTTCGCGCGGCCCTCGACTCCGAGCCGTACAACCTGACCGCGCTCTACAATCTCGCGCTCGTCCTGACGCGCACGGGCCAGCGCGCCGAGGCTCAACAGATGCTCGCGCGTTTTCGTCAACTCCAACAGAGCGGCGCAGGCACAAGCATCGGGACAAACTATGCGGAGCAGGGCCGCTATGCCGAAGCCGTCGCCTCGACCGGCGCGGAAGCCGAACTCGTTGACCGCAACACGCCCGCCGTCACCTTCGTTGATGCGACCGGTAGCTTGCCGCCGCGAGCCGCCGCAGCCGAAGCGCGACAAACGCTTGCCACGCGCGCAAGCATGGCTGGCAGCGACAAACGCGCGCCGTTGAATGAGCAACGCGAAGCGGAGCTACGCGACCTCGCGCGGCTCGGCGGCGGCGCGACGCTTTTCGACTATGACGGCGACGGCGACTTAGACCTCTTCGATGTCGCGCCCGCGACGCAAAGGCTCCTGCGCAACGACGATGGAAAGTTTGTTGACGTGACCGCGCAGTCCGGCTTGCCTTCGATGATAACGGGCGTCGGCCTCGGAGCCGTCGCGGGCGACTACGACAACGACGGCCAAACAGACCTCTTCGTCCTGCGCGCCGACAATGGTTCTGCGCTCTATCACAACGACGGCGCGGGCCGCTTCTCGGACGTGACGAAGAGCGCGAACATTCCGTCGTTGCCGCAGTCTCTCCACATGCCTTTGAGCGCCGCTTTCGTCGATGTTGACCACGACGGCGACCTTGACATCTTCATCGCCGGAACTTCGAATTTGCTGCTGCGCAACAACGGCGAAGGAAAGTTCACGGACGAGACAGCCGCCTCTGAACTAACGGAGCGCGTCTCGACGGCGTTGGCAATCGTGCCGACCGACTACGACAATCGCCGCGACGTTGACCTGTTCGTCCTACACTCTCACGACGCCCCGACGCTCTTTCGCAACCTGCGCAACACGACCTTTCGCAACGTCGCCAGCGAAGTCGGGCTGAAGCTTCGTGCCGACTACACTTGCGTGTCGGCGGGCGATTTCAACAAGGACGGCTACACAGATTTTTTTCTGGGAAGGAAGAACGCCGCCGGGCTGTTTGCGATAAGCGACGGGCGCGGCAGCTTCGTCCTCAGCGACGCGCCCGCCGCAACCTCTTCGGCGCGGGCCGCGCAGTTTCTGGATTACGATAACGACGGCCTTCTCGATTTGGTCCTGGTCGGGGGCGCGGGCCTGCGCGTCATTCGCAACGTCGGCAACGATTGGACGGACACAACCTCGCGCGCCGTCTCCGCAGAATTGCTCAAGCTCAACTGGCAGGCGGACAAGCAAGACCTGCGCGTCGTGCTCGCGTCGGGCGACGTTGACAAAGACGGCGACGTTGATTTGATTCTTCGCGCGCCCGGCGGCGAATTGCGTCTCGTCCGCAACGACGGCGGCAATCGTAATGAATCGCTGCGCGTGCAACTGGCGGGGCGCGTCAGCAATCGCAGCGGCGTCGGCGCGAAAGTCGAAGCGCGTTCCGGCAGCCTGACGCAAAAGCTCGAAACCTACGCGGCCAGCCCCGCGCCAGCGCCCGCCGATGTCGTCTTCGGCCTCGGCCAGCGAACATCTGTTGACGCCGTGCGCGTGCTCTGGCCCGCCGGAATCGTGCAGTCCGAAACGGAAATCCCCGCATCAAACGCATTGGACGAAAGCGTCGCTATGCGGCAGCCGAACGCGCGCCGCGCGCCGCTCGTGCTGCCCGTCAGGGAGATTGACCGCAAGCCTTCGTCGTGTCCCTTTCTCTACACATGGAACGGCTCGCGCTTCGAGTTCATCACGGACTTTATGGGCGGCGGCGAGATGGGCTACTGGGAAGGGCCGCGCGGTCATTACAACACGCCCGACGCGGACGAGTATGTGCGTATTCGCGGCGACCAACTGAAGGAGCGCGACGGGCTTTATGAACTGCGCGTCACCAACGAACTCGAAGAAGCGCTTTTCATTGACCGTCTCCAACTCCTGGCGGTCGCGCACCCCATTGGCACGGAAGTCTATCCGAACGAAGGGATGATCGACCCGCCGCTGCCGCCCTTCAAGCTCTACACGACGAGCGGCGCGCGACCGCCGCTCGCGGCCACGGGCGACCGTGGACAGGACGTGCTCGCGCGCATCTCTCATCAAGACCGTCGCTATGCGGACGACTTTCCGCCCGACCGCGTTCGCGGCTACACAGCCGAGCACACGCTGACGCTTAAGCTTGACGACGACAACGCGCCGCGCAATCGTCGCACGCTGTTACTTCTGAACGGTTGGACTGACTACGCTTTTTCGAGCGACAACGTTGCCGCCTCGCACGCTGGCAGAAGTTTGCGAACGCCCGCATTGCAAGTGAAGGACGCGCACGGGCGCTGGCGCACCGTCATCGAAAACATCGGCATTCCCATCGGGCGACCGCAGACCGTCGCGCTCGACCTGACCGGAAAATTTTTGACGCGCAATCGTGAAGTCCGCATCCTGACCAACATGCGTATCTACTGGGACGAGATTCTCGTTGACACTTCGCCGCAGGATGCAGCCGCGCAGATGACGCGCCTAAACCCTTTGCGAGCCGAACTGCGCTGGCGCGGCTACTCTGCGGAAGTCTCGCCCGACAACCGCGAGCCGTTCGGCTACGACTACGAGCGCGTCTCTCATCTCTCGCCATGGAAAACGATGCCCGGCCACTACACGCGCCTCGGCGACGTGCGCGAGTTGCTCTTGCGCTCGGACGACATGTTTGTCATCTCGCGTCCCGGCGACGAAGTTAGTCTCTCTTTCGACGCTCGCTCGCTGCCCGCGCTCCCCGAAGGTTGGACGCGCACCTTTCTGCTCTACGCCGACGGCTTCAGCAAAGAGATGGACATCAACTCGGCCAGCCCGGACCAGCTTGGCCCGCTCCCTTTTCACGGCATGACGCGCTACCCCTACCGCGCCCCCGAAGCGTATCCTTTGACGCCCGCGCGCCGCGCCTACATCGAACACTACAACACGCGCTTCGTCGCCGCGCCCATGCCTCAATTAGTGACGAGCGACAAGTGACGAGTGACAAGTGACGAGCAGTGAGCAAGAGGAATGAAGTGACGAGTGATGAGTGACGAGTGTAAAATGCTTTTCGTTTCGTTGCTGTCTTAGCGCTTGTTATTGTCTTGTCACTTATCGCTGTTTTGTCGCTGGTCATCGTCTCGTCTCTTATTGCTGGCTTGTCACTTGTCACTCGTCACTCGTCACTGTCTTATGGAACACATCAGATATTCAGTCGCGGCTTGCCAGACGGATTTGCCTAATCCGGTCGAGCGGCGCGGGATGCGCGCGAACACGGAGCGGATGCTCTCGATGATTGATTCGGCGGTGGCCGGGGCCGCGCCCTTCCTGCCCGTGCGGCTCGTCGTCTTTCCAGAGTTTGCGCACGCCGCTCCGGTCTTTGCGACCGCCGCCGAGTTGATAGAAAAACTCGCGGTCAGGATTCCGAACGAACACACCGAAGCCCTGGAGCGCAAAGCGCGCGAGCACGACATCTACATCCAGAGCGGCTCAATGCTCGAAGCGGACGCGCGCTGGCCCGATGTTGTCTTCAACACGACCTGCCTCATCGGCCCCGAAGGCGTGCTCTCGAAATATCGCAAGGTCAACACGTGGATTCCCTACGAAGTCCACGCCAGCCCGCACGATTTGGAAGGCTACGACGAAGAGTTGTTTCCCGTCGTCGAAACGAAAATCGGGCGGCTCGGCTGCGCCATCTGTTACGACTGGCTCTTTCCCGAAGCGATTCGGCAACTGGCGATGAACGGCGCGGAAGTCCTGATTCGCGTCTCGGCCTACATGGATCCATGGGGCGCGACCGAGCCAATGGATTGGTGGACGATTGTCAATCGTTGCCGCGCGCTTGAGAACATGGCCTACGTCGTCGCCGCCAATCAGGGCGCGAGCCTGAAACATTACCCGCCGTATTCGTGGCCCGGCGGCAGCCAGATTGTAGACTTCGATGGACGCCTGCTCGCGCAGGCCAGTCCGGGGCCGGGCGAGCGAATCGTCGTCGCCCCCGTTGACATCTCCGCGCTCCGCCACGAGCGCAACATCCGTCGCGGCCATCACATGCTCGCGCACCTGCGCACCGAAGCTTATCCGCTTTATCATGAGCGCCAGTATCCACCGCCCTTGACGAACGAAGCAGACGCATCAACCATCTCTTACGAGCGCAACAACGAGTTGATTGACGAAGCCAAGCGACGATTGAAGAGATAGCGAATCGCCGCGCTCGCGTTAGAAGTTGGTTCCGCTTGCGATAGAGATTAGTTGCTCAGTCATCTTGCAATCATATGCTCTTGAATCGTTTCCTCAGCTACAGCTTCATCATCACGCTCGTCGCTTTAGTCTGTGTCCTAAAACTTTCTAAGGCCAGCGCGCAGCAGCCGCAGGCGACGCCCGCGCCGCAGCGCACGGGGCGCGCTTACGATGGAGGGGAGCGCATGAAGACGCCGCCTCCGCCGGGGCCGCAGGCGCCTTCGCCCGTCACCTTCACGGACATCACGGCGCAGAGCAAAGTTGATTTCAGGCACGCGGCGTCGCTCACTGCGCAGAAGTACTTGCTGGAATCAATGGGCGGCGGCGTGGCTCTGCTCGACTATGACGCGGACGGGCGGCTCGACCTCTACTTCACCAACGGCGCGCGGCTCTCCGACCCGATGCCGAAGAACGCGCCGCCCGATAAGCGCGAGCCGAAATACTGGAATCGTCTCTATCATCAAAAGCCGGACGGAACGTTTGAGGACGTGACGGAGCGCGCAGGGGTGAAGGGCGCTGGCTACAGCATGGGCGCGGCGGCGGCCGACTACGACGGCGACGGCCGCACAGACCTCTACGTGACGGCCTACGGCGAAAACATTCTCTATCGCAATCGCGGCGACGGAACCTTTGAAGACGTGACGAAGCGCGCGGGCGTCGCCGCCTCCGGCTGGTCAACGAGCGCGGGCTGGCTCGACTATGACCGCGACGGGCGGCTTGACCTCTTCGTCGCGCGCTACATGGATTGGGACTTCGAGCGCGGCTCAATCTATTGCGGCGAGATGCGCCCCGGCTTTCGCGCTTACTGTCACCCGGACAATTTCAAAGGCGCGGCGAATCTGCTCTTTCATCAAAAGGCGGACGGCACGTTTGAGGACATTTCGGCTGCGGCAAAAATCTCTGACCCGAACGGCAAGGGCCTCGGCGTTGCCTTCGCGGATTTCGACTCGGACGGCCTGACGGACATCTTCGTCGCCAACGACAGCGTGCGCCAGCAGCTTTATCGCAATCGCGGCGACGGCACGTTTGAAGACATCGCGGAGCTATCCGGCGCGGGCTATGATGAGAACGCACGCACCTTCGCAGGGATGGGCGTTGACGCCAAGGATTACGACGGCGACGGGCTGCCCGACATTCTGATTACAACGCTCTCGAACGAAACCTATCCGCTCTATCGCAATAACGGCGACCTGACCTTCACGTACGCGACCAACAGTTCGAGCGTCGGACAGATAACGATTCTCAACTCAGGTTGGGGAACGCATTTCATGGACGCCGACTCGGACGGCCTTCAAGACATCTTCGTCGCGCAGAGCCACGTGCTCGACACCATCGAAAAGACTTCGAGCTATCTGAAGTTCAAGCAGCAGCCGCTCTTGATGCGTAACACGGGCAAAGGGTTCGTCAACGTCTCGGCCACGGCTGGCCCCGCGTTCCTCAATGCGTTGGCCGCGCGCGGCGCAGCCTTCGGCGACCTTGATAACGACGGCGACACGGACATCGTTATCAACGTCCTGGACAGCGCGCCCGTCATCCTGCGCAACGATGGCACAAAGAATCACTGGCTCGGCTTGCAGTTACAGCGCGCTGACGCCAGACGCACAATCTTCGGAGCGCGCGTCATCGTCACCGACGCCAACAATCGCCGGCAGACATTCGACGTGACGAACGCGGGCAGCTATCTTTCATCGAACGACGCGCGCCTGCTCGTCGGCCTCGGCGCGGCCACGAGCGTCAAGTCTATCTCGGTGCGCTGGCCCGGCAGCGGTAAAGATGCGCCTGAGCTTTTCACGAACGTCGCCGTCGATAAATATCAAACGCTCGTCGAAGGCCGGAAGTGAACGACTCCAACTTCGCGCTTTGCCTTCGGTCTTCGGCGTCGCTTAATTTGACTTGCGCGAGAGTCGGCGGTTATTTTCCTATGCGTCCGGCGATGAAGAAGCGCTTTCTTAGTCTGGCTTGAAGAGGAACGGGCGAGGGCCGCGCTGCTTCGCCGTTACTCAATGCGATTCGTCGTTCCCGATGTCTGAAACAACTTTTAGCTGTATCCCTTCGCCGTCGAAATAATCACATGCTGCAATTGAAATTTCCTTCCGCGTTTTTCGCTCGCGCTCTGGCCCTGCTCATCATCTTTGTGTTGGCGCAGGCGCCGCTCTCCGTCTTCGGGCAGACGCCCGCGCCGACTCCGGCCAAGGGCGCGTCGCCGCAGCAGGGCGGCATGGGCGGCGTCTCGACCGGCGCGGCCCTGAATTACAGTTCGCGCCGCACGGTCGGCATCACGGACGCGAAGGCTCCGGTCGTCTTTGAAGACGTGACGGACCAGACAGCGCTCGCGGCCTTTCGTCATCATTCGGGCGACGTGGCGAAGGATTACATCGTCGAGTCGCCGTCGGGCGGCGTCGCCATCTTCGATTACGATGGTGATGGACGCTCCGACATCTACCTGCTTAACGGCTCGACCTTCGCCGCCATGCAGGGCAAGGAGAAAGCGCCGCGCGCCGCGCTCTATCGCAACCTCGGCAACTGGAAGTTTGAAGACGTGACGGAGAAGGCGGGCGTCGCCAACGAGCGTTGGGGCTTCGGCGTCGCCGTCGGCGATTACGATAACGACGGGCGCGCGGACATCTACGTTGGCAACTGGGGTGTCTCGCGTCTCTATCACAACAACGGCGACAGCACGTTCACGGATGTCGCGGAGAAACTCGGCGTCGCGCGCAAGGGTTGGAGCACGGGCGCGACGTGGGGCGACTACGACCGCGACGGGCGGCTTGACCTCTTCGTCCCCGGCTACGCGGATTACGACATCAACAATCTGCCGCCCAATCCGTCCGAGGCTTCAAAGCCCGGCAACGTCGGGCAAAACTTCTGCCAGTTTCGCGGCGTTCCAGTCCTCTGCGGCCCGCGCGGACTCAAAGGCGAGGGCGACACGCTCTATCATCAAAGAGCCGACGGCAAGTTTGAAGATGTGAGCTTGAAAGCAAACGTCTCCGACACCGAAAAGTATTATGGCTTCTCGTCGGCTTTCGTTCACGCGGACGACGACGACCTGCTAGACCTAATCGTCGTCAACGATTCCACGCCGAAGCAACTCTACATCAACAAGGGCGACGGCACGTTTGAGGAAGTCGGTTATCCGTCGGGCGTCGCCTTGAACGAGAACGGGCGCGAGCAGGCCGGAATGGGCTTAGCCATCGGCGATTATGACAACGACGGGCGCGTCGATTTTCACATCACAAACTTTTCCGACGATTCCAACGTGCTCTATCGCAACGAGGGCGACGGCAATTTCACGGACATCACTTTTCAAGTCGGCATGGGCGAAACGACCGTGCCGTTTCTCGGTTGGGGAACGAGCTTTCTGGACTTCGATAACGACGGCTGGAAGGACGTGCTAGTCGCCAACGGGCATGTCTATCCGATGGTGGACAAGTATCAATGGGGGACGAGCTTCGCGCAGCAGATGCTCTTGTTCCAGAACGTCGCCAAGACGCGCAACGGCAGAGAAGAGCGCGTCTTCGGTCGCATCGGAGCCGCTCCGGGCAGCGCGCTGGCGCTTGCCATCTGCGGGCGCGGCCTCGCCGTCGGAGATTTGGACAACGACGGGCGGCTTGATGCCGTCGTCAATAATCTGGACTCCAAGCCGACGCTCATTCGCAACGTCACGAAACCCGCGGGCCACTGGCTTCAGTTGCGCTTGACGGGCAACGTGTCGAAGCATAGCCCGCGCGACGGCCTCGGCGCGATTGCTTACGTCACGACGGGCAAGCTGCGCCAGCGCGTTGACTCAATCAGCGGCGCGGGCTTCGCCTCGCAGAACGACCCGCGACTGCACTTCGGCCTCGGCCCCGCCGCCAAAATAGACAAGCTCGAAATCAAATGGCCCGACGGCTCTCTCGAAACCTACGACGTTCCCGCCGTCGACCAAATCCTGACCATCGCCGAAGGGAAGGGAATAACGAAATAGACGCGGAGACGGAAGCGACGCGGAGACGCGGGGACGCAGGGACGCGGCGAGAAAGAAAGACTATCATCCATGCGTTTGATTCTTCGCTGCATCTCCTTGGTCTCCGCGTCTGTGCTTTCTCAAGTTGCTTCCGTCTTCGTGTCTCCTTGGTCTCCGCGTCGCGGCAGAGCCGCGTCTGTGCTTTTCTTCTTTCCCTCTCGTGAAAAAGTTGTATGATGTCGGCGCCTCGCGCGAGTGACGATGGCTGCGCAAGCGCAGTTCAAGCAGCGGTCGCTCTTCCTCTTTAAGCTGTTGTAATGCTGAAAAGTTTTCCTGGCTGTCTGCGGCAGAAGTCTGCGCGCCTTAGACGGGCGCGACGCGGTTTCCCGCTTGGAGTCTTCAAAAAGAGTGCGACGGATAGATTTAAAAAGGGCGCAGGCGGCGCGCTCAAACACGATCCGCGATATTAACCGGCAGATCGTGCTCAACTACGTGCGCGAGCGCGAGCCTATCTCGCGCGCCGAGATTTCGCGCGAGACTGCGCTCCAACGCTCCACCGTTTCGGCCATCGTTGACAAGCTGCAAACGGACGGCCTCATCGAAGAGCTTGGCGCGGGCGAATCCACTGGTGGCCGTCGCCCGACGCTGCTGCGCCTGCGCACCGCCGGAGCGATGGCTATCGGCGTCGCCATCACGCCGACGCGCACCATCATCGCCACCAGCGACCTCGCGGGCCGCGTCATCGAACAGGAAGAGTTTACGACCAATCATGAGTTTGAACGGACGATGCGCCGCATCGTCGATTGCGTGCGCGAGATGGCTCGCAAGAACGACGGAGCCATCGAAGCCGTCGGCATCAGCCTGCCGGGACTCGTTGACCCTGAGTTGAATCATGTTCTCTACGTGCCTTACTTCAAGTGGCGCGATGCTCCTGTGGCCGACATGATTATGAAGGCGACCGGGCTCTCGACCGTCATCGGCAACGACGCCAACGCGGCTGCCCTGGCCGAACTCTGGTTCGGTCGCCCGGAGGTCAGCGACGTGCGCGACTTCATCATGGTGCTGGTGGCCGAAGGCGTCGGCACAGGGATAGTCTTCGACGGGCAAATCTATCAGGGCGAGCACGGGGCGGCGGGCGAGTTCGGACACATGATTATCGGGGCCGACGGGCCGACCAGTTGCTCCTGCGGCAACTTCGATTGTTGGGAAGCCTTCTCTTCCGAACGCTCTGCTCTGGCGCGCTACGCAAAGGCCACGGGCGGCACAAGCGAACTTCCGTCGCCCTGCTTTGAAAGCTTGATTGACCGCGCTCTGGCGGGCGAGAGCGCGGCCCGCGAGGCTCTGCTTGAGACGGCGCGCTATCTAGGCATCGGCATCTCGAATTTAATCGTCGGCTTCAGCCCGGAAGCGGTCGTCGTCGGCGGCCATATCGTGCGCGCATGGCCGCTCGTCTCGGAAGCTCTCGGCGAAACGGTCGAGCACAGCATTCGTCGCGGCCTGCCCTCTGCGCGCATCATCGCTTCCACGCTCGGCGGCCAGCCGACGCTGATGGGAGCCTTGAGCCTCGTGCTCGCCGGAAAATTCGCTTCGGCCTTCGCCGGATAGCAAGAAAAGTATTGACAGCGCCCTAAAACTAGAGTACTTATTGCTTCGTTCGGCAAGGCAACAAACTGTCAAACAATCGTTCTTAGATTAAGTTAGCCCGTAGTAGTAGTGAGAGCTAAAGCGCAGCCGGTGTGCGTCTTTGGCTACGTCTCTTTTTCAAGCTCAAGACAATTTAAATGCTCTTTCGGCGCTCGAAGCCAATGTCGGGCTCAAGGAGCGCAATCCAATTTCTGTAGGCACACGGAGTCCAGCAATGACGACACACAGGAGAGCTACGCGCTTTCTCCCACAAGTCGGCGCACTGGTTTTACTGCTCGCCGCTTTCGCCCTCCCGGCATTCGCGCAATCCAACAAAGCAACGTTGACCGGAACGGTGACAGACCAAAACGGCGGCACCGTGGCGGGCGCCTCCGTCACCATCACCAACGTCGAAACCAATGCCGAGCGAGCGGTGACGACGGACGACAATGGAAACTACGAAGCGCCGCTGCTCGACCCCGGCATCTATCGCGTGACGACGACGGCGGCCAGCTTCCAGAAGACCGTCAACGAAAACATCACGCTGCAAACGGGCGCGCGGCAGGGGCTTAATATTACGCTGACGGCGGGCGACGTGGGCGCGACCGTGACGGTGACGGCTGACGCTCCGCTGGTGCAATCGGAGTCGAGCGACCGTGGCAGCGTTGTGACGGGCCGCGAGGTGACGGAGTTGCCGCTCTCAGGGCGCAACTTCACACAGCTTGCGACCCTGACGCCCGGCGTCTCGCGCGTCACCATCGGCACGCTCTCCGACGCTCGCGCCAACAACAACGGCGACCCGAACGCGGGCGGACAGGGGCCGGGCGGCGGCAACGCGGTTGGCTCGACCGAATCGGCGCGCTTCTCTCGTTCGGGCGGCGCGGTGCTCTCGGCCAACGGCCAACGCCCGACGACCAACAACTTCTCGGTTGACGGCGTTGACAACAACGAGCCGCAGTTCGGCTCCATCGGCGTCTTCGTCAACCCGGACGCCATCGCAGAGTTTCGCGTCACGACCAGCGTTCCTCCGGCGGAGATTGGCCGCGCGGCTGGCGCCGTCATCAACACTTCGTTCCGCTCCGGCTCGAACCAGTTTAACGGCTCGCTCTACTACTACGGCCAGAACTCCGCGCTCAACGCTTATCACCCGATTTTGAAGCGCACGCGCGCCGAGCAAATCTCGCGCGGCGACGCTAACGTGCTCTCGAAGGCCGTCCAGCAGATACACGAGTTCGGCGGAACCATCGGCGGCCCCATCATCAAGGACAAGACCTTCTTCTTCTTCGACTATCTGGGAGCGCGCAATAATCTGCCGACCGAGATTCGCTCGACCGTCCCGTCGCAGAACACGCGCATCGGCAACTTCAGCGACTTTACCTTTACCAGAGATTGCGGGCGCGGCGTCGTCGGCGTGCTCTGCGACCCCGCGACGGGCTTGCCGTTCGCGGGCAACACGGTTCCGGGCAATCGCATTAGCTCCGTGGCGCAGCGCTTCTTTAACGCCTACCCGCTGCCCACAGCCAACGTCCTGAACGTCAACGACAGCGGCACGCGCAACTTCTTCGGACAGCGCAGCGTCGCCGAGCGCATTGACAACTTCGACATCAAAATTGACCACAAGCTGACGAGCAACAACTCTCTGTCGGGCCGCTTCAGCCGCCAGAATAACAAGACCGTGCGCGGCTCTTTCTTCGACGTTGTTCCGGCTGGCTTCGGCAACGGCGAAGAGTTGAACAACACGCGGCAAATCGTCGTCAGCGACACGCACACCTTCAGCCCGACCTTGCTCAACGAGTTTCGCTTCGGCTACACCAAGATTGACCTCGGCATTCTCAACTGCGGAACCGGCGGAGCCTGCGGCCTGAGCGAAACCTTCTCGCAGGATGTCGGCATCCCCAACTCCAACAACGGAACCTTCGAGCAGTCAGGCTCCATCCTGACGGGCGGCTTCGGCAACGGCGGTCTTGAGTTCGCCGGAGACGGCGGCCCCTTCATCGTCTTCAGTAAGAACCCTTACTTCGCCGACACCTTGACCATCATCAAAGGCAAGCACACACTCAAGACAGGTTTTGAGACGCGCCTGCGCTACCTGAACACGATTGACGGCGGGCGCACGGGCGGCCTCAAAGGCAACCTCGCTTACGGCGACGGCTCGCCCGAAGCGCGAGCGATTCTGCCCGGCCAGATTTGCCCCGCGGCTTCGACCAGCGGCACGAACTGCTTCGTTGACCCGAACGGCATTCCGTACGGCGGCACCGGCAACGCCGCTTTCAACATCCTGCTCGGCCTGCCTTCGATACAGGCTTTCCGTGGCAGCGTTCCCGGCGGAGCCTTCAACCTGCGCTCGCAGGAATACGGATTCTTCGTGCAGGACGACTGGAAGGCGACAGAGCGCCTGACGCTCAACCTCGGACTGCGTTACGACATCTTCCCGTCGGCCACGGAGAAGGACGGACGCCTCGGCAACTACGACCCTGCGACGCGCGTTATTCAACTGGCGTCCGGCAGCAGCGACCGCCTTGTTCAAACCGACAAGAACAACTTCGGCCCGCGCCTCGGATTCGCCTATTCGCTCGGCGCTGAGCAGAAGATGGTGATTCGCGGCGGCTACGGACTGCTCTACACGCTCGATGCTGTTGACCGTCCGCCACTCGTTCAGAATCCGCCGTTCACCAACAGCGTCACCTTCGACCCGTTCAGCAACGGCTTGCGCAATCTGACCAGCTTGCAGACCGGCCCGCCGAACGTGCCGCTCGTTAACCCGAACCTGCTCGTTGACCCGACCACCGGCGCAGCCTCCGTCGTCGTCTTCCGTCAGGACCCGAACCAGCAGACGGCCTTCGTTCACCAGTTCAACGTCACGTTCCAGTATCAGTTTGCCAGAGACTACGCGATTGACGTTGGCTACGCCGGGAGCCGTTCGCGGAATCTGTTACGCTCGCGCGACATCGGCATCGGCGGAACGGCGGAAGCGCGCAACGTCGGCGGCGCTTTCCTGACCGCTCAGCTTTACGAAAACTCTGCGCGGGCCAACTACGACTCGTTGCAGATGCAACTTCAAAAGCGTCTCTCGAATAACATTCAGGGACAGATTTCTTACACCTTCAGCCGCAACCGCGACGACTCGACCGGCATCTTCAACGGGCTTGGCGAAGGTCGCGGCAGTCGCGGCGGCCCGCAGAATCCGTTCGACCTCGAAGCCGAGTACGGCACTTCATCGCTCGACGTGCCGCAACTGCTCTCGGCGGACGCGATTATCGACATGCCGTTCGGCAAGGGCGAGCGCTACTTTAATTCGAGCGCTGTGGCGGACAAACTGCTCGGCGGCATTCAGTTGAACATCATCGTGCAGGGACGCTCCGGTTATCCCTTCTCGGTGGTTGACGGCGACAATCAATCGGTTCGCGCCAACGTCGTCGGCGACCCGTTCTCCGGCACCAACGGGACGAACGGAATGTTTCTCAATCGCCTTGCCTTCGCTGGCCCGACCGGCCCGTGTCCCGGCCCCAACTGCGTCGTCAACGCGGGCGGGCGGCAGATTCGTTTCGGCATTCAGGAGCGCAATCAATTCCGTGGCCCCGGCTTCATCCGCACGGACTTCTCTATCTTCAAGAACACGGCTTTGACCGAGCGTTGGAAGATGCAACTCGGCATCGAGCTATTCAACGCCTTCAATCAGGCCAGCTACACCGTGCCGAATAACAACTTCAGAGACACGGGCGGCTTCGGTCGCTTCGATGCGGCGATGCCTGCGCGCGTCATTCAATACCGCTTGAAGTTCCTCTTCTAAGCGGTCGGCTGTAAAACGAGACGGCCCATGCGCGGCGTCTCGTGCCCGAATAAACGAAGGCCCGGAAGCGACTCAAGCGGTTCGTGATCGCTCCGGGCTTTCTTCGTCGGCAGGGGCGACCGGGCGGCATCGCGCGCGCGGTCGTTTTTTGTTAGAATCCAACCGCCCTGCGGCCCAATAGTTGGTTTCCCGGCTCTATTGTGTCATGAGACTTCACGTTCTCCAGGTCATCATCTTCTGCACAGTTTGCGCCGTCGGTGTGCGAGCACAGCAGCCGCAGACTTCTGCCGCCGCGCGTTCGCACGTCGAGCGGTTCAGCGCGCCCGCGGAGCGAGCCGAGCGAGCCGAGCAGGACGCGACCGCGAAGCTCAACGTCAACGCCAACGACACGGAAGCCTTGAACGCGCGAGCCTACGCGCGCATGGGCCTCGGACACTACAAGGAAGCCTACGATGATTTGCTGCGCGCCGTCGCCCTCAAGCCGGGAAGCGCCGAATATCGGGCCAGCCTCGGCTACACGCTCTGGAAGATTGGCCGCCACGCCGAAGCCATCGAAGCCGAGCGCGCCGCCGTTAAGCTCGACGACAAAAACTTCACCGCTCATTATCAACTGGGCCGCTTCCTGCTCTTCACGGCGGGCGGCAACAAGCAGCAATCGACGGACGCCGCCACGCACCTGCGCCGCGCGCTCGACCTGGACCCGCGCCACAACGAAGTGCGCTTCGACTTGCTGACCGCCTACCGCTCGCTCGGCGACGGCGCGCAAGCCTTCGCGCAGTTGAAACTGCTGGAAGACGCGCGGCCCACAGACCCGCGCGTGACCTACATAGACGCCTTGCTCGCCTCCGACCGTGGTGATTTGAACGCCGCCATCAGCGGCTTTCGTGAAGCCCTGCGCCAGGACCCTTCGCTCTACGGCGCGTTGCAGGACTTGGGCCTCGCTTTCATCAAGCTCAATCGCTGGAACGAAGCCGTCGAGGCTTTCAGCGAACTCGCGCGGCGGCAGCCCGATTCCGTCGAGGTCGCATACTTCTACGCGCTCTCGCTCTATAACTCCGGTCGCGTCCCCGAAGCCGAACGCGAGGCGCGACGCGCCCTGCGGCTCGACGCCGGAACGAGCGCCGCGCACACCTTGCTCGGCATCATCTTAGCCTCGCGCGGCGGCTCTGACGCCGAAGCCGCCGAAGCTCTCTCGCAGGCCACGGCTCTGGACCCGGCGAGCTTCGACGCTCATTTTTATCTTGGCCGCGTGCAATACGCTCTGCATGATTATCAGGCTGCCGCCAAAGCTTTGCGCGCCGCCGCCGCCATCAATCCGCGCCATGCGGAGGCGCGCTTTTTTCTCGGCACGGCTCTCGAATCGGCGGGCGAGTCCGAGGCCGCGCTCGCGGAGTATCAGGAGTTGGTCAAGATTGACCCGCAATCGGCTATCGGGCAAGTGGGTTTAGGCGCGCTCCTGGTCAAGCAGGGAAAGACGGACGAAGCCATCGCCGCGCTGCGCCGCGCCGTTGCCCTCAACGCGAAAATCTTTGAGGCGCACTTGCAGCTTGGCCGCGCGCTCGCGCTGGCCGAACAATTCAACGAAGCGATAACGGCCTTGCAAACGGCTGTCGCGCTCGCGCCCGACCGCCCCGACGCGCACTATCAACTCGGCCTCGCCTTGCGCCGCGCCGGTCGCGCGCAGGAGGCCGCCAGCGAGTTCGCCACCGTCGAACGTATCAACGCGGAATTTCGCTCGCGCACAAAATAGGTCGAAAGTTAAAAGCCACAAGTGAAGACGAAGCGAGTTTAATGAAGACGAGGCAAGTCCAAAGTCCAAAGTCCAAAGCCCAAAGTCCGGCGCCGCGTGTTGAGCTTAGTCCAACGCAGCGTGTTGGCCTTGAGCATCGGGCGTTGGACTTTGGACTTTGGACTTTGGACTGTGGACAGTTCTTCTTATTACTGCTTTCTTGTTCCTGCTGCTTTCTCTTTTGTCTGCCGGTGTTGGCGCAACGAGCGACGAACGTTGCGGCGCGCGCGGTTGAGGCGGGCGGCGAATTGAGCGCGACGGCGCGTGCCGCTTTGGATGCTGCCGTGGCGGCTTTGCAGCAGAACAATCTAGTGGAGGCCGAACGCTCTGCGCGCACGGCTGTGGCCGCTGCCCCGCGCTCGGCCATCACGCACAATCTGCTCGGCGTCATCCTCGACCGCCAGCGACGCACGGACGAATCCTTCGTCCAGTTCAACACGGCCATCGCCCTTGACCCAAACTTTGTCAGCGCGCGCAATAATCTTGGCCGGATGCTGGCCGAGCGCGGCAAGACGACGGAAGCGATTGAAGAGTTTGAGCGTGTCCTGAAGGTTGAGCCGTCGCATGTGCAGGCTCATTACAATCTCGGCGCGCTGTACGGCGACGCGGGCGAGTTTGCCAAGGCGGCCGACCACTTTGCTCGCGCCCGCGCCTCCGCGCCCGACGACCCGCAACTGGCTCTGGCCTTTCTCAACGTCGCCTTTCGCGCCAACCGCGCGGCGGAAGCCAACGCCGCCGCCGATTCGATTGAGCGCGTCGTCGGCTCGGACGCGCCCGCGCTCTTCACGCTCGCCAGCGTGCTAGCTCAGAACCGGCAGTACGAGCGGGCCGCGCGTCTCTTCGGGCGCGTCAACGAAGCGCAGCCGCACACCTTCGAGGCGCTCTACAATCTGGGCGTCGCGCTCTATAATCTAGACCGCAACGAAGAGGCCGCGCGTTATCTGGCCGAAGCCGCCGACCTGAACCCCGCGCCCGCCGAAACGCACATGCGCCTCGGCCTGATTGCCAGCGCGGGCAAGGATCACGTCAACGCCGTCGAAGAGTTTAAGCACGCCATCGAGCGCGACGAGAAGAACGCGACTTATCATTACTTGCTTGGGCGCGAATATTTCAACGTCGCTTTTTGGGAAGGCGCGATTAAAGAGTACAGCCGCGCTAAAGAGCTTGACCCGAAGCAGCCCGCGTATGTGCTGGCGCGCGGCAACGCCAACTTTCGCAAGAACGAATGGACGGCCGCCGCCGTTGATTTCGACCTGGCCGCCGCGCTCGACCCCGACATCGAGAACATTGATTACCTGCGCGGCTACGCTCATCGCGCCGCGGGCAACTTCGACCGCGCGCGCGAGTTGATAGAAAAGTTTTTGACGAAGCAGCCCGACAACGTTGACGCGCTGGCGGGCCTCGGCTACGTCGCTATCGAGCAGGGACGCCTCGACGAAGCCGAAGCTCCGCTCAAGCGCGCCCTCGCCCTGCAACCCGACAACGTGCCTGTGCTCTACGACTACGCGCGCCTCTTTCTCAAGCGTCGTGATTACCCGGAAGCCGCCACGCGCCTTCAACAAGTGCTGGCGAAAAATCCTTCGCACACGCAGGCGCATTATCAACTCTTCCTCGCCTACTCGCGGCTCAAGCAGCCTGAGCGGGCGCAGGCCGAGCTAGTCGAATTTAAGCGACTCGAAGCCCTTGAGAAGCAAGTCAAGCAGGAACGCAATCTTGATGAACGGCTGCGCACGCAGCAGATGCTCGGCCAGCCGCAGCAATAACGATAAGATGATAGCTGAAGCGACGGCGCTGCGGACGGCGCAACTCTACTTCCATTTTTTTCGGCCTGATTGGTAAAGAAACGATGAGCCACATTCTCATGAAGATTAACGCGCCGCGCACGCCGCGCGCCTCCCGCCGCGAACGAGCGATGCGGCTGGCCCTGCTCTTCTTCATCGCTTTAACTGTCGCCCTGCTGGCGCACAATGCGGCGGCTGACAGCGACGCGAAGAGCGACGGCGGCGCGAAGAACGCGGAGGCCAATCGCAAGTACAACGATGAAGTCTTGAAGGACTACGATTTCCGCTTCGGGCCGAACCCTTTTACGCCGAGCAACGCGACGACCGTCAGCGGCCAGTTCATTCCCGGCTCAAAGTTTATCGCCGCGAGTCGTTGCGCAGAGTGTCACACGGACGCGCACGCGCAGTGGTCTGAGTCTGCTCATCGCAACGCTTTCCGCGAGCCCTTTTATCAGAAGAACGTCAAAGACTTGATTTCGCAGCGCGGCATAGAGTTCACGCGCCACTGCGAAGGGTGTCATAACCCGGCGGCTCTTTTTAGCGGAGCCTTGACTAAAAATTCTAAAATCAAACGCCCGTTCGACGAAGACGGCGTTTCCTGCATCGCCTGTCATTCGGTGGAGAAGGCGACGGGGCGCGGCGTCGGCGGCTATGTGATGAACGAGCCCGCGCTGCTCGTTAAAGAAGACGGCTCGCGCCTGCTCGAAGATGTCACCAACCAGCAGATTTTGGACGACGTGCCATCGCATCGTCGCGCCGTCATGCGCCCGCTCTTGAAAGAGCCTGAGTTCTGCGCGGGCTGTCATAAATCGCAAGTCCCGAAGGAACTGAACGACTACAAATTCCTGCGCGCCTTCTCCGTCGGCGACGAGTTGCAGATGTCTTCCTTCTCGAAGGAATCGCCGCACCCTTTCTACACGCGCGATAAAGAGACTTGCAATACTTGCCACATGAAGAAAGAGGCCGCGCCGCTCTTCGACGTGGCCGCCAAGGAAGGCCAACTCAAGTCGCACCGTTGGGCGGCGGCGAACACGGCCATCCCTTTCTTCTACAAGTGGCAGGAACAACTCGATGCCGTCGCCAAATTATTGGAAGCCGACGCGCTCGGCGTTGACATCTTCGCCCTCCGCCGCAAGAGCGCGGGCGGCGCGACGGAAGAGTTCATCGCGCCCGTCAATCGCGCCAATTTCAAGATAGCGGCGGGCGACCAGTTGACCGCCGATGTCGTCATCACCAACAAGAACGTCGGCCACTCGTTTCCGCCGGAGTTGCGCGATTTCTACGAAGCCTTCATAGAGTTCACCGTCGCGGACGACGCGGGCAAGACTCTCTATCAATCCGGCTTCATCAAACCGAACGGCTATCTGGACGAGTCGGCGCATAACTACAAAACCTATCTCGTCAAAAACGACGGCGGCTTTAACGACAAGCATCACATCTGGCGCACGAAAATCGTCTCGCAGAACAACCAGATTCAGTCCGGCCGCTCCGACGTGACGCGCTATCAATTCCGCGTGCCGAAAGATTTGACGGGCGCGATGAAGTTGACGGCCAAGCTCCGTTATCGTCGCTTCACGCGCGTCTTCAGCGACTACGCCCTCGGCCATTCGGTCAACTATCCGATTGTGACGATGGCGACGGCTGAACAAACCTTGCGCGTCGGCGACAACAAAGCGCCGCTCGCGCCTGCCTCGCCGCCGAAGAACGTCATGCCCGACTGGCGACGCTGGAACAACTACGGCATCGCGCTCTTCGACCATAAGCAGTACGCGCTGTCAGCCGAAGCCTTCACGCGCGCCGCGGAGTTGGACGAAAAGTATCGCCCGATGGCCGTCGTCAATCGCGCGATGGCTTTGATTGAGTTGGACGACTACGACGGGGCCGAGCAGCTTCTCGAAGCGGTCGTCAAAGCCAACCCGCAGAACATGCGCGCGCTCTTTCAGCAAGCGCGCGTGCTGACAAAGCGCGGGCAGTTGGAAGCCGCCGAAGCCAACATCCGCAAAGTCCTCGAAGCTTACCCGCGCGACCGTCTCTCATGGCAGCAGTTGGGCGAGTTGTTGAAGATTAAGCGCGACTACAAATCTGCGCGCGCGGCTTACGAGCAGATTCTACAGATTGACCCGGAAGACACGGGCTCGCACTACAACCTGATGCTCATCTATCGCAAGCTCGGCATGAACGAAGACGCGCGCCGCGAAGCCAAGATTTTCGCAGACCAGAAGGACGACCCCGCCGCCCTCTTTCTCGCCAGCGAATTTCTGCGCAAGAATCCGCAGATGAGCAACGAAAGCGTCTTCTGGCACGTTCACGATTTAAATAAAGGACAAGGAGAATAAGCGGGCTTTCGTCATTCAATCAATAGCTCTTAGTCATCATCGCTTCATCGAACGGACGCGCAAATAATTCGCTGACGAGAATGACATGAGCGTTGAAATGTCGAACGCCCGCCGGGCCTCGCAAATGAATCGAGTCGTTAAGTGTGTCGTTCTTTTAATCGCGCTCTTGATATGCGCCGCCGTTGTGTTGAGCATCGCGCGCGCGTCCTCTGCGCCGCAGAAAAAGCAAGGTCGCAAGGCGCAGCCCGTGGCGGTGGAAGGCGTCTACAGGCAAAACTGCGCGCGTTGCCACGGCGCGGACGGGCGCAGCGAGACGCCACTCGGGAAAGTTTACAACGCGCCGGATTTGACCGACCCGGAGCTTCATGCTCGCTTCAGCAACAAAGAGTTTTCCGCCATCATTACGAGCGGACAGGGCGGCATGCCCGCCTTTAAAAAGAATCTCTCCAAAGCCGAAATCGCCGCGCTCGTCACATACGTGCGCCGCTTTAAAAAGTAAGCCAGCGGCTTGACGGATAGCAATCAACGCTCTGACGAAACAGCTTTGTCTTACTTAGCGCCTTTGCGTCTTTGCGTGAAAATTTCCCCCCTTGAGTCGTAAAATTGAAGTCAATCCTGCGCGGGCATTCGAGCGCCTTGGCATCACCTTTGAAAGTGAGAGTCCAGATGGCAAAGTTCGTATCGAGGACGACGTGCGCGGCCCTTTGCGCCCTGCTGCTCTGCTTTGGCCTTGAGGCGCGGGCGCAGACAAACGCCGCGCCTTCGATTCTTAAAGTCGAGCCGTCTTCATGGTGGGCCGCGCATACGATTAACCCCGTGCGGCTGCTCGTGCGCGGGCGGAATCTGCGCGGGGCTCGCGTGACCGCGACGCGAACGGAAACCGCTGTCAGTTCAGCGGTCGTCAACGCCTCCGGCTCTTACCTGTTCGTCAGCGTCGGCATCAACCCTGCGGCGCGTCCCGGCGAATATCCGCTCACGCTTGAGACGGACGCGGGCAAGGCGACCATCCCGTTTCATCTGAACGCTCCGCTCGACGCCGCCAAAAATTTTCAGGGCATCACGACCGACGACGTTATCTATCTCATCATGCCCGACCGCTTCAGCAACGGCGACACCTCGAACGATGCCCCGCCGGGCAGCCCTGCCGCCGCCAACGACCGCCGCAACGCACGCGCCTTTCACGGCGGCGACTTTCGCGGCATCATCAATCATCTGCCTTACCTGAAAGAACTAGGCGTCACGGCTCTCTGGATTAATCCGTGGTACGACAATCCGAACACGGTCAACGAGTGTGACAAGCCCTGGTGCCCGAACACGAATTATCACGGCTATCACGCGATTGATTATTACGGCGTCGAAGACCACTTCGGCGACATGCGCTCGCTCGTCGAGTTGGTCGAGCGAGCGCACGCGCTCGGCCTCAAGGTGATTCAAGATCAAGTGGCCAACCACGTCGGCGTGCAGCACGCATGGGCCACAGACCCGCCGCTCGACGATTGGTTTCACGGCACGGTTGCCAGTCATCTGCAAAATCCTTTCCGCGCAGACTTGCTGCTCTCTCCGCACGCCGCCACGGAAGAACGAAGGCCCACGCTCGACGGTTGGTTCAACGACCAACTGCCGGACATGAATCAGGAAGAGCCTGAAGTCGCGCGCTACGAGATACAGAACGCGCTCTGGTGGATTGGCAAGACCGGCCTCGACGGCATCCGTCAAGACACCATCCAGTATATGCCGCGCTTCTTCATGCGCGACCTTTCGGCGGCCCTGCATCGTCAATATCCGCGCATGTGGATGGTCGGCGAAGTGTTCGACTTCGACCCGTCGCATACGAGTTTCTTCATGGGCGGGCGGCGCGGTTGGGACGGCATCGACACCGAACTCGATGCGGTCTTCGATTTCCCTTTGTGGCAAGCGTCAATCGCCGTCTTCACGAACCAGAAGCCAGCGCGCGCGCTGCGCGACGTGTTGAAGTTCGATGCCGACTATCCGGAAGCTTCGCGTCTCGTCACGATGCTCAGCAATCACGACGTGCGACGCACGGCTTCGATGAAAGGCATGACGACGGAAGGGCTGATGCTGCACACTGCCTTTCTCTTGAGCGTCAGAGGCGTGCCGCAACTTTACTACGGCGACGAGATTGCGATGCAGGGCGATGACGACCCCGACAATCGCCGCGACTTTCCCGGCGGCTGGCCAAACGATGCGCGCAACGCTTTCGAGCGAAGCGGGCGCACGCCAGCCGAGCAACGTGTGTATGAGTGGACGCGCGACTGGCTGCGACTCAGGCGCGAGCATTCGTCCATCCGCCGCGGCAGCCTCGTTGACCTTTTCTACGATGACGACGCCTACGTCTTCGCGCGACGCGACGCGAGCGAGACTGTCATCATCGCTTTCAATCGTTCGCCCGCGACGAAGCCCGTCAAGATTCCGAGCGCATGGCTTGAGGCGGGCGACGGCGCGCGGCTCTTGCCGTTGCTCGCGGCCCATGACTCGCGCATCTCCGCAGCTGGCGGCGCGTTCACGCTCAACCTTCCGCCACAAACGGCGGTCGCTTACAGGCTGGCGTTTGACGAACAGGCCAGATAGTTAGCAGCGCTTTTGTTGCTTGACGGAGCATGAAGCGGCGGCTCGGAAAATGATGTCGCGCGTCCGCGGGTTTAAGCTATACTGGCGAGCACAGTCAAGACAGTCATCAGCAGCTTTGAGGCGTGCGAAGAAGCGGCGCGCGAGGCATCGAGTTTTCGATGCGGAGCGCGAGCCTTGCCGCCTTCAATAGATTTCTATCCACCGTTAAGGAGCGATGCGTGAGCTTTCCCAGAACGAGCGGTCTTCTGCTGCACCCGACATCATTGCCGGGAAAATTCGGCATCGGCGATTTGGGCGAAGCTGCCTACGCCTTCGTGGATTTTCTGGAAGCGTCGGGCCAGAGTCTTTGGCAAGTGTTGCCTTTGGGGCCGACGGGCTTCGGCGATTCGCCGTATCAATGCTTCTCCGCGTTCGCCGGAAACGCCCTGCTCGTCAGCCCCGAACAACTCGTCAGGGAAAGTTTGCTATCGGCTTCGGACTTAACGGACGCGCCATCGTTCCCGGCTGCGCGCGTCGAGTTTGGCGAGGTCATCAAGTTTAAGAATCGCCTTCTCGCCAAGGCTTTCGAGAATTTCCGGCGGACGACCGACACGGGCCTGCGCGCAGACTTCGAGGGCTTTAGCCAGCAGGCCGCTTCGTGGCTCGACGACTACGCGCTCTTTCGCGCCTTGAAGGACGCGCAGGACGGCAAGGCCTGGAACGAGTGGGACTCTGCGCTCGTCAGGCGCGACCGCGACGCGCTCTTTCGCGCCCGCGAGAACTTGCGCGAGCAGGTGGACGCGCATAAGTTTTACCAGTTTCTCTTCTTCAAACAATGGGCCGCGTTGAAGTCTTACGCGCACGCCGCGGGCGTCAAGCTCATCGGCGATATTCCGATTTTCGTGGCGCGCGATTCGGCGGACGTTTGGACAAATCCCGAACAATTCAAGCTGGACGAGCGCGGCAATCCAATCGTCGTCGCGGGCGTCCCGCCGGACTACTTCAGCGCGACGGGCCAACTCTGGGGCAACCCTATTTACAACTGGGAGAGGATGCGCGTCGAAGGCTTTCAATGGTGGCTGCGGCGCGTGCAGGCAACGCTGGAAATTTTCGACATCGTGCGGATAGACCACTTTCGCGGCTTCGCGGCGTCCTGGGAAGTCCCCGGCGCAGACCAGACGGCGGAGCGCGGGCGTTGGGTGAATGTGCCGGGCAGGGAATTGTTCACGGCCATCAAACGCTCGCTCGGAGAGTTGCCGATTATCGCCGAAGACCTCGGCGTCATCACGCCCGATGTCGAAGCCCTGCGCGACGACTTCGGCTTTCCCGGCATGCGTATCCTGCAATTCGGTTTTGGCGGCGACCCGAAGAACTTAGACTTGCCGCACAACTACATTCGCAACGTCGTCGTCTACACGGGCACACACGACAACGACACCACCGCCGGTTGGTTCAAGAGCGAAGCCGGAGCAGGCTCGACGCGCGACGCCGCGCAGGTCGAACGCGAGCGCAAATTCTGTCTCGATTACCTTGACTCGGACGGCGCAGAAATCCATTGGGACTTCATCCGCGCCGTCCTCGCCTCCGTCGCCGACATCGCCATCGTTCCCTTGCAGGATTTGCTCGGCCTCGGCACGGAAGCCCGCATGAATCTCCCCGCCAGCACGAGCGGCAACTGGAATTGGCGTTACGAGGCGGGCGCGCTTGACGAGAAACTGAGCGCGCGGCTGCGCGAGATAACGGAGTTGTACGGCAGGATTCAGAAAGTGGAATAAGCAAATCGGCTTTCATTCGGAATAACTGAATCGGCTTTCATTCATCACGGCGGACGCTTGAAAAAGGGGTTATGAATAATTTCAAAAGATGCGCGCGGGTTGTTTCGTTGATAGCTCTGCTGGCGTTGATAGCTTCGGCTTCGACTGCGCAGACGGCTGCACCGCTCGTGACGAAGGTCGAGCCGCCGAACTGGTGGCTCGGTCATTCAATCAATCCTGTGCGCGTGTTGATTCGCGGTCGCAATTTTCAGGGCGCACGGGTCGAGGCCGTCGGCTCCGGCTTGGAGACTGGATTGGTGCGCGTCAACGCTGCGGGAACGTACATCTTCGTTGACGTGCGGGTTGACGGGCAAGCGAAGGCAGGGCGCAGGAATCTGCGGATAACGACGCAGGGCGGCGTGGTCGAGACGCCGTTTGAGATTCTTGAGCCGCTCGCTCGCGCCGGTCGCTTTCAGGGCTTTTCAGGAGACGACGTGCTCTACCTGATTATGACCGACCGCTTCAGCGACGGCGACGCGAAGAACAACGACCCCGCGCAATCGCGCGGCCTCTATAATCGCGCCAACAAGTTCTACTATCACGGCGGCGACCTGCAAGGCGTCATCAATCGCTTGCCTTACCTGAAAGACCTTGGCGTCACCGCCGTCTGGCTCACGCCCTGGTACGATAACGTCAATCACCCGGACGAGATTGAGAAGAAAGAGGGCGGAACGACGACGGGCTTTCACGGCTACGGCGCGATTGATTTCTACGGCGTCGAGGAACACTTCGGGACGTTAGCGAAGCTGCGCGAGTTGGTTGACGAAGCGCACAGGCTCGGCATCAAGATTATTCAGGACTCGGTGGTCAATCACACCGGGCCGTATCACCCTTGGGTTGAAGATTCGCCGACGCCCACATGGTACAACGGGACGCGCGCCGCGCATCTCAAGAATGTTTTCCAAACGTGGGTCTTGCACGACCCGCGAGCCGAACCCGAAATCAAGCGCGAGACGATGGAAGGTTGGTTCTTAGACTTTCTGCCGGACTTGAATCAGTCGGACGAAGAGGTCAGGCGTTATCTCATTCAAAATACTTTGTGGTGGATTGGCGTCACGGGCCTCGACGGGATTCGTGAAGACACTTGGCAGTACGTGCCTAACGATTTCTGGCGCGACTGGACGGCGGCCATCAAGCGCGAGTATCCGCGCTTCCGCGTGGTCGGCGAAGTCAAAGACGGCGATGTCGTTCACACGTCTTTCTTTCAGGGCGGGCGCGCACGCTTTGACGGCATTGATTCGGGCCTCGATAGCTTGCTCGACTTTCCGCTCTTTTATCCGATTCGCCACGCCTTCGCCGAAGGCAAGGATGTCCGCGAGGTGGCGCAAGCTCTCGCCAAAGATTATCTCTACACGAATCCTGACATCCTTGTGACGCTGCTCGGCGGGCATGACGACGGGCGTTTCATGAGCGAAAAGGGAGCGACCATCGCGGGCTTGAAACTGGCAAACACGTTCGTCCTGACGACGCGCGGAGCGCCGCAGCTTTACTACGGCGACGAGATTGCGATGGAAGGCGCGGACGAGCCGACGACGCGGCGCGACTTTCCCGGCGGCTTCCCCAATGACGAGCGCAACGCTTTCACAAGGCAAGGCCGCACAGCCATCGAGCAAGACCTCTTCGAGTATGTGCGACGTGTGGCGCGGCTGCACACGGAGCTTGAGCCTTTAAGGCGCGGCGCGCTCGTCAACCTGCACGTCGCCGCGCAGCAATACGCCTACGCGCGCGTCGGCGATAGCTCGTCCGTCATCGTCCTCATCAACAACGACGCGAAGCCTGCGAGCCTTGAGGTTGATGTTACGCGCGCTCGACTCGCCGACGGCGCAAGGTTGACGGACAGGCTCGACACAACCACGGACGCGCGCGTCACGGACGGCAAACTCAAAATCAGTTTGCCCGCGCGTTCAGCGAGCATTCTTACAGTCAGATGAAAACGAAGCTTTGACAGATGAAAACGAAACCCTTGACGGAGCAAGTGGCGTTGGTGACGGGCGGCGGCACGGGCATCGGTCGCGCGTTCGCGCAGGCTTTATGTTCGGCGGGCGCGCGGGTCGTCATCGCGTCGCGGCGGCCGGATGTGCTGCATCGCGCGGCTGACGAGTTGAACGCCGAGTGCGGAGCGGAGCGCGTCTTCCCGTATGTGTTCGACCTGCGCCACCGTGGGCAGACGGAGGCTCTGGCGCAGTATGCGCTTGAGCGTTGGGGCGCGGTTGACGTGCTCGTCAATAACTCCGGGCTGGCTGTGCCTGAGACGGTCGAACGCATCACGGACGAGGGTTGGGACGAAGTGTTGGAGACGAACCTGCGCGGCGCGATGTGGCTTGCCCGAGCGTTGCTGCCGGTGATGACGGCGCAGGATTTCGGCGATGTCATCAACGTCTCTTCGCAGGCGGGCAAGCACGGCTACGCGGACGTGCCTTCCTACTGCGCCTCGAAATTCGCGCTGCTCGGATTCGCCGAAAGCTTGCGCGACCAAGCGCTCAAGACGAAGGCCAACATCCGCGTCTTCAACTTCTGCCCGGGGCTGGTTGACGTTGAGCATACGGGAGCAGACGAGCAGCCGCGCGCGGGCGCGATTCACGTCGGCAACATGGCTCGCGCTCTCATGTTCGCGCTCTCGCTCGACCGCGACGTGATTTTGGAAGACATCAACCTGTACGCACGATAGCTGAAAGAGGTGAGAAGCGATGCAACAGAAACCACGTTTGAGCTTCTGGCAAATCTGGAACATGAGTTTCGGGTTTATGGGCATACAGTTCGGTTGGGGATTGCAGCTTGCGAACATGAGCGGCATCTACACCTACCTCGGCGCGAACTCCGACCAGATACCGATTCTCTGGCTGGCCGGGCCCGTGACGGGACTGCTGGTGCAGCCCCTCATCGGCTCGATGAGCGACCGGACGTGGAATCGTTTGGGCCGCCGCCGTCCCTACTTTTTAATCGGAGCCATTCTCGCCAGCGTCGCTCTCTTCTTCATGCCCGACTCTCCGACGCTCTGGATGGCGGCGGGGCTGCTCTGGATACTGGATTCGTCAATCAACGTTTCGATGGAGCCGTTTCGCGCGTTCGTCGCCGACAAACTGAACACAGACCAGCGCACCGCCGGATTCGTGATGCAGAGCTTCTTCATCGGCATCGGTCAAACGCTCGCCAACCTGTTGCCCTACATCTTTCGTCGCATGGGCGTGGACGCGCGCACGGCGACGGCAGCCGACACAGCGGTGCGCGCGATTCCGGCAAGCGTCAACTACGCTTTCAAGATTGGAGCGGTCGCCTTTCTGGTCTGCGTGCTGTGGACTGTGTTCACGACGAAGGAGTATCCGCCGGAAGACATGGCGGAGTTTGAGCGCAGGCGGCAAGCCCTGCGCGGCGAAGGCAATATCATTCAACGCATCCTCGCCGTCATTCGCGAGTTGCTGCGTGAAATCTCGTCGGCCATCCGCGAGATGCCCGCGACGATGAAGCAACTGGCCGTCGTACAGTTCTTCACATGGCTCGGCCTCTTCTGCATGTGGATGTTCTTCGGCTTGATGACTTCTTATCACGTCTTCGGGGCGGCGAACGAACGCGACCCGCGCTTCACGGACGGCCAAGCGTGGGGCGGCAACGCCTTCGCCGTCTATTCCATCACCTGCTTCGCCGTCGCGTTTCTGTTGCCGCCGCTGGCTCGCGCGACCAGCCGCAAGACGGTTCACGTCATCGCGCTTTTGTGCGGCGCGGCGGGGCTGCTCTCGGCATATTTTATTCACGACAAAAACATGCTGCTCCTGACGATGATTGGCGTCGGCATCGCGTGGGCTTCGATTCTCTCGATGCCGTATGCCATCCTCGCGGGCGCGCTGCCTCCGGCGCGGATGGGCGTCTACATGGGCATCTTCAACTTCTTCATCGTCATTCCCGAAATCGTCGCTTCCTTTACGTTCGGGCCGGTGATTCGCCTGCTCTTCGGGCGCGACAATCCGAACGCGCCGCTCTACGTCGTGATGGCCGGAGGAGCCTTCATGCTGATTGCGGCTCTCTGTGTCTCGCTGGTGAAAGATGTGGCGGACGATGTTCCGGCCCGCGCCGTGATTGAAGGCGACGAGCGCGAGCCTTTCAACACGCAAGGGACGGCGCAGCCCGTGCCGAGCACGGGTTTGATGGACGACACGCGACGACGCTGAAAGCCTCGCGTGCGAACGTTGAAAGCTTTGCTGTAGGAAGTTGAAAGCGTCGCTCTCTATCATGCGCGCTGCGCGTGTGGCGCGGTCGCGTTTCGGGTTGAATCAAAGGATTGGAGCGTCTATGCGTTTGCGCCGAAGGGTTCGCCAGCTTGCCTGTCATCTACTCTGCTCGACGTTGTTGTTGTGCAGCCTGAGCCTCGGCGCGTCGGCTCAACAGGCGACGCCGCCGCGCGATTTCTCCAAAGAGACGGCGCGGTCGTCCGCCGCTTGGGTGCGCGACGGCGTTATCTATGAAATCTTTCCGCGCGCTTTTTCAGCCAGCGCGAATTTTGGTGGCGTGACGGCGCGGCTCGACGAGTTGAAGACGTTGGGCGTCAATATCCTGTGGCTGATGCCGATTCATCCGGTGGGACAGGAGAAGAAGAAGGGCAGCATCGGCAGTCCTTATGCGGTGCGCGATTACTATGCGATTAACCCGGACTACGGGACGAAGGAAGACTTGCGCCGCCTCGTTGCGGAAGCCCACCGGCGCGGGATGAAAGTTATCATTGACATCGTTGCCAATCACACGTCTTGGGATAGCGTGATGATGAAGGAGCCGGAGTTTTACACGCGCGACAAGAGCGGCAAGATTATTCCGCCCGTGCCGGATTGGGCGGACGTGGCCGACCTCAACTACGACAATCCGCGCCTGCGCGACTACATGATTGAGATGCTGAAATTCTGGCTGCGCGAGTATGACCTGGACGGCTTTCGCTGCGACGTGGCCGGATTCGTGCCGACCGATTTCTGGGAGCGAGCGCGCGCGGAGTTGGAGCGAATCAAACCCGACATAGTGATGCTGGCCGAATGGCACTCGCCCGATTTGCTCGTCAAGGCTTTCGACCTTGACTACTCATGGCCGCTGCACAGCGCGCTGACCGAAGCGCTGATGGGCATGAAGCCCGCCAGCAGTTTGCGCGATTCATGGCGCGAGGAGCGCGCGCAGTTCCCGAAAGATTCGCTGCACATGCGCTTCTCGGATAATCATGATGAGCGGCGAGCCATCGTGCGCTTTGGCGAGCGCGGCGCGCTGGCGGCCTCGGCCTTCGTCTTCACGCTCGACGGCGTGCCGATGCTTTACAACGGCATGGAGATTGGCGACACGGCGGAATCCGGCTCGCCCGCTCTCTTTGAAAAGCTTCCAATCTTCTGGCCGAT